>NZ_JBRJHG010000001.1:0-606322 GCF_053628895.1 Marinobacter sp. MBR-105 | reverse complement strand
TCGCGCAGGAAATCGCGATTGGCACGGGCATCGTGTGCGCTGTCCAGGCGCAACAAAATGGGCTTATCCGTCAGTGATCGAGCCCGGGGTAACACCCGTTTGAGGGTATCGAGAAATCCCTTGTTGGCGTGCTGGCTGCCAGGGCGCAGCTCGCAACCCAGGCACCAGCCTTCCTGCCCAAGGTAGGCGGCCATCGGCGCATAGCCGTCATAACCCTTGTAGGTGTAGCTGACACCCTCTTTGCGGGTCTGGCTGTTGTCCATGGGAAAGACATCCATATCCAGCGCAACGTGGCCCATCGCCAGAGGTGACACCGGAGCTTCGACGGACTGAAGAAACTCGACGCTGGCATCGTCCAGCAGGGGTGTCAGGCCTTGAGCGTCTTCATCAAATCGCTGGCGCAACCGGGCCGACGATGGCGATTGCTTGATGCCCAGGGCAGACTTGAAAAATGGGTCCGTTCGAACCGGCTCGACCGCCTCGAAGTCACTCTTGCCCAGCGTGATCAGGCCAAGATAGGTCCGGATCAGTTCAATGTTCGGAATACCGTGCCGCTTGGCAATGGTGCGGGCGGTTTTGGTGAGCGATGTATGCTGGTTCAGGCAATGGCCCACCAGGGCCAGCCCGCCATTGGGTGTATAGACTTCGGTCCGGGATTGCTGGAGAGTAAAGGTACGCATGAGCCGAAAGCACTGACTGGGTGAATGGGTGTCAGATGCTATTATATCGCTCTAAGCCTTGTTATTGCAGGCTTTGGGCGTGAGTTCAGCTCGTTGAAGTCACGGATTCAGGGTATTGATAGGTTGCACCGGAGCCTGAGCGGTAATTGTGCTGAGTGCCTTGCTGATCACTGCTTGTACTTGGCGAACCTACATTGGTGCCAAGGCACTGCCCGTTAACGACTGGGCCAACGCATCGAGCGTGGGCAGGACCTGCAACAGACCATACGAGGGCCAGGGTCGCTATTGTAAGAATTCCATTTTTCATCAAATGCTCCATTGTGTGTGTATCTTGCTAAAGATGCTGATACTAATGAATTAGTGTAGCAAAGTTATGCAGGTTAGTGAGTCCTAGGTCGGAAGGTTGTGTCGGTTTTTTTTACAGGTCTAATGTTGAGAGGCTTTACGGGACTGTTATTTATGGTTTTTGGGGTTGGCCCGGGTTTTGCTTCCGGGCTTGGGGTGTGACGATTGCACACTAAACCGTAACCCCTGGGACGGTCTTCACAGTGAGATCGTATTGATAGCCAAGATAATGGAACTTCTATGCAGACATCGGCCAGATCAACCAAAAATAACCAGCACTCCTCAGGAGTTTTTTCCATTCGCTCCCTTAACTTACTGATTATTGGTTGTCTAATATCGTTAATCTCGGCATGCGGTGGAGGTGGCGGATCAGGGGATTCCGAGGGATCGAATTCTCCGGCGGTAGAAGCGACGTATGAGGTAGTTGTATTTGCTAACCCTTTTAATGCCGGGACGTTGACTGGCGGGGGCACTTACAGGGAGGGAGAAGTTGCTGCGATTACCGCGACACCTGCAGCGGGTTATGAGTTTGTAAGCTGGACAGATAGCAACGGCATTTTGGTTTCAGAACAGCCGGATTTCGAGATAATTGTCAGCCAAGGCAACAGGCTGACTGCGAACTACCAGCTCATCCCAACGATAACCGAGGTTGGTATGCCTTCTGACGGCATTGTGATTGGGTTTGAGGCCGTACGCATAGTTTCTGGAAGGATTTATGCCATTACAAAGGAGGCGACTGTTGGTGACGGACACGCGGGCCTATGGTTGTCAAATGATGATGGTATGAACTGGACGCAGGTTCTGACTGGTGAAGTAGCTTTTGTGAGCATCGCCTCCGGGGATCCGTATCTTGTTATGGCCGGTGGGGAGGATGTTTATCATCTGTCTACCGATGGTGGTGTTAACTGGTCTACCGGTGTTATCAGGGATCCGGTATTCGGCAATCCTATGTCATTCAGTGATGGCGCTGCATTCAATGCCAGTGAGGGTATTTTTCTGGCTACCTCCAGTGTGATGGGGCCCGGGCTTTATAGGTCGATCGACCAAGGTGGCAACTGGGATCGTGTGCTCTCAGAGATCTCGGCTGGGAGCGCTACGGATGCGTTGCTTGGCCATGTTCGGGTTTCACCGGAAGACCCCGCAGTGATCTATGCCTCGGCCCCTTTTGAAAACAATCTCTGGAAGTCTCTGGATCAAGGTTCTTCTTTTTTCTCGGTCAAAACTGGACTGTCTAATTCTGACTTTTTGTTCTCAGCGGGGTTGGCCCTGGATCCGGAGTCAGCTGACCGGCTATTTGTCCGCGATAACATCACCGTTAACGGTGGAGCAAACTGGTCCCAGGTAAGCAATCTTATGCCAACCAATAGTTTCTGGCTCGATGGTGATCTTATCCGCTTTAATGATTATGGTTTTGAGGGCTATGCGGAGATTTCAAGAGATTACGGCAGCACTTGGCGTAAGGTGATGATACTTGTGCAGACCGGAGGGGCAAGGTTCAGTGGGGTGAGCGGTGTATACCCAACTGACGAAGCCGTGTATGTCGAGCAAGGAACCGGATCGTCAGTATCTGATCGCATATTCAAAATTGATTTGGAAACGCTGAAAAAGCGCAGTGCGGAATCGTAATGTGATTCCAGGGCCATCACTCCAAGCAGGCTATTGGAATAAAGCGACATTTTTTGTCGGAAGGCTGATGTAGCGTCTAACTTCACTACTACTGCGAAGCTGACGCTTCTGTACTGTTTGATGAGGATTAGCCATGCCCAATTACGATGGAGATTTTGAACAAACCCGCCTCTCGATGATGGCTGAGCAGCATCGAGACATCGTTGGCTCAAAAGGTGAAGTAGTCTTTTGTGCAGATGATGAAAACCGGTTGAGCGGCACGTCATGGACCCTGGAGGATGAGATTTTCGATCAGATCTCAGGCTCTGGTTTCAAAATTCAGCTCATGGAGTTGCTCGATAGCTTCCTAGTTTACCGTGCCGAATGTGACCAATGCCCGCGTAATGAGGGCATCGTTCGGCTTGGCAACGGCGGAATGACTATTGAGTGGTTGCCAGATGGATCGACCCACCTCTCCAGCTAACGGGACGCTGAGCATTGAAAGAACTGATTAGTTACTATGAAAGAATACTCGCAGGAGTGAAGTCTGAGCATTTTGATCTGACACAAGACAAATACTCGGGTGTGTTTCTGCCGGTCCCTTTTGAGGAATATTGGGGAAGCCAGCCGAAGGTGATGCTGGTCGGGCGTGAAACGGCAGGCTGGAACACCAAAAACGGTAAAAACACCATTCGACGCGTAATCAAGGCTAATGAGCGTGGGGCTACGAAGGAGATCGTTACTGAGGCCGTGGAGCGATACTTTGATCATCTCGAACTCAGTGCCAGCAGTCGTGTTGTTACCAAGACGAGCAGCCGTTTCAAGCAATATTATTTCCGGTTGGCAAGAGAGCTGGATCTGGATCCCAAAGCTCTGGTGTACGCCAATCTCTTTGCCTGGGATTACGACGGTCGGTCACCGATAGACCGATCGGACGGTGAGCTTTCAGAGGTGGTCAGGCTCTCAAATCAGTTGCTTGCGGCGCAGATCAAACAGCTCAAACCGCACTTCATCATTTTTGCTGCCGGATACGATCAGATTGATCCGATCATTCGAAGCCTATTCAATGATCATTTCGACGGTTATGAAAACGTTGATCCGGTGATACCCAGGAAACTTTGGGAGTTCCACGGCGGCGGCAGTGTTTGTTTTCGCATTGCTCATCCGCGGGCCACGCATGGGCATGGTGAATACAGAGAGGAAGTTATAGCGAGAGTTAAACGCTACCTTGAGAATGCCTTACCAACGCAGGATGCCGCAAGATAATGGATCAATCGCAAAGGTCACCTCTTATCGACTCTGACGCCAGCCTGAGTGATCACTACACTGCTAGCCTCCTGGGCGGCGCCATAGGCGATGCCCTGGGTTCTGCTGTGGAATTCATGTCTCACGCCCAAATTCTGGATCGCTTCGGCCCGGGTGGCATTACAGACTATGCCGAAGCCTACGGTGGTAAAGGCAAGATTACCGACGACACGCAAATGACTCTGTTTACCGCAGAGGGTTTGCTGCGAGGGCAAATGCGGGGCGTAAGTAAAGGCATTGCAGGGTTCGACCACACGGTTGCCAATGCTTATCTACGCTGGCTGGCGACGCAGGGTTATGAGTGCCGAACGGTAACTGTAGAGAAAGACGGCTGGTTGTTTCAGCAGCCAGAGCTACACAGCCAGCGTGCCCCCGGCATGACGTGCCTGAGTGCACTGCGGGATTACCCAGGATTTCCGGAAATTGCCGGCAATGACAGCAAAGGTTGTGGCGGTGTGATGCGGGTGGCTCCGGTGGGGCTATTCTGGCGCTCTTTCAACGGCAGCTTTGGGTTAGAGAGGGTATTCGAAGATGGCTGCATGTGCGCGGGCCTGACCCACGGCCATCCGAGCGGTTATCTGACCGGTGGTGTGCTGGCAATTGTGATCTTTGAGCTATTGAACGAAAAAACTCTGCTGGATGCACTGGCTACCGCCAAGACATTCCTGGTGGCAGAGCGCGGTCATGAGGAGACATTGGCGGCCCTGGACAAGGCTGTCGAGCTCAGCCATTCCGACAAGCCACATCACACAGCTATCTGTGAACTGGGCGAAGGCTGGGTCGCAGAGGAAGCGCTGGCGATTTCTGTTTATTGCGCCCTGGTGGCGAAGAACTTCGAGCAGGGCATTGTGCTGGCGGTGAATCACGATGGGGATTCAGACTCTACCGGCGCCATTACCGGAAACGTTCTTGGGGCCATGCACGGCACCAATGTGATTCCGCAGCGGTGGCTGGAGCCGCTGGAGCTTCGGGGAGTTATAGAGGCTGTCGCTTCAGATTTGTGGACGTGCCAGGAGTGGCATTCTTATATGGAGGGCGATGGGCTTTGGGAGCGGTATCCTGGATACTAAAGCGCTGAGTCCCCCGTCAGCCCCTGAAGCCTTTAAACCTCCGGGTTGCCCAAGCTTCCAGAGCATCAGCATTCCAATACCCAACAACACCAATGGCCAGTAACGACAAGACAAAGCTTCCATAACCGATGAGGGCTGCTGTCATATTCATGGTGCCTCCGCATTATCTAGTGCTGGGTGTTCATCATATCTGCCCGGAGATATCTCTGGCGAGTATCTCAACTTCCGAGGGATCATGGCCTGAGGCGAGCCAATCCCTTGGGCTTAGGCAACGGTTGCCGAGCAGCAGATCGCCGTTTTCGGTCGTCATAAACCGGTTAAGGGTAAGCAGGTTAACACCCGGGCCAAGGTTCTGCAAAATGATCTGAAGGTGGGGGAGAGTGGTTTCCTCTATAAACTGCCAGCGAGGAAATAACAACACTCCGCTGGGAGACTTAAACGTGTAAAGCCCCGGGGGTGTCCTCGCAAGAAGGCCGCGAACCGCTTCTTTTGACTCGGAAAGACGTTGGGTTACCTCGTCCAGCGTAAGCGCTTGCTGAATGATGTCTCGCACCTCATTCTGGAGCAGCTGGATCTGGCGGCGGGTTATTTCTTGGCTGGTAAGGCCGTCAGTGTCTGTGAACCTCGCTCCGCCGGCTTTGAGAATGTCCCTTTCTTTTGGCGATAGGGGCTGGCACTTCTGACGAGTTTCGTTATTGGGCTGTGAGCTCGAAATGCTGTTCTGGATGTTTTGAGACAGCATGTAGGCCAGATAGTCTTGACTCACCTCGGTGGCAAGCTGATTACGAATTTCGTCGTCTGATTGCACGTCTCAAACCTTCCATTCGGATCAACAACACAAAGCCGGCGCTAAATTGGTAACCGGGGGGGCTCCGAACTCTGCACTGCATTGGTGCGAGTTCCCTTATGAAATTCTGGAGTCAGATAATATCGTAGTCTGGATTTTACGATAATTTACTCAATCACGGTTTATCACGCCGACCACCGCAATCTTCATTAACATTTTTACCAATTGTTTCCACTCACCATCAAGAGGCAACGGCATAAACTAACGTCAGGTTGTTGCGTAATTGCACTTTGACCCTGACTCGACCACGTGATCAAAGCGGGTTATGGTTTCTTGAACTGCCCCGCTAGTGACCATGGAGTACGTTACCATGACGATAAAACGCCCAACCGAAAAAGAGCTCCTAGAAGGCCTCAATCCCCAAACCGCCCATGCCGATGAGTTGGCAGAGCCGTTGCCTCAGGAGCTTACACCTCTGGAACGCCTCAAAGGTTCGGTTAAGCGCTATGATCGGCCGACCGACCCGGTTTGGGACGAGTATTTCGACTCTGAAGGCGTCGGTGACGACTTTATGGAAGATCGAGAGCAGCCCAAGAACGGACGAACATAATGACCCTCGATGACGAAAAAGCCATAGGGCATGTGGCTCTCAAAGGATTCTTTGGTATCTGCCGTGAGTGGGGCTGCACAGAGGAAGAAATGATGCAGATGCTTGGCGGTGTGTCCCAGAGCACGCTGACCAAGTATCAGGCGTTGCCTCACTTAAATCTCTCTCGGGATACCATGGAGCGGATCAGCTACATTCTGGGTATCTACAAATCCTTGAGAATCATGTACCCGACGGCTGAACGTGCTAATCGCCGAATTCGCCTGGAAACCAGTGAAGCTCCTTTTTCCGGGACGTCCGCCCTGGAATTTATGGCGCAAGGCTCCCTGAAGCATCTTATGGAAACTCGACGCTACTTTGATGCAAAGCGGGCAGGGTAGAACGATAACAATGCCGACTCCATACATTACCGGCCTGACGGCACTCTGTACTCTTCACCCGGGGCGCTTAAAACCTTTCTGGCACAACATGGGGGCACCCGATGTCTGGGCTATCGCCGGTCATAACCACCCGGATACCTCTTTGTTGTTCGGAGAACGAGAGATTGTAGATATATCGGAGTTTCTGGCGCTGTCAGGGCTACCGGTGACATTGTCTAGGTGCGCCAGCTACGAACGCGCCGTGTTTGACCTGCTTTACCATCACATTGAACAGAACAATCGGATAGTGCCCAACGTCCAGCCTACCGATATCAATGATGTGGTGGACTTTGACCGCATCATCGCCTGGGTTTGGGAGTGGGAGCGGTCTGGCCAGTTAAAACGTGGGGAAGCCATGCGGAACTGGTTGAGGGCAGAGCCCTGGAGTAGCTGAACTGTTCCAGTACTTTCTCCCTGAGATTTCCGGGCTCGTATCAACGCTGGTGTTTTTTGATCGGCATTGCTAGCCTATAACCATATGTTGTTGTTGGTAAAAGGCAATCTGCCTACATGTGGTATTTGTTGATGAGCATGCGACTGACCCCGCACCGCTTTTTTGCCGCCAATCCGACGGGAGTGGATTGGGTCTGTGGTGACCTTCACGGCGAGTTTAAGGCTCTGCAGGCCGCGTTGTCGGATGCTGGTTTCAACAAAGTGGTTGATCGCCTGTTTCTGCTGGGAGACACCATTGATCGCGGACCCGATTCGCGGGCACTTCTGGAGTGGGTGCTGACAACGGACTGGGTACACAGCGTGATGGGCAACCATGAGTTAATGTTTATCGCTGGCGCTGAAGATAGCCGAAGCCGATACAAGCATTGGGGAATGGGCGGTGACTGGGCCGCGACCCTGGACGAGGTTTCCTATAAGAGCCTGGCAACCCGCTGTCGTTACCAGATGCCACTCACCATCACGTTGGAATGCGAGAACGGCCAACTCGGGTTGGTGCATGCCCAAAGCCCATTCGACGACTGGTGCACCGTTCAGGACAGCCCCTTCTCAGAGCGCTTTGCCATTGAATGCACCTGGCCCTGGAACCGGGCGCAGGGGACGGATCACTCTATTTCGGGCATCTCGGCCGTGGTGTCAGGCCATATTGGGACCGACGAGATGGTTCAGAAGGGCAATCAGCTCTGGATTGATACTCTGGCAAAAACCGGTCGGGTGCCGTTGATGCCGGCGCACCACGTATTAGACCTGGTGGCAATGGTGCCGCGAAATGACTAACGGCAAACTGCTGATCGTAGATCTCGAGGCTACTTGCTGGGAATCCCGGTTAAGCCCGGAGGGCGTGCCGCAAAGCGTCCACAATATGGAAATTATTGAGTTCGGTTGCGCTGTGGCCTATCACAACCTGACCCTTGAGGGGCACCACCACCGCGGTGTGGACGATGCGCGCAACATGGTCCGATTACTTCCTTATATGGATTGGCGCCTGGAGCCAGAACTGTTAACGCCACAGGAGTGGACAGAATGAAGCTGGTCTGTATCTCAGACACCCACAGCATGCACCGTCGTATTCCGGAGATTCCCGATGGCGACGTGCTTGTTCATGCGGGCGATAGTCTGGGACAGGGCACACTGGAGAACATCGAAGAGCTCAATGACTGGCTCGGAACGCTGCCGCATCGCCATAAGATTGTGATTGCAGGCAACCACGACTGGGCCTTCCAGGAAACGCCGGAATTGGCACAGCAGGCATTGACGAATGCTATTTACCTGGAAGACAGTGGGATCGAGATCGAGGGCGTGCGGTTCTGGGGCTCACCTTGGACACCCACCTTTATGGATTGGGCGTTTATGCTGGATCGTGGTGAGCCTCTGCACCGTAAATGGCAACTTATTCCGGACAACGTTGATGTGCTGGTCACCCACGGACCACCGAAAGGCATTGGCGACGAGGCAAACCTCGGATTCAAATGCCAGAATGTCGGATGCGTTGATTTGCTTCACCGAATCCAGCAACTCTCACTCAAAGCGCACATCTTTGGCCATATTCACGAGGGCTACGGGGAATACAGGCGAGGAAGCACGAGACTGATCAATGCCAGCACCTGTACCGCTCGCTACGAACCCAGCAACGAGCCTGTCGTTGTGGAGATATGACAAGGTCATATTTGACCAAGGAGTTTGAATGACAGCGGAAGAACTGATTGAACATCTGAAGTTACTGCCGCCGGAAACGCCTGTCCTGGTTGAGGGTTACGAAACGGGGTTCGACGATATTGTCGAGCTCATCTCAGAACAGGTTGTCCGGTACCGACATGCTCAGGAGTGGGATGGTGAATACCAACCACTCGACAGGTTCTCCAGCCAAGAGACTGGGGCGATGCAAGCCACGGTGATACGCGGCCGAAAAGGAAATAGAAGGTAAGACGATGACAGAGCGCAAACGCTACAGCTTGAGTGATCTGATGGCCCAGTGTGACCTGAGTGCCCCAATGCCAGAGGCATTTCGAGAATGGGATCAGATGGTGCCAGTTGGTATGGAGCAGGAAATCACGCAGAAAGCGGCGGATGTTATTCTCCAGGCGATACGGGTTTTTGAATCCCCGGAGCTTGCATTCAAGTGGCTACAGAGCCCTGTTCCGGTGCTCGATGGTGAGAAACCTTTCGAGCTGCTGGGTACTGATGAGGGCTGTTCCTCAGTAGCTTCTGTGATCCAGAAAATTGCGTGGGGAGACTTCAGTTGATGCATGCTGTCGCCGGTCGCCATATTGCTATTGGATCCTCTCTGGCCGTCAAGGAAACCGTCTTTACCTGCCAGTGTGCTTCCTGACCACTCAATCAAGCCATCAACTGCAACTGCGGAAGATTGCCGTCCGTATTGATCGATTTTCTTACTGACTCTCAGAACGCCGAGGTGTCCGGCACATGATCGGCTTGAAAGTCACTTCAAGACTCGTTTTGGTGGTGTCAGTTTGAATCGGAGGACTCGGATAATTCGTGGATTTCCCGCCAGAGCCTGGCATGTGACCTGAGCACCAAACCGCCAATCAGTGCGGTCGGCGCGGCTAGGATCACCGAGAAGATCAAAAGCCATACGAAAAAGTTGTCCCACATGTTTGGCCTACTGTTCATTTCGGGGATTTGAGTTCAGGAATTCTATCATGGGGTCCGTCAAGAGCATTGCCCCGATGCAGTCTATTCTGCTGCTCCAATTGACCGGCGTCCACTCTCATCGTAGATGCGAAATTTGAGTGAGTAAGTCAATAAAACCTGCCTGATTTTCCGTCCGCTTGCTGAAAGGCGCGCAAAAAACACACCTTTTCGACGACCCCTCGCCTTTTTTCTCTGAAAAAATATGAATGCGTGATGCCCATGGTTTGCCTTGGCACGTCATGGGTGTCGCCTAAATGACCCGACATTGCCATTGTTTAGAGCTGCTCGCCCAATTCGAGCCTGGAGCGTGATAAAAGAATGGTTGAGTGGTAATCGACCGAGCTGGTGCAGGTAGGCAATAACCTCACCCGCAAAACCATGCGGCAGGCAACAAAAGTCCGGCTAACCGGACAAGATGCGGTGAGAACTTAGTCACGGAACAATGGCGGCGATATCGTTTGGGTCACTAGCGAAAAAACACAGATGGGAAAGCATGGGGAAACAAAATCTTATGGGTATTGATGAAGGCTCCGTTTCGTTCGACGGTACAATCGTCGTCTTACATCCAGCAAGCGCACCGCACGTCGTTAATTCCGGCGGAGTTCTTGAGTTTGAGGAAGAGTCCTCAATAGTCCTGCCTGCCCAGAAGCAGCTCAAGGACGCCGTGGTGTCAGCTCTTAACGATTTTCGGGATATGAGGAAAGTGACTTCGATTTTTGTCGAGTGGCGTCTTAGGATTGAACCAACGCACGATGTAGAATTTCCGGCAACCTACGTTGTGAGGCTCGTAGGGCCTGGGGCTACGGCTTCGGAGGTGGATGTATTCAGGGCTGCCGCTCGATGGGTATTTAGCGATTTGATCCCACAGAGGATATTGGGCGAACCGGAGGATGAGCCAATTCTTTCCGAAAAGGAGAAAGAGTTTCTTGGAACCCTTAGCCGAGGGATAGCAGCAAAATTTGCGAGCCGCTCGATCAAGCAAGGCGTCATGGTGAGGTTTGGCTTTGAAGATCTCAGTGGTGCAACGGTACAGGGTGTCATGCCGGCTTTGACGGTCGAGCAAAAAGCTCTTGGCACTGTGCGGGCAACTGGCAGGCCGTTAGGGTTCGACGAGCAAAAAAGTACGGTGACTCTGTGGGTGACACCTAGCTCCAGCGATGATGACACCCCGGAACTCGAGGGAAGAACTGAGATTTTGTGCCATGATCTGGAGTTCCTTCGTGTCTTCGCCAGAGCCTATGCGAATCGCAGTCTGGTGAAGTTTCAAGCGGTGAGCCAGCAAGATGCCAGAAAGCAAAAAACGGTATTGACTCTTCTTGAATTAGCTGAAGTGGCGGTGGACCCTGCGGAGAGCTTCGACCTTCAGTTAGGGTAGGTGGGTAACGGTTTCAGTGGTGCGGGTTTCGGGCAGTAGGCCGATGCAATGGCGATGAAGAGTAATACCAACTCCAGGCGATCATGGATTTGGGTAATCATAGGGCTGGTGAGTACTAATCCCGCGTAAGAGCGGGCCCTGGTGTAGCTTTTATCGTAATCCTCGTTGAAGGTGTCCAGTTGCAGCGAGGCGGCTGCCGGTACAAATTCACCTGCCAGAACCACTCTTTGAGCTCGGGGAGCATAATCCGGTTTGCTCTTTATGACGACTTTGTAGGAATTCTCGGGGATTTTGAAAGTGTCCACCAGAAGCCGCATTAGGTGAGCATCTTCGACCTCGTTCATCAGCAAGTGGCCATTTCTACCAACGAGATTTGATGCCTGGGCGAGAGATGGCAGTGGTCGGTCAGTGTCCAGTTCCTCACAGTTGTGCAGCTCGTCGCACATCTGCAGCAGTCTGGGCCAAACGGCAGCCGGGCGCGATTTCAGTAAATACTTCGGCAGTTTGGTGCCATACACGAATGTCTTCTTCATTTGTTCCGGATCATAGACTTTGAACCGCAGCCCCGCATTTATCCGGTCAACCAGAATTTCCACATCGGCAAGTTCTCCTGGTGGCAGGCGAAGCAACGGTTCGATTCCGCGAGCCGCGTACCCAAGCGCCATCAGCCTAAGAGCTTCCATCACTACAAGGGGCGTGAGTCTGGTTCGCGATGCAAAAATGGTGGGAGCCGCACTCTCCACTTCACTGTCGGATTTAACAGGCAAACGATCAATCTGGAGGGCCTTTGAAATAGTGCCGGCGTAGTGGGTGGTTACCGGAGTGAGCCTGTCTGCCCACTCTGTCATCATACGGTTATAGGAGCGAAATTGCGTTCGAGGCGAGTGGTGCCCGAGCGCCCGGGCGATCGCCATAGAGCCGCGTCTTGACGGCAGCCCGTGGTTGCCGAGCAGTATCTTTCGGAGGCTCTCCCTATCGACCGATTCAGTTAGTTTTTTAGCAAGCGGTGTGTCTATCTCAAACAAGGCACTGCTCAGCACATTACAAAATCCGTGACGGGCCTGGTGCAGGCTCATGCGGGAGTTTCCCGTCACCAATTTAAGCGTCCGGGCAATATCCGATGGAATGGAACCCGCAAATGGCGTGAGATTTCCTTCTATGTCGGCAAGAATCGGCTTATTGTCGGCGTTACCCAGCCTGGTCGTATATCGTGTCAGGATTGATGTAATCAATGACCGCTCGACAGCACTCAGCTGAAATACCAGCGGTACGGCCCGCCGACTATGGACGCTGCTTTTCAAGCCGCGTATGGAGTTGCTTTGAACCAATACCCAAGTCAGCCCAGCGGATTCGCACCAGTCCGATCGGAGTAAGCCGATAGCCTCCTGGGCCCTGAGCCCGAAGCGGAAACCTAACAGAAGTACAAAGGCGGCTTGCATACCCCGTTCGATCTCCTCGGTGTCAGGATGCAGGAGCAGTTGGAGGGCCTGGAGGTACTCGCTTTCTGAAAAGAGCCTGGGGCGAACCGAGCGTCGGGCACTGCCGAGATCAAGTTCGTCCCAGTCGGGAGAGGATACTCCGCGCTCACTCGCCCAGTCGAAGAACTCAATAAGGCGTGCCGAAAAATACGCCAGGTCTTTCAGTTTGTCAGCGCAGTGAGACAGCATTTTGGCGCAAAGCTCAGTGACGTCCTCCTCGGCCATCAACAGCAAATCCGCCTTGTAGGCGAAACCACGAAATGGGCCAGACAGTTCACCTAAGTATCGTTTGACAGACCCCGCCGCGTAGGCTTTGTGGGCATGGTTAGCTCGGCCTTTACCTTTTTGGATTCGGTGTGCGACCCAGTAGCCAAGTAGCAAAATGGCACTGCTGACAGCGTGAGCGTGGGCCCGGCAGTGCTGTTCGACCTGTTTGGCGATCTCTCGTGACTTGGCTTTCGTGTATCGGTTCAGAATGTCCTGAAGCCCTCCAAGAAAAGCTTTCGCCGAGTCGTAAAAAGGTTCGGGATAAGTACCAGAGGCTGATGCTGGAATCGGGGGTAAATTTTCAGTTTCTGGTAGGCTCTGCTCTGGAGCGGACTCCGGTGGCTGATATCGCTGACCTTCTGTCAGACGAAAATAATCGTACAAGCACAGGCTGGTAGGAGGGTTTCTATTGCTGAGAGCGCCTGCCACCATCCCCGGCAGGTCAATCAGATTGGCCTGCTCAATTAACCGGCTCAGTTCTTTTAAAAGGGTGCCCACCGACTGATCTTTTCGTTTATTGTCATCAAGATCTCTGGTTGCTGCCAGTATGTTGGCCAGTGATTGTAACGACTTCGGACAGCGCGCTGTGTCGAGATCCTTGCTGTCTTTGATTCCGAGCCCTTTCGCTAACAGTCGTCCGGTGGTGTGGTCGATCTGATGCCGTTGAACCGGTTGATTGTAATCACTGGGCTCCAGGAATTCGGAGTACTCCAGGTACACGCGTTGCTTGTGTTGTATTACCCGGAAGTTTTGCCCTTGAACCAGATCTTCCAGTAGTCTGAGATAGGATATGCGCTTTTCAATCGCAACGAATGCAGTGGCCAGCGCCAGACTATCGGACTTCGAAAGTCGAGCTTGCCGGATGGCCTGCTTCGTGTCCCGCGCCCATTGTGCAAGGTTCGGCATGGTTTGAAGTGCTCTGGAGCAAGTGTCCCGGACCAGTGAGCGTTCGGTGCCTAGCCTCAATGTTCTATGTCGTATGAATTGTCTTGTATGGGGGCGGTGTTCCTCCAGCCATTGGACCAACACTTCCATCCGAACAGCCGCCTGAGGGTGGGGCATCCCGTTTTCGCGGGAGATCATTCTTTTTGCCAGACGATCAATTTGGCTTTGATTGAGTTCGCACTCATCGCTGACTGGGCTGGCATCTAGTGCCAAGTCCAGCTCCTTCCGGGCTGCAGAACGCGCCAGATCACGGGCTTTGAGCCGTTCCGAGTGTCGCCGTGCCTGACCAAAGCATTCAGGCTCCCGGTAAGTATCAGCGGGTTGTTTGGCTTCGAAGGCTGTGATGCCGAAGTTGGTCTTGGGCAGTCGCACTATAAAGCCTAGCCGGTCAAAGCAGTCGTCCAGGGCTTCCTTATACCGTTCACGGTCCTCTCGCCAACACCTTGCTGAATGATCACTGTAGGAGGTTGTTCCCCGCTCCCCATGGCCCATCCAGCCGTCTATGACTTCGGGGTGAACGTTCATTCGAGCTAACTGCTGGGCAAACCTGTGCCGGAACAGGTTCTTCGGAAGAGGCCACGAGAAGAGTTCCGCCCCTGGGACGGCTAAATCGTTTAATGGATGCCAGGCACCATTGCTATCGAGCAGGAAGAACAGGGGCAGGGTGTCGGAGTTTCCTTCCAGAACCTGCTGGATGCGATGTGAAAGGTCGTTGTATTGATCTGGAAGGCTCGCCCTGAACCGACGAAGGTGCTCAAGATAGTCCGCCAATAGCCTGTTTGCGCCACCTGCAAGCGGAACCATTCGTCCGCAGTGAAGGCCGTCGTCGGATTTATCGTTGATAAAGACGGCCGGGGGGTGATCACAGAAGTGGGCGATCGACTCGAAAGGCTCTGACAGGTTACGGCAACCGGTTGCGGCGTTCAGTGCCGCGACAGTGTATTGGACGAGATGGTTGTGGAAAGTGATGGGGTCGCCTTGCGAGCTTTCCAGCAGTGTTTGGGTGGCTTCCCGAATGCCATCGACCAAAATGGATTCGAGTGGCGCAAGGAGACTCCCGAGGAGATTGATCCGCTCATCGCCTAATGCGGGGTTTTGCAACGGAAGCCCAAATCCGTTTTGGACCTGAGCGATGCTCCAGTTGGCGTATCCACAAGCTGCTGGTAACGCCGCTCGAGGGTGGGCCGAAAGTAAGCGCGCCAATGAATGATCGCCCGACTGATCGAAAACACTTTGGGACTGTGCGTTAGCGAGTTTGGCGCTGGTGAGTCTCGGGAAATGCCGTTTTGCGTGTTGCCTGAACCAGGTCGTTAGGGCGTGTGGGCTGGCCCGTGCCCATAGTTGCCGCAGAGTGGCGATGTCCGGGAAAACATGAGTAGCCTCTCGGAGAACGCTCTGTATCTGCTCTGGCAGCGTGACGCGGAGATTGTCTTGGAACGGTTCGATCAGAGGTTGGGCGTCGGCATCCGGAAGCCAAGAGCTGTGTCGCCTTGGTCGTTCCCGGTGGGCCGTTACTAGGTCTTGGGAAATGCTCCATTCATCACGTAAGTCATCCGTTATTTCAATTTCCTGTATGAACTCCAGGGAGCGTTCAAGATGAACGGCCAGCCAGACTAACGCGGCCCCCAGTTTGTCTTCAGGGCGGTCATCAGCCAGAGTGCAGTTAATCCACTGATCGAGTTGATGGGCCTCTGGGGGAAGTGGTTTTTCCCAGGACCAGGGAAGATAGTTTGACAGTTCTGCCGTCTGCATCAGTATGCTTCGACCCGAGAGTTTCTGCTGTTCTGGTGTTTCTTCCGGGTCGACGCCGAACAGCAGCAGTTGATGCAGGGCTTCTTCATCGGCAGAGTCTATTTCGCTGTCTGAATAGGCAAGAAGTTGAGGCCCGCCTGCCGAGCTGCTCAGATCCAATGCGCCCTCTGTTGCTTGGAGTAGGTTCGTAAAGGAAGTCTGAAAAACGGTCTCTGTTTTTTGAACTCTGGTGGGGTTGAGTTGGCCCTCTGCAACCCGTTGGATGGCCTTAAGAAGCAGCAGCTCTTTACGGGTTTCTGGCCCTGAGTATCTGGCGATTAACTGAGATGCAGCGTGTCGGATGGCTAGGTTGAATTGGGAGTAGGAGTAGTGGTCTGACGGGCAGGCTTTCAATGACACTTCAAGAATGGTGTCAATAAGTGCCCATTTGCTGTTCTCTCCGGGGAGGCAGAGTGTGCTGGCGACCTGCTGAATCTGGTTGTCATGTGGGCAGTTATGCTCAGCGGTTCTTTCCAGTGCCTGTACGATCAGCCATATTTTCAGAGTTCTTCGTAAACGGTCGAGCAGGTTGTTGTCGGAAGGGGGCTGAGGCTGGATAATTAGTTCGAGTAGAAAATGCTCGTTTTTCAGATCTGCTCCTGCCGACCTCAGAATAGTCTTCGTGTTGCCTCTCGATACACCCTGGTGAAGTCCGGAATAGTTATTGGCAACGTCTTTATCTTGGCTGAACGAGAGAAGAAACCTGTTTAGGTGACTTATGTAGGGATTGTCAGCCCACTGATTCAGAGTGGCTTTTGAGTCCGGGTTAGAGAGTTCGCGATACAGGTTTCCGACGATCGTGAAGTTTTCAGTGAAGCCAAAGGTGAGCGCTATGGCGTTGAAGATGTCGGAGACGTTGTTTTGTTCAGCCCAGGAACGGATGGCTTGAAGGTGAGGGCCTGGATGCCTTAAGGTCAAGTTATCGTTGTCTGATTGATCAGCCCCGTGCCATTTCTGCTTGTCGTTACTTGGCATTATGGTACTTAGTCTCCACTCTCCCTTTTACCCAAAATTCTAGATCACACATCAATTTAAGACAAATATCACTATTTCTGCCCAAAAAAAGTGGGTCTAAATCATCAGTCTCATAACCATCCAGCTCCCGCTACCAAAAAAGAAAAAAGGCAGGTCAGTTCCCTTCACTGATCTGCCTTTTTTGCTTTCCGGGCGGCAGATTATTCCCATGGCCATTATTGCCGGGTGATGCCCCTTTCTGACCAAGCAAAAGGAGCCCAAAGATGTCTTCCCGGCGACTTGGCGTTGTACGCCCCCTGCTGCAGATGGGGTTGATACCCCAGATTACCATCGGAATCATTGCCGGCGTTTTGCTGGCCGTGGTCTGGCCTGATACTGCCCAATCGGTTTCTCTGCTTGGCCAACTCTTTATATCCGCCCTGAAAGCGGTTGCGCCGATTCTGGTGTTTGCGCTGGTGACGGCAGCCATTGCCAATCACCAGCAGGGACAGCCAACCCACATTCGTGGGGTGTTGCTGCTCTATGTGATCGGTACGCTGGTGGCGGCGGTGGTAGCCGTGATCGCCAGCTTTGTCTTCCCCACGGAACTCACGCTGGAGCTTCCGGAAGTCAGCGGCAACCCGCCTGGCGGGGTCGTCGAGATCCTGCGCAATCTTCTGCTGAGCGCGGTGACGAATCCGGTCAGCGCCCTGATGGAGGGGAACTTCATTGCTATTCTGGCCTGGGCCGTTGGTCTGGGATTAATGCTGCGCCAGGGCCGTGACGCCACCCGGCAAGTGGTGAACGACCTGTCCGATGCAATTTCCGGCATTGTCCGGGCCGTTATCCGGTTTGCGCCCCTGGGAATCTTCGGGCTGGTTGCCAATACCCTGGCAGATGCCGGCATCGGCGCGCTGCTGGAATACGGCCGCCTTCTGGCGGTCATCGTTGGCTGTATGCTGTTTGTGGCTCTGGTGACCAATCCGTTGATTGTCTTCCTCCACACCCGCCAGAATCCTTACCCCCTGGTATTCGCCTGTTTAAGGGGCAGTGCCATCACCGCCTTTTTTACCCGCAGTTCCGCTGCCAATATCCCGGTTAACCTTAACCTGTGTGACCGGCTGGGGCTGGACCCGGATACTTACGCTATTTCCATCCCGCTTGGTGCCACTATCAATATGGCCGGTGCCGCCATCACCATCTCCGTGATTACCCTGGCGGCTGCGAATACCCTGGGTATTCCGGTGGATTTCCCGACCGCACTGCTGCTTTGTGTGGTTTCGTCTATTGCGGCCTGCGGGGTTTCCGGCGTGGCTGGGGGTTCACTGCTGCTTATTCCGCTGGCGACCAGTCTGTTTGGTATCTCCACGGAAGTGGCCATGCAGGTGGTTGCCATTGGTTTTGTCATCAGCGTGGTTCAGGATTCCACCGAAACCGCATTGAACTCATCAACCGATGTTCTGTTCACCGCGGCGGCCTGCCGTTCGGCAGAGGCTCGTGAAGCAGCATGACCATCGGGCGCAGAAATCTGGTGTTTATCGGCATGCCTGGCAGCGGCAAAAGCACCGTCGGGGTGCTGGTGGCGAAACGTCTGGGCCTGGGGTTTATCGATACCGATCTGCTGATACAGGAGCAGGCCGGGCGAACGCTGCAGGAGATCGTTGATCAGGACGGTTATCTGGCCCTTCGCCGGATTGAAGAGCAGGTACTGCTGGCACTTGAGGTTGAAGGTCAGGTCATCAGCACCGGTGGTAGTGCGGTGTACAGTGAGGCCGCGATGACACACCTGAGGCAGAAGGGGACCGTAGTGTTTCTCGATATTTCTCTGGATGAGGTACGCAGACGTATCGGCAATTTCAGTCTCCGCGGTATCTCCCGTCGGCCCGACCAGTCTCTGGAAGCGTTATTTGAAGAGCGTTTCGCCCTTTATACCCGCTACGCGGACCTGACCATCAAGGGCCAGGGGTTGAACCAGGAACAGGTCTGTCAGGCGGTCATCGATGGGTTGCCACAGTAACGAGCAATTCCTGTCAGGGCAGATTCTCGCGCCAGTGTTTGACCCGGACCTGGTCCTTGATGGCGTCGACCACCTCCAATATCAGGTTGATTAGCGCTTCGTTTTCGGCCTCTTCCTGTTGTTGGCCAGGTTCGGGCAGGAACACGTTGACGATATCTTCAATAAACGCATGGTTAGAAGTGGAGGCCAGGTCTTCGAGAATCTGGTGAATCACATTGGCGACAATATCGCCCACCGCATTCTCCAGCGTATCCTGGATGGTTGGCCCCACCACTGGCAGGTAATTCAACCGGGATAGCTCCAGATTCTGCTTCAAGGCCTGGTCTACCCGGTTTTCCAGGTAGGCCCTCAATGCGCCGCGATTTGGTACGTAACCCTCCTTGGCTGCCACTGCCACCCGTTCTGAAATCCAGTCTGACAGCATTTCCCGCCGCGGATAAAGAATATCCTGCTGGATACGCTCAAACAGAGGCGAGCCCCGCCGAACTTCTTCCTGAACACCGCTGAGTACTTTCAGGACAATCCGGTCAGAAAGCTCCTCCATGAAAGCTTCGTAGTAGAAATTAACGAACCGGAACAGCCGGGTGTTGGTGAAATCGATGATCTTGTACTGATGCAGCCGGTAGATAATAGAGATCACCCGAAGGATTCTCAGAAACCGGAGGCTGCCAACCGGAATGCAGCCCACCAGATCGTACCAGTGGATGAACGGATAGAAGTACCAGCGGTCATAGACTTTTGCCCTGATTGAATAACCCCAGCGCAGTACAAATTCGCTCAGGAAAATGGCCACGAAGATCAGGTCGTAGAAGATGAAGCGTTCATGAATGGGGTGGTAGGCAGATTGCAGTGCCGGCGCGTAGTCTTTTAGGAGATTCTGCACAGCCACAAAGTTGTAGATGAAATCCCAGATGATGAACGAAAGGTTGATGATCAACAGGCCAAGCATCAGAAAGTCGATCAGGAACCAGATCAACTGATGACTGGATTTCAGGTTTTCGCGGTTTACATGAAGCATCCGTAGGACCTGTCTATGGCTCTATAAGTGTCTGACAGGTTAGCCTATTTCTGGAACAGGTACGAGGCTGACGGTAGCAACAGCAATGGCGTTATGCTGCTAATCTTAATACGGCGGGCATGGATAGCGCCCCGGTCTTGCGGGTAAACTCTCGCCCCTGTGACAGGGAACACTCACTTTATCTGGTCAGGGCAGCCATCCTTTGATGCGGTTATTCGGGACTCACATTCAAGCAGCGATCAGGCCGGTGATATGGTTGCTGTTATTGCAGGCGAGCTCGGGATTTGCCAACCAGGTCCGGGTAGAGGTTGAGGGGGATTACGACCAATTGCAGGAGAACGCGGAAATCCTGCTGGGTGAGGTACAGGACAGAACCGCCGATGGATTGCGGCTTTACGCCTCCAGCGCCGTCGCCCAGGTGGAAGAAGCGGTCCGGGCCCTCGGATACTACAATCCGACCATACGCTGGCAAGTGAATGAACAGGATGAAGCGCCAGCGGAGCTGGTGCTGACCATCGTTCCCGGCGAGCCCGTGCGCGTGCGATCCCGGCAGGTCGATATCCAGGGGCCCGGGGCCGACGATCCGGACCTGGTGCAAGACCTTCCGGAGCGCCCCCGGGAGGGTGACATTCTGAATCATGGTGAATACGACGGATTACGGCAGGCGATACAGAACCGGGCAGGGCGCCTGGGCTATTTTGATGGTGAGTATGAGACCCGAAAGCTGGAAGTTGATCCGGACGCCAACAGCGCAGATATTCTGCTCACCTATCGCACCGGTGAACGTTATCAGCTGGGCGAAGTCAGGTTTCTGGAAGGCCATGGTTTTGAGGAGCAGTTGCTGAGGCAATTTGTGACCACAGAGCCGGGCGAGCCGTTTCATGCCGACAAGGTGGCGCGGCTTAACCGGGATCTGTCCAACAGTGGGTATTTTTCTGGCGTCGACATTGATGCCTCTCCTTCCCAGGCCGAGGATCGTGTTATTCCAGTGACGATCGGTCTGACCCCAAGGCCTCCCAGATCGGTCTCTGCGGGCGTCGGGTTCTCGACCGATGTGGGGCCGCGTTTCCGCGGCAACTGGCGTGAGCACTATATTAACTCCATGGGGCACAAGAGAGGGGCAGATACCGAGCTCTCTGAGCTGCGTCAGAGTGTCAGTGGCTGGTACGAATTGCCTCTTGACCCGCCCATGACCGATTCCATCCGTCTGGGCACCGGGTATCAGCGGGAACATGTGGAAGACGTTGAGTCCGAACGCCTGACCTTCGGTCAGCAATGGAACCATCAACTGGACAACGGTTGGATGCAGGTGTTGTCGATGCGCTGGGAAGGCGAGCGCTTTCGCATTGGTGACGGTGAGCGAGGGACCTCCAGCCTGCTTCTGCCGGGTGTGAGCTATTCAAAGCTGCAGGCGGATTCGCCACTGGATCCGTCCCGGGGCTTCCGTTTACAGCTGGATGTCACCGGGGCCCACCGGGCGGTGCTTTCAGATGCGGATATTCTGCATGTCAATCTGCTTGCCAAGGGTTTGTACACCCTGGCTGACAACCATCGTTTTCTTGCCCGGTTCAGCTTTGGCGGTGTTGCCACCAACAATTTTTCCGATGTGCCGCCCTCTCTCCGGTTCTTTGCCGGCGGTGACCAGAGCGTACGAGGGTATGGTTATGAGACGCTTTCACCGGAGGACAGCGATGGTGTGGCCGTTGGCGGTCGATATCTCATTGTGGGGAGTGCTGAGTACCAGTATGAGTTTGCCAGGAACTGGCGTGTGGCCGCCTTTGTGGATGAGGGTAATGCCGTGAACGATGTCTTTGATCCGCTGGCGACCGGTGTTGGGGTGGGGATTCGTTGGGTCAGCCCCGTGGGGCCGCTTCGCCTGGATGTTGCCAGGGGTTTGAATGAGGAGCTTGGCGGTGGCTGGCGGATTCACTTTTCCATGGGGCCGGAACTGTGAACGAGGCGCAATCCAGAAATACACAGGCCCCGGATGCCGAACCGGAAACCCGAAAATCCCGGCATTGGTGGTTCTGGCCGCTGGTGATTGTGCTGATACTGCTGCTGGTGCCCCTGTTGCTGGTGGTTGCAGTTCTGCTGGCCCTGCGCAGTGAGACGGGAACCGCCTGGGTCATTGAACAGGTACCAGGCCTGCGGACGGAAGCTGCCGAGGGCTCGATGCTGGGGCAGTGGCAGGCCGATGGCCTGGTCTGGCAGGGCTATGGTGTTGGCGTGAAGGTGAGCGAACCGGAAATTGACTGGTCACCGTCGTGCCTTTTTGAGCTGACAGTGTGTCTGGACACGCTCAAGGCGGCCAGTATAGCGGTTACTGTGCAGGAATCCCCCGACCAGGCTGATCAGCCACGAGGTGATATCCAGTTGCCTTCCGTCAATCTGCCCCTGGGTGTGAATATCGGTGAAGTCCGGCTCGGGGCACTAACGGTAAATGACAACCTGGTCTGGAATCGGGTCGAGCTGGATTCCCGGGCGTCGGGTGCCACCCTGAACATTGACCACCTTCTGTATGAACGCGGTGATATTCTGGTGACCGCCAATGGCCGAGCCGAGATGCGTCGTGACTGGCCATTGAATCTTTCAGTCAACGTTACCTTGCCACCACCGAGCGGAGACGACTGGCAGATTGCCCTGGATCTGTCCGGCAGCGCCCGGGATCTTCGTGTGGCAGGCGCCAGCAGCGGCTACCTCGATGCCCGCCTTGAGGGGGAGATGGATCCGCTTGATGCCGATTTGCCGGCTACCCTGAAGCTTCAGTCGCCGGAATTTCGGCCGCACAGCGCCGTGCCTGAAACCCTGACGCTGGACCAATGGCGGCTGGAACTCGATGGTAGCCTGGCTCGGGGCTTCGATACCCGAACCCGGGCGATGCTCCCGGCGTCCACCGGGCCAGTGGAGGCGTCAGTTCAGGGTCTGGTGACCCTCCAAGGTGCTTCCGGCGTCGAGGTTACGATGATCGCGCGGGATCGGGAGGGCAATTCCGATGGCCGCTTCGGTGCGAACGGCAAGGTATCCTGGCGTGACGGTATTGATGCCAGCGCAGACATAACCCTGGAGGAGTTTCCCTGGTACGGCCTGATTCCGGGCCTGGAGCCGCCACCGGTTGTGCTGAAACGTCTGGATGGCCAGGTTCAGTATGGTAATGATCGTTATCAGGCAGCGCTGGATGCTTCAGTGGCGGGGCCCCTGGGTGAAGCCGAACTGACATCCCGGCTGATAGGGGATCTGCAATCGGTGAGCCTTAGCCAGCTGGACATGACCACCGGTGCCGGCGCGCTTTCCGGACAGGCAGAACTGGTGTTTTCCGGGCCGCTGAGCTGGGAGGCGCAGTTTGAGCTCGATCGATTCAATCCGGGCTTTTGGGTGCCGCAACTGGAAGCACGTTTGAATGGAACGGTGGCTACCCGAGGCCAGTTGCGGGAGGGGGCGTTGCCCGAATTATTCGCAGATCTGGATCTCAGCGGCCAATGGCGGCAGCAGCCGGCACAGGCAAAAGGAACCTTGTCCACTCAGGGGCGAGACTGGGTTGTGCAAAACTTCAACCTGTCAGTCGGGGATAACCGGATTGAGGGCAGTGGACGGTATGGCGAATCTCTGGCGGGCGACCTGCGCTTTGATCTTGCCGCACCGCAACAACTGTTGGCTGGTCTGGGTGGGGAGGCTGCCGGACGGCTTCGGCTGGCTGGCTCGCCGGAAGCTCCGGAAGCTGAGCTCTCACTGACGGCGGGCAATCTGGCCTGGCAGGATCAATTCCTGGTTAGCGAGGCGCAGCTTGAGGCGGGACTTGATAGTGACGGGGTGCTGGACCTTGATCTGTCGGGCACTGAGCTGCGTCTCGCTGGCCAGGAACTCGACAAGGTTGTAGCGTCCCTCAGCGGCACCCGGGAGCGCCACACCCTGGCTTTGCAAGTCGATCATCCTGAAGCTTCGGTTGAGCTGGAATTCGCAGGCGGGCTGGGAGAGAAACTACCGGATTGGCTCGGACAGCTGACCCGGGGCCGGATTTCCGTACCAGAGCCAGGGCAGATCTGGCAGCTGGATACGAGAGCGGATCTCACCTACGTGGCCGGGGCTCTTGAACTTGGTAGTCACTGCTGGCGCTGGCAGCAAAGCTCGGTCTGTGCGGCTGACCAGAGACTGTGGCCAGACTCCCGCATTGCTTATGAAGTGCGAGGTTTCCCGGCCAGTGCTTTGGCACCGTTGTTTCCAGAGACTTTTCGGTGGCAATCGACTATAGACGCCGACATTGCCGTAACTCTCACGGATGCGGGTCCCGATGGCACTATCCGGATTGATGCCGGCGCTGGCGAGTTCGGGGTTCTGGTGCTGGACGACTGGCAGCCCATCACTCATGACCAGCTAGTGGTTGAGGCTAATCTTAAACCGGATGAGGCCAATGTCAGCCTCGATTTCAGCGGCCCGGAACTTGGCCAGTTTGACCTGGATCTTGCTGTGGATCCCCTGGCCAGTGACCGCACGGTTGATGGTGAATTCCGGCTCCAGGCCCTTAATCTTGCCTTCCTCTCGGCATTTACCGGTATTGAAGACATTCAGGGGCGGGTTAATGGCAGTGGTCGTTTGAACGGTCCCTTGATGAAGCCTGACGTCACCGGCGAGCTGGTGCTTAGTGAGGGGCGAGTGTTTGATCCTGGCCTTCCCCTGCCACTGGAGGAATTGCTGGTAGTGCTTGAGTTCCGGGGGCAGTCGGCCGATATCAGCGGGCGCTGGAAAAGCAATGATCGAAGTAAGGGCGAGGTCTCCGGGAGCTTGGAGTGGGCACAGTCGCCGCAGGTCGCGATCAACCTGAAAGGCGAACGGCTACCGGTGACGCTGGAACCTTACGCCCGGTTGGAGGTGGCGCCGGATCTGGATATTGCCTTCAAATCTGGAGAGCTGTCGGTCTCCGGCCGCGTTGAGGTGCCCAGAGGCGAAATCGAAGTCCAGAGCGTCCCCCCATCGGCGGTGTCGGTTTCCGAGGATGAAGTCATCGTGGGTGTCGAACGGGAAGAACCTGCCATTCGGTCCATGTTGATGGATGTGACGGTGGTGGTCGGTGAGGATGAGGTGTCGTTTGCCGCGTTTGGTGTCACCGGCAACCTCGAAGGCACGTTGCGCATTGGCAACAATATGGATACGCGGGGTGCGCTGCAGTTAGTGAATGGTCGCTATGAAGCCTTTGGCCAGGAACTGGACCTGCGCCGGGCACGGATTCTCTTTGTAGGTGCGCTGACCCGACCGTATTTGGACATTGAGGCAGTCTGTGAAGTTGATACGGTGGTCGCCGGGATCCGGTTGTCCGGCCCAGTAGATGAGCCGGAAACGGAAGTGTTCTCGGAACCGTCGATGCCGCAGAGTGATGCCTTGTCGTACGTTATTCTTGGTCGTCCGCCCCGGGGCCAGGGGGATGAGGGGCAGATGAGCCGGGCTGCGTTGTCACTGGGTCTTACCCAGGCCAGCAAGATCACACAAGGTATTGGAAACGAGCTGGGTATCCGTAACCTGACATTGGAGGCGGAGGGTTCAGGGGAGCAGGCCTCCGTGGTGGCGAGCGGCTATATCACAGACGAACTAAGCCTGCGTTATGGTGTTGGCATATTTGAGCCTATCACCACAGTGGCCCTGCGTTACGACCTGGGCCGCTACTTCTATCTGGAGGCCGCCAGTGGCTTGGCGGCTTCGCTGGATATTTTCTATACAAGGAACTTCTGAGCGGCAGGTTCAGTCCAGCTCGAAAGTGGCACTGACGGTGGCCTGGATTTCCCTGGGGCCCACGCTTGAAACCGCATCACCGGCCATTTTCGATTCCGCTCGCATCATCGGTACCGGACGATGGCCGCCGTTCACATTCAGACTGACCACCTCGCCACAACGTTGCTCGAGTTGCTTGGCGACGAACTCGCAGCGGCTTCTGGCATCGGCTATGGCCCGTGCCAGAGCCTCCCGTTCAAGCCCTTGTTCATCTGAATGGAAAAACTGGTGGCCGCCAAGGTGGTATTGCAGTCCCAGCTTGTTTGCCTCGCCGATCAACGGATTCAACAGATCCAGATCGGCGATCGAGAAGCTGACGGTCTGGCTTGCCACCGAAACCTGCTTCGGATCCTGGCCTTGCTCACGCGTAGGCATCATGCGTGTATAAACACTGAGGTCGGCATCAGAATAGTCGTCCAGCTCGTTACGATAGTCCGCAATGGCCTGGCGCCATTTGGCCATGGTTTGAGACACCTGTTCAGAGGCCTTTGCCGCGTCCGGGTGCTCGGCGGTGACGGTGAACTGCAATCTGGCGCTGTCCGGCTCATAGCGAACAATGCCTTCGCCATTCAGGCTCACTTCTCCGGCACTGGCTGCGGCCGGCATCACCGCGAGGGCGGCGGCGAGCGCAAGTGGAAGTCGGTGTTTGATCATGGTCATTCTCCTTATGAGAGGGTCTCCGGGCTTTCCCGGTTGTCCAGTCGTTCCAGTTTCCGGGCACGGGCGGCATGCACAAAATGGCTGAAGATGCGCCGGTGCCCGGTGTGGTAAAGCAGGTATTCGGGGTGCCATTGCACGCCCATCAACCATTGCCGGCCGGTATTCTCGATGGCCTGCACAAACAGGTCGTTATCTACGGCCGTTACTCTGAGATTTTGCCCGAGACGCTTTATGGCCTGACTGTGAATGCGGTTGGCGCCAATCACATGGCTATACATCAGGCCACCCAACCGGCTATCCCGTACCAGACGAACCGTTTGAAGGGGCAACAGCAAAGGCCGATGTCGGGTATGGACTCGGAGCGGAGTGACATTCTGGCACAGCGATCCGCCGTGAAAGACGTTGATAAACTGTGCGCCGCGGCAGATACCGAGCACCGGAATATTGATCACTTCGGCTTGCTGCAGAAGCTCGGTGTCGGTGGCATCCCGTTTCAGATCGTACCGGGCCGTTACCTGGGGTTGTTGGCCATAGCGACCGGGGTGGACATGGGTGCCGCCAGACAGCACCAGCCCGTCCAGCAGTTCGACATTGGTTCGGTCGCCCGGGCGTATGTAATGGGTTCTGGCGCCGTGCAGGCGCAGGCCCAGGCTGATCAGCCGGTGGGCCATGCTTCGCCGGGCCGGGCCACTAATACCGATGGTCAGGCCGGGAATGTCGGTTTCGTTTTCCCGGTCAGACATAACTGTGCTGATGCAGCCAGTCATCGGTGGTCTCACGCCAGGAGTGGGTGAGATTGTGGAAACTGAACTTCCGGGCCTTGTGGAATTCCCGCCGAAGTTCCTCAAGATCCCGCTTGTTGTTGGCAAGTTGCTCCAGCACGACCCAATCGTTCCAGACCGTGGAGAAGTGCCAGTTCGGGTTGTCGATATCGCAGTCGGGCAGCCGGTAGTGCAGGGTGGGACGACTCTTTATTCTGGGATCCCGCACGTATTCGGTTAGCAATGATTTGTTCAGATGGGCGAACAGCGGCAGAAGATCCAGTGCCTTGTTCCGGGTCGGGTTATAGTGCAGGTAGTCCCTCATCAGCGCCTCCAGATCGGGACGGTAATCATCCGCCATCAGCTTATCCGTGTAACGGCTGCTCCAGGGCTCGATGTAGGTGGTGAACTTTCGGCTGATATCCAGTTGGTGCCGGGATTTGAGCCAGTCATACAGCAGCGCGAAGGCTTGCAGGTAGCGAATCAGGGTGTCTGGCTCAAGGTCGGGCAGTTCCGGATTCAGCTGTAGCCCGAACGCAAAGTAAATGGCCTCGCGGCTACCCTCTGCACCCAGATCTCGAAGTTCGTCTACCAGGTTCTCTATCATGTCCAGTGCTGACATTGCCAGTGGCGGCCCTACAATTTCCAGCGGCACGATCTTTTCCGCTGCAAAATCAATGACATCCATGGCGTGGTTGCCGAGTTCCCGAATGGATTCCGGGAGCCTTTCATCGGCGAGGTCCAGATCTTTGATGGGATCAGAGTCCAGTTCGATGGTGAAAGCCCCGGCATCGGTGTCCAGTCGGGTGACATAACGGGACGTCAGCTCAGGCTCACCCCCAAGCAGGCGGGCAGTGTGTGCGACCAGGGCCTCGTAGGTCAGGCCGGACAGTTCAATCTCAACCCCGACTTTTCGTTCCTGGCCTTCCCGATTTGTCTTGCGTTCCGGCATCTTGCAGCGATCGTGTGCGGTCATGGTTGCTACTGGCTTCCCTGTGTCTGTTTTCCGTCACCATAACATACAGGCTGGCGCTCTCCCGTTACAGGACGGAAACGAAGCGGAGGGGCTTTACACTGGATAAAACACTGTATATAGTCATTTCACTGTATAAAAAAACAGGATCGAAATTCCGGAGCCCGACTGATGAAACTGACTGCAAGACAATCCCAGGTGCTGGACATCATACGACGTTACGTGGATGAGACCGGCTACCCGCCCACCAGGGCCGAAATTGCCGCAGAGCTGGGATTCCGTTCCGCCAATGCGGCAGAGGAACATCTGAGGGCGCTGGCAAGGAAAGGCGCCATTGAGATGGTGCCGGGAGCGAGCCGGGGCATCCGCTTACCGGAGGTGGAAGAAGATCTGGGGCTTCCGGTCATCGGGCAGGTTGCTGCCGGTAGTCCGATCCTGGCGCAGGAGCATATTGAAGATCACTGCACGCTGCAGCCGGGTTTCTTCTCTCCTTCAGCAGATTATCTGTTGCGAGTGCGGGGGATGAGCATGAAAGACATCGGGATTCTGGATGGTGATCTGCTGGCGGTGCACAGCACCCAGGATGTCCACAATGGTCAGATTGTTGTCGCTCGTGTTGGTGAGGAAGTCACGGTCAAACGCTTCCGCAGGGAAGGCAACAAAGTCTGGTTGATTGCAGAGAATGAAGAGTTTGCTCCGATTGAGGTCGATCTCACGGAGCAGGAATTGTTTATTGAAGGTCTCGGGGTGGGCGTTATCCGCCGCTCAGATCTTCACTGAGTACCGTATTCAGCAGCGCATGGCGCAGGTAGGTGAGTAATGGAACAGTTGAGCTTCACTCAGAACATGGCATTTCAGCCGGCAGCTGTTGTTCCGGCTGGCGCGGTTTCCTCTGGCGCGCGGGCGCCGGCGGCCAGGGCGGCAACGTCCGGTTCGGAGCGGCGTTCAGCTTCTGGCTTCGGTGGCAATGTTACCGAGATCATCCTTCCGGAGGAGCAGGTAGAAAATTTCCAGCTCCTGCTGCCAATGCTCACACAATTGAACCAGGAGAAACGCTGGCTGGCGTGGATTGATCCGCCCCAGTCCCTGGTGGCCAAGTGGCAGAAAATGCACGGCATTGTTGCCAGTGAAATTCTGGTGTTGAGGTCAACGGCCGAGTTCCCGGCGCAGGAACTCGCTGAGCGGGCGCTGGGCGCGGGTACCTGCCATGCCGTTGTACTCTGGACTCACAAACTGAGTCGTGCGGCGCTTGAAACGTTGCAACAGGCATCAGCCAAGGGCAACAGTCACGGTGTGGTGTTGCGCCAGAGATAAAAGTGCTCAGTGCAGGGTGTAGTGGGGCTGATTGTCGGCGAAGTCGCTGTCGTCCTCTTCCCAGTCGATGTCGTGGCTGATGTTGCCAGCGGCTTCTATGCCCGCGGCAATCATGGCCTTGGCGACGTTCATGTCCCGGTCGTCCAGCATCTCCCGGGCTTCGTCGGAGAACGAAATGCGCACCAGTGGAGCAGCGTCATCATCAATACGGCGAAGCGCATAGTCGCCGTCGGCGAGTTGTACAATTTCAAAAAACGAAGGTGACATTCATTCAACCTATATCTGCTGTCAGCGTATGTTAATGGGTTGGGTTCCGCCAGGCGGATTACCACTCGCTGTGTTGCTCGTCTATTTCTCTGGCTAAACCAGTCATGGCAGCCAGTATCTTGTTCAGGGCCTGAACGGACCGATCCGGCCCCAAGTCTGCCGAGACCGCAATAATGTTTTCTTCCGTTACGGTTTTCCGCGTTTTGGGCGGCTCCGCAGCCGCAGCCTCCAGTTGGTTCAGGTGCTGCCACCAGCTGCCCGTCGTCTCAGATAGTTCCCTCAGCTTTTCGGCTTCCGCAATCGGATAGGGAAACAGGGCCTCCAGCTCGTCAATGGAGGCAGGCCTGTCGACTTTGTTCTGGTGGCATCGGGCAATCATTACCAGCAGGAGCTCGCGAGCCCGCAGCAGCAACTCAATGGCGCCTTGCAGCTGAGCTTCCTGTTCGGGCACAGTCGCCGCGGCATCGTGCTCAACCCGGGCCAGTAACGTTTTGGCCAGAAACAGCTTTTGTGAAACCAGGGAATGCCATTGCGATGCCATGAGGAAACCTGCGAACAGAAAGCCAGAGAAAAAAGGCCAGTAAAGCTTAAGGAGTCTACCATTTTTGCCTGTTTATTTCTCGCTCTGTCCGTTTTGCAGCAATGCCGTTTCACAAGAAACTACAAACAACCACTTGAAACGGTCGTTTGAAACTGGCAAAAAGAGCGCCAAATTGGGTGAGTATTAACCGCTCAAGTGACCCACGCTGGAGGTTGAGGATGCGAAACCGATTAATTGCTGCCATCGCAGTTGCTGTTATGGGGGCGTCCAGTCCGCTGCTGGCAAAAGTAACACAAGCTGAAGCCGCGCGTCTTAACAATGAGTTGACGCCGGTTGGTGCCGAGCGCGCGGGCAACGCGGCGGGCACCATTCCAGCCTGGGATGGCGGGCTTGCCACGCCACCGGCGAATTGGCGCGAGGGGTCTGTAGAAATCAATCCGTTCCCTGGCGATGACGCCCTGTATGTGGTGACGGGGGATAACTTGGATCTTTACCGGGATAAGTTGTCGGACGGCCACATCCGGATGCTGGAGCAATATGGTCCGGCATTTTTCATGCCGGTGTATGAAACCCGTCGGACAGCGGCGTTTCCCGAACATGTATACGAGAAGTTTCGCCAGAATGCTCTGACCGCCGAGCTGCTGGATAATGGAAACGGGGTAAGAGACACCATCATGACCAGTCCGTTCCCCATTCCACAGAATGGTCTGGAAGCGATCTGGAACCACATTCTCCGGTATCGTGGTGAGGAAGTGTCCTTCCGTAGTGCTTCAGCCACCCCTCAGGAAGACGGTTCCTTCAACCCGGTGGTCAATCATTATGATTATTTCCTCGCGTACAGTCAGGTAGGTGCGGATCTTGCCGATATCGACAACAAGATCTTCTACCTGAAAACCGAGACGATCGCCCCAACCACGCTGGCGGGCACCATCACCCTGGTGCACGAGACTCTGGATCAGGTTCGTTCACCTCGCCTTGCATGGCGTTATGACGCCGGCTCCCGACGCCTGCGCCGTTCTCCGAACCTGGCCTACGAGACAGACCTGCCGAATTCGTCCTCTCTGCGTTCGGTAGACCAGAAAGATATGTATAACGGCGCTCCTAACCAGTATGACTGGGAACTCAAAGGTAAACGGGAGTTGCTGGTTCCCTACAACGGATACAAGCTTCACGATTCCAGTGTTCGCCCTGAGGACGTCATCCGCCCGAACCACATCAACCAGACACTCGCCCGCTATGAGCTGCACCGGGTCTGGGTGGTAGAGGCCAAGCGCCGTACCGGTATCGGTCACATTTACGAGCGCCGTGTGTTCTACATTGACGAGGACAGCTGGCAGATTCTGGTCTCCGAGGAATACAACGAGAAAGGCGAGCTCTGGCGCGTTTCGGAGGCTCACAATATCAGCTACTACAGCGAGCCGGTCTTCTGGACCACCATGGAAATGACGTATGATCTGAAGGCTAACCGTTATTACATTGATGGTCTGGACAACGGTTACCCCGCCTATAATTTTGCGCCGGGGTATCGTGGTAACGAGTTTACCGCCTCTGCGGCCCGTCGCGCTGCTCGGCGTTAATCGTCCGGTTGCGGGGCGCCATCGCTGTTCGATGGTGCCCTTCCGTTGGCCAGCCTGTCCTGCAAACCCTGGAGATTGCTGATGGCCAACCCTGAAACCCTCCTTTCCGATCTGGATCAGCTCCAACACGAATTGAAGCAGGCCCTGGACAACCAGGACTGGGAACAGTTGAGCCAGCTCAATACCCGGGTTCGGCCAACGGTGGAGCCGTTGATGGCTGAGCTCGAACAGGGCCGAATCGACGCCACATTGGTACGTGAGCGACTGGAAGCGCTGAATCGTTTTGTGGCCGAGGCCGATGCCGCCGCTGTGAAGGCCCGCGACGAGGCGAAAGCCTCACTGAAGGGGGTCAGCCAGAACCGTAACGCCGCCAAAACCTATCAGAGCGTCTCCTCGAATCGTCAAAGATAGCGTCATAAAATTGACTCGGGCCGACATACGGTCTTAAATACCGCACAAATCCATGAAGAGATTCCTGTGAATGTCCAAAAATAACAAAGTGCTGGTGCTGAGTGAGGATGAAGCCAGACGGCGAGATCTGGTCACCATTCTGGAGTTTGTCGGTGAAGAGCAGGTGATTTCCGGCGACGAGGCTTTGGCGCTTTTGGCGAGTGACGATGATCAGGCCTGGGATAGTGTTTCGGTAGCGGTCGTCAACGGCACCGAATCCGGCGCCTGTTCCACCATAGATCAGGTGTGCCGGGCCATGACCGGTGTACCAGTGTTGCTGGTTGGCGACCCTGAGCTCAAGGGTATGTCAGAGGACGATGCGGCACGAGTGATTGCGCGGATGGAATGGCCGCTGAACTACACCAAGTTCGTGGATTCCCTGTACCGCGCACAGATCTATCGGGACCAGTTCAGCCGCAACCAGCAGCGCGGCCAGCAGCGTGGTGTGCAGCTGTTCCGCAGCCTTGTGGGAACCAGTCGTAAAGTCCAGCAAGTGCGCCAGTTGATGGAGCAGGTGGCCGACAAGGATGTGAGCGTGCTGATTACCGGAGAGTCCGGTACTGGGAAGGAAGTGGTTGCTCGCAATCTGCATTACCATTCTTCCCGCCGCGATAAGCCCTTCGTGCCGGTGAACTGTGGTGCTATTCCGGCAGAGCTGCTGGAAAGCGAGCTCTTTGGCCATGAGAAAGGCGCGTTTACCGGTGCCATTACGGCGAGGGTAGGGCGCTTTGAGATGGCGGAAGGCGGCACCTTGTTCCTGGATGAAATTGGTGATATGCCCCTGAACATGCAGGTGAAGATACTGCGGGTACTGCAGGAACGCACCTTTGAAAAAGTGGGCAGTAACCGCACCCAGACCGCTGACGTACGGGTGATTGCGGCGACCCACAAGCATCTTGAGGACATGATTGAATCCGGTGATTTCCGGGAGGATCTGTACTACCGGCTGAACGTGTTCCCCATCGAAATGCCGGCACTCCGGGAGCGAGTCGAAGACATTCCACTGCTGATCAACGAGCTGATTTCCCGGATGGAAAAAGAGAAGCGTGGTTCATTGCGGATGAACTCGGCGGCCATCATGAGCCTGTGTCGTCATGATTGGCCGGGCAATGTCCGTGAGCTGGCGAACCTGGTGGAGCGTCTTGCCATCATGCATCCCTATGGCGTGATCGGAGTGCAGGAATTGCCGAAGAAGTTCCGCTATGTGGATGATTACGATGAGAATCGCCCGGTAGAGGATTCCGGTATGCCCTCATCCATACCAGGGCTGGTGGGACTGGATGCGCCGGCGTTGCTGCCGGTGAATGGCATCGATCTGAAGGACTATCTCTCCAATCTTGAAAAGCAGTTAATTCAGCAGGCTCTTGATGAAGCCAGCGGTGTGGTTGCCCGCGCTGCCGAGAAGCTGCGGATACGGCGCACCACCCTGGTGGAGAAAGTGCGAAAGTATGGTCTGAGGGACGACTCAGAAGAAGCCTGATGGCACCGGGGTGACCGGTAAAAGGTGGCGTCAAAGGTTTGTAACCTGCGACGCCATTGTTGTTTCTGGCCGACGGTAATTCGTCACCCCGGGTATCGTTGGTTTCGTTACTATCTGAAAATAAACAATAAATATTAATTGGCACGCTGTTAGCTTTAACCCTTCCGAACAAAAGTATTGATGGCCCCGCCGGGCCTGTCAGGGGGAAAGGTTATGAGCCACGCACATGTCGTTATGGAGTCCCGCCACCAGCCGGATGCCAACGCTGCGGCTGATGTCAACGACAAGGTGACAGCACTGTTTCCACAGCAGGACGATGAGGCTGTAGATTCTGCGCTGGAACTGTTCAATCGCATGTCTCGCCAGATTACCGATTCCTATCGCACACTCGAGTCTCGGGTGAATCAGCTGTCCGGTGAGCTGTCTTATGAATCGCGACAGCGCCAGCAGGAGCTGGAGCAGAAAGAGCAGCTGGCAGATCGTCTGTCTACCTTGCTCAATGCCCTGCCTGCGGGTGTGGTGGTGCTGGACAAACATGGCACTGTCAGTCAGAGCAACCCGGCCGCCATTGCCTTGCTGGGCGAGCCGCTTGAGGGCGAGCGCTGGATTGACGTTATCCGCCGCTGTTTCGCGCCCCGTAACGATGATGGCCATGAGGTGTCCCTGAAGGATGGTCGCCGGGTCAGCATTGAGATCCGTACCATGGAGAATCAGCCGGGTCAGTTGATCCTGCTGACCGATCTGACTGAAACGCGCCAGCTCCAGTCGCAACTGGCTCATGCCCAGCGCCTCTCTGCTATGGGCAAGATGGTTGCGTCCCTGGCCCACCAGATTCGCACACCGCTGTCTGCTGCCATTCTCTATGGTGGCCATCTGAGCCAGCCGGATCTCGATGAGGAGCTACGTCAACGTTGCGCTTCCCGGCTGATGTCCCGCCTGACCCATCTGGAACAGCAGGTTCGTGACATGTTGATCTTCGCCCGCGGTGAAACCCGACTGGCGGAAGAGCTGGATTCGTCGCGTCTGGTGGAAGCGCTGGAGTCTGCTGTGGATGGGCTCAAGCTTGCGCCAGGTGTGCAGGTGGCCCTGGACAACCAGGTGCAGACGCCTTGCCGGCTGATGTGCAATCGCGATGCCCTGGTCGGCGCCTGTACCAATCTTGTGAATAACAGTCTGGAGGCGGGGGCCGCCGACGTTTCAATCGTTGTTTCGGCCACCTCCGACCGCCTGGAGATCCGGGTTTCCGATAATGGGCCCGGGTTCGAGCCTGGCGAGGCAGGTCGGATTATGGAAGCCTTCTACACCACCAAGTCCCATGGCACCGGCCTCGGGCTGGCCGTGGTGCAGGCTGTGGTCAAGGCCCATCAGGGCGAGTTTTCGATTTCATCCCCCGGACAGCAAGGTGCCGACGCGATAGTTCGGCTGCCGATTCTGACAGCCCGGTTTTAAAGAACAGGTTGGAGGTACATAGCATGGCAAAGGCCCAGATTCTGATTGTGGAAGATGACCACGACCTGCGCGAAGCTTTGGTGACGACGCTGGAACTGGCGAAATTCCAGGTGCGGGAAGCGGCCAGCGCTGAAGATGCGCTGGCAAGCCTGGCCCGGGCGCCGGTCGATATGGTGGTCAGCGATGTCAATATGCCCGGCATGTCCGGCCATGAGTTGTTGGCGGAAGTTCAGCGCTTGTATCCGGGGCTGCCCATGATGCTGATTACCGCGTACGGCCAGATCAGCCACGCGGTATCTGCCATGCAATCCGGTGCCATCGATTATCTGGTCAAGCCGTTTGAGCCTCAGGTTCTGGTGGAAGCGGTCAGTCGGGTCGTGGGCGGAAGCCGCCAAAAGGCTGGCGATGAGCCGGTGGCTGAGGATCCGGTCAGCAAACGCATGTTCCAGTTGGCCGCGAAAGTGGCGGCCAGTGATTCCACAGTGATGATTTCCGGTGAGAGTGGTACCGGTAAAGAAGTGTTGGCCCGCTATATCCATCAGCAGTCACCCCGAGCGGATGAGCCGTTTGTCGCGATCAACTGTGCAGCTATTCCGGAGAATATGCTGGAAGCCATTCTGTTCGGTCACGAGAAAGGTGCATTCACGGGTGCCGTTGCAGCCTCCCCAGGTAAATTCGAGCAGGCCAATGGCGGAACCATCCTGTTGGACGAGATTTCCGAAATGGATCTTGGTTTGCAGTCCAAGCTGCTCCGAGTGTTGCAGGAGCGGGAAGTGGAGCGCGTCGGTGGTCGCAAGACCATTCAGCTGGATGTTCGTGTGCTGGCGACCACAAACCGTGATCTGGCGGACTACGTGCGCGAGGGCAAGTTCCGCGAAGACCTTTATTATCGATTGACGGTGTTCCCGATGCGGTGGCAGCCCCTGCGGGAGCGGCCGCTGGATATTCTGCCCCTGGCCCGTTCACTGTTGAAAAAGCATTGCCGCAAGATGAAGCTGACCGGCATCACCCTGGCCGAGGATGCCCGTAAGGCACTGATGGCTCATGCCTGGCCGGGTAATGTCCGGGAACTGGACAATGCCATTCAGCGGGCGCTGGTGTTGCATCAGGGTAATGTAATCCACGCCGGCGATCTTTGTCTGGAGCTTGGGATTACCGGTGCCGCTGATTTTGGTGCTCCCGCCGAGCCGGCCATTTCCGCCAGGTCCATGGAGGTTCCTGCGGCTGACGTGCCAGACCCCGAGGCCGGGCTGGAAGCGGATTCAGCGGCTGATGAGGCGATTGGCTCACTCGGAGATGATCTGCGCCAACAGGAGTTCCGTATTATTATCCAGACCCTCAAGAAAGAGCGTGGCAGGCGCAACCGGGCAGCGGAGCAGTTGGGCATCAGCCCGCGAACGCTTCGTTACAAACTGGCCCAGATGCGAGATGCCGGTATCGATCTTGATGCGGAGCTGGCCATGGCCTGAGTCAGGGCCTTTGTTGTCGACCTTATATTCCTTCGGGCACCCTTCGGGGTGCCGTTTTTTTACCCGCCTGCCTGGTCTTCTTTTTCGGTCTGGTTTCACTCCTGTCAATTCTTTGTCACGTAGACGCCTTCCACTGTGAAATGCTTTATTAACCCGTTGAAATAAATGGTTTAATTTTTTCTGGCCTGTTGCTTGCTTCCAGCTCATTTGAGTCAGCAACAAGTACAGGCCCGACGGGGCCGCCGGGAGAGTGTGATGGTTCAACGTGCCGACATAAACAATGTTCTGTCTGAGATCCGGAATCTGCGTACCCAGATGATGCAGAACCAGAGGATTGAACAGGATCAGTCCGTACGTGGCCGCATCGATGGCCCACGACAGGTTCAGGAAACCCAGGAAGTTCCCAGCTTCAGCGATATGCTGGGCAAGGCCGTCAACAATGTACACGAGGTCCAGAGTCAGGCCAGTGAACTCAGGACGGCCTACGAAATGGGCGATCCGAACGTGGACATTACCCGGGTAATGATTGCTGCCCAGAAATCTTCCGTGTCTTTCGAGGCGCTGACCCAGGTGCGTAACCGGGTTGTGCGGGCCTACGAAGACATTATGAATATGCCGATCTGATAACGGAGCAACAGCATGGCAAGCGTACCCGCGGAAACCGCCGCCTCTGACCTGCCGGCTACCCAGGAGAGTGATACTCCCGAGAGCCGTAGCAATCTTTTGCTCGGGTTTAACCGATTGAATCTGCTCCGCCAGGTCGGGCTTATGGTGGGGCTGGCCGCCAGCGTGGCGCTGGGTGTGGCTGTGGTGCTCTGGGCCCAGGAGCCCAATTACCAGCCGGTGGTGGGGGATCTGTCTGCCTACAATCCGCAGGACGTGACCACCATCCTCGACAGCAACGGTATCGATTACAAGATGGACCCCCGCACCGGAGCGCTGCTGGTGCCGTCTGAGCAGGTATACAACGCGCGCCTGAAACTCGCCGCAGAGGGCGTGACCGACCAGAAAACCATGGGCTATGAGTTGCTGGACCAGGAACGTGGTCTGGGGACATCCCAGTTTATGGAAACCATCAGCTACCGGCGCGGACTGGAGGGCGAACTGGCCCGGACCATCGCCGCCATGCGCGGTGTTCGAAATGCCCGGGTGCACCTGGCCATTCCCGAGCGTTCGGTGTTTATCCGGGATGCTCGTGAACCGACCGCCTCGGTGTTCCTTGAGGTGTTTGCGGGCCGTCGTCCTGAGCCGGAACAGATTCGGGCCATCGTCAACCTGGTGGCCGGCAGCATCCCGATGATGAACCGGGATCAGGTGACTGTGGTTGACCAGAACGGCAATCTGTTGACGGGCGATGAGGTTCAGGCCGAAACAGACCGGATGAAAGACCAGTATGAATACACGTCCAGGGTTGAAGAGCGGCTGACCCGCCGTGTCGCCTCATTGATTGGCCCGATTGTCGGGGAAGGGCGTTACCGCGCGGAAGTCACCGCAGACCTCGACTTCTCTGCGGTCGAGCGTGCCGAGGAGTTATACAATCCGGAGCAACAGGCGGTGCGCAGTGAGCGCGAGTTGTCTGAGCAGCGTGTGGCGGGAGCCCAGGGTGGCATTCCCGGTGCGCTGGCCAATCAGCCGCCAGGGGCTGCGACGGTTCCGGAGCAGGCCACTGCCGCCCCAGGGGAAGATGGCGCTCCTGCAGCTCCGCCGGTGAATGTCCGGAGTGAATCCACCCGGAACTATGAACTGGATCGTACCGTCAGCTACACCCGTCAGGAGCTGGGTGCGGTTAAGCGGGTGACCGTGGCCCTTGCCGTGGATGACATGAAAGTGGTCGACCCTGAAACCGGCGAGGTGAGCTATCAACCCTGGCCAGAGGCCGAACTGCAACGGCTGAGCATGCTGGTGCGTGATGCGGTTGGCTATTCCGCGTCCCGCGGAGACAGCGTTACCGTCATGAATACGGCGTTTGCCCCGGAGGAAGCGGTGGAGTTTGAAGCTCCGGGCTTCTGGGAGCAGCCCTGGTTCTGGGATTTGATGAAGCAGGTATTGGCAGGACTGGTCATTCTGATTCTGGTTCTTGGCTTGCTGCGCCCCACCCTGAAGACGCTGTCCGGTGGCGGCCGCCGCGAGCGTGGTGAAGGCGGAGAAGAGGGGGAGTATGGTGGCCTTGCTGGTATCGAAGGCGGGCAGGCACTACGCGATGCCATGTCGTCTCAGGATGACTTGCTTTTGCCGGGCGCCACAGACAGCTATGATAGGCAGCTGAATGCACTCAAAGGCCTGATTGCGGAAGATCCCGCCAGGGTTGCACAGGTTATGCGCCAGTGGGTGAACGTCGATGACTGAAGAAAACGGCCAGTTGCAGGGGGATGCCCCGAAAAAGCCGCAGCGCAAGATTCCGCGAGTGGAGCAGGCAGCGATCCTGCTGATGTCTCTGGGTGAAGCGGACGCTGCTGAGGTGCTCAAGCACATGGGGCCGAAAGAGGTTCAGCGGGTTGGCGTCGCCATGGCGCAGATGAAAGACGTCAGCAAGGACGACGTCACCTACGTGCTTAACCAGTTTGTGGACGCTGTCGGCGGCCAGACCGGTTTGGGGGTTGGTAATGACGACTATATCCGGGCGATGCTCACCCAGGCGCTGGGTGATGACAAGGCCGCGAGCCTGATTGACCGAATCCTGATTGGCGGCAATACCACCGGCCTGGATACTCTTAAGTGGATGGAGCCCCGGGCTGTGGGAGATATTATCCGTTACGAGCATCCCCAGATTCAGGCTATTGTTATCTCCTACCTAGACCCGGACCAGGCCGCTGAAATTCTTGGCACACTTGATGAAAAAGTGCGACTGGATGTGATGATGCGGGTGGCATCGCTGGAAAGCATTCAGCCACAGGCCCTGCAGGAACTGAACGACATCCTTGAGAAGCAGTTCTCTGGTGGCGCGGCCTCCCAGACCAGTCGGATTGGTGGCGTGAAGCGAGCGGCCGATATCATGAACTTCATGGATCGGGGGATTGAGGGCTCGTTGATGGATTCCATCAAAGACATGGATCCGGATCTGGCGTCCACCATTGAAGACCTCATGTTCGTGTTTGATAACCTCAAGGATATTGATGATCGGGGTATTCAGGCGCTGCTTCGAGAGGTCTCCTCGGAGGTGCTGGTGGTGGCGCTCAAAGGTGCCGACGAAGCCGTCAAGGAGAAGATCTTCAAGAACATGTCCAAGCGTGCTGCGGAGTTGCTGCAGGATGATCTGGAAGCCAAGGGGCCGGTCAAGGTCAGCGAAGTCGAAGCGGCCCAGAAAGACATTATCACCGTTGCTCGCCGTATGGCTGAAGCCGGCGAGATTTCGCTGGGTGGTAGTGGCGAAGAAATGATGTGATGAAAGATTCCGATCAGGACAGCAAGCGCATACCGAAAGAACAGATGACCGCCTGGGAACGGTGGGAATTGCCCCTGCTTGATGAGCGCGGAAACCAGGTTGTCGAGGAAGAGGAAGTCAAGCCGCTGACCGCGGCCGACCTGGAAGAGATTCGCCAGGCTGCCCGCGAGGACGGTTTTCAGGAGGGCCGGCAGGCTGGTTACGCGGAAGGCTTTGAGCAGGGTCGCGCAGACGGGCACAAAGATGGCTACGCCGCAGGCGAGGCGGAGGGTCGGAGCGAGGGTGAGCAGCAGGCAGCGGAGCAGACGCGTCAGGAAGTTGCCTCCCGGATGGAACGGCTGGAGCATCTGATGGGTGAGCTGTTGTTGCCCATCGAACGCCATGAAGACGAGCTGGAAGCGGTGCTGGTCAACCTCACTACCGTATTGGCCCGGGCGGTGGTCTTCCGTGAGCTCAGCATTGATTCCTCCCAGATTCGCCAGGTGGTGCGTCGGGCTCTGTCGTCACTGCCCTCTACCGCCGACAATCTACGCATTCATATTCACCCCGACGATATCGAGCCGGTACGGGAAGTCACAGAGCGCCTGGAATCACCGGCGGTCCTCATTGAGGATGACTCTCTCATGCCTGGTGGCTGTAAAGTGGAATCGCGCCATAGTCTGGTGGATTACACCGTGGAGAAGCGCTTCCAGCGGGTGGTTCAGGGTATGCTGGAAGAACAGCTGGCGGAGCCTGCCGGTCCGGATCATGAGGAGCTGGCACCCAGTATGGGGGAGCTGACCGATTTTCACCGGGATGTGCTGAGTGATTCGGGCATGACATCACCACCAGAATCCGAGTCTGACGAATTCAACGACCAGGGCCAGGACGATGACATCACGCCTGGCTGAACGGTTACGGCAGCTTCAGGGGGCCATCAGCGACGAGCCTGCGCCAGAATTGTCTGGCCGGCTCACCCGCATGGTGGGTCTCACGCTGGAGTGCGTGGGTTGCCCGATGGTGGTGGGGGACCGTTGTCTGATTCAGGGTGATAGCGCCACCAGTGTTGAAGCGGAAGTGGTGGGGTTTGAGGAAGATAAGGTTTACCTGATGCCGCTGACCGCCATCGAAGGTCTCAAGCCCGGAGCCCGGGTGATTCCTCTGGCCTCGGCCAGCAGGGTGCCGGTGGGCCCGCAAATGCTGGGGCGAGTGGTCAATGGTGCCGGCGACCCGCTGGACGGCAAGGGACCGTTGCAGGCAGAGGCCAGAGTGCAGCTGACCGGAGACATCATCAACCCATTGAACCGGGCTCCGGTGCGTCAGTCCATGGATGTGGGAATCCGTGCAATTAACGCGTTGCTGACCGTGGGGCAGGGCCAGCGTCTCGGCCTGTTTGCCGGCAGTGGCGTCGGTAAAAGTATGCTGCTGGGAATGATGACCCGGTTCACGGATGCTGACATTACGGTGGTTGGATTGATTGGTGAACGGGGCCGGGAGGTCAAGGAATTCATCGAAGACATCCTCGGCGATGAAGGCCTGGCCCGTTCCGTGGTTGTAGCCGCTCCGGCCGACGATTCACCACTGATGCGCCTTCGCGCTGCCATGCTCACCACCCGAATCGCCGAGTATTACCGGGATCAGGGCAAGCGCGTCCTGCTGTTGATGGATTCTCTCACCCGTTATGCCCAGGCTCAGCGGGAGATTGCCCTGGCCGTCGGCGAACCACCTGCGACCAAGGGTTATCCGCCCTCGGTTTTTGCCAAGCTGCCACAACTGGTTGAACGCACAGGCAATGGCCGTCCCGGCGGCGGTTCCATCACTGCGTTTTATACCGTTCTGACGGAGGGTGATGATCAGCAGGATCCCATTGCCGATGCAGCCCGGGCCATCCTCGATGGTCATATCGTATTATCCCGACGCCTGGCGGAAGAAGGTCATTATCCGGCCATCGATGTGGAAGCCTCGATCAGCCGGGTGATGCCCCAGGTGACAGACCCGGAGCACTTCTCCCGGGCCCAGAGATTCAAGCAGGTGTATTCCCGTTATCAGCAGGCTCGCGATTTGATCAGTGTTGGTGCCTACGTTAAGGGGTCCGATCCGGAGACCGACTTTGCCATCCAGCACATAGGCAACATGCGCCAGTTTCTGCAGCAGGGGCTGAATGAAAGTGCTCCCCTCGCGGAGGCCATCGAGCAGCTGCTGGCCATAGTGCCCGAAAGACGCTCTCCGGAACGCAGAAAGACGGCGGTGCCGAATCCCGCCGGCAACCGGGATAATGCCTGATGCTGCGATCAAAACGGCTTGAAGTTGTCCTCTCCCTTGAAGAACGGAAAGAGCAGGAAGCGCTCGAGCGCCTTGGTGAGGCCCGTAAGCAGGTGGAGGCACACCGGGAACAGGTGGAAAATCTGGAACGCTATCAGCAGGAATACCGCGACCAGATTCGCGCCAACCAGCAGGGTGTGGTTGCTGTGGCACGGCTGCAGGCCTGGCAGGCGTTTATCGCCCAGCTGGACCAGGTGATTGCCCAGCAACAGCGGCAGATGCAACAGGCGGAACAGGTATTTGAGGCTCGGCGCCGGGAGTGGCAGCAGGCCTGGGAGCGTCGTCGTGGCATGGAAAAATACATCGAGTCCTGCCGGCAACAGGAACAGCGGGAGCAGGATCTCAGAGACCAGAAACTGGCGGACGAGGCTGCCGGTCGGGCCTTTGCCCGGCGCCAGCGATAATTGTTTCCCCGATGATCTGCGTCAGAAAGCCCGGATGCAATTTTCGTTAATTTGACTATCCTTTAGCAGATAAGCTTGCCATCAATGGCCGGCGGCAAGGGAAAGTCATTGGTGGAATGTGCCGGGAGGTTCAGGAATGCCTATAGAGACACACCGGAGCGATGACGGCAAGACACTCACGATCTGCGTGGAAGGCCGGTTCGATTTCAGTACCCATCAGTCCTTTCGGGACGCCTACGAGCACAGTGAACCCTCCGTCAGACACTACGTTATCGATCTTTCAGATACTACCTACCTCGACAGCTCGGCTCTGGGTATGTTGCTTCTGTTAAGGGATCACGCCGGCGGTGATGGTGCCCGCATCTCGATCGAGAACTGCAACAGCGATGTCCGGCGCATACTCTCCATTTCCAATTTCGAGCAGTTGTTCAGCATTCGCTGAGGCCATTCCCTTGAAAGTTCTTCTTGCCGAAGACAGTGCCAGCGACAGGCTGATCCTGGCTCGGCTGGTAAGCCGCCTGGGCCATACCGTGATCGAGGCCGAAGACGGCACCGAGGCGGTGGACCTGTTCCGGGAAACCCAGCCGGATCTGGTGCTGCTGGACGCCCTGATGCCCCGAATGGACGGAATGGAAGCCGCCCGCCAAATCAAGGCTCTTGCGGGTGAGCGGCTGGTGCCGCTCATTTTTCTCACCTCACTGTCCGGGGCCGGGGATCTGGCCCGGTGCCTTGAGGCTGGTGGCGACGATTTTCTCGTCAAACCCTATAATCGCGTGATTCTTGAGGCGAAGATCAACGCTTTCAACCGTATGCGGGCTCTGCATCAGGCGCTGTCGGACCAGCGTGACCAGATTCGGCGGCAGAACCAGCAGATGCTGGAAGAGCAGCGCACGGCGCGGCGGGTGTTCGATAACATTGCCCATACCGGTTGCCTGGACGCAGCCAACATTCGTCACCATGCTTCGCCCCTGTCGGTGTTCAACGGTGATGTACTTTTTGCGGCCCAGCGCCCCGGTGGGGGCACCCTGGTTTTCCTCGGTGATTTCACCGGGCACGGATTGCCTGCCGCCATTGGCGCCATGCCCGTTGCGGAAATCTTCTATGGCATGGCAGCCAAAGGCTTCGGAGCCCCGGATGTACTCCGGGAAATCAACCGCAAGCTTCGGCGAATACTGCCAGTCGGCATGTTTTGCTGCGGCCTGATGATTGAGGCGGATTTTAAACACAACAGCCTGCGCGCCTGGAACGGTGGTTTGCCTGATGGCTGGCTGTTGCGTGCCCGCGGCGACCGTATCGCCATTCCTTCCCGGCATCTGCCGCTGGGTGTTCAGGAGCCGGATCAGTTCTCAGCGTCCATGGTGGTACTGGACACTGCGCCGGGCGACTGGCTGGTAATGATGACCGACGGGCTCCCGGAGGCGCCCAACAGTGCGGGTGATAGTCTGGGCGAGGACGGTGTCCTGAACGTGCTCGCCGGGCTGGAAACAGGGCAGGAGCCGTTCGAGGCCCTGCTGGCGAGAATGCAGCAGCATACCGGGCAGCCTGAACTGGCCGACGATCTGACCCTGTGCTGCCTGCAGATGGTTCGGGCGCAAGCCCCGGAGGCAATGCCGGACAAGACACCGGAATCCGCGCTGACCGGCCCGACGGACTGGCGTTGTGTCTATGAGCTTCGGGAACAGACCCTGGCAGACTTCAACCCCTTGCCGCTTTTACTGCATATCTGTATGGAGGTGCCCGGACTGAGGAGCCGAAGCGGCGAGGTCTACACCCTGTTGTCGGAACTCTACAACAATGCTCTTGAGCACGGTGTTCTGGCCCTGTCCTCAGAGTGGAAAACGTCTCCAGGCGGTTTCAGTCGTTATTATCAGGAGCGAACGCGCAGACTGGGGAGCACCGATGGGCATTTCATACGGTTTTCTCTTGAGCATCAGCCCAGGGAGGGCGGAGGTACGCTTACCGTTGTCTGTGAAGACAGTGGTGATGGTTTTGATTTTGGTGAATATTCTGACACAGTGATGCAACAGCAGGCGGCTTCAACCGGCCGATACGCGGGCCGGGGGCTGGAAATCCTCCGGCGTATGACGCGAAATCTCAAGGTTCACGGCCGGGGCAATCGCGTGGAAATCGTCTATGATTGGTGGTTCCCCGACGCGGCCATAATCAGTGGCGCCTGAGTGCCGACAAACGAGGATAGCGAATGAACGACAAACCCCATCTTGACGTGGAGGCGCTGGCCGAACTGCAGGATGTGATGGAAGACGAGTTTGATGTCCTGATCCAGACCTACCTGGCAGACTCCCGTTCACGCATTGACGGCCTGAAAGAGGCGCTGGCAACGGCCGACCCGGAGCACTTCGCCAAGACCGCGCACAGCTTCAAGGGCAGTTGCATCAATATCGGTGCTCCCAGGCTCGGAGGCCTGTGTTTTGAGGCCGAGCAACTGGGCAAGGACGCCACTCTGGAACAGGCCCCTGCAGTGCTTGAACGGATTGAGGCCGAGTTTTCGGAGGTGGCTCGACGTTTGCTGAACTTTGGCCAGGAGGCCTGAACGTCACCCTGTGTGAAGGTTTGGCACCGCTTTTGCAGCTCTCAGGAAAACGCTCCGAACAGGGGCTACCTGAGATCTAAAGCGGCAAGAGGTTGCCATGCAACAGACCATACTTCCCCAGGCACCGGCGAAAACGAGTCAGCCAGAGGTCGGTGCAGCGAAATCGCAAGGCCGGAAGGACCCGGAGGCCGGTGACAGTCGTTTTGACGAGCTGTCCAGGGCCGAGCAGAAGCGGATGGATGCCAAGCGCGCCGAACGTCGGGATCAGGCTGATGCCGCGCAGGAACGCAAGGCAGCCGACCGGGCCGATGAGAAAACCGAAGCCTCCAGTACCCGGCCAGAAAAAAATGATACGCCCACTGACCAAAAGCAGGTAGCGGACTCCGATTCACCGGCCCGTCCTTCCTCGGCCAGTGACACCAGCAATACCGGCGATACTGAGGCAGACGATGCCCTGGTCGTTGCCGAACCGCTGATGCCCCTGACATTCGCCAATCTTCAGTCGCTGTATCCTGCAGCCGCCAACCAATCCGGTACGGGCGGACCTGAGAGCCTGGCATCAAATATGGCGCTCACAGGAACTCAGGCCACTTCCGGACTGATCAAGGGCCTGCCGGGGCAAACATCTGCCGGCGGAGGCAGCACCGCTCTGGCTCCGGGCATGCAGCTAACCGACCTGCTTGCCGGTGCGACAAGCGCTGAGAGCGCCCGTCCCGTTGATCCGACCAGTCTGCTCTCCAATCCCAGATTCCAGAGTGTAATGGATACCGCAGCGCAGCAGGCAGCACAGCCCGGAAAACTGGCTGCGGACGCCAACATTCCGCTCCGGGGCTACACCACCTCGGTGGATGTGCCGGTTGGACAGGCGGAGTGGGGCGACAAGGTCATGGGCAAGCTCAGTTGGCTGACCGCCCGCAATATGTCGGTTGCCGAAATACACCTCACGCCTCCGGATATGGGGCCAATGGAAGTCAAGGTGAAAGTCCACAACGATCAGGCCAGCGTCACCGTGCATGCGGCCAACCCGGTGGTGAGGGAGCAGCTCGAACAGCACTCCCACCGGCTCCGCGACATGCTGGGTGAACAGGGGTTGTCCCTGGGGCAGTTTGATGTCTCTGACCAGGGCGGTCAGCAGGCCGGTGGCGAGAGTGGTGAGGCCGATGGTCGGTCTTCTGGTGGATCATCACTGGCCAGCCACGATGCTGATGCAGAGTCGTTGAGCACCGGCCAGCTTGATCTGGGCTGGCGGGGTGAAGTGGACGTCTTTGCCTGAGTCCGGATGATTTCTGAACAATTCAGCCTGCTGTTTTCCGACTTCTTTGCCCATCCCCTCCGGCAACGCTAAACTGCGGTTCTGACAACAGGGGATGGGCTGTCTGGCCCGGCCTTTGCATCACATCGGAGAAAGGTTGTTCGGAGCTTCCCGGACGCCAAAAAAGTGACAAGCGAGTGTTATGGCCGAAAATACTGCGACCGAAGCGCCTGCCAAAAAAGGCAAGCTGAAACTGATCATCATGCTGGTGATCATCATTATCCTGGCGGTGGGTCTTTCCGTGGTCGGGACACTCTGGTTCCTGGGCGGAGGATTGCCCGGCGCAGATGACGCCGAAACCACGACTTCGGCAGAGCCCGCGTTTGTCGCCAGCAGTTATACCGAAATTGAGAAAGCCCTGGTGACTACCGTTCAGGCGCAGGGTCGCCAGCGCTATGCCCAGGTCTATGTGTCATTCGAAGCCAAAGATCCTGCGGCACTGGCCGCTGCTGATGTTCATATGCCGCTTATCCGCAGCCAACTGGTGATGGTACTGGGCAGCAGCGACTTCATGCAGTTGCAAACGCCGGAAGGTCGTCAGACGCTGGCCGACAGCATGCTGCAGACTGTGAATCAGGTGCTGGAGCAGGAAGGGGAGCCGGCAATCGACCGGGTATTGTTCCGGAATTTTGTGGTTCAGTAATCATACCGGGCGGATAACCAACAGTTAGGGGCAGGAACAGGTATGCAGGATTTACTGTCACAGGACGAGATCGATGCCCTCCTCCACGGGGTGGATGATGGTGACATCGATACCTATGAAGAGACCGATGATACCGGCGTAAAGAACTACGACCTCGCCAGCCAGGATCGGATCGTCCGTGGCCGCATGCCAACGCTCGAGATGATCAACGAGCGTTTTGCCCGCTATACCCGTATCAGTCTGTTCAACCTGCTGCGCCGCAATGCCGATGTCTCCACCGGCGGCGTCCAGATCATGAAGTTCGGTGAGTACATCCATACCCTGTACGTGCCCACCAGCCTTAACCTGTGCAAGGTTCGCCCGTTACGCGGTACATCCCTGTTCGTGCTGGACGCCAAGCTGGTGTTCAAACTGGTGGACAACTTCTTCGGTGGTGAGGGCCGCCATGCCAAGATCGAGGGTCGGGAATTCACACCGACCGAAACCCGAATTGTGCAAATGGTACTGAATCAGGTCTTCCACGACATGAAAGAAGCCTGGCATGCGGTCTTGCAGGTGGAATTCGAATACCTCAGCTCGGAAGTCAACCCGGCCATGGCCAACATCGTCAGCCCGAGCGAAGTGGTCGTGGTCAGCACCTTCCATATTGAACTCGATGGGGGGGGCGGCGAACTTCATTTCGCACTGCCGTATTCCATGATCGAGCCAATCCGCGATGTGCTGGATGCGGGTGTGCAGAGTGATATTGATGATGTCGACGAACGCTGGGTAAACGCCTTGCAGGAGGACATCAAAGAGGTCAATGTGCCCATCAATACCACCGTCTGCCGGCGCCGCATATCGTTGCGTGACATTGCCCGGATGAAAGCTGGCGATGTGATTCCGGTAGAGATTCCCGAGCACCTGACGGTGACCGCCAATGGTATTCCAATCTACAAGGCAACGCTGGGCACCCGCGACGGTAAGCTGGCGCTGAGGATTCACGACCGGGCCAAGTTGCCCAAGGTAAAGAAACAACTGAAGGTGGGACGCAATGGCTGACGACGACAAGAAAGACGAGCAGGAACTCAGCGAAGACGAAAAGCTGGCGGCCGAGTGGGAAGCGGCAATGGACGAGTCTGGCGATGCAGAGGGCTCCCGGGAAGACGAGTGGGCAGCGGCTATGGCTGAGGCTGAAGGTGGCGACGACCAACCTGAAGCCGAACGCCAGGACGTGCGCACCGTTCCCATGGAGGAGTTTGGCGCGGACCAGGGCGCTGGTGGTGGTGAGTCTCCTGACATTGACGTAATCCTGGATATTCCGGTTACCATTTCCATGGAAGTGGGGAACACCCAGATTCCGATACGAAACCTGCTCCAGCTGAACCAGGGCTCGGTGATTGAACTGGACCGGCTGGCGGGCGAGCCTCTGGACGTGCTGGTTAATGGCACCCTGATCGCCCACGGTGAGGTGGTCATGGTCAATGAGAAGTTTGGTATCCGGTTGACGGACGTGATCAGTCCGGGTGAGCGAATCAAACGGCTGCAGAAATAATATGGCAAGACTGACGGGCTGGTTGCTGTTGTGGGCTCCGCTGCCGCTGTTGGCCGAGGAAACGGCAAAGGCGGGCGAAATCGCCGCCTCTGGTGGGCGTGCCCCGGATACTGTGGCGACGATACTGAGCCTGGGAGCGGGCCTGCTGGCGGTGGTGGCCATCATTTATGGTTGTGCGTGGCTGATCCGTCGGATGGGCGGCATGACCGGTATGAACAACAACGCCATCAAGGTGGTGTCTGTGCTGGCCATCGGTGCCAGGGAACGTATTGCGCTGGTGGAAGTGGGGCAGCAGCAGATTCTGCTTGGTATTACTCCCAGCACGATCAGGACCCTGCATGTATTTGATCAGCCGGTGGTGGATGCCGGCAATGCCGATTCCAGTGATTTCGCCCGCAAGCTGCAGTCCATGATTGGCAAATCCTGGTCAGCGCCGGAAAGGAAAGACTAACGTCATGGTGGTGGCCATTCTCAAACGCGGTTTTCCCTGGCTTACCCTGATTGCCGGCCTTTGTCTTCCCGCCCTGGCCCAGGCTGATCTGCCCGGCATTCCGGCATTTACGGTTGAGCCCGGCGAGAACGGCACCGAGGAGTACTCGGTAACCCTGCAGATCCTGGCGCTGATGACCGCGCTGACTTTCCTGCCGGCCATGCTGATGATGATGACCTCGTTTACCCGGATCATCGTGGTCTTTGCGATTCTTCGTCAGGCTCTGGGGCTACAGGCCACACCCTCCAACCAGATTTTGCTGGGGCTGGCGCTGTTTCTGAGCATTTTTATCATGAAGCCGGTGCTGGAAGAGGCGAACCGGGTGGGCCTGCAACCTTACCTGCAGGAAGAGGTGACTTCACTGGAGGCGGTGGAGCTGGCCAGCCAGCCGTTTCGCAAGTTTATGCTGGAGCAGACTCGAGAAGACGACCTGGCGCTGTTCATGAGGATTGCCGATGTTCAGTATGAAACACCGCAGGACGTGTCTTTCTGGATTCTGATGCCGGCGTTTGTCACCAGTGAACTGAAGACGGCGTTCCAGATCGGGTTTATTCTGTTTATACCATTCCTGATCATCGACATGGTGGTGGCCAGTGTTCTGATGGCCATGGGTATGATGATGCTGTCACCCATTATCATTTCGCTGCCGTTTAAAATCATGCTGTTTGTGCTGGTGGATGGCTGGGCCCTGATCATGGGAACCCTGGCCGCCAGTTACGGGATCTAGGAGGTATCATGACTCCGGAAACGGTTATCGACATACTGCGAGAGGCGCTCTGGCTGATTGTATTGCTGTCTGCCGTCATCATCGGGCCGGGCCTGGTGATTGGTCTTGTGGTCAGTACCTTCCAGGCGGCGACCCAGATCAACGAGCAGACCCTCAGTTTCCTGCCTCGCCTTCTGATCACACTGATCGTGATCATTGCCGCCGGGCCCTGGATGCTGACCACCCTGCTGGACCACGCCAACGGGCTGATCTCCCGCATTCCCTATCTGATCGGCTGAGCCCATGCTGCCGGCGGAGTTCAGTGCGGATCTGATTGGCCAGTGGGTGGGGCAGCATATCTGGCCCTTATTCCGGCTGGCCAGCTTTCTCATGGTCATCCCCATCTTCGGTACCCAGCTGGTACCCGCCCGTGTTCGGCTGGGACTGGCCCTTTTGATGACCATTCTGATTGCGCCCATGATTCCTGCCGTACCCCAGGTGGAAGCCCTCAGTGCCGATGCGGTCGTCATTACGCTGCAGCAGATCCTGATTGGCGTCGGCCTGGGCTTCGCCCTGACCGCACTCTGGCAGCTGTTTGTGATCGCCGGCCAGATGATTGCGATGCAGATGGGCCTGGGCTTTGCTTCCATGGTAGACCCCGCGAACGGGGTTAACGTGCCGGTACTGGCACAGATCTACACCATCACCATTACCCTGCTGTTTCTGGTGATGAATGGCCATCTGGTGGCCTTCGAGGTGTTCATCGAGAGTTTCTACACCTTGCCTATTGGCCTGGAGGGGCTGGGGCAGGATGGTGTGTGGGCGCTGGCCCATCGCATTTCATGGATGTTTGCCTCTGCCATGTTGCTGGCATTGCCGGCCGTGACTGCGGTTCTGATTGTGAACATCTCTTTCGGTGTAATGACCCGTGCGGCGCCTCAGATGAACATCTTCGCCCTCGGCTTTCCGATTGGCCTGATTTTTGGGTTGTTTGCTATCTGGGTCTTACACGCCAATTTCCTGCCACACTTCGATCAGTACACGCGGGAAACGTTTGATTTCATGCGCGCTCTGCAAGGGCAACCCTGACCATGGCCGAAGAGAACGACAACAGTCAGGAAAAAACCGAAGAGCCTACCCCCCGACGCCTGGAGAAGGCCAAGGAGGAAGGCCAGACGGCTCGTTCCAAGGAACTCGCCACCATGGCGGTATTGCTGGCCGGTGCTGGCGGGCTTCTGATTTTTGGTACGTCGCTTGGCGCTTCTATTGAGTCCATCATGCGCGACTCCTTCGTAATCGAGCGCTCAGCAATTTTTGATACCCGGCATATGAGTGTTCAACTGATACTGGCGGCCAAAGAGGCCGCCTGGGCGCTGTCACCGATACTGGTGATGTTGCTGATTGCCGCCATTGCCGGCTCCATTGGCATTGGCGGTCTGCTGTTCAGTGCCAAGGCCATCGCACCGAAATTCAACCGGATGGATCCGATCAAGGGCCTGGGACGAATGTTCTCCATGCGCTCTCTGATCGAGCTGGTCAAGGCCATTGCCAAAGTGGGCCTGGTGATGGCGGTCGCCATCCTGATTCTGAACCTTCGCACCGAAGACTTGCTTGCGATTGCCGAAGAGCCGACCGTACCTGCCATGGAGCACGTGCTGTGGACCCTGGGCTGGAGTTTCTTCTTCCTGTCCTGCGCCACCATTGCCATTGCCGCCATCGATGTGCCTTTCCAGATCTACGATCACCAGAAAAAGCTCCGTATGACCAAGCAGGAGGTCAAGGACGAATACAAGGACACCGAGGGCAAGCCGGAGGTCAAAGGCAAGATTCGCCAGCTCCAGCGGGAGATGGCCCAGCGCCGGATGATGCAGGATGTTCCCAAGGCCGATGTGGTGATTACCAACCCGACACACTATGCCGTGGCATTGAAGTACGATCAGAAAACCATGGGCGCGCCAGTGGTGGTAGCCAAGGGGGCAGACGAGGTGGCCTTCAAGATTATGGAAATTGCCAGGGAGAACAAGGTCGAGGTGCTGCGAACACCGCCGCTGACACGGGCGGTGTATCACAATACCGATATTGGTGAAGAGATTCCGGACGGCCTGTACATGGCCATTGCTCAGGTGCTGGCCTACGTCTTCCAGTTGCGTCAGTTCCGCAAGGGCCGGGGGCCGAAGCCCGGCATGCCGGACTTCCCGATTCCGCCCGATATGCGGCGTGATATCTGAAGCCCTCTATTCCGGGGATCGGAATAGAGGCAGGGTATTGCTTTCCGCGGGGTCAGCTGGATTCGTGCTCGTGAATCCGCTTGCCCCAGGCTTCCCGTTCGCCCGGCAGGATCAGGTTAAGGATGATGGCAACCACTGCGCACAGGGCGATGCCTTCCAGTTGGCCCAGCGCCATGTTGCCGATACCAAAGACCAGGGTCACGCCTACGATCACCAGATTACGGGACTGGGACAGATCCACCTGATGTCGGATCAGGGTATTCAGGCCGACAACGGCGATTGAACCGAACAGCAGGCAGAGGATGCCGCCCATAACCGGTACCGGAATGGTCTGCAACGCGGCGCCGAACTTGCCGACAAACGCCAGAACAATGGCAACCACCGCCGCCCACCACATAACTCTCGGGTTGAAGTTCTTGGTCAGCATCACCGCACCGGTTACCTCGGAATACGTGGTGTTGGGAGGACCGCCAAGCAGCGAGGCAGCGCTGGTGGCCAGACCATCACCCAGCAGGGTACGGTGCAAGCCCGGTTTTTCCAGATAGTTCTTGCGGGTAACGTTACCGATGGCCAGAACGTCGCCGATGTGTTCGATGGCCGGTGCGATGGCGACCGGAATCATGAACAGGATAGCGCCCCAGCTGAACGCCGGTGCTACGAAGTTTGGCATTGCCAGCCACTCAGCCTGCTGGATCGGCGTTGTGTCAACAATGCCCATGATGGCAGAGAGAAGGTAACCCACGAGGACACCGAACATGATCGGGATCAGCCGGAAAATGCCCTTGGCCCAGACCGACATGATGATGGTCACGGCCAAAGAGATCATGGCAATCCATATGGCAGTGTTGTAGGGCACCAGCTGAGTCTGGCCGTCACCGGTTTTGCCTGTAGCCATAAACACTGCTACCGGAGCCAACCCCAGGCCTATGGTCATGATGACCGGTGCAATCACCACCGGAGGCAGCAGCCGGGTAATGAAGCCGGTACCACGCAGGCGAATCGCCCCGGACAGAATGATATACAGAATGCCTGCGGCCATCAGGCCACCGAGGGTTTCTTCCAGGCCAAAGCGGCCTTTAGAGGCCAGCACGGGCGCGATGAACGCGAACGATGAAGCCAGGAAGATCGGGATCTGGCCACCGGTGACAATGTGAAAAATCAGAGTGCCCAGGCCGGCAGTGAACAGCGCGACGTTCGGGTCCAGGCCGGTAATCAGTGGCATCAGTACCAGGGCGCCAAAAGCCACCAGCAGCATCTGGGAACCGGCAATAGCCTGTTTCCAGACCGGATCGTTGTTATGGTCCTGCATGCTCAGACGTCCTTCTGCTTGGTGCCGAAGATCTTGTCGCCGGCATCACCCAGGCCCGGCAGAATGTAGCCTTTCTCGTTCAGGCGCTCATCCACCGACGCGGTGTAGATGGACACGTCCGGGTGTTTTTCCAGAACCTTTTCCACGCCCTCCGGCGCAGCCACCAGAACCAGGGCCCGGATTTCGGTGCTGCCGGCCTTCTTGAGCAAATCGATGGTGGAAATCATGGAGCCGCCGGTAGCCAGCATCGGATCGATGATCAGGGCCATGCGCTGATCCAGCTCGCCTACCAGTTTTTCCAGGTAGGTTTCCGCTTCGAGGGTGTCTTCGTTGCGGATCTGGCCAACCACGCTCACCCGGGCCACCGGAATCAGGCTCAGGACACCGTCCAGCATGCCCAGACCGGCACGTAGGATGGGCACGATGGTTACCTTCTTGCCGTGGATCTGCTCCACGGAGACCGGGCCGGCCCAGCCCTCAATGGTTTTTTCCTGAAGATTGAAGTCTTTGGTGGCCTCGTAAGTCAGCAACGCGCCAACTTCCTGTGCCAGCTCTCGGAAGTTTTTGGTACTGATGTCGGCGCGGCGCATGAGGCCGAGCTTGTGGCGGATCAGAGGGTGCTTCACTTCATGGATCGGCATGGGGTCACCTGTGTGTTCGGGTTTCTGGCTTGAATCGGGATAATGCAAATGGCGAAAGGATACCGTATCTGGGCCGCTGCGTCAGGCGTTGAAAGGTGCGCAGACGTCAAATTTTGCAAGGGCTGGTACGGTTCTTGCGATACCACCCGGAAAGCGACCCCTGGTGTCAGATTTTCGACCCGGAAAATGCCCGCAGGCACAGATACGTGGAGACAGACCCGGCATGGACAGAGCTCTAGTCCTTAACAACGTCAAATCCCTGACGCGGGGGAACCTCGGCATCCCCCTGATGCTGATGGGGCTGCTTGGCATGATGATTCTGCCCATGCCTGCGTTCCTGCTGGATGTGTTCTTCACCTTCAATATCACTCTGTCCATCGTCATTCTGCTGGTCTGTGTGTACGCCATGCGGCCGATGGAATTTGCCTCGTTTCCCACGGTATTGCTGGTGGCCACCCTGTTGCGGCTGGGCCTGAACGTGGCGTCCACCCGGATTGTATTGCTGAACGGCCATGAGGGCGGTGATGCTGCCGGTAAAGTCATCGAGTCCTTTGGTGAAGTCCTGATTGGGGGAAACTACGCTGTTGGTCTGGTGGTTTTCGCCATCCTTATGATCATCAACTTCCTGGTTGTCACCAAAGGTGCCGGCCGGGTGTCTGAGGTCAGTGCCCGCTTCACTCTGGATGCCATGCCGGGCAAGCAGATGGCGATTGACGCCGATCTGAACGCCGGGCTGATCAATCAGGACGAGGCGAAGTCACGCCGTTCGGAAATCGCTCAGGAAGCGGACTTTTACGGTTCTATGGACGGCGCCTCGAAGTTTGTGAAAGGCGATGCCGTTGCAGGCTTGCTGATCCTGGCGATCAACATCGTTGGTGGTGTGGCTATCGGCATGATGCAGCACGGGTTGGATTTTGGTCTGGCAATGGAGCGCTATGCGTTACTGACCATCGGTGATGGTCTGGTTGCCCAGATTCCCTCGCTGTTGCTCTCCACGTCTGCCGCCATCATGGTTACCCGGGTCACCTCCAGCCAGGACATGGGTGGCCAGATCATTCAGCAGATGTTCAGCGCTCCCAAAGCGTTGGGCATTGCGGCCGGTATCCTGATTCTGCTTGGCCTGATTCCGGGGATGCCCCACATCGCGTTTCTCGGCCTTGGTTTGCTGGCCGCTGGCGCAGCCTGGTTTATCTGGAAGAAACAGCAGCAAACGGTTGAGGATGAAGGTGGTTTTGTTGGCCGTGGCGGCATGGCTGGTGGTGCGGCCCGGCAGGGTGCGGAAATCTCTCCGGATCGTCCGGGTGGCGAGGGGCAGGCACTGCCGGCGCCGGGAGAAACCCGCGAGCTCGGATGGGATGACGTGGCCACGGTGGACATTGTCGGGCTGGAGGTAGGCTACCGCCTGATTCCGTTGGTAGACAAATCCCAGGGTGGACAATTGCTCAGTCGGATCAAGGGGGTTCGTAAGAAGCTTTCGCAGGATCTGGGCTTCCTCATGCCCTCGGTGCACATTCGCGACAACCTGGATCTTATGCCGAACGTCTACCGGATTACCCTGATGGGCGTGACCATTGCCGAGGCCGAGATCCATCCGGAGCGGGAGCTGGCCATTGATCCGGGGCAGGTGTTTGGCAAAGTTGAAGGCATTGCCGGCAAGGACCCCGCCTTCGGCCTGGACGCCATCTGGATTGAGTCCGACAGGAAGGATCAGGCCCAGACCCTGGGTTACACCGTGGTGGATGCGAGTACCGTGGTGGCGACACATCTGAATCAGATCCTGCAGAAACACGCTCATGAACTGATTGGCCACGAAGAAGCCCAGAAGTGGCTGGACCAGTTGGAGAAGATTTCGCCCAAGCTGGCGGAGGAACTGGTGCCGACCACGATTTCCATCAGCATCCTGTTGAAAGTTTTGCAGAACCTGTTGAAAGAAGAAGTGCCGGTGCGGGATATGCGCTCCATTGCCGAGGCCATCGTGAACGTGCATCCAAAGAGTCAGGACCCGAAAGTACTGACCACGGTAGCCCGCCAGGCGCTGCGCCGGATGATTGTTCAGAGTATTTGTGGCAACGACGCCGAAATCCCTGTTATCACGTTGGATCCAGACCTGGAACAGTTATTGCTGAAGTCTGTTCAGCAGAGTCAACAATCCGGCGGTCAGGATGACATTGGTCTGGTGCTTGAGCCCAACATGGTGGAAAAGCTGCAACGATCCCTTCAGGACAGCGTGCAGCGCCAGGAAATGCTCGGCAAGCCCGCCATCCTGCTGGTTTCGGGGCCCTTGCGGCCAGTACTGGCGAAGTTTGCCAGCTACGGGGTAGAGCGTTTGCATGTGCTCTCTTACCAGGAAATCCCGGATAACAAACAGATCACGATAGTCGCTTCTGTGGGTCAATAAACCGACGGAGCATCGCGGGGAGCCAGAGTGCTTGCCGGTGGGAGGATGAAACAGCATGAAAGTAAAACGGTTTTTTGCGCAGTCCATGGCTGAGGCCCTGAAGCAGGTAAGCCACGAAATGGGGCCGGATGCCGTTATTCTGTCTAACCGCCGGGTTGATGGTGGTGTTGAGATCGTGACGGCACTCGACTACGACGAAAACATGGCGCGTCAGCGTCTTGGCGATAGGGCGGTTGAAGCCACCAACGGCTCCCGGCTGGCAGAGATGCAGGCCGAGCAGCATCGTCGGCTGGAAGAGGAGCTGAACCGGTCCCGCAGTCGCATTCGTGAGGTTCGGGAAAAGCGCGCAGGAAGTGGCGCCTCAGGTGGCGTGGCGTCGTCCTTGTCTTTCGAGACTGCCGATTTTCCGGCGTCACGTCCCAGTGATGAAGCGCTGGCAAAGCCGTTTGCGGGTAGCGAATCCGGCGCCGGTGGCTATGCCGATGAACTGGCCAGTATGCGTGCCGAAATCAGCTCTCTGCGTGATCTGGTCAGTGGTAAGGCTGCAACTGCCACGCCGACCGGCAACAGCGCAGTTCAGCAACGATTGGCCGAGCGCCTGCAGGAGTTCGGTTTGGGCGCGGAGCTGGCCGGCTCTCTGTCCCGTCGGCACCGGGCCGGGCGTCTGGAGGACGGCTGGAAGCAGTCACTGAAAATGCTGGCGACCGGCGTTCGTACCGGTCGCGAAGACTGGCTTGATGCCGGCGGTATCTATGCCCTGGTCGGGCCAACCGGGTCTGGCAAAACCACCACCATTGGCAAGCTGGCGGCCCGCTACGTCCTTGAGCATGGTCCGGATTCGTTGGCACTGGTGACCACCGACCGCTATCGTGTGGCCGCTCATGAACAGCTCTTCGTGTTCGGCCGCATCCTGAATGTGCCCGTGCGTGTGGTGGATGAGAGCCATTCCCTGGATGACATTCTTGATGAGTTATCGGATCGACACCTGGTGCTGATTGACACTGCCGGCCTGACCAGTGCCGACCGCGGTTACCAGGAACAACTGGCGGAGTTGGCTCGCAGCGATCACAATATCCGTACACATCTGGTGGTCTCCGCCACCAGTCAGCCACGTATCATGAAATCCGTGTGGCATTGCTATAAGATGGCAAGCCTTGCAGGCTGCATCATGACCAAGATTGATGAGGCCCTGACCCTGGGCGAAGCGCTCGGGTTCGTTATGGAGACCAGCTTACCGGTGGCCTGGTACACCGATGGCCAGAAGATACCGGAAGATCTCCAGAGGGCGGAGGCCATTCCGTTAGTGCGCCTGGGCGTAGAACGGCTTAAGGCCGTGCAGAGCGCACAGACAGTCGCCGAAGGTGCCTGAGCCTCGTTGGCGACCAGAATAAAACACCGGCACGCGTGCCCGTACAAGAACGTAGTAAGAGACTGATAACAGTATGAGCAGACCACATCCGGTTCAGGTGATTGCGGTTTCCGGCGGCAAGGGCGGTGTCGGCAAGAGCAATGTTTCGGTCAATCTCGGTATCGCCCTGGCCCAGAAGGGGCGCCGGGTTGTCTTGCTGGACGCGGATCTCGGGCTCGCCAACATCGATGTGTTGCTCGGCATTACCGCCAATCGAAATCTTCAAGACGTACTCAGCGGCGATTGTGATCTGAAAGACGTGCTGGTGAATGGCCCTGGCGGTATCAAGATTGTACCGGCTTCCTCCGGCACCCAGCGTATGACCCAACTCAGCGCCATGGAACATGCCGGCCTGATCAACGCTTTCAGTGAGCTGGGCGACCAGATTGACGTCCTGATTGTGGATACCGCCGCAGGTATTTCTGAATCGGTGGTCAGCTTCCTCAGGGCCTCGCAGGAACTTCTGCTGGTGGTCTGCGACGAACCTACTTCCATTACCGATGCCTACGCGCTGATCAAACTGATGAACCGGGATTATGGCACCAACCGCTTCCGTATCCTGGCAAACCAGGTCCGCAATGAGCAGGAAGGCCGCCATCTGTTTGAAAAACTGACCCGGGTCACCGAGCGTTTTCTGGATGTGGCACTACAATATGTAGGTATCGTGCCTTACGACGAGGCCGTCAAGAAAGCCGTCCAAAGACAGAAAGCGGTATTGGATGCCTATCCGAGGGCGAAAGCCTCGCTGGCTATCCGGGCTCTGGCCGAAAAAGTGGACAGTTGGCCTTTGCCGTCCTCTCCCAGGGGGCATCTCGAGTTCTTCGTGGAGCGGCTCGTCGAAGTCTGATCTGAATCCAGTCCTACAAGAAAACCGGATACATGACATTGGCGAAAAATCTGGGAATTTACCATCAGGCCGGCGCCAGGAGCCCTTCAGCCCTGATTGAAGAGCATGCGCCGCTGGTCAAGAAAATCGCCCTTCATCTCATGGCCCGACTGCCCGCATCGGTGCAGCTCGAAGACCTTATGCAGGCCGGTATGATTGGCCTGCTGGAGGCTGCGCAGCGCTACTCTTCAGGCAAGGGCGCCACCTTTGAAACCTATGCCGGCATTCGCATCCGTGGCGCCATGGTGGACGAAATCCGCAAAGGCGACTGGGTGCCCCGCTCAGTGCATCGTAATGCCCGGCGAATCGCCAGTGCCATCAAACAAGTGGAAGATCGTACCGGGCGCGAGGCCCAGGATGCTGAAGTGGCCGAAGAGCTCGGCATTGGTCTGGACGAATATCACGCCTCACTGGCCGACGCTAACAGCGGTCGACTTTTTAGCCTTGATGAGCTCAATGAATCCGGCGAGCTGCCGATAGAAGAACCAGAGGCCAGTGAGAATCCACTGGACGGTATTGCTTCCGGCGCTTTCCAGCGCAGTCTGGCGGACGCCATCGAGCAATTGCCTGAGCGCGAAAAGCTGGTGTTGAGCCTGTACTACCAGGAAGAGCTCAACCTCAAGGAAATCGGCGCGGTACTTGGGGTCAGTGAGAGTCGGGTAAGCCAGATTCACAGCCAGGCGGCGTTGCGACTTCGCAGCCGGCTGGCCGAGTGGCGGGATGGTGACAACGACTGATCGGCCAGGTGCTGTGTTTCTCTCTCAGCAAGCTGTGTAGCTTTTGGTAAACGATGCTTTACAACGTGCGCAAACACCACACAATAAGCGCTTAAGGTAGCAGCCTGCTAGACTTCCAAAAGGCTGAATGAATTCCGGGTGTTACTGACTGGAGGTCCCATTGGACAAGAACATGAAAATTCTCATTGTGGATGACTTCTCCACAATGCGACGCATCATCAAAAACCTGCTGCGAGATCTCGGCTTCACCAATACGGATGAAGCAGACGATGGCAACACCGCGTTGCCCATGCTCCGAAGCGGCAAGTATGACTTCCTGGTGACTGACTGGAACATGCCCGGCATGTCGGGCTTTGACCTTCTGAAGGCTGTCCGTGCTGATGAAAACCTGAAGAACCTGCCGGTTCTGATGGTAACGGCAGAGGCTAAGCGGGACCAGATCGTGGCTGCGGCTCAGGCCGGGGTGAACGGGTATGTGGTCAAGCCTTTCACGGCAGCCGTGCTGAAGGAAAAGATCGAGAAAATCTTCGAACGAATCCAGTAACCAGAGGTCGGATGGCTCGCCATGAGTGATACCAAACAGAACCATCAGGGCCTTGATCCGGAGGTGGCGGAGAAGCTTCAAAAGCAGGCCTCCGACCTGGCCGAGAATGTAAACGCCGGGAATTATGCCAAGGCGATGACCCTGATCAATGAACTGAGCGAGGTTCGCGATCAGAGTCTGTATCGGGAAGTGGGGCGACTGACCCGCAGCCTCCATGAGGCAATCCGGAACTTCCAGATAGACCCGCGTAATGCCGAGCAGAAAGAAGTGCTGTCGAAGATGAGCGACGCTTCTGACCGTCTGGCCTATGTGGTTCAGATGACCAGCCAGGCGGCGAACCGCACCATGGATCTGGTTGAGGAAAGCATGCCGGTGGCTCACGCCATGCGGGATGAAGCGGTTTCCCTGCGGGATGAGTGGCAGCGTCTGCGCCGTCGTGAAATGGAGCCTGCGGAGTTTCGGGAGCTTTACGGTCGCATCGACAAGTTCTTCGCTGGCCTGACGACAGACTCCGACAGTCTGTACCAGAACCTGTCGGAAATCCTTCTGGCTCAGGATTTTCAGGATCTTACCGGTCAGGTTATCCAGAAGGTCACCGCGTTGGTGAAAGAGGTGGAAGACAACCTTCTTGGTCTGGTGGTGATGGCCAGCCACGTTGATCAACTGACCGGCACAGTGCATCAGATTGAAGAAAAAGAAGAATCGGCCGAAAAAGGGGTAGGGCCCCAGATCAAGGCCGATGAGCGGGAAGATGTAGTTTCGGGACAGGACGATGTGGACGATCTGCTGTCCAGTCTCGGATTCTGATAATAAAGAGGGTGACGCATGGCGTTAGATGCTGATGAAGAGATCCTGCAGGACTTCCTGGTAGAAGCCGGCGAGATACTCGAAAAGTTGTCGGAGCAGCTGGTGGATCTGGAGCAGCATCCCGATGACAGCGATCTGCTGAACGCCATTTTCCGTGGCTTCCATACCGTGAAAGGGGGCGCAGGCTTCCTTCAGCTGGAGGCACTGGTTAATTGCTGCCACTCTGCGGAGAACGTGTTTGATATTCTCCGGAATCACAAGCGCAAGGTAACACCGGACCTGATGGACGTGGTGCTGGAGGCGCTGGACAACGTTAATGCCATGTTCGAAGAAGTCCGCAACCGGGAAGAACCGACGCCCGCGCCGGACGAACTGATTGAAGCTCTGGATGCACTCGCCAAACCCGAGTCCGAGGATGCACCGGCGGTGGAAGCACCAACCCCGGCACAGGAGCCGTCGTCTGCGGATGTCGGACAGCAAGGGGATCAGGGCGATATCACTGACGAAGAGTTCGAGCAGCTGCTGGACGCGTTGGCGGATGAAAAATCCGATGGCCAGAAACCGGTCGGCAACGAGCAGGTGAGCACCCCGGCAGAATCCGCCGGCGGCTCAGACAGTGATGAGATTACCGACGATGAATTTGAGGCCCTGCTGGATCAACTCCACGGCAAGGGCCAGTTTGCCGGCGCGCCTGCGGAAGATGAAGCGCCCAAGGCAGATATCGACACCAGCGGTGGCTCGGAGAAATCATCCGGTGACGCCGATCTGATTTCCGACGACGAATTCGAGAACCTGCTGGACGAACTGCATGGCAAGGGTGCAGGCCCAAGCGCGGGGGCTGCCGCAGGTGAGCCCAAGCCTGCGCCGGCTCCATCAAGCAAGGCCGAACCAGCCCCGGAACCAAAGAAAGCGGAAGCCAAAGCCGAGAGCAAGGCCGCTTCCAAGCCGGCCCCTGCGCCTGCACCTGCCCGTGAGGCCGCACCAGCGGGCGAAACCACGGTTCGGGTTGATACCAAGCGCCTGGACGACATCATGAACATGGTGGGCGAACTGGTGCTGGTGCGTAACCGCCTGCAGCGTCTGGGTTCCGAAAGCGAAGACGAACACATGCACAAGGCAGTGGCCAATCTCGATGTGGTGACCACGGATCTGCAGGCTGCCGTCATGCAAACACGGATGCAGCCGATCAAGAAAGTTTTCGGCCGTTTCCCCAGAGTGGTGCGCGACCTGGCCCGCAGTCTGAAGAAAGAAGTGAATCTGGTCATGCACGGTGAGGAAACCGACCTGGATAAAAACCTGGTTGAAGCTCTGGCCGATCCCCTGGTGCACCTGGTGAGAAATTCCGTGGATCATGGTGTCGAGGCACCGGACGTACGGGAAAAGGCCGGCAAACCTCGCGCTGGAACCGTGACTCTGTCGGCGGAGCAGGAAGGCGACCATATTCTGCTGTCCATTGTCGACGACGGCGCCGGTATGAATCCTGATGTCTTGCGCCGCAAGGCGGTCGAGAAGGGCCTGTACGATCAGGATGCGGCAGACCGCCTTACCGATAACGAATGCTTCAATCTGATTTTTGCGGCCGGTTTCTCCACCAAGGACCAGATTTCCGATGTCTCTGGTCGGGGTGTCGGCATGGACGTGGTGAAAACCAAGATCGGCCAGCTCAATGGGCAGATCAATATCATGTCCGAACAGGGCAAGGGCACCAGCATTATCATCAAGGTGCCGCTGACTCTGGCCATTATGCCAACGTTGATGATCATGCTTGGTGACCAGTCTTTCGCGCTGCCGCTGGTGAATGTGGTGGAGATTTTCCACCTGGATCTGACCAAGACCAACATTGTCGACGGCAAAGAGTGTATTGTCGTGCGGGACAAAGTGTTCCCACTGTTCCACATCAAGCGCTGGCTGGTGCACGGTGCGGCAGGTCAGGCCGAGCCGGAGATTGCGCACGTGGTGATTGTGGCCATGGGGACCAAACAGGTCGGCTTTGTCGTTGATCAGCTGATTGGCCAGGAAGAGGTGGTGATCAAACCTCTGGGCCGGGCCCTGCAGGGGACGCCAGGAATGGCCGGCGCCACCATCACCGGTGATGGCCGTATCGCCCTGATTATTGATGTGCCGAGCCTCCTGCAGCACTACGGCTGAGCAGGAATTTCCGGGATTGTGTAGGAGAAATGGATGACAGTTTCTGTCCTGGTCGTGGATGATTCGGGCTTTTTTCGCAAACGGCTGACGGAAATCCTGACGGCCTCGGGCCAGATTAAAGTGGTAGGCGCCGCCACCAACGGGCGGGAAGGTGTCGAGCTGGCAGAAAAACTGCGCCCCGATGTGATCACCATGGATTACGAGATGCCGGTGATGGACGGCATCTCTGCCGTGCGCGAGATCATGCGCAAACATCCCACCCCGGTTTTGATGTTCTCGTCCCTGACCTATGAAGGTGCCCGCGTTACCCTGGATGCCCTGGAAGCCGGGGCAGTGGATTTCCTGCCCAAGAACTTCGAGGAAATTGCCAGGGACACCAGTCAACTTCAGAAAATCCTTATCCAGCGTATTCTGGATGTGGCCGGTAGCCGCCCGGGTGCCCGATCGGCGCCTGTGGCCCCGAGGCCGGCGGCACCGGCTGCGGAACCTCGCCGTGAACCTGTCGAGCGCGCCGGTTCGCGCCTGCACCGCCCGGTAACGACGGAACCCCGTAAAGACCCTGCGACCTCCGAGCCGGTTCGTAAACCCGCCAGAAAAACGGCCGCCAGGCACTACAGTGTGGTAGCCATCGGCACTTCCACCGGTGGCCCCGTTGCGCTGCAAAAGGTGCTAACGGCGTTACCGGCTTCGTTTCCCGCGCCCATCGTGTTGGTTCAGCACATGCCCGCCAGCTTCACTCCGGCCTTTGCCGAGCGGCTCAACAAGTTGTGTCGCATTGAGGTGCGCCAGGCCGAGGACGGCGACGTGCTTCGTCCGGGACTGGCCCTGCTGGCGCCCGGTGGCAAGCAGATGATGATTGAAAGTCGCGGCGGGCAGGCAAAAGTGCGGATTCTTCCGGGCGATGACCGCTTGAATTACAAACCCTGTGTGGATGTTACCTTCGGCTCTCTGGCCAGGAGCTTCCCAGGCAAAACCCTGGGCCTGATCCTCACTGGTATGGGTTCCGACGGCAAGGAAGGCTGCAGGATGATGAAGCAGTCCGGTTCCGTGATCTGGTCCCAGGATGAGAAATCCTCCGTCATCTATGGCATGCCGATGGCTGTGGCCAAAGCCGGACTGAGCGACGAGATTCTGGCGCTGGAGGATATTGGCGCGCGGCTGGTTGAAGGTGTGAGCTGATGGATATTCTGAGCCTGCTCGGAATCATCCTGGCGTTCGTGGCCATCCTGGGTGGCAATCTGCTGGAAGGAGGCGCTGTCAGTTCGCTGTTCAACGGCCCGGCCGGGTTGATCGTGGTGGGCGGAACTCTGGCGGCGACCATCCTGCAAACCTCCTGGCCGATGCTCAAGCGTGCCTTCGGTCAGGTTCGCTGGGTGTTTATTCCGCCCTACATCTCGCTGGAAGATGGCATTGGCAAGGTCATCGACTGGAGCGTCAAAGCCCGCAAACAGGGCCTGCTGGGCCTAGAAGGGCTTGCGGAGAGAGAGCCCGAGCCGTTTGCCCGGAAAGGGCTGCAGTTGCTGGTTGATGGTGCCGAGCCCGAGTCCATTCGCAGTATCATGGAAGTGGACCTGGAAACCCGGGAGCAGCGCGATCTGGAGTCGGCCAGGGTCTATGAGGCCATGGGTGGGTATTCCCCCACGATTGGTATTATTGGCGCGGTGATGGGCCTGATTCAGGTCATGACCAATCTGGAAGATCCCCAATCACTGGGTGGCGGCATCGCCACGGCCTTTGTGGCGACCATCTACGGCGTTGCCCTGGCCAACCTGTTGTTCTTCCCGGTGGCCAATAAATTGCGGGGCATCATCAAGGAACGCACCCGTTATGAGGACATGATGATCGATGGCATTATCGCCATTGCCGAGGGCGAAAACCCGAAATCCATCGAATTGAGACTGCGGGGCTTCCTGCAGTAATTCCGGGCCAGGGCTTCCTATGCGCCGTCGCAGACCACCCCAGGATGATCTCCATAACAAGGAACGCTGGCTGATTTCCTATGCGGATTTCATCACGCTTCTGTTTGCCTTTTTCGTGGTGATGTACTCGGTATCGTCCGTGAATGAGGGCAAGTACAAGGTGCTGTCGGAAACCTTCACCGGTGTCTTTAACGCCCCCCAGCGCTCATTGCAACCGGTCACCGTGGGCGGCCAGCCGGTCCGGGCGCCGCAACAACAGCATGAAGATGTTATTCCGCCGCCGGTTACCGAGGCGCCCCGTAATCCGGAACTGGATGCAGAGGGTCGCACCGAGGCTTTGCGAACCATGGCCAACCAGCTTGCCATGGAATTCGACGAACTGATCAATCAGGGGGTAGTGAGTCTGGAAACCAGCAGCGAGTGGATTGAACTCAATCTGCCGAACAGCATGCTCTTTGGCAGTGGTGATGCTGAGCCCCATTACGACTCTTTTGAAGTCATTGAAAAGATCGCCAGTGTACTGCGCAACCGCGACAATGCGGTCAAGGTGGAAGGCTTTACCGATAACCAACCCATTCGTACCAGCCGCTTTCCGTCCAACTGGGAACTTTCGACCGCCCGTGCAGCGGCTGTCGCCCGGATGTTGATGATGGAGGGCATCGAGCCAGAGCGCCTGGCAGCGGTGGGTTATGGTCAATACCAGCCTGTGGCCCGCAACGATACCGAGGAGGGCCGGCGGCGTAACCGCCGGGTGGTTCTGCTGATCTCCCGGGATGCAAGCATCCGGGGGGCGGTGCGCTGATCACCTGCCGGTGGCAGATGCGTATGGCTGAGCTGGCACACTTCCTGTATTACCTGTTGTTCATCGTCCGAATCGGCAAGGGGTTGCCGCAAAACCATCGATTCGGCTTTCAAGTTACCCGTATCCTTGCCGATAAGTTGAACAGAGGCCGGCGCATGACGCCAGGCTGAGCCGTTACCGGAGAACAAAACGTGCGTATCTGGGCTGTAGCGAATCAAAAAGGTGGAGTGGGGAAGACAACCTCTGTGGTCGCCCTGGGCGGACTGCTGGCCCAGCGCGGCAAGCGTGTGCTGGTGGTTGATCTGGATCCGCACGGATCGCTGACCAGCTGGTTTGGTTATGACCCGGATACCATCGCCCACAGCGTATTTGACCTGTTTCAGCATCAGGGCAAGGTTCCTGAAGGCCTGCCGGCGCAACTGATCACCGATACCGGTTGCCCCGGGCTGTCGCTGCTGCCTGCCAGTACTGCACTGGCCACCCTGGAGCGTCGGATGATTGGCGTTGAGGGTATGGGGCTGATTGTCTCCCGTGCCCTGGCCCAGTTGTGGGATGATTTTGACTACGTGATTCTCGACAACACGCCGTCACTGGGTGTGCTCATGGTGAATGCACTGGCCGCTGCCCAGTACCTGGTGATTCCGGTACAGACCGAGTTTCTGGCCATCAAGGGCCTGGAACGAATGCTGCACACCCTGCAAATGATCATGCGCTCCCAGAAGAACGAATTACCGTACATGATCGTTCCCACACTCTATGATCGCCGGACCCAGGCTTCGGTCAAGAGCCTTAATCTGTTGCGCAAGACCTATCAGGATACCCTCTGGCGTTTCGCCGTACCGGTTGATACCAAATTCCGGGATGCCAGCCAGGCCGGGGTTATTCCCTCGCAACTGGATGCGGAAACGCACGGTGTCCGGGCCTACGATCATTTGTTGGACGACCTCCTGAAGCGAACCGGTTCGGTGAAGGAGCGTCAGCATGGCTGACAGAAAAATGACGCAACTGGCAGCGCCGGAAGCGGCCATTGCCAGTTATCTGGATGAATTGCTGCACACCGCCACCAGCACTGCGTTGCAGGAAGAACAGGTACAGCCTGAGCCGGAGCCGTTAGTGGCGCAACCGGAACCGGAGCCGCCGAAACCGGTAAAAACCGAAGCAAAGCCTGTCACCAGAGCCCGTCCTCGCCCAATCGTTCAGGCACCTGTGGTGGAACAGAAAGCGCCGGAGCCGGTTCAGACGGAGGCGCCGGTCACGGCCCCGGGCAACGATGGCGAGGTGCCACCGGCGCGCCCGGACTGGTCGGAAGAGCCGTTCGAGTGCCTGATTTTTACGGTGGCCGGGCTGCAGTTGGCGGTGCCGCTGGTTCTGTTGGGCGCCATCCATCGTATTGAAGAAGAGATCCGGCCAATTCCTGGCAGTCCCCGGTGGTACATGGGGATACGGCCGGATCGGGACCACAACCTGCGGGTTGTGGACACCGCCGAGTGGATTATGGCTGGCCGGGTACCGGCTGGTGCCCGGGACAATTATCGGTTTGTGATCCGGCTGGATGACAGTGAGTGGGGGCTGGCCTGTGACGATGTGGCCCAGTCTTTCACGCTGCGGCCGGATGAAGTGCGCTGGCGCACAGCGCGCAGCAAGCGCCCCTGGCTGGCGGGCACCGTGGTTGACCACATGTGTGCGTTGATCGATGTGCGCACCATGGCGCATCTGTTGGTGCGGGCAGAGCGTGAACACCATCTGGATCTGAGTTAAACAGGTCCGTTACTCAATGAAACCGTGTGAGGCTGGCACGGTTTGTGCCCTTAACTATAGTATTGGGCACTGATGATGAATTTTTGACGATCAGGTTGCCCGCCGGGCAGCCGAGAAGGAGAGAGTGCTATGGCATCCCCGAGCGGACAGCAAAATCAGGCCCAGGACGATCAGGTACTGCAGTACGTGACTTTCCGCCTGGATGACGAAACCTATGGCATCAACGTGATGCAGATCCAGGAAGTGCTGCGTTACACGGAAATCGCGCCGGTTCCCGGAGCCCCGGATTATGTGCTGGGGATCATCAACCTGCGGGGTAACGTGGTTACGGTCATCGATACCCGTCGCCGGTTCGGGTTGGCGGACGCGGAAGTGACCGATGCCACCCGGATTGTGGTCATGGAGTCGTCCAGCCAGGTGATGGGCATTCTGGTGGATTCTGTGGCAGAGGTGGTCTATCTCAAGGCCAGTGAAATTGAAACTGCACCGAACGTGGGGAACGAGGAAAGTGCCAAGTTCATCCAGGGCGTGTGCAACAAGAACGGCGAGCTGATTATTCTCGTCGAATTCGACAAGATGCTGTCAGACCACGAGTGGGCTGAAATCGCGTCGCTGTAACCGGCTTTTCACAGCGCAGTGATGGACGTCTCCCGTGGTCACAAACAACGGAGACGTCCATTATGAGTTTCATCATTCCCTCCTGGCTCCCCTGGGGCCTGACCGCTGCAGCCATCACTCTGGTTCTGGTTCAGGGTGTTATCCATGGCCGGCGTATCCGGGCCTTACAGGCTTCTGTCAAGCAGCGTTGCGATACCCTTGGCCGTGAACTGCATGCCACTACCAGTGGCAGCCTCGGCGTGGGGCAGCGCCTGGTAGCCTGTGAGCGGCAGATTCATGAGCTCAAGAACACTCTGGAAGAAATGCGGCAGAATGATCCGTTGCGAATTTCCTACGACGAAGCCGCGCGACTGGTTGATCTTGGAGCGGATATCGACGATCTTATGAATACTTGCGGAATTTCCCGTCCGGAGGCCGAACTGGTATCTGCCCTGAAGCGGCGACAGGCGGCCTGATCCGGCGTTTTATCGGATGCTGCTGAATGAAGAAGCTCTATCAGAGGGCCGTTGAGGCCCTCGCTGTTGTTTCCCGCCCTGATTTTGTTTCCGGTGCCGATCTCGTCCCCTCCATCACCGGCCACTCAATACCCAGAGAAGAAACGGTTCGACACCTGCTGAGCCTGATGCCAGAGATCGAGCCTGACCAGGTTGTCATGCACGTTGGGGCGGCTCAGGTTATGTGACCGCCGTGCTGGCGGATCTGGCTCACCGGGTGGTTTATGTTGACCGCAACCCGGCACTGGTGGAAAAAGCCCGCGAGCGCTTTTTCAAGCACGGCGTCCATAATGTGGATGTTGTTCAGGCCTCGGCAGATACCGGGCTGGAACTGGACGCGCCCTGTGACCTGATTCTGTGTACGACCTTCATTCAGGACCCCAAGGCGCTTCTGCCGAACCTGCGCGAGGGCGGGAACCTGGTTTGCCTGGAGGGTCGGGCGGGGCCGGTGCCCAGTGTCGCCATGTTCCAGCGCAGGGGCGACAAGCTGGAGCGGGTCAGAACCCTGGGCTGGGTGGATTTCAACCGTAACTCTGAACAGATTCTGATTGATCTTGGCGTGGTCTCCGAAGCGGCACTGGCGGATGCCCGCACCGAGGCGGCGACCAAAAACGAACGGGTACTGGATGTCCTGCGTCGCCGGTTGAATCTGGAAGAGATTGATCTCTACCGGTCTCTTGCCCAGCAGCGGGGCATGACGTTTACCGATGGTGATGACGTACTCAGTCATCTGAATACGGACCTGTTCCGGCGTTTTTCCCGAACCTTTCTGGATCTCTCCCGCGTGATCCCGGTGTCGGAAGAGGACAGCACGTTGACCGTGGTCACCGACGACCCGGATGCACGTACCGATCAGATGGAACGGCTGACACCCAAGCATCGAATTGTCTGTCTGCTGGTGACACCGACGGACTTCCGGCGGATCTGGTCGGCGCTGGATCTGACTGTCAAGGGCAGCCGCTTTGTGGCGGAGCATGGCGTGTCGGTGGGCAGCACCGAAAAACCGGATACATCGGGCAATGATCTGCTCGGCAAGGACAGCAACAAACACATCAGCCCGTATCTGGTGTCTGTGTATGAGGCTATTCTGCTGGATGCCGTCAGCGAGAAGGCCAGCGATATTCATATCGAACAGTATGAGAACCGGGTGCGCATTCGCTTGCGGGTGGATGGCGATCTGCACGATTTACCGCAATACCAGTTGTCTGCCCGGGAAATTCGCGGCGTTATCAACGTCATCAAGCTTCGGGCGGAGTTGAATATCGCTGAGCACCGGTTGCCCCAGGGTGGGCGTTCCAGGCTGCAGCTCGGAGACACCTCCTACGATTTGCGGATCCAGACCCAGCCCTCACTGCACGGTGAGAATGCGATTATCCGCCTGTTGCCGCAAACCGGTCGAGCAATGACCATCGCTGAGTTGGGGATGTCATCGGCCATTGGTTCCCGTTATCAGCGCCTGCTGGATAACCCGGCTGGACTGGTGCTGGTGGTCGGGCCGACCGGATCTGGTAAATCCACCACACTCTATGCGGGCCTGCAGACCCTGGCTGATGATGGCCGCCGTAAGGTGATTACCGTGGAGGATCCCATTGAGTACTCCATCGACAACATCCAGCAAACCCGCGTACGTTCTGAAATCGGATTCAGTTTTGCCGATGCCATGCGGGCGTTTGTTCGGGAAGACCCGGATGTCATCCTTGTCGGTGAAATCCGGGATCAGGAGACCGCACTGGAAGCCATTCGCGCCTCTCAGACCGGTCACGTGGTGCTCTCCACGCTGCACTGTAATGACGCCGTGGATTCCCTGCAGAGACTTTACGACCTGGGCGTTCATCCCAACTCCATCGCCGGCGAATTGCTGGCAGTGATTGCGCAACGGTTGGCGAAGCGAATTTGCAAGCATTGCCGCAAGCCGGCCAGGCCCGATCCTGCCATTATGGCGGAGGTTTTCCCGGACGGTGCGCCAGCGGATTTCCGGTGTTTTGAAGGGGAGGGTTGCGACAAGTGTAACGGCCGGGGTACCCAGGGCCGGGTTGCGATTGTGGAGTACATGGAGGTGGACTCGGACATCCGTAATGCCATCTCCAGTCAGCCTCCCATTGGTGAGCTGCGTTGGCGAGCGCTGGATGCCGGCCTCGTGACCATGCGGGATAGTGCCCTGGATCATGTCATCGAGGGCATCATTCCGCTGTCTGAGTTGCCCCGCATTCTGCCCAGGGAGCGCATGGCTCCGGAAGTTCGTGGTGGCCGCAGGAGTATCGGATGAAAAATACCAGATCCAAGAACAAGGCAGCCCAGCGCGAGCCGGCAGAAGTAACCTATCGCGAGGAACTGGACAAACTGATGTCCATGGATCCGGGCCCGATGCCTCCTGGCTGGCTGATGTCGCCCCGGGGCGTCGAGAAGTTTCTGCTGGGCGATGAAAAACTGGGTATAGAGCGTAAGTTTGTCGCCGACCGGGCCATGGTGGTCCGGATCATCATTTCCCTGTGTACGTCCCGGGGGTGCTTGCTGGTGGGGGAGCCGGGTACGGCCAAATCCTGGCTGTCGGAGCTGCTCGCTGCGGCGATTTCGGGTAATTCCACGCTGACCTTGCAGGGCGGCGCCATCAGCCAGGTCAGCCAGTTGCTCTACAGCTGGAACGAAGCTCTGCTTCGCACCGAGGGCCCCAGCCGAAAGGCGCTGGTGCCAACCCCGCTGTTGCGGGGCATGATGGAGGGGCAGTTGGTCCGGTTTGAAGAAATCGCCCGCTGCCCGCAGGCGCTGCAGGATGCCATGCTGTCTGTATTGTCCGACAGGGTCGTGGTGATCCCGGAATTGCCGGGGGAAGACGGCGTTATTCTGGCACGGGAAGGCTTTAACCTGGTGGCCACCTCAAACAGTGTTGATGAGGGTGTTCACAGCATGAGTGCGGCCCTGAAACGACGGATGGACTTTGAGGAAATCCGGCCGATACGGCACCTGAACGATGAGATCGATGTGGTTCTTCGGGAAGTGGCCAGAGCCAACCGGCGTGCCGGAATCGATGTGGCGCTGGAGCAGTCGGTGGTGGAAGTGCTGGTGACCATCTTCCACGAATTGCGTAACGGGCAGACTCTGGACGGGCGGAGCACCGACCGGCTGGCAGGGGCGGCCCTGTCCACCGCCGAGGCCGTATCCGTGGCCCACGCCGCCAGCCTGAATGCGTGGTATTACGGTGGCGGCGCCATGACCGTTGAACACATGATGCACCACGTTATAGGCTCGGCCCTGAAGGATCAGCCGGAGGACCGCCGACGCCTGAAGCATTACTTCGATACCACTGTGGCGCCGCGCAAAGGTGAGCATTGGCAGCAGGCCTGGGCGCTACGTTCCCTGATCCACTGACGGGTTGTCCTCCTCTGGCCGGGCATCTCCGGGTGTCCGGCCCCGGATGTGGAAAGCAAACGCCAGAATCTCCGCGATTACCCGGTACAACTCTTCCGGAATCTCTTCATTCAACGACAGACGCGCCAGAATGCCGGCAAGCTCGGCATTCTCGTACAACGGGACATTGTTGTCGCGGGCGATCCGGATAATCTCCTCGGCCAGTTCCCACGTGCCGGTTGCCGAGATAACCGGTGCCCGTTCACCGTCGTACTTGAGGGCGACAGCGGCCGGGATATTGTTCTGTGCGTTTTCGGTCATGCCTTGGTATCCACCAGTCGATGTTCCAGCCGGGTTTGCATCTGCTGAGGGCTGCCCCTGCGACAGTCCAGGTCGGTGACTTCCAGCCCGAGGTCGTTCAGGCTCTGGCGCAGCAGCGGCAGCTCGCGGTGCACGGTTCTCAGGGTGGCCTGGTTTTCCGCCCAGACCAGAGCGCTCACAGACGGAGGCCGGAAGGTGACATCGAAATGCAGCGGCCCCGCCTCATCCAGATTCATCGACAGGGACAGTCGCCACTCGCTGGCGCTGGTCCGTTCCGGCCGGTTGCTGCCGTCCTTCTCCTGAGAGTACTGTTCCAGTCGTAATTGCGCCGTTCGGGGTTCCTGTTGCGGCGTTAACCATGGCAGTTCAATCAGCATAGTGTTCACGGGCACGCCCGGTTCGGCGCCGGCCCGGGCATTCAGCGTCTGGCTGTGCAGCTGGTTTACGGTAATCCGGTTCAGCATGCCGGCAAGCAGGCGCAGGGTCTGCCCGACCGTGGCCGGCTCCCCCGTGTTCTGAGAGGCGGTCGGCGCTGGTGCTCTGGGAAACTGCAATGGCGCCTGCAGCAGATCCTGGCTGGCCAGAGGTGTCAGTCGGTTGAATTGCTCCGGCCCCTGGTTCTGGCTGGCGAGCAGAGCCGACACCACCTTCGCCAATACCAGTTTAAGATCTGGTTGGCTGGCGACGGAAGGGCCGGCCTGTAGCAATCGAGCCTCGGAAAACAGGCCGCTTTCAGACAACCACTGCCGTACCTGAGTGGCCATGGATTCGGTCTTGCCGGCGCCAGGCGCCAGGGCGCCAGCCTTGGGTAACTGGTTGATCAGCTGTTGCAGGGCCTGCTGTGCGGGCGCTGGCAGAGGCTGTGCGCTGGTGGTAGATGGCAATTGCCCGGGTGGGGGTGGCAGTTTCAGGCCCTGGCTCAGGGCACTGAACAGTTGTGTCAGGCCAGCCTGAAGGCTCTGTTGCCAGGGTAGTCGCTGGGCCAGGGCCCGGGCAACGGCACTCTCCTGGCCCGGCGCCAGCTTGCCTATCAGCTGCAATTCGTTACCGGCCCGCATGACCTTGATCAGATCGCCCACGGACAGATCCGGTGACTGGTTGCCGGCAGCGACTTTCAGGGATTGTCCGCGCAGTTCCAGCAACAGCTCATGGCCCCCGCCTTTCTGCCTCAGGATCTCCGCCACTTTGGCCAACGCTGTCTCCCGATCAGCCAGCTGTAACTGGGCCAGTTGTTGTCTGGCCGAAAGCGCAGCCCCGGGCGCCGTGCTGGTGCCGGGAGTAACCGCGGCCGGACTCCGGGGGGGCTGGTCCGGCGCGGGCTGTTTCGGGGGTAAGGGTGGTGGTCCGCCGTTCAGTTTCATTGGTGTCGATTTGATGTCGGGCAAGAGTAATATGCTGGTGCTTTCGTTATAATACGTCGCGCTGGCAGTGAATGCCCTGATTTCATGTTGGCACCCGTGTGTCCTTCATTACATGCACCTGATGCCTGCTGCGCATCCATCGCTCTGAAACGGAGCCCTGATGTCCGAGCCGTTACTACAGGCGATAGATCTTGAGTGTGAACGGGACGAGCGCCTGTTGTTCCAGAATTTGTCCTTTTCCATACTGCCCGGTACGGTTACCCGTGTCGAGGGCCCCAACGGAACCGGTAAGACAACATTGTTGCGAATCCTTGCTGGCCTGAACGACGCCTGGTCGGGTCAATTGCTGTGGTGCGGCGAGCCCAGGGCCCGGCAACGTGAGTCTTTTCTTCGTAACACCCTTTACATTGGCCATCGGCCCGGCATCAAACCATTGCTTACCCCGGTCGAGAACCTGAAAGCGCTGATGGCCGGTCGTCGGGAGGTGAGCGACGAGGTGCTGGTTCAGGCACTGGCAGGTACCGGGCTGGCAGGATTTGAAAACGTACCATGCCGGAATCTGTCTGCCGGGCAGCAACGCCGTGTGGCATTGGCCAGGTTGCTGATTGCCGACGAGCCACTCTGGCTGCTGGACGAAGTCTTTACTGCGATTGATGCAGACGGTGTCCGAGCGATTGAGTCGCTGCTACAGCAACGTGCCGCGGAAGGGGGGGCGGTGCTGGTGACGACCCACCATGAACTCCAGTTGCCAGGTATGAAACGCATCACCCTGGGTGCCGGAGGTGTGCATGAATGCTGATCGGCGGCCGGCACTGAAGCCGGTGTCTGAATCGGTTGGCCCGATAGCCGCCATGGCGGCAGTTTTTGCCCGGGATGTCCGGGTGGCTTTCCGGCAGCGGCAGGATCTGCTGAACCCGTTACTGTTTTTCATCATGGTAGTAACCCTTTTTCCCCTGGGAGTCAGCCCGGAAGTGGCATTTCTGAAACAGTCCGGAGCCGGTATCCTATGGGTAGCGGCTTTGCTGTCGGTGTTGCTGTCGCTGGACCATCTGTTTCGTCACGATTTTGACGATGGGACCCTGGAGCAGCTGGTACTGCAGCCTCAGCCTCTGTTCCTGCTGGTGCTGGCCAAAACAGCCGCACACTGGGTGTTGACGGGCCTGCCACTGGTGCTGTTAGCCCCGGTTTTAGGCGTTATGGTGCACCTGGACGGGAACTCTATTGCAATTCTGTGTCTAACGCTCCTGATTGGCACCCCGGTACTGAGCATGATCGGAGCTATTGGCGCCGCTCTGACCCTGGGATTGCGCTCGGCAGGCGTGCTCTTGTCACTGCTGATCATTCCGCTGTACATTCCCGTGCTGATTTTTGGTACCGGCACGGTAGCGGCGGCAGCTGAAGGCGCGCCGGTTGGCGGATACCTGGCTCTGATGGGCGCGTTTCTGGTTCTGGCGGTAACCCTGTCGCCTTTCGCCTCGGCAGCGGCCCTGAGAATCAGTCTTTCGAACAGCTGATCGGTTCTTTGGGGCCGGTAACCAACCAAACGATAACAGTGAAGATGGTGACCAACTGATGTGGCAATTCTTTCACAAACTGGGTTCTCCCAAATGGTTCTTCGGGATTGCAACCCGGTTTATGCCGTGGTTGCTGGCGATCGGTATCATTCTGCTCCTTGCCGGCCTGGTCTGGGGCCTGGCGTTTGCTCCCAAGGACTATCTGCAGGGCAACAGCTATCGCATCATTTTTATCCACGTTCCCACTGCCTTTCTCGCCCAATCCATTTACATCATGATGGCGTCCGCCGCCGTCGTTACGTTGGTCTGGCGCATGAAACTGGCGGATGTCTTCGTGAAAGCCGTGGCGCCGGTTGGCCTGGTGTTTACCTTCCTATCGTTATTCACCGGCGCTGTCTGGGGTAAGCCTACCTGGGGGACCTGGTGGGTGTGGGATGCCCGGCTGACTTCCATGCTTATTCTGCTGTTCCTCTATGGCGGTGCTATCGCCCTCGATCGGGCCATCAATGATGAAAAATCTGCTGCCAGGGCGGTAGCGGTGCTGGTGCTGGTGGGGGTGGTAAATATCCCGATTATCAAATACTCCGTGGAGTGGTGGAATACACTGCACCAGCCGGCCACGTTCAAACTCACCGAAAAGCCCTCTATGCCCGTTGAGATGTGGGTTCCGCTGCTGCTTTCGGTGCTCGGGTTATACCTGTTGTTTGGCTGGCTGGCGTGTCTGCGCATGAAAACCGAAATTGTCGTGCGGGAGCAAAAAACCCGCTGGGTGAGAGAGCTGGTGATGGCGGGGAGAGGCTGACCGATGGCGTTTGATTCTTTTTCAGCATTTATCGCAATGGAAGGCCATGGTCCCTATGTCTGGGCCTGTTATGCCGTTTTCGCCGTTCTTCTGGTGGGCCTGATGATCTGGTCGTCCCAGCATCATCAGGCGGTTATGGCCAGCTGCAAACGCCGATACCAGCAGCAGGAAAGCAGCACCAGTGCCCGGCCGAAACAGGCCGCTACGTTCGCCCGTGTCGAAGTTTCCCAGGAATAAACAGCAGGTAATCCATGCATCCGATCCGAAAAAAACGACTGACCATTGTGCTCTTTCTGGTGGCCGGTATTGCCATTGCGGTAGGCCTGACCACCTATGCACTCCGACAGAATATCAACCTGTTTTACGATCCTACGGAAATTGCAGCGGGTAACGCGCCGGTTGATGTCCGGATCCGGGCCGGTGGCATGGTTGAAGAGGGCAGTGTGGCAAGGGATACCGACAGCCTGAAGGTGAACTTCCGGGTGACCGACTATGCCGCGTCGGTGCCGGTACAGTACGAGGGCATACTGCCTGATCTGTTCGCCGAAGGGCAGGGCGTGGTCGCCATGGGGCGGCTGAATGAACAGGGCGTGTTCGTGGCCGATCAGGTTCTGGCCAAGCACGATGAGAACTATATGCCACCGGAAGTGGCCGAGGCGCTGGAGCGCTCTTCCAAGGGGCAGCACAAGTCTGCTGATGTGGAAAAAGCCGCGGAAACCACGGCGTACTGAGCGCTCAATTCATTTCTGACGTTGGAGAAACCCGATGTATCCGGAACTCGGACAGCTTGCACTGATTCTCTCGTTGCTGCTGGCAGTACTTCTCTCCGTGGTGCCGCTTGCGGGCGCTCTGACCGGGCGTGACAGCCTGCAGGCATTTGCCCGGCCACTGGCGTCCGGCATGTTTGTGTTCACCGCCCTGGCGTTTGCGATCCTGACCCACGCCTTTCTGGTGGATGACTTCTCGGTGGCCTATGTGGCCAATAACAGCAACAGCATGTTGCCCTGGTACTACAAGTTCAGCGCGGTCTGGGGCGGCCATGAGGGCTCGTTGCTCTTGTGGATACTGATGCTCATAGGCTGGACGCTGGCCGTTGCCATCTTCAGCCGTAAACTGCCTTCGGTGATGGTCTCCCAGGTGTTGTCGGTTCTGGGCATGGTCTCCGTTGGCTTCCTTCTGTTTATCATTCTGACCTCCAACCCGTTTGACCGTCTGCTGCCGAACGTACCGGCAGATGGGCAGGATCTGAATCCGCTGTTGCAGGACATTGGCCTGATCATGCACCCGCCCATGCTCTATATGGGTTATGTTGGTTTTTCGGTGGCCTTTGCGTTTGCCATTGCGGCACTGATCAACGGCCGACTGGACGCGGCCTGGGCTCGCTGGTCGCGCCCCTGGACCACGGTTGCCTGGTCCTTCCTGACGGTGGGCATCGCTCTGGGCAGCTGGTGGGCCTATTACGAGCTCGGCTGGGGCGGCTGGTGGTTCTGGGATCCGGTTGAAAATGCCTCCCTGTTGCCCTGGCTTTCGGGTACCGCCTTGATGCACTCGCTGGCAGTCACGGAAAAACGCGGGGTCTTCAAGAGCTGGACCGTGTTGCTGGCTATTGTCACTTTCGCACTGAGCCTGCTGGGTACCTTCCTGGTTCGTTCCGGTGTGCTCACCTCCGTCCATGCCTTCGCGTCGGATCCGGAGCGGGGCAGTTTCCTGCTGGCGTTGCTGGGCATTACCATTCTGGCCAGCCTGACACTGTACGCCTTCCGGGCGCCGGTAGTGCATGTCCGCTCCCGTTATGGCTCCTTGTCCCGGGAAATCTTCCTGCTCCTGAACAATGTCTTGCTGGTATCTGCCACGATGCTGGTAGCCATCGGCACACTTTACCCGCTGGTGCTGGATTATCTGGACCTTGGCAAGCTGTCTATTGGTGAGCCGTTCTTCAATACCACCTTCAGTCCCCTGGCGGTGGCAACCGGCCTGCTGCTGGGCGCGGGGATTTTCTCGCGCTGGAAGAAGACGGACGGCGGCTGGCTGGCCCGCAAGCTGCTGTGGCCGCTGGCCGTCAGTCTGATTGCCAGCGCGGGGGTGATGATCGGCTACGGAGGGTTTGCACCCTGGGCCTTCCTGGGTGTGTTTGCGGCCATGTGGGTAGCGGTGGCCACCGCCTGGGACCTTTGGGATAAATCCGCCTCCCGCAAAGGGCGCTGGCATGGCCTGAAGCGCCAGTCCCGCAGTTACTGGGGCATGGTTCTCGGGCATCTGGGGCTTGCCATGGTGATGGCCGGTGCGACGGTGGTTTCCAACTACGGGATTGAGCGTGATGTGCGCATGCAGCCGGGTGACCGCGCTATGGTGGGGGATTATGAGATTGTATTCACCGACATTGGTGAGCGTCGTGGCCCCAACTTTACCGCCCAGTACGGCAGCTTCAATGTTTACCTGGATGGGGAACTCGTGACTGACCTGCATCCGGAAAAGCGGCAGTATCCGGTTGGCATGAGTGTGATGACCGAAGCGGACATTGATGCCGGCCTGTTCCGGGATATATTTGTAGCCATTGGTGAGCGTATCAGTGACGATGCCTGGGCTATCCGGCTGCAGTATAAACCGTTAGTGCGATGGCTTTGGCTCGGATCCCTGGTGATGGCCATTGGTGGATTCCTGGCGATTGCCGACAAGCGATACCGTATTCGTGTGCGCGATGAGGAAGCCGTGAAAAGCGGCGAGCCGGCAGCGCCGGGTAAAGTGGCGGAGGCGTCCTCATGAAGCGGATATTGCTGTTCCTGCCGCTGGTGATTGCCGTCGGCGTGGGGATATTCCTGTTTGCCGGCCTCGGCAAGGACCCCACCAAACTGGAATCCGTGCTGATCGGCAAGCCCGTTCCCGAATTCAGCCTGGAGTCTCTGGACAATCCGGAGGTTCAGCTGGATCCCTCAGTGTTCCAGGGCGAAGTATCCTTGTTGAATGTATGGGCCGAGTGGTGCCCCTCTTGCTGGGATGAGCATGAATACCTGATGTATCTGGCCCGGGAACAGGGAGTTCGTATTGTGGGCTTGAACTACAAGGATCAGCGGGAAAGTGCCTTCCGGTTCCTGAACCGGCTGGGCAATCCCTACGAGACCATTATCTTCGATCCGAAGGGAACCCTGGGTTTTGACCTGGGCGTGTATGGTGCGCCGGAAACCTTTGTTATCGACGCAGAGGGCGTGGTGCGCTATCGCCACGTGGGCGTTGTGAACCAGAAAGTCTGGGATGAAGTGCTCTTGCCGGTTATCGCTCAGGCCCGGGGGAACAGCTGATGCGTTTGTTACCCGCTTTCTTAACCGTGTTGATGGTGCTCTCGGGCCCGGCAATTGCCGAGGTGTCAGAAGTCTATGACTTCGATACCCGGGCTGAAGAACAGCGTTATCAGCAATTGATCTCAGAATTGCGCTGTCCCAAGTGTCAGAACCAGAACATTGCCGATTCCAATGCGCCGATCTCCAAGGATATGCGGGACGAGGTCTACCGCATGATGCAGGAGGGGGCCTCCAATGATCAGATCGTGGGTGCTCTGGTCGACCGTTTTGGCGAATTCGTTCAGTACAAACCGCCGGTGGATAACCGCACCATTCTCCTCTGGGCCTTTCCGGCGATTGCCACCATTGGCGGTTTTCTGATTGTGGCCGGTGTGGTGTGGCGTGCCCGAAGGCGAGAAGACGAACCGCCCCTGAGTGCGGAAGACCGGGCCCGGGCAGAGCAGATTCTGGCCAGTCAAAGTGACAAGGCTGACCGCCGATAACTCCCATTCATTTCGAGACGTGACGATATTTCCATGACCGATACCTTCTGGATTGCCGGGACCGTACTCATTCTGGTGGCCCTGGCCTTTGTGCTTTATCCAGTCTTTTTTCATAAACCCCGGGCCCGCCTTGAGGCGGATCTGCGAAATCAGAATCTGCTGGCCTATCGCACCCGGCTCAAAGAGCTGGAGAACGAGCACGAGGCCGGCATACTGGATGACGAGAGCTACAAGCAGCTAAAGGAAGAGCTGGCCGGTGCCATGCTTGATGATGTACCGGAGGAGCCCGTTACCCAGCGGCGTGTGCCCGGGCGGCGTAGCGCCATGGTTGTCGCCTTGCTGGCGATCCTGGTATTACCGGTGGGCACCTATTTCGGGTATCAGGAATGGGGTTCCATGGATCAGGTGGAGCAGTTCCTTGCGATGCAGGAAATGAATGCTACGCAGGGCGACCAGACGGCCCGCATGGCGGAATTGGCCGACCAACTGCGAAAGCGACTTGAAGAAAGCCCGGACAATGCCGATGGTTGGGCGATGTTGGGGCAGACCTATATGCGTCTTGAGCGCTATGGGCAAGCGGCCGAGGCCTATCGCCGTCTTGCCGATGTGGTATCCGAGGACCGAAACGCCAGCGCGGTGGCCCTGGGGCTGGCTGCACAGGCTAACTATTTTGCCAGCGAAGGCGAGATGACCCCGGCGGTTACCGATGCCATTGCGGCGGCCCGGGCCCTGAACCCGGACGAGGTCAATGCGCTGGGGCTGATGGGCATCAATGCCTTCGGTCAGCAAAACTACCGGGAAGCCATTGAATACTGGCAGCGTATTACCGAGGTAGCGCCGGACCATCCGCAGCTCGGGGCCATCCGTGGCGGTATCGAGGAGGCCTACCGACGCCTGGGCGAGACCCCGCCTGAGGGAGTTGCCTCCGAGCCTCAGCAGGCTGCTGGACCGGGCGTGTCCTTACGGGTATCGCTGGACGAAGGTTTGCGCCAGCAAGTGGCTGACAATACCGTGCTGTTCATCTTTGCGCGGCCAGCGGCTGCGGCGGGCGGTGCGCCGGTTGCTGTTGCCAGGATGACAGCCGGAGATTTGCCCGCCGAGATCCGGCTGGATGATCGTTATGCCATGTCCCCTGAATCTGCGATTTCTGCCCAGCAAGATGTGGTGGTGGTCGCCCGTTTGAGCCGCTCAGGCAGTGTTAATCCGCAGCCGGGAGACTGGGAAGGCCGGGTTGAGGCAGAGGTGCTGCCCCCGGCGGAAGCGGAACCACCTGTCGAGTTGGTGATTAACCAGGAACTGACCAACTGAAATTGAAAAGCCCGTCACTTCGACGGGCTTTTTTCTGGGTCGGAATCAGCGAGAGAGAGACGCGGGATACAGCGGCGGCAGGTCTGGCGATGACGCTTCGTTGCCCCGACCGGTGTTCCGGCGCAGGCTTTCCAGCTCCCGTTGCAGTTGCTGTCTCGCATTCTCAACGTGGGTACGGTGCTGACCCGAATACAGTCCCGCCTGAAAACGATCAAAGGCAATTTTCAGCGAGCGGTCTTCTGTCAGTTTGAACAGATCTGAAACGGAATCAAACGAGTGCTGTGGGAAACGCAGCCGGGCCCAGCGCAGCAACAGCGTTGACGCCTCCCCGGAGCCTCGTCTGACAGCCGCCAGTAATGCTTCAAACGCCTGACGTTCGTTCTTGATGCTGTCATCTTCCGCCTCATTGGGGCCGGACGCTGGGGGTTGGCGAGCCCGCCACCAGAGCGCAAGGGTCAGCAGCCAAAGCGCCGCAAACAGAACCGTACCCCAGAGCCAGAAAGTGTTGCCGGAGGTTTCCGAACCAGGGGCTGTATCCGGGGTTACCGGTGAATCCGTGGGCGCCGTTGAATCGCCCGTTGTCTGCGCGGGCGGTGCGGCGGTGGCATGGTCGCCGGTTATCCGGAAACGGCGCTCCGGCAACACGGCCTCCTCCAGCTGGTCGGTCTCGGTGTTCCACCAGGGAACACGAAGCGCGGGCAGGGTGGTTTCGCCCGCCTGGACGGGCACCAGGGCGGTCACCTGCTGCAGTGTGGCGCGAAGTCCCTCTGGAGTGGTTTCGGTATTGCGTAGGGGCTGTTCCGGGTAGCTGCGGATGGCGTCCGGTAGCTCCCGGGAGATAGGCGGCAGGGCTTCGGCGGGCAATCCTTGCGCCTGCAGAGTCACTTTCCGGCTGAGATTGCTGCCGACGGCAAGCTCCTGGGTAGACGGCAGGCCCTCGTCGCTCAGGGTCAGACTTCGTGCAGGTAACCAGGGCTGATTGTCCGGATACCCGGCAGGTACGGGTTTGACCGGAACGTCATAGAGTTGCTGCCGGTCACGCAGGAAGCGCAGCTGGCCCGAGGCATCCCTGGCCTGGCCCTCAAACCGGATGGGCTCCAGGGTGAGAGTGCCCGGTGTTTGGGGAAAGATGGCGTAACGCCGCTCAACCACCCGATACCGGATTCCGTCGCGATAGCGGGTAAACTCACGCTGTTTGCCCAGTGACTCGATGATGGCGTCCGGGTGCTCAGGCTCCGACAGCTCTCCCCGGATCAGGTTGCCGGAGAAGAACAACTGTATGGTCAGTACCAGCTGTTCCTGAACGTACACTTCCGCCTTGTCTGCGGACAGCTCGATAAAGCTGTCACGAGTGGCCGCCGGTTGATCCGGCGGTGTGCCGGAAATAACCTCGATGTCGACCGGGTCGGAAACGGAATCCTTGAACGTCAGTTCGGGGATTGTCAGTGTGCCGGTGCTGGTCGGGGCGAGCTGATAGGTCCAGGTTATTTCGCCCACCATTTCGTTGTTGACGGTTTGCACGCTGTAGCGCTGGTTGCGGGCCAGAATTTCGAAATCCGGCTCCACCTTTTCGATATCTGGCGAAGGCAACTGTGACAGATCGAAGCTGAACAGATTGCTCAGATTAATGTCGATTTTCATGGAGCCCTTGACGGTCAGGGTCAGTACCTCACCTTCGTAGAGCTGGGTTCGATCCGGTTCCACCACCAGTCTGTCGGCAGCGTGACTGGCGGCTGACAGGAACAAAAAAAGAAGTGTCGCGGCAAGGGAGATAACGCGCGTTACCATGGTGTGTCGCCCTCATCGGGTGTTGTCTGTCGTTGTTGGTACTGTTGCAGGAACTTGCGTTGCAGTAACCCGCCGGGGTTATCCGGTATGCGCCGCAGCCACTGCTCCTGGCCCTGGCTCAGGGGTTGTTCTGATATTTCGGCGGGCGCACTGGCACCACTCTGCCCCTCTCCGGAAGGCCCGTCCGGGCCTGCCTGGGCATTCCGCTGTTGCTCCTGTGAGCCATCCTCCGGTTGTGGCTCTCCGGCGTTATCCTGTGAATTTTCGCCGTTCTCGGAGGGCTGCTGTTGCTCGCCAGGCCGGGGATCCTGATTCTCGCCATTGTTGTTTGCAGAATCCTGCCCGGCGCTGTCCTGGCTGTCATTGCCCTGGCCTCCGGAGCCATTCTGCTGTCCGGAATTCTGATCGTTGCTTTCGTGGTTGTTGTCACTTTCTCCCTCGCCCTGAGACTTCTGTTTCTGGTTCAGGAGTTGCTCAACCAGTTGCTGGTTAAAGCGCGCATCTTCGAAATCCGGCTGCTGCTTCAGTGCCTGTTGATAGGCGTCAATGGCCTCTTTCAGTTGGCCGGCCCGGGCCAGGGCGTTGCCCCGGTTGTAGTCGCCGGCGGCTCCCGGTTGATTGGCAAAGGCTTCCGCGGCGTCACTGTACTGGCCATCGCGATAGAGCGCTGAGCCGCGCCAACCCGGCTGCTCCAGAATGGTAGCGGCCCTGGACGGATCCTGCTGGATAAGATCTGGCCCACGCTGGTCTTCTCGCAGCCACAGGCTGCCCCAGTCCAGAGCCTGAACCGGGCGCGGAGCGCCTGCCAGCGGAATCAGCGCGAAGGCCAGAATGGCAAAGGCTCCCCGACGCCAGCCCAGAATGAGTAACGGCAGCACCAGCCAGAGCAGCCAGTAACCGTCGTCCTGCCAGCGATTAACGGTCATGCCGTCCTGTTCGTTCTGCCATTCGTCGGTCTGTGATGGCTCCAGGGCCAGGGCGCGAATATCCTGGTCATCCAGGGTCAGTTCGTGGCTGGTTCCGCCGTTGATGCTGGCCAGTTGGGCTAGGGAGTCTGGTTCGGCCTGGCTGATGACAATCCTGCCGTTGTCCCGAATGAATCCGCGCTTTGCCAGGGGGATGGGGCCGCCTTCGCGGGTGCCCACCACCAAAGTATTCAGGGGATAGGGAGTCTCTGCCAGTTGCTGACGGATTGCACTGAATTGCTGTTCCGGTACCGCCTCGGAGATCAGCAGTATGCGACCCTGGCCCGGTGCGCCCTGGTCCAGCAGGTCGACCGCCTGCCGCACGGCCAGATCGGCGCGGTTGCCCTGGGCAGGCATGATGGTGGGGTCCAGCACGCTAAGCATGGCCTCAATGGTGCGGGTGTCGCCGGTAAGTGGCGTTACCGTGTGGGCGTCGCCGGAGTAGACCACCAGCGCCGTCAAACCGCCTTTTCGCTGCTCGAGAATGTCGCGGACCTTGCGTTTGGCCAAGGTCAGCCTGTCCGGTTCTACGTCGGTGGCCAGCATCGAAAGTGACAGATCCAGAAGAATGACCAGGCTGTCCTGGGTTTGTTTCAGGGGAGTCGGTGCCTGTCGCCAGCTTGGCCCGGCGAGGGCGATTGCGAGCAGAACCAGAGCTAGACTCAGGGGCAACAGGGGCGATCGGGTGGTGCCAGTAGTTTCGTCGGCCCGGGAACGAATCAGGGGCTGTAACAGGTGAGCGGGGATGTATCGGGCCCATCCGGTCTCACCCTGGCGAAGTTGATGTCGGGCCAGAAACAGGGCTGGAACCGCCAGTAACAGCATTAACCACAAGGGGCGCAGAAAATGGAAGTCAGCCATGGCCAGCCTCCGTAGCGGTGTTTTGCTGATAGCGGTTGGAGGCCAGTCGCAGGGCAATCAATAGCAGCCAAAGCCCGGCGGCCATGCCGGCCGGCCAGGCGTAGAGTTCTGTCACCGGCCGGTAGAACTGGCCGTCCTGTTCTATCGGTTCGAGCTGATTGATGCTGTCGTAGATCATTTCCAGCTCTGGCAGGCTTCGGGCCCGGAAATACCGGCCACCGGTCTGTTCTGCCATGCGCGTGAGCAGTTCCTCATCAAGGTCCCTTGAGGGATTGACCCGCCTTGAACCCAGCAGCCCGCGCTGGATCATGGTATCGGCGCCGATGCCGATGGTGTAAAGCCGCACGCCGGCTGCCTGGGCAATTTCCGTGGCCTTGTCCGGGCTGACCTGGCCAGCGGTATTTGCCCCGTCTGTCAGCAGGATCACCACTCGCTGTTGCTGCGGGCGTTCGCGCAGACGTTTCACCGATAATCCGATGGCGTCCCCGATGGCGGTGGCCCGGCCAGCCATGCCCAGGCCTGCCTCGAACAGGAGGGTCCGTACCGTTTCCCGGTCGAAGGTCAGTGGCGCCTGAACGTAAGGTTCGGTGCCGAACAGAATGAGCCCCAGCCGGTCGCCCTCACGCTGGTCTATGAAATCATCCAGCACCCGTTTCACCGCCTGCAAGCGGTTGATGCTACGGCCCTGAAGCACCATGTCCTGTTCGTCCATGCTGGGAGAAATATCGACCACTAACATCAGATCGCGGCCGGTTACGGGCATCTGGATTTCTTCGCCAACATGCTGAGGGCGGGCCAGGGCGACCACCAGGCATAGCCAGCCCAGCAATAACAACAGCTGGCGCCAGAGCGGCGTTGCCTGCCCCCGGGAGCTCACGCCCGGCATTCCGGACAACCAGTGCCCGACCGGAATGACCGGAGCATCCACCGGTTCGCTCTGGCGCTTGCGGTAACCAAACAGCAGCGGAAGCAATGCCAGTAACAGCACCCACGGGTAAGCCAGACTGATCATGACTGGGCCTCCAGCCAGGTTCTGGCGAACGCCAGCGCCTGTTCAGTCTGTGCGCCGGGACGTGGTTGCCAGGTGCTTGTGACCATGGCCTCAACGACGGGGCGGGAGGCGATGCGGTCTTTCGGCGCGGTTGCCAGGAGGAAGTCGATCCACTGCTGCCCGGTCATGGCCTCTGGATGCTTCTCCGGATGGCTCTGCCGTGCTGCTCGTTTGAGCAGGGCATTGAGCGCCGCGAACCATTCCGGCGCAGGCCGGGCCTTGCTTTCAAGCTGTTGCAGTTCAGTCCGGGCGCTGCGTTTCCAGCGGTGCTTTCGGCGCTGACGGCGCCACAGCCACGCAAATGCCAACACAGCGGCAATCGTCAATATTGCCAGCAGCCACCAGCCAGGGGCCGGGGGCCACCAACCACCGGTAGCTGGTAACTGGATATCACGAAGCTGTGCCAGGGGATCCTGAGGGTTCATCCGATGCGACCTCCCGGGCCCAGCATCAGGCGCAGGGCCGTAGCCGGATCCTCTCCGGTCGACAGCGTTGCAGAAGCCACGCCGGATGCCCGAAAACAGTCGGCCAGACGTTGCTCATGGGCGTCGATTTTGCCTTGCCAGGCCTGCTGGAAGCGAGGATTCGAGGCATCGAACCAGATCGGGCCGTCCGGGCCAGCAACGGCAAACCGGCCGGATGAAGGCAGAGCCTTTTCCAGCGGGTCCTGAATGCGGATGGCGCTGACCGAGTTGTGCCGGCTCATGGCGCCCAGAAGGGTGGTGGTCTGCTCGGTGATGTTCATGAAGTCACTGATGATAAAAACGCGGGAACCGGTGTGTGTGACCCTGCGAGCTTCTGCCAGCGCTGTGTCCAGCCCATGGCTGGAGTCCGTTGCGGGGGCTGGTGGTGTTTTGCCCTGGTGCTGGTGATTGGCCAGGTGATCCAGTAGGCGCAAGACGGACTTGCGGCGCCGGGCGGGCCGGAGTACGGCCAGGTCCCGGTCATTGAACACCAAGCCCCCCACCTGGTCACCCGCCCAGAGTGCCAGCCAAGCCAGCAGAGCCGCAACCTGAGCACCTCGGACCTGTTTGTAGGCGCCGGCACTGGCAAAGAACAGGGTCGGCCCGAGATCGACAATCAACAGTACAGGTCGTTCCCGCTCTTCCTCGTACAGCTTGGTGTGTGGTGCCTGGCGCCGGGCCGTTACCCGCCAGTCTATGCTGCGAATGTCATCACCGGGTTGGTACTGGTGCACTTCGGAAAACGTCATTCCGCGCCCTTTCTGCCGTGATTGGCGTAGCCCGGCCTGGCGTGACCGGACCGGTTTTACCGATGGCAGCTTCAGAGCTCGTGCATCTGCCTGCAGGCGCACCAGCTCCGGCAGAGTAATGAGAGTGGCTGGGCTGAAATCTGCCATGACGCTGTGATGGTCTCCTGTCAGCAACACCTCAGGCGGCAACCGGAACCCGGTCGATCAGCCTCTGCAACACGGAATCGGCGGTCATGCCTTCGGCCTCGGCTTCAAAGGTCAACAGAATCCGGTGGCGCAGCACATCGTAAGCCATGGTCTGAACGTCGTCCGGTGTCACGTAATCCCGTCCATCGAGCCAGGCCAGTGCCCGGGCGCATCGGTCCAGTGCGATAGTGCCGCGGGGGCTGGCGCCGAAGGCGGTCCATCGAGCGAGTTCAGGGTCCAGGGTTGCGGCATCGCGGGTGGCGAGAATCAACGCCAGCAGGTACTGCTCCACAGGTTCCGCCATGTAGATATCCGAAACCGCCTGCCGGGCGGCCATCACTTGTTCCTGGGTTAGACGAATGTCTACGTTCGGGATTCCCTGACGGTAGTCACTGCGCGCAAGGTGCAGAATCTCACGCTCGGCATCGGCAGAGGGATAGTCAATCACCACATGCATGAGGAAGCGATCAAGCTGGGCTTCCGGCAGCGGGTAGGTGCCTTCCTGTTCAATCGGGTTCTGGGTCGCCATCACCATGAACAGTTTGGGCAGGGGAAAGGTTCTCATGCCAACACTGATCTGGCGTTCGCCCATGGCCTCGAGCAGGGCCGACTGGACTTTCGCCGGTGCCCGGTTGATTTCATCGGCCAGCACCAGGTTGTGGAAAATGGGGCCGCGCTGGAATTCAAAGGTGCCGGTCTCCGCGCGGTAGATTTCGCTGCCGGTGACATCGGAAGGCAGCAGATCCGGAGTGAACTGGATCCGGTGGAAGTCACCCTCCAGATGGTCGGCCAGTGCTTTCACCGCGGTGGTTTTGGCCAGCCCCGGCGCGCCCTCAACCAGAAGATGGCCATCGGCCAGAAGGGCAATTAGTAGCCGGTCGACCAGTTTGTCCTGGCCAATAATACGCTTGGCCAGCTGTGCTCTGAGATCACCGAACGTTTGCTGTAACGACATGAAAATAACTGCTCTTGATGTATGAATGCCTGCGTAAGTGATTGCCGCAGTTTTGGCGTCTGGCCGGCAAAAATCAAGGGTTTGACTATGCTTATGTGACGATACCCTGATTACGTTTCTTTCACACAAACCAGAGGTCGGATATGAATGCGCTGACAATCGCCAGCAAGGATCAGTTTTTCGAACAGTTGGCCGATGCGTTCTCAGAAAAGATTGCAAAAACCGAGGCAAAGAAGATCGCGGATTTTGCCAGACAGCATTATGCTCATATTCCTCTGGAGGAGCTGGTCAGTCGCCGCTTCTCGGATACCTACGGTGCCGTCCTGGCGGCGTGGCAATTCCTGCAAAAACGCAGTGCCGATGAAACCCCGGTTTCGGTGTTCAACCCGGACCTGGAAAGCGACGGCTGGCAGTCCACCCACAGCGTTGTTTTCATTCTCCATCCCAATATTCCGTTCCTGATTGATTCCCTGCGCATGGCCATCAATCAGCGGGAAATCGGCACCCACTCCATTCAGCATTCCATCCTGCGAGTGGAGCGGGATGACAATGGTAAGCTGAAGAAACTGCACACCACCAAAAAGGCATCGAAGGACGCAAGCTACGAAGCGTTCATCGTGCTTGAAATCGACCGCCACAGTGCCCCGGAAGACCTGCGCGACCTGGAGCAGACTCTGCAGAAAGTGCTGCATGAGGTACGCATTGCGGTGGGTGATTTCCCGATTGTGAAAGAGAAGGTCAGCGAGATCGTCAAGGAGCTGGATGCCACCACGGCTGGAATCAGTGAGGAAGGTAAGGAAGAAGCCCGGGCTTTTCTGTCTTGGCTGGTGGATGACCACTTCACATTCCTGGGGTACGACGAATACGACTTTGCCAAGGACAAGCAGGGCATGGTGGTACGCCGGGTGGAGAACTCGGAGCTGGGTATTCTTCGGGTCAACAACGAACGCCCGGATCGGGTTCGGCTGAATGAGCTGCCACAGCGTACCCGCCATGAAATGACCCGTTCCGATGACATCTTCATCTTCGCCAAATCGGCGCAGCGGTCCCGCGTGCACCGGCCGGCCTATCCGGATTACATCGCGGTCAAGAAATTCAACAGCAAGGGCGAAGTGGTGGGTGAGCGCCGCTTCCTCGGTCTATACACCGCTCGAGTCTACAACGAGCGTCCCGATGAGATTCCGCTGTTACGGCGCAAGTTCCAGAGCGTGATGAAGCGATCCGGCTTCCTGACCGACGATTACGCTGGCAAGGAGCTGGAGCAGATCCTGACGCTGTATCCGCGGGACGAGCTGTTCCAGATTGAAACCGACGAACTGCTGCGTGTTGCCAAGAACATTCTGTACATCCAGGAACGTCGCCGGATTGAGCTGTTCATGCGGGAGGATGTTTACGGCCAGTTTGTAACCTGTCTGGCCTTCTTCCCCAGGGACATCTACAACACGGAGCTGCGCCTGAAGGTGGAACAGGTGCTGCTGGATCGCCTGGAGGCCGAGGACATTGAGTTTGTTACTCATTTTTCCGAGTCGGTGCTTGCCCGGGTACAGTTCACCATCCGGGTGCCACAGGTGGAAAACCGCCAGTTGCCGCTGGCGGAGATCCGCGACAAGGTTATTGAGCTCGCCCAGTCCTGGCGAGACGGCCTCTACGAGGCATTGAGCGAAGCCTATGGCGAAGAGCAGGGCAATGAGCTGTATCGCGTCTGGGCAGGCGGTTTCCCCGCCAGCTACACTGACATGTTTTCACCTCGCCGGGCGGCCATCGACCTGGAGCACATCACTGCCTCTGCCCGCGACGATGATCTGGCCATGAGCTTCTACCGGGCCCTGGAAGAAGACGAGAACACGCTGCATTTCAAACTGTTTTATCCGGACGAGCCGCTGCCACTGTCGGATGTGATGCCGATTTTCGACAATCTCGGTTTCCGGGTGATTGGCGAGCATCCGTTCGAGGTGATTGATCGAACGGGTAAAACGGTTTGGATTCATGACTTTACCCTGCAATCCCACACCGGCAACATGGTGGATATTCACCGTATTCGCCCGATTTTCGAAGAGTTGTTCCGCCGGGTCTGGCACGGTGAAGCCGAAAACGACGCCTTTAACCGCCTGTTGTTGTCCTCCTACATGAGCTGGCGTGAGATCGCGTTGCTGCGTACTTACGCCCGCTACATGCGCCAGATCCGGTTCTCCAACAGTCAGACGTTCATTTCCAACACGTTGGTCAACCACGTCAACCTGACACGGATCCTGCTGGAGTACTTTGAGGTCCGATTCAACCCTGAGCGTTTCAAGAGTAAGGGTAAAAGCGAGGCGGCCCAGCAGAAACTGGAAATCGAATTCAACGCCGGCCTGGATGAAGTGGAAAACCTCAGTGAGGATCGCGTGCTACGGCTGTATCTGGAGCTGATGCAGGCGACGTTGCGCACCAACTACTACCAGCCGGATGGCGAGGGCCAGCCCAAGCCCTACATCAGTGTGAAATTTGACCCGTCGCAGATTCCGGACATGCCGCTGCCATTACCCATGTTCGAGATCTTTGTGTATTCCCCTCGTGTGGAGGGGGTTCACCTGCGTGGTGGCAAAGTGGCCCGTGGTGGTTTGCGCTGGTCGGATCGCTTCGAGGACTACCGCACAGAAATCCTGGGCCTGGTAAAAGCGCAGCAAGTGAAAAACGCCGTCATTGTCCCGGTGGGCGCGAAGGGTGGCTTCGTGGCCAAGCGTCTGCCCGATCCGTCTGACCGGGAGGCATTCCAGGCAGAGGGTATTGCGGCCTACAAAACATTCATCCGGGGCTTGCTGGATATCACAGATAACCTGGTGGATTCTGGCATCCAGCCGCCGGAGCGGGTAATCCGCCATGACGAAGACGATCACTATCTCGTGGTGGCGGCTGACAAAGGCACCGCCACCTTCTCCGATATCGCTAATGGCCTGGCCGCGGAATATGGCTTCTGGATGGGAGATGCCTTCGCCTCCGGTGGCAGTAACGGTTATGACCACAAGAAAATGGGCATTACTGCCCGGGGCGCCTGGGTCTCCGTGGAACGGCATTTCCGTGAGATGGGCATCAACCCGGCCGTGGATGAATTTACCGCCATCGGCATCGGTGACATGGGGGGCGATGTGTTTGGTAATGGCCTGCTGTGCTCGGAAAAAACCCGGCTGGTGGCCGCCTTCAACCACATCCACATCTTCATTGACCCGACCCCGGACGCCGAACGCAGCTACAAGGAGCGTAAGCGCCTGTTTGAACTGCCGCGTTCCGCCTGGACCGATTACGACAGCAAGTTGATTTCAAAGGGCGGCGGCGTATTCAGCCGCAATGCCAAGTCCATTCCGGTCAGCCCGGAAATGAAAAAGCTGCTGGGCATCAAGGCGGACCGCGTTCCGCCCAATATGCTGATCAGTCACATCCTCAAGGCCGAAGTGGACCTGCTCTGGATTGGTGGTATTGGCACTTACGTGAAGGGCAGCGGTGAAAGCCACTCCGACGTGGGCGACAAGGCCAATGATGGCCTGCGGATCAATGGTGCCGAGCTGCGCTGCAAGGTTGTAGGTGAGGGCGGAAACCTCGGCTTCACCCAGATGGGGCGGATTGAATACGCCCTGAAGGGTGGTCGCCTGAATACTGACTTCATCGACAACTCGGGCGGCGTGGACTGCTCTGACCATGAAGTGAACATGAAGATCCTGCTCAACCGGGCGGTGGCCATGGGCGATCTGACTGGCAAGCAGCGCAACATCATGCTGGAGGAAATGACTGATGATGTTGCCTCGCTGGTGCTGAAGAACAACTACCGTCAGACCCAGGCCATCAGTATCGCCAGCGAGGATGCCGCCACCCGGCTGGAGGAGTATCGTCGGCTGATGAATACCTTCGAGAGCGAAGGCAAGCTCAACCGGGCACTGGAGTTCCTGCCGGATGACGAAACCCTGTCAGAGCGCAAGCTGGCCAAGAAAGGGCTGACGCGGCCGGAACTGTCGGTGCTGATTTCCTACGTCAAAGGGGATCTGAAGCAGGTGCTGATCGACAGTAATCTGCCGGACAATCCTCTGCTGGCGGGTGAGATGTACAAGGTCTTCCCGCGGGATCTGACCAAGCGTTTCTCGAAAGAGCTGGGTGAACACCAGCTGCGACGGGAGATCATCGCAACCCAGATCGCCAACGACATGGTTAACCACATGGGCATTACCTTTGTGGAGCGCCTGAACCAGTCTACCGGGGCGGACGCAGCATCCATTGCCCTGGCCTGGATTATTGCCCGGGATGTGTTCCGCATCGACAGCTGGTGGGACAAGATTGAAGCGCTGGATTTCCACGTTTCCGCGGATCTGCAGATGGAGCTGATGCAGGATCTGATGCGTCTGATGCGTCGGGCTGTGCGCTGGTTGCTTCGTAATCGCCGGGCAGAACTCAATATCCAGAGTCACATGGAGCGGTTTGCCGACAGCGTCTGGGCCATTACCTCGGGTCTGCCGGAATACCTTGGCGACCAGGCTCGTGCCAATTGGGAAAAACGCAATGATCAGCTGATGGCTGCGGGCTTGCCGAAGGAACTGGCGTCGGTGCTGGCAGGAACCGGCTATCTGTATTCCTCTCTTGGTATTATCGAGGCACAGGAAGCCACAGGCATGCCGCTGAAAACAGTGGCCAACCTGTACTACGATCTGGGTGACCGTCTCGACCTGACCTGGTTCGCTAATGCCATCGCAGCGTTGACGCCAAGTTCCCATTGGCAGGCCCTGGCGCGGGAAAGCTTCCGGGAGGATCTGGATTGGCAGCAACGGGCTCTGACCACCGGTGTGCTGAAAACCGCTGAAAGCCCGGAGAAAGTCACCGATAGTGTGAACGCCTGGGAGCAGCGCAACCAGCACATGATTGATCGCTGGAACGCGATGCTGGCGGAACTCAAAGGCGTAAGGGAACCGGAATACGCCATGTTCTCGGTCGCACTGCGGGAGCTGCTGGACCTGGCGCAAAGCACCATGCATCAGAGCCCGGAAGACGTAACGACCAACTGACTATTGCGTTATGCCGTTGATTCCCGTTCAATCCCGCAGCGGGAATCAATGGCAGGAGCAACAAGATAATGGCACCACTGAAACATCTACTGGACAAGAACCGGGCCTGGGCCAATGGCATCAAGTCGGTGGACCCGAAGTTCTTTGACCGGCTCTCGAACCAGCAGGCACCGGAGTACCTGTGGATCGGCTGTGCCGACAGTCGGGTACCTGCGAACCAGATTGTGGACTTGCTCCCCGGTGAACTTTTCGTGCACAGAAACGTGGCCAACGTGGTTGTGCATACAGATTTCAACTGCCTGTCGGTGCTCCAGTTCGCCATCGAAGTGTTGAAGGTCAAACACGTATTGGTAGTGGGGCATTACGGTTGTGGTGGCGTGCGCGCGGCATTGCTGAACGAAGGCTTTGGCCTGATTTCAAATTGGCTGCGCCATGTTCAGGACGTGCGTGACCGTCACCAGTCCGTACTGGACGCCATTCCCAATGTACAGGACCGGGTAGACCGCCTGTGTGAGCTGAACGTGGTAGAGCAGGTGGGGCATGTGTGCCAGAACAACATCGTTCAGGAAGCCTGGCGTCGCGGCCAGCCATTGACCGTGCACGGTTTCGTTTACGACGTGGCCGACGGGTTGTTGAGGGATATGGGGCTGTCGATCGCCAGTGAGGCAGACCGGGAAACGATTCGTCAGTCCAGCCTGGATGAGCTGATCGAGCGACCGGTCCGCTCCGGGCGCCAAAAAATATAATGCGAAGATTGTCAAAAACTGTCAAAAAATCGTGATGCCCGTCACTTCCTGACCCGTGGCGTCATCACAGTAGTGACCTTCCGCGTCTGTTACAGTAGCAACTGTAAGCAGTAAGGGAGGTAAACCATGAAAGAACTGATGCAGAAAGCCCTGCAGGCACTGGGAACCCGCAGAAACGAAAGTTCTGCCATGGATAGCGCAAGGGCTGAGGCCAAGCGCACCGAAGCACGCACCCCGGAAGATTGGGGAATGTCACCTGAAGACGCCCTGCGTGTGGGTACGGTTGCACGTTACAAATAATATCTGGCTCTTCCCGGGCGGCCCCAGAGGCCGACCCCGATAGCGACAGCCCCGACTGATGCCACAGGGCAGACTCGGGGCTTTTTTCCGGTTAGCATACGCGGCTCATGATTCTGGCAATGGTCCGCTACCCATGTCTGCACTGCCCAATACCCACGAAGTTCTGCTCCGCAATGCGCATCTGTTGAATGGACGCCCAGCGCTGTTAGGCGTCTCGGATGCATCGCTTTTGCACCGATGCCCGTTTCCCGGTATCGCGATGACCGAGCACGCCGGTCTTTGGCAAATCCTGTCCCATGACAGTGACTGGGCTGGCTGTTTTGGTTACGAGCCAGATCGGCAGCAGCAGGGCTCTTGCGATACCGTGGTGGTATTTTTGCCTAAAGCCCGGGCTGAATGTGAGCTCCGCCTGGCTTTGGCTCGTTACCTCGGCAAACCAGGTGCGGCACTGGTGGTTATTGGCGAGAAGAAGGAAGGCATTGCCGGTGCCATAAAGCAGTTTTCCGTCGTCGCCGGGGAGGTTGTAAAGGTCGACAGCGCCCGCCATTGCCAGGTCTGGTGCGGCAGAAATACCCAACCCCTGACCGAATTCCGGTTGACTGACTGGCTCAGCTGGACGGAGCTTTCCTGCGCTGGCGTGGCGCTCTCTGTTGCCGGCTTGCCAGGCGTTTTCAGTCTGGGTCGACTGGACGATGGCACCCGGATGTTGTTGGAAACCCTGGCTGAGTCACCCCTGGGTGTCGATCGGGTGCTCGATTTCGCTTGCGGTGCAGGCGTTATCGGATCCTGGTTGCATGGTTTTCATCAGTTGGCGGGGAAGAAGCCGATTCGAGTAGATGGGACCGATGTTCAGGCGCAGGCCGTGTTCTGTGCCCGGGAAAGCTACCGTAAGGCAGGAGTAAACGGTGAGATTTTTGCCGCCGATGGCCTGGCTGTCGTTCAAGGCAACTGGCCGGCCGTGATCAGCAACCCGCCTTTCCACACCGGTGTAAAAACCGATACATCCATGACCGAGCAGTTCCTGGCCCAGGTGGCCGCGCATCTCGCGCACGGCGGCGAGCTGAGGCTGGTGGCCAACAGTTTTCTGCCGTATGAAGCCCTGATTCGACAACACATCGGCCCGGTTGAGAAACTCGCGCAGGACCGGCGGTTTACCGTTTACCGGGCATTTCGGAAAAAGTCGGGCTGAAAAACAGACAGAAAAAAGCCCCTGGGGTAAGGGGCAAAAGATCTTGTCCGGAAAAATGCGGCCGTCCAGCCGGGTCAGGGCTGGGGCATGACCGGAAAGGGTGTTCGGCGTGAACACCCCTAACTTAGGTTTAATTTCTAGAATAAACAGCCTAAAAGTGTTTATTTTCCCGAAAGCTGCCAACGGAAGCCCAAAATGACAACTGCCAGACTCCAGACACCTGCCGGTGACCTCCGCCTGATCCGGCCTGGCGGAACGGCTGGGCTGCGCGCCTGGGACGCTGCCGACGAGTTGTTGTTGTCGGCTGCGGAGCCTTATCTGGCAGACGGTTTGCGCGTGCTGGTGGTTGACGACCAGTTTGGTGCGCTGACCCTCGGGCTTGCCTGCTATCAGCCGCAGACAGTTGCCGACAGCGCGACGCTCGCCCACTCCCTGTTGACGAACGCTTCGCTCAATCCGGCGTTGCCCGACTGCCCCGCGGTTTTGAACTGGAGTCGGCCACCCTCAGGGCCCTTTGATCTGGTGCTGCTCCGTATTCCCCGTCAGGCCGGTTATCTGGCCTGGTTGTTACGGTGGCTCAACAGCGTGCTGGCGGAAGACGGACGCATACTGGCGGGCGGTATGATCAAGCATCTGCCCGATCGTAGTGTTGATGTGTTCGCCAGTGCGGTGGTTACCGAACAGGTGTTGCCTGCCCGCAAAAAGGCGCGGGTAGTGGTGTGTCGTGGTGGCTCGGCCACATTGCCGGAATGGCAGGAGCAATGGCGCGGCTACCCGGTGGCAGGATTGCCCGGGCCGGTTGAGGCACTGCCCGCAGTGTTTGCCAGAGAAAAGCTGGATATTGGCACGCGGGAGTTGTTACCGCTGATTCCTCAGGCGGTTAGTCGAGTGCCCCCGGCCGGGCGGATTCTGGATCTGGCGTGTGGAAACGGCGTGCTCGGGTTGTCTGCGCTTGCCGGCAGACCGGGTGCCGAAGTGCATTTCAGTGACGTATCCAGCCAGGCCATTGCCAGTGTTGAGCATAACCTGAGCAGGTACGAGGGCGGCGATTGCGTACGCTTATGGCATCAGGACGGCATTGCAGATGATTTGCCTGACTATCAGCTTATTCTACTGAACCCACCCTTCCATGAGGGTGGCGTGGTGGGCGATCACATCGCACTGAGACTGTTCAGGGATGCCGCCCGGCATCTGGCACCGGGCGGTCGCGTATTGATGGTGGGCAATCGCCACCTGGGGTATCACCGTTCCCTGAAACAGTACTTCAGCAGCGTTGAACAGAGAGCTGCAAGCCCGAAATTCGTGGTGTTCGAAGCCCGGAATGGCGCGGTGTGATTCTCAGACCGTCGCCGGGCGATCGTAGCCGAGGCGCGCGAGGGTATCCACGATGGTCTGGGTTTGACTATCAATCTCGATGTTGACCTTTTGCCCCTTAGTGGCCTTCCCAAACGTGGTGGCACGCAGGGTCTCCGGGATAAGGTGGACGTTGAAGCGGTTACCTTCCACCTCGCCAATGGTCAGGCTGGCGCCATTGATGGCAATGTAGCCTTTGGGGAAGATGTACTTCGCCCAGGTTTCCGGTAGTTCGAACCATAGGGTCACGTTGTTTTCCGGCCGCAGAATATCGACGATGGTTGCGGTAGTGTGGATATGGCCACTGAGCAGATGGCCGCCGATTTCATCGCCGATTCGGGCGGCGCGCTCGAAGTTGATTTCGTCGCCGGGTTTCAGGTCGCCGAGGGTGGTCAAGCGCAGGGTTTCCTGCATGGCGTCGAAGTACAGCCGGTGGCCTTCCTGGCGGGTAACCGTCAGACAGGTGCCGTTGATGGCAACCGAGGCACCGATGGTTACGCCCTGAACCCGATCTTCCGGGAAATCGATCAAAAAGGTACTCAGGCCCGGCGCCGCGATCACGTTTTCGACCCGTGCAATGCCCTGAACGATACCGGTAAACATACATAATCTCCTGAAACCCGTTGATTGGCGCAAGCATACCGGTGCCTGTCAGTGTTGCCAAGAAGCCAGCAAGCCGCGTATGCCGGCAAAGCCGACATTCAAGAATTATTCGTAAAGGTCGATACTTGCATAAAGAACCTGAAGAACAGTGAGCTCAATGGCGGAAAATACAGCAGTAGACAAGACGGATCCGGCCAACGCATCCGGAGCGGTGCTTCGCCCCGGCCGGGCTGCTGATCCGGTGCCGGCGACACCGGAATCCGCCCTCAATGCGGCGCAAAGAACCGCTGCCCTGCAGGCTGGTGATGACCAGGGCCAGAATACTGAATCCGGCAGCGAGCAGCCCGAGGCGCAGGAATCGCAGGATCGGACTGCCGAGACCGGGTCGGAGAGCCCGGATATCGAGCAGGCGCTGGCGGAGTCACGACAGCGCAAGCTGCGTCTTATGCTACGGCAGTGTGACCGGGTTCTGCTGATGGACTTCAACTTGCTGGCTATGTCGGACTGGCCGGATAACTATCAGATGGCAGCTGCGCGGCGTAGCCGGGACCTCTGGATCTTCAGTGCCCTTTTGGCTGCGACGTTTTTCCTCAGTGGTTTGACCGGTTTTGTGCCGGCCTGGGTAGCCGGTGGCGGTTTTGGCGCTTTCGTGATTATTCTGTTGCTGGGAGTGCCGTTTATCCGTCGGATTTACACGTCCAGCCCCTCCTATATGGATTTGATCATTCGCCGTCAGCGCATGCTTCGGGATGCCCGCAAACATGCGGCCCACCTGGAGGGAAAGGACGGGCTGATATGGCAGTGTGCGCGTATGGCAGAGTACAACCCGACACTGCGTCATACCCGCTTCAGTGAATTGCTCAGACTGTCTGAGCAACGGGTGTTGCCGCGTTATCTTACCCGGCGGGAACATGTTCGGCTGTATCTTATCTATCTGCTGGAAGCCGAGAAAGCCTATGGCAAAGTCCAGCAAGCGTTTTTCGACGGCAATCAGGACGCGATAGACCGGGGTTGGCAGGCAGTGGCGGCGGTTCCTGAAGACCGAGCTTGACATGACAGACCTTCAAACGTATGTTTCAAACAGACGTTTGCTAGAGGCTCTGACAACAAAATGGCGCAGTCTGATACCGTTGACCGCATTCTTGACGCTGCCGAAGAGCTGTTTGCCGAGCGTGGGTTCTCGGAAACATCGCTTCGTATGATTACCAGTAAGGCTAAGGTAAATCTGGCCGCTGTCAATTATCACTTTGGGTCTAAGAATGCCCTGATCCACGCCGTGTTCGCCCGGTTCCTGACGCCGTTTTCGGCCACCCTGGATACCGCCTTTGATGAACTCGAAGAGCGTTGTGATGGCCAGCCGCCCACGCTGAACCAGACCCTGTGGGCGCTTACGGAAAGTGCCGTGCGCATGCCTCAGCGTAATGAGAAAGGCATATCCATCTTCATGCGCCTGCTCGGTCTTGCCTATACCCAGTCTCAGGGCCACCTGCGTAAATTTCTCGAACAGGAATACAGTGAGCCATTTGGTCGTTTCATGCGCTTGCTCAAAGAGGCCACGCCTGAGTTGTCCTCGGTTGATCGCTACTGGCGCATCCAGTTCATGCTGGGAGCGACGGCCTTCACCATGTCCAGCAGTGATGCCCTGATTGATATTCTCGAAAACAAGCTCGGCGTTGAAACCACGGTTCAGGAAATTGCCGCACGCCTGGTGCCGTTCCTGGCCGCAGGCATGAAGGCTCCAGACAAAATGCTGGTGCCGCCTACCGCTTCAGGCGTTTCGGTTGCCTGAACTCCCCCGCCTCGGGTAGTCTTCCCTCTGGTTCGCAGCCGGAGGGAAGTCGTTACCAATGCCCGATAACAAGCCCCCCGGGGTTACCCTGTCCATTGATATCGCCAATCAGTTCCTGACACTGGCTACTCAATCGGGTGATATCATTGCCCGCTACCCGGTATCCACCGGCCTGAATGGCCCCGGCCAGGCCGACGGCAGTGGCTGTACCCCTGTTGGCAAGCATTATATCCGCGCCCGAATCGGGGCAGGGCAGCCATTAAATACGGTGTATCGTGGGCGCCGCCCCACTGGCGAGATCTACAGCCAGAGTCTGGCGGCAGCGAACCCGGGGCGCGACTGGATTCTTACCCGTATACTCTGGCTTTGTGGCTGTGAATGGGGGCGAAACCGTGGGCCGGGGGTAGACACTTTTCGTCGTTTTATCTATATCCACGGCACGCCGGACAGTGAACCTATGGGAGTTGCCAGATCCCATGGCTGCATCCGGATGCGCAATACCGATATTGTTGAGCTTTTTGACCGGGTTCCAGCGGGGACTCCAGTCAGTATCTATTAATCCGCATAATTCAGAGGGACAGGATGATTGGCGAAGTTTTGGGTGTACTGAATGGCTGGATAGAGCAGTTCGGGTTGCTATCTGAAGGTTGGCGGGCCGGTGTGCTGGTTTTCCTGCTCGTGCTGGGGACGGCGGCGGTTGCCTATATTGCCAGTCATGTGATTTCTGCGCTGGAGCGCAAATTCGCCAGCACTCATAACCTTTGGGATGATGCTATTCTGCACGCGGTCCGTCGCCCTGTCGTGGCTTTCGTGTGGCTCCAAGGGGTGTATTGGGCTGCCGAAGTGGCTCACCATTTTTCCGAGGCTGAGGTCTTCAAGGCTAACGGAACGTTGCTTCAGATCGGTTTTGTCTGGGTGGTGGTCTGGTTTTTTATTCGGCTGATCAAACAGTTCGAGAATATCCTCACCTCTCCGATCAAGATGCGCAAGCCGATGGATTACACCACGGTCAATGCCATCAGCAAGCTGTCGCGCGCGGTTGTGATTATTACCGCCGCTCTGACCGCCCTGCAAACCCTGGGCTTCAGTATTTCGGGCGTGCTGGCATTTGGTGGTGTCGGGGGCATCGCGGTTGGTTTTGCCGCGAAAGATCTCCTGGCGAACTTTTTCGGTGGTTTCATTATCCATTTGGACCGTCCGTTCAAGGTGGGGGATTGGGTTCGATCCCCGGATCGGAGCATTGAGGGTACGGTTGAGCATATCGGATGGCGACTGACCACCATTCGCACCTTCGACAAGCGCCCGCTTTATGTCCCCAATGCGGCGTTTACCACTATTGCAGTGGAAAACCCATCACGTATGACCAATCGCCGGATCTACGAGACCATCGGCATTCGCTATGCCGATGTGCATTCCATGAAAACCATCGTGGACGAAATCCGGGAGATGCTGAAGAATCATGAAGAGATTGATGCCAACGAGACCTTGATCGTTAATTTTCTGGCGTTTAATTCATCGTCACTGGATATCATGGTATACACCTTTACCAAAACCACCCAGTGGGTGCGTTTCCATGAGGTGAAGGAAGATGTGTTACTGAAAATCAGTGACATCATCGAAAACCATGGCGCCGAGGTGGCCTTCCCGACGCGCACGCTGCATCTGCCGGATGGGGTGCGGGTAGACGGGCGCGATTCCTCCAGGCGTGAGGATTCCAAAGACAAGTCCGCCGATCAGGATGCGGATTCCGGAAAATCCGGAAAGAATGTTGACCATGAAGGTGGCTACGGCGAAGCCGATTCAGAATCCGGAGACGGGGAATGACAGGAACGAATAACAATGTGCCGGTAGGCATTATCGGTGGTACGGGGCTGACCAGCCTGAGCAATATCCAGATCACCGGAGAAGAGACAGTGACAACTGCGTGGGGGGAGCCCTCCTCCACGCTGGTGCGGGGGCAACTGGGTGATCAGCCTGTTATCTTTCTGGCGCGTCATGGTAACCCGCACCGGATTCCGCCCCATCAGGTCAATTACCGGGCCAACATTCAGGCGTTGCATGATGCCGGCGCTCGGGTGCTGGTGGGTGTAAACGCGGTTGGTGGCATACATGCCAATATGGGGCCGGCCCACATCGTGATCCCGGATCAACTGATCGACTACACCTGGGGCCGGGCCAGCACTTTCTTCGAAGGCGAGCTGGAGGACGTCACACACATCGATTTTACCTGGCCCTACGATCAGGAAGCGCGTCAGGTGTTGATTGATGCTGCTCGCGCGGCGTCGCTGTCATTTTCCGGGTTTGGCGTCTATGGCGCGACGCAGGGGCCGAGGCTGGAGACGGCGGCGGAAATCCGCAGGATGGAGCGGGATGGCTGTGACATCGTTGGTATGACCGGCATGCCCGAGGCAGTGCTGGCGGCAGAGCTGGGCTTGCGGTACGTCAGCCTCGGGCTGGTGGTGAACTGGGCTGCGGGTAAAACCGACCACATTATTACCATGGCCGAGATTGAAGAAGCGATTGCCCAGGGCATGTCCGGCGTTCGGCAGATTCTGGAGCGTTCCATGGCAAGTCTGGGGCAGCTTGCGCTTACCCCTCAATCTTCTTGAAGAAAACCAGGACGCCGACGGTGGGGGAGTCGATGAAGTGGATTTCCTCACTGCGCATCCGCCGCGTTTCACGAATCCAGGTCACCAGTTCTACTGGTGCCGGACGGAGTTGGTAAGCGGTACCGGTGCCTTCTGATGCTGAACCACCGGTTTCGCTATCAAGTGTATTGCCAGAGTCCTGATCGGAAAACTCCGCAACCGCTTCGGTCTGAGGCGGTGTTTCAGGCTCTGCCGGCACAGCCTCGGGATCGTCGCTGACGGCCCAGTGGTTAAGCTGCACATTAACGTGCAGGTAGCGCTGGCGGTCAATGGTGATCTGGCCTTCCACCGCTCGTTGGCCAGACTCGGCCAGCCAGTCACCGATTGCGACACGCAGAGGTCCGCCCTCGTAGTCGGGCGGAAAGGCTTCATACCAGCCGGCACTCGCCAATACCCGGTAGTTACCGCTTCGCTCGAGCCGGTTGGCCGCCTCGCCCAGGTGCAGTTGGTTGCGGGGTACCAGGTTGAGTTCGGTTACCCGCTCCCCGGATTCCTGCTCCACCCAAAGGGTTTTGCCGGCCTCTTCGACAGGTTCCACCGACTTGTTCGCCATCTGCTCTTCAATGCCGGCCGGGTCCACCAGACGCTGTAAAATCACCAGCTCTGCCCGGTAGTAGTCGTTCGGGACATTGCCTGAAGCGCCCTGGGCCCACAGGGTTGCCGGTGTGAATGCAACTGAGGCGAACAGCGCGGCACTGGCCAGGGTTTGCCGGGAGCATAAAATGTGAGCTTGCAAGGGCGTTACTCCACCTGAATCCTTTTTTGTCATGATGCCTTTGCCGGGGCCTTGTCGGGCGCCAGTTCTTCGAGCATCGCTGCGATGGCGTCGAGTTTACCATCGGTTGAGTCATCATTCAGCCGGAAGCGAAAGCTGTTGGCGCCTTCGAGCCGGTATCGATCCGGAGCGGATTGCACTTTTTTAACCAGTTCGAGAGGGTCGACCGGTGTCGTTGCCCCGAACTCAAGCCGCACCCATTCCTTACCGGCATCCACTTTCACGATGCCCAGAGTCTCTGCCTGCAAACGTAGCTGTGCCTGGCGCATGAGGTTCTTGGCCGGGGCTGGTAATAATCCGAAGCGGTCAATCATCTCAACCTGAAGTTCTTTTAATGCCTCACGATCCTTCACGCTGGCAATGCGCTTGTACAGCATCAGGCGGTTGTGGACATCTGGCAGGTAGTCGTCCGGAATCAGGGCCGGAATGCGCAGGTTCATCTCGGTGCCGTGGCTGAGAGGCAATTCGGCGTTGGGCGTGCGGCCGTCGCGAATCGCTTTTACGGCTTCGTCCAGCAGCTGCATGTAGAGGGTAAAGCCGATGCTTTCGATCTGACCGCTCTGTTCTTCACCCAGCAGCTCGCCAGCGCCCCGGATTTCCAGGTCGTGGGTGGCCAGCATGAAGCCTGCGCCCAGGTCCTGGGATTCGGAAATCGCATCCAGTCGCTTCCTGGCATCGGTGGAAATGGCCTTTGGCGGTGGTGTCAGCAGATAGGCGTACGCCTGGTGATGAGACCTGCCCACGCGACCCCGAAGCTGGTGCAGCTGCGCCAGGCCAAATTTGTCTGCTCGTTCAATAATAATGGTGTTGGCGCTGGGGATGTCGATGCCGGTTTCCACAATAGTGGTGCACACCAGTACGTTGAAACGCTTGTGGTAGAAATCCGACATGATCTGTTCCAGCTGGCGCTCGCGCATCTGGCCGTGTGCCACACCCACCCGCGCCTCGGGAATCAGTTTGCGAAGATCTTCCGCGGTTTTCTCGATGGTGGCGACATCATTGTGCAGGAAATAGACCTGACCGCCCCGCAGGATTTCCCGGAGAATAGCTTCTTTCACCATGGCGTCGTCGCGCTGGCGCACAAAGGTTTTCACCGACAGCCGGCGGGCTGGTGGGGTCGCGATAATGGACAGGTCGCGCAGGTGGCCCATGGCCATGTTCAGGGTTCTGGGAATCGGTGTGGCGGTGAGGGTCAGCATATCCACCTCGGCCCGCAGGGATTTCAGTTTTTCCTTCTGCTGAACGCCAAACCGGTGTTCTTCGTCGATAATCACCAGACCCAGATTCTTGAAGTTGATATCGCCTTGCAGCAGCTTGTGGGTGCCAATGACGATATCTGCCTTGCCTTCCTCTATGGCAGTGATGGCCTTGCTGGTCTGGCTGCCGCTGCGGAAGCGACTCAGAAGCTCTACAGTTACCGGCGTATCCGAGAACCGGTCACGGAACGACTCGTAATGTTGCTGGGCCAGAAGAGTAGTGGGTACCAGAACGGCCACCTGTTTGCCAGACCAGGTGGCCAGAAAAGCTGCGCGCATGGCGACTTCGGTTTTACCGAAGCCGACATCGCCGCATACCAGTCGGTCCATCGGGCGTTCGCTGGTCATATCCTCGAACACCGATTCGATGGCCACCTGCTGGTCCGGCGTCTCCTCGAACGGGAATCCGGCAGCAAAGGCCCGATAGGCCTCTTTCGGGTCTTCAAACTGGAAGCCTTTCCGGGCTTCCCGGCGGGCGTAAACATCCAGCAGTTCTGCTGCGGTGTCGCGGATCTTTTCCAGCGCTTTTTGCTTGGCGTTGCTCCAGCGCTCCGTTCCGAGCTTGTGGAGCGGTGCGTGTTCCTCATCGGTGCCGGCGTAACGGGAAATCAGGTGCAGGCTGGACACCGGTACATAGAGTTTGGAGCCGCCGGCGTATTCCAGGGTCAGGAATTCGTCGGATTGGCCGCCGGCGGTGAGTGTCTCCAGCCCCTTGTAGCGCCCCACGCCATGGTCGATATGCACGACCGGTGCGCCAATTCTCAGTTCAGACAGGTCCCGGTATCCGGCATCGTCGGTTTCGGTTGGTTTCTGGCGACGACGACGCTGCAGCACCCGCTCGCCAAACAACGCCGATTCGGTAATCAGTGCCAGATTCTGGCCGGGCAACACCATGCCCTGTTCCAGTGGGGCAATGGTGATGGCCAGAGTGGTGCTCTCGTTTTCGAGGAATTCCGACCAGCTCTGCACGGTTGACAGCTTGAGCTTGTGATCGGCCAGGTTGTCAATCAGCGCCTCCCGGCGCCCGGACGATTCAGCACAGATCAGGATGCGCCCGTGGAACTCCTGGATGAACCGTTTGAGGCGCCCAGCCGGATCAGCGGCGCGCCCGTCCATGGCGACATCCGGGAGAGATTCGGTACCGCAGTTGCTGGCGCCCGCGCCGTCTTCGGCCTGACTGCTGCAGGTAATGCGGGGGTGGTGTTTGAGTTGCCCGAACACTTCATCCGGCTGCAGAAACAGCTCGGATGGGGACAGAATAGGGCGCAGGCGATCGTGACGGCGGTCTTCGTAACGGGCCCGGGTTTCCGCATCAAAGGCATTGACGGCATCATTGAGACCGTTGGCGGTGAATACCAGGGTGCTGCCCGGCAGATAATCAAACAGCGTGGCGGTTTCATCGAAAAACAGTGGAAGATAGTACTCAATGCCAGGCGGTGTGATGCCGTGGGTAACATCCTGGTAAACCGGCGCGTCTTTGTCGGCATTGGGGAAATATTCAAACCAGCGATTGCGAAAGCCTGACCGGGCTTCCTTGTGCCAGGGAAATTCATTGGCCGGCAGAAGTTCAATGCGTTCGGTTTTATCGATGGATCTCTGGGTTTCCGGGTCAAAGGTCCGGAGGGTCTCGATTTCGTCATCGAACAGATCAATGCGATAGGGCAGGTTCGAGCCCATGGGGTAAATATCGAGGATGGCCCCTCGCACCGCATACTCGCCGTGTTCGTACACATTGTCGGTGTGATGATAGCCGGCGGCCTCCAGTTGCATGCGCCAGCTGTCGATATCCAGGGTCTGGCCCACTTCCAGCAGCAGGGTATTGCCCTGCAGGTAGCTCGGGGGCGCCAGCCGGTGCATCAGGGTGCGGGCCGGTACCACCAGAATGCCGTGGCGTGTGGTGGGTAACCGGTGCAGGGAGCGAATCCGCCGCGAGGTAATGTCCTGGTGTGGCGAAAAAAGATCGTAGGGCAGCGTTTCCCAGTCCGGCAGGGATAAAAGTTCGATGCCGTCGGAGGTAACGGTGGCACCGTCTTCTTCCGTGGGCAGCCCCAGGAAAAATCGGATGGATTGCTCCAGCTGGATGGCTTCGCTGGTGCTTTGGGTAATGACCAGCGTCAGACCTTTGTGGGCGCGGGCGCTCTCGCAGATGGCCAAGGCGTCTGCACAGCCGTTCAGCTGCCCCCATTTTCTGTGGTCGGCAGCCTTTTCAGGGGCAGCGGGGGCGATAAGCGGGGCTTGGGCCTGGCCTTGGGTCATGGGTCAAGCGTTCTCCTGAATAGATGCATCATTAACCGGGGCGGCGCTATTCTATCGCCCGGTTGTGACAGTGTCATGGTCGGGGCATACAAACGGCTATTTGCCGTACGGCTTTTTAAGTTGGATAATGTGCGCCCCAAATTATTTCCAGTGCTATACGAGGTTCCAACCGTGAGTCACGAACAGATCAACCAGCACCTGTCCAACTGGACTGACCGGGAGTCCACCGCAGAAGCGATGATCCCGCTGATCGGCCGCCTGTACCGTAAAAACAACGTTGTTACGTCCGTATACGGCCGTGCGATCATTAACCAGTCTGTTATCGATATCATCCGCGCCCACCGGTTTGTGCGTCAGGTTGAGGACAGCGAGCTGTCTGTTCACGATACGCTGCCCATTCTCGAGGCGATGGACAAGCTGGAGCTTGGCCGCGCTCACGTGGATATTGGCAAGCTGGCGGTCAAATTCAAGGCAGAGGGCGGTGACCTCACCGAGTTTCTGAAAAAGGAAATCGGCCCGGTGGTTGGCAAGTACGCCGAAGAGGCGGCCAAGGATGCCAAGGAAGAAACGAAGGATGTGGTGCTTTACGGCTTTGGCCGGATCGGCCGACTACTGGCGCGGATCCTGGTTGAAAAAGCCGGTGGCGGCAACAACCTGCGCCTGCGTGCGATCGTTGTTCGCCAGGGTGGTGCTGACAACGATCTGGAAAAGCGTGCCAGCCTGCTGCGTCGTGACTCCGTGCATGGTCCTTTCGATGGCACCATCACGGTCGATGCCGAGAACTCTGCGCTGATCGCCAACGGCAACTTTATCAAGGTGATCTACTCCGATGGTCCGGACAAGGTGGACTACACCGAGTACGGCATCAACAACGCCATCGTGGTCGACAATACCGGTAAGTGGCGCGATGAAGCGGGCCTGGGCCTGCATCTGAAGTCCAAGGGTGTCAGTCGAGTGATTCTGACTGCGCCGGGCAAGGGCGACATCAAGAACATCGTTTATGGCATCAACAACGACTGGATCACCGACGAAGACAAGATCCTGTCTGCTGCTTCCTGTACCACCAACGCCATCACTCCGGTACTGAAGGCCATCAATGACGAGTACGGCATTGAGGATGGCCACGTTGAAACCGTTCACTCCTACACCAACGACCAGAACCTGATCGACAACTACCACAAGGGCAGTCGTCGTGGCCGCAGCGCCCCGTTGAACATGGTTATTACCGAAACCGGCGCGGCCAAAGCTGTTGCCAAAGCACTGCCGGAGCTGAAAGGCAAGCTGAGCGGTAATGCGATCCGGGTGCCGACACCGAACGTGTCCATGGCGATCCTGAATCTGAACCTGAAAAGCGATGTGGATGGCGAGCAGGTAAACGAATATCTGCGCGATATGGCGCTTCACTCCGAGCTGCAGAAGCAGATCGACTTCGTGAACTCTCCGGAAGTGGTTTCCACCGATTTCGTGGGCTCCCGCCATGCCGGTATCGTCGATGCCCAGGCTACCATCGCCAATGGCAAGCGTTTGATCCTGTACGTGTGGTACGACAACGAATTCGGCTACAGCGCCCAGGTTGTGCGTTGTGTGAACCAGATGGCCGGCGTAACCTATCCGATCTTCCCGAAGCGCGCCCGCGACTAAAGTCGTAGGCCGGTCTCGGCAGTTGATTGACAGAAAGCCCCGGTAGCGCCAGCTGCCGGGGTTTTTTGTTACTTCGGCCGTACAAAACCATTTTTGTTACCGGTGGAAATAGGTTTCCTTAATCTCTATAATTGGCGCGATTTTGGGTATGTCTGGCACCCCGTTTCTCATCTTTTCCTGCGTCAAATGGCAAACAGCAGCAACTGCTATGGCATTTGAACCTCAAGGTGCAGCCGTTCGGCGCAATCCGGACAGGAAACCAGGGCCGCAGGGGCCGGGCGTTACAAATCCACAGAATAGTTTCTGATGATTGGATGAGGCTAATGATCAAGATCAAAAAAGGCCTGGATCTTCCCATCAGCGGCGCTCCCGAACAGACCATTACTGACGGCAAGCCGGTTCGCCACGTGGCGCTCATCGGTTTTGACTATCACGGCATGAAGCCGACGATGGCTGTGAAAGAGGGAGACCGTGTCAAGCGCGGTACGCTGCTGTTCACGGACAAGAAGACCGAAGGCGTTCGTTATACTTCCCCCGCTGCAGGCGTGGTGAAAGAAATCAATCGCGGTGAGCGTCGCGTTTTCCAGTCTGTCGTGATCGAAATTGATGGCGACGATGCGGAAACCTATGCCCGCTACAGCGATTCCGACCTCGCCGGCCTGGAACGCCAGCAGGTGGTTGATAACCTGGTAGAGTCCGGCCTGTGGACAGCTTTCCGTACACGTCCCTACAGCAAGGTTCCTGAGATCGACTCTGCGCCGAATTCGATTTTTGTGTCTGTTATGGACACCAATCCGCTGGCGGCAGACCCCACCGTTATCATCGGCGAAAATAGCAAGGCTTTTGAAAAAGGCCTGACTATTATCTCCCGCCTGACCAACGGCAAAGTGTTTGTGACCGGCAAGCCCGGCTCTAACGTTGCCGTGCCCAAGGCTGACAATATCGAAGTGCATCAGTTTGATGGCGTGCATCCGGCAGGCAATGTCGGTACCCATATCCATCACCTGGACCCGGTATCGGCCAGCAAGACTGTCTGGTCTATCAACTACCAGGATGTGATCGATATCGCCAAGCTGTTCGAAACCGGTGAAGTGCCGGTCGAGCGCATTGTCGCTATTGGTGGCCCCAAGGCTGTGAAGCCGCGCCTGGTTCGTACCCGTCTGGGTGCCAGCCTGCCGGAACTTCTGGACGGTGAAGTTGCCACAGACTGTGAAGTCCGTGCCATCTCCGGCTCTGTGTTCGGTGGCCGTCGCGGTGATGGCCCCTGTGCTTACCTGGGGCGGTTCGCCAACCAGATTACTGTTCTGGAAGAACACAGCAAACGCGAGTTCATGGGCTGGTTGTCGCCGGGTCCCAACAAGTTCTCCGTGCTGAACATCTATCTGTCCAAGCTCAATCCCGGCAAGCTGTTCAACTTCACGACCACGACCAACGGTAGTGAGCGTGCGATGGTGCCGGTGGGTGCCTATGAGCAGGTGATGCCTCTGGATATTCTGCCAACGCAGCTGCTGCGCTCGCTGATTGTGGGCGACACTGAAATGGCACAGAAACTGGGTGCCCTGGAGCTGGACGAAGAAGATCTGGCGCTGTGCACCTTCGTGTGCCCCGGCAAATATGAATACGGTCCGATTCTCCGTGAGAACCTGACCCGAATCGAGATCGAGGGCTAATACGATGGCAATCCGACAGTTTCTCGATGGAATCGAGCACCACTTTGAGAAAGGCGGCAAGTACGAGCGCTGGTATGCACTGTACGAAGCCGTTGATACCATTTTCTATTCGCCTGCGAGCGTGACCAAAACCACCGCTCATGTGCGTGACGGCATAGACCTCAAGCGCATCATGATCACGGTGTGGCTGTGTACGTTCCCGGCCATGTTCTTCGGCATGTGGAACATTGGCTTCCAGGCCAACAACTTCCTGGCTTCCAACCCGGATGCGATGATTGCCGACGGTGGACTGCGTGAGGCATTCATTACCGCACTGGCGGTAACCGGAGCCGGCGCTGGCTTGTGGGATAACTTCGTCTATGGCATGGCTTATTTCGTGCCCATTTACGCGGTTACCTTTATTGTAGGTGGCTTCTGGGAAGTCCTGTTCGCGACCGTGCGCAAGCACGAAGTGAACGAAGGTTTCTTCGTCACTTCCGTTCTGTTCGCGCTGATCTGCCCGCCGACCATCCCGCTCTGGCAGGTGGCGCTGGGTATCACCTTCGGTGTGGTTATCGGTAAGGAAGTGTTCGGCGGTACCGGCAAGAACTTCCTGAACCCGGCACTGACCGGCCGTGCTTTCCTGTACTTCGCTTATCCGGCACAGATCTCCGGCGATACCGTCTGGACGGCGGTAGACGGCTTCAGTGGCGCTACGGCCCTGAGCTGGGCTGCCTCTGGTGGCCTCGAAGCACTGGAAGCCCAGATTGGCTGGATGAACGCTTTTGTGGGCACCATTCAGGGCTCCATGGGTGAAACTTCCACTATCGCCATTCTGATTGGTGGTCTGATCCTGCTGGCCATGAAGATCGCCTCCTACCGGATTGTCGGTGGTGTGCTGATCGGCATGATCGGTATGTCGCTGCTGCTGAATCTTATCGGTTCAGAAACCAATCCGATGTTCGGCGTACCGGCACACTGGCACCTGGTTATGGGCGGCTTTGCCTTCGGTATGATGTTCATGGCAACGGATCCGGTATCTGCCGCCATGACCAACACCGGTCGCTGGTGCTTCGGTATCCTGGTGGGCGTGATGACGGTGCTGATCCGTGTGATCAACCCGGCCTTCCCTGAAGGCATCATGCTGGCGATCCTGTTCGCTAACCTGTTTGCGCCGCTGATGGACCACTACGTGGTTCAGGCCAACATCAAACGGAGGCTTGCTCGTGGCTAAAGCAAAAGATACCGTCTCCAGAACCCTGATGGTGGCGCTGGTACTGAGTATTGTGTTCTCGGTTGTGGTTTCCACGGCTGCGGTCATGCTCCGTCCCGCGCAGATCCAGAACCAGAATCTGGACATCAAAACTAACATCCTTTCTGCCGCCGGCATGCTTGAGCCAGGCTCAACCGCGCAGGACATTGAAGAGACGTTTGCACGCTTCGATGTCCGCCTGGTCGACCTCGACAAGGGCGATTTTGTAGAGCCGTCTGCTGTGGGGGTTCAGGATCCCATGAAGTACGACATGTACAAGGCTGCTTCCGATCCGGAGATGTCGACCAACATCCCGTCGTCTGAAGACAAAGCTGGCATCAAGCGTCGTCCGAACGTTGCCAAGGTCTACACCCTGAGCGAGAACGGCGAGCTGGTTCGTGTGGTGCTTCCGATTCACGGCTACGGTCTGTGGTCTACCCTGTACGGCTTCGTTTCCCTTGAAGGCGACCTCAATACTATTGAAGGTTTGGGTTTCTACGCCCACGCGGAAACGCCGGGCCTGGGTGGTGAAGTTGATAACCCGCGCTGGAAACAGCAGTGGGTAGGCAAGGAACTCTACAGTGACGATCCGACCGAACCCCAGATCCGTCTGGTGAAAGGTGGGGTCAGCGCCGATGCCAAGGACAAGGAACACAAGATTGACGCGCTCTCTGGTGCCACACTGACCAGTCGTGGTGTCGAGCAGCTCGTGAACTACTGGATGGGTGAGCGCGGCTTCGCCCCGTTCCTGAAAAAACTTCGTGAAGGGGAGGTCTGATCATGGCAGGCTCAACAGCCAAACAGGTTCTCTTCGAACCAATCTTCAGTAACAACCCGATCGCCCTTCAGATCCTTGGTATCTGTTCGGCGCTGGCGGTAACCACCAGCATGAGCGTGAGTATCGTCATGTGTCTGGCGGTTACAGCCGTTACCGCATTTTCCAACCTGGCGGTCTCTCTGGTAAGAACCCAGATCCCGGGAAGTATCCGGATCATCGTGCAGATGACCATCATTGCTTCCCTGGTCATCGTGGTAGACCAGATTCTCAAGGCCTATGCCTATGAAATCTCCAAGCAGCTATCGGTATTCGTTGGTCTGATCATCACCAACTGTATCGTTATGGGCCGCGCGGAAGGTTTCGCCATGACCAATCCGCCGCTGATGAGCTTCCTGGATGGTATCGGTAACGGCCTGGGTTATTCGGTTATTCTGCTGTTCGTGGCGTTCTTCCGTGAGCTGCTGGGTGCCGGTTCGCTGTTCGGCGTAAGCCTGATGCCTGTCGTTAACGAAGGCGGCTGGTACGTACCGAATGGTCTGCTGCTGCTGCCGCCGAGTGCGTTCTTCATCATCGGCCTGGCGATCTGGGGCCTGCGTACCTGGAAGCCGGAGCAAGTAGAAGAGCCTGACTACAAACTGTCTCGCCATACCGTCAAGGAGGCCTTCTGATGGAACACTATCTGAGCCTCCTGCTTAAGGCGATCTTTGTTGAAAACATGGCGTTGGCGTTCTTCCTGGGGATGTGTACCTTCCTGGCCATCTCCAAGAAGATCGAAGCGGCGACTGGTCTGGGTATCGCCGTTGTGGTGGTACTGACCGTCACCGTACCGGTGAATAACCTGCTTTATAACACCATCCTGCGTGAAGGTGCCCTGGACTGGGCCGGTCTGCCGAATGTGGACCTGAGCTTCCTGGGCCTGCTGACATACATCGGTGTTATCGCCGCGATCGTACAGATCATGGAAATGGTGCTGGATAAATACATTCCGGCCCTGTACGCGGCGCTGGGTGTGTTCCTGCCGCTGATTACGGTTAACTGCGCCATCCTTGGGGCGTCACTGTTCATGGTTGAGCGTGACTACACCTTTGGCGAGAGTCTGGTGTATGGCTTCGGCGCTGGCGTTGGCTGGGCTCTGGCCATCATTGCTCTGGCGGGTATCCGTGAAAAGCTCAAGTACAGCGATGTTCCGAACGGACTGCGTGGCCTTGGCATCACCTTCATTACCGTTGGTCTGATGTCACTGGGTTTCATGTCGTTCTCAGGCATCTCCCTGTAATTCACCCGGTGATTCGGTTTAACGAAAAGGCGAGACCATGAATACAGAAATTATTCTCGGCGTGGTCATGTTCACCGTTATCGTTCTGGCGCTGGTTGCGGTTATCCTCGCAGCCCGCTCCAAGCTGGTAAGCACCGGTGACGTGACCATTGAGATCAACGACGACCCCGAGCACACGCTCAAGACCGCCGCGGGCGGTAAGCTGCTGGGTACTCTGGCCAACAGCGGCATCTACCTGTCCTCTGCCTGTGGCGGTGGCGGTACCTGTGCCCAGTGCAAGTGCAAGGTTCTGGACGGCGGTGGCGCCATGCTGCCGACGGAAAAGACCCACTTCACCAACCGTGAAGAAAAAGAAGGCTGGCGCCTGTCCTGCCAGGTTCCTGTGAAGCAGGATATGAAGATCGAAGTGCCGGAAGAGTTCTTCGGTGTGAAGAAGTGGGAATGTGAGGTTATCTCCAACCACAACGTGGCCACCTTCATCAAGGAACTGGTACTGAAGCTGCCGGAAGGCGAGGAGGTAGACTTCCGCGCTGGCGGTTATGTACAGCTGGAGTGCCCTCCGTACGAAATCAACTTCAAGGATTTCGATATCGAGGAAGAGTTCCACGAAGACTGGGACAAGCACGATATCTGGCGCTACAAGGGCGTGAACAAGGAAGAAACCATCCGGGCCTACTCCATGGCGAACTACCCGGAAGAAAAAGGTCTTCTCAAGTTCAACATCCGTATTGCCACGCCACCTCCTGGTACCGACCATCCGCCGGGTATCATGTCCACTTACGTGTTCAACCTGAAGCCGGGCGACAAGGTTACCGTGATGGGACCGTTTGGTGAGTTCTTCGCCAAGGATACCGATGCGGAAATGGTATTCATCGGTGGTGGTGCCGGTATGGCGCCGATGCGTTCTCACATCTTCGACCAGCTCAAACGCCTGAACTCCAAGCGCAAGATCAGCTTCTGGTACGGTGCGCGTAGCGTACGCGAAATGTTCTACGTGGAAGACTTCGACGGTCTGGCTGCAGAGAACGACAACTTCGAGTGGCACGTGGCGCTTTCAGACCCCCTGCCAACCGATGACTGGAACGGCCCTACGGGCTTTATCCACAACGTGTTGTACGAAAACTATCTGAAGGACCATCCGGCTCCGGAAGACTGTGAGTTCTACATGTGTGGACCCCCAATCATGAACGCGTCTGTGATCAAGATGTTGAAAGATCTTGGTGTAGAGGACGAGAACATCATGCTGGATGACTTCGGAGGTTAATCAGACCGCATGACATCCCGCATGTTCCGACCCGCCAGGGTAGCCGTGGTCAGCGTCTTTATGGCGCTGGCTCTGGCCACCCTGGCGGGTTGTTCGTTTCAGGAAGAAGAAAAAGTCTGGGAGATCTCTGGCGGGATTTTCGGGACGACCTATCACATTAACGTCGTATTGCCAGAAGATGAGCAACGGCTTCAGACTCTGGCCAAGGGCATCGAGAGCACGCTGGATCAGGTGGACAATGCCATGTCGACCTGGAAGCCGGATTCCGAGCTGTCTCAGTTGAACAGTCTGCGGGACCAGTCGGAGTGGGTTGAGCTTTCGCCGGCATTGTTCGAGGTTATCCGGCGGTCAGTCGAGATTGCTGAACTGACGGGTGGGGCGTTCGACGTGACCATTGGCCCGGTAGTGAATCTCTGGGGGTTTGGGCCCAAGGCGCGGCCTGAACAGATACCCTCCGACGATGAACTGAACACCGTACTTGGTGGCACCGGTTGGGAGCACCTGGAGTTCGATGAATTGGCCAGTGCCATTCGCAGCGAGAAGCCCCAGTACATTGATCTGTCGGGTATTGCCAAGGGCTATGGCGTGGATGCGGTGGCCCGTTACCTCGACAGTGAAGGTGTTGGCGCTTACCTTGTGGAAGTGGGCGGCGAAGTGCGTACCAATGGACGCAAGCCGGACGGTACCGCCTGGCGTCTGGCTATTGAGCAACCGATAGAGCAGGGCCGGGCAGTAAATAGTGTGGTGGCGCTGGATGCTCAGGCCATGGCGACGTCCGGCGATTATCGTAACTATTACGAATCGAACGGCCAGCGGTACTCCCATACAATAGACCCTGAGACGGGAAAGCCGATTGGTCATCGACTGGCATCGGTTACGGTTATTGCAGAAGACTGTATCACGGCAGATGCCTTGGCAACCGGCTTTAATGTGATGGGTTTTGACAAGGCCATGGGCCTGGCAACCCGTGAAAACATTCCCGCATTTTTTATTGTGAGGGGAGACAACGGCTTTGAAACCCATCAGACACCGGCGTTCTCGTCTTACCTTGTCCAGTAAAGGAGGGCAGTAATGGGTACCTTTCTTTTGGTGTTGTTTATTGTGGTGCTGCTGATTGCCGGTATGTCGATCGGTGTGATTTTCGGTCGAAAGCCGATCAGCGGAACCTGCGGTGGTATTGGCGCTCTGGGAATCAGTACTTCCTGTGAGATTTGCGGGGGCAATACCCAGAAATGCGAAGAGAGCCGGAGCGGCTCGGATGAGCCAGTAAAAGCGGAAGACCTGGCATACGATGCCACCAAGGCCGACAAATAACCGCTCCAGGCCAACAATACATTAATAACTATAGCTACGCTTTCAGAGTGTAGATAAGGAGTCAGTGCGCGCATGGCAGAGCATCATTACGACGTGGTGGTTATTGGCGCCGGTCCTTCGGGAGAAGGGGCGGCAATGAATGCGGCGAAGCACAACAGGCGCGTCGCGATCATTGAAGACAAGCCTACGGTTGGCGGTAACTGCACCCACTGGGGCACCATTCCGTCCAAGGCACTGCGTCACTCGGTCAAGCAGATCATCACCTTCAACACCAACCAGATGTTCCGGGACATTGGTGAACCGCGCTGGTTCTCTTTTCCGCGGGTATTGCAGAACGCCCAGAAGGTGATTGGCAAACAGGTGAAGCTGCGCACTCAGTTCTATTCCCGTAACCGGGTAGACCTTATCAACGGCCGTGCCGCATTTGTCGACAAGCACCGGTTGGAAATCCGTGGCAACAAGTCCGTGGAAACCATCCATTTCAAACAGGCCATCATTGCCACCGGTTCCCGCCCGTACCTGCCGCCCGATGTCGACTTCCGTCATCATCGGATCTACAACTCAGACTCCATTCTGAATCTGTCCCACACCCCGCGTACCCTGATTATCTACGGTGCCGGTGTCATTGGGTCGGAATACGCCTCTATCTTTGCTGGACTGGGTGTGAAGGTAGACCTGATCAACCCGGGCAGTCGCTTGCTGTCGTTCCTGGATGATGAAATTTCCGATGCCCTGAGTTACCACCTGCGTAACAACGGTGTATTGGTTCGCCACAATGAGCAGTATGAATCCGTGAAAGGTGACGATCACGGCGTTGTACTGTCACTGCAATCCGGCAAGAAGATTCGGGCCGATGCCTTCCTGTGGTGTAATGGCCGTAGCGGCAATACCGAGAATCTGGGGCTTGAGAACGTGGGCCTGACACCGAACAGCCGGGGCCAGCTGGCAGTAGACGAGCATTACCGCACGGAAGTCGAGCATATCTATGCCGCCGGCGATGTGATTGGCTGGCCAAGCCTGGCCAGTGCCGCTTACGACCAGGGGCGGGCGGCCTCGTCTGACATTACCCAGGACGAGTATTTCCGCTTTGTGGACGACGTGCCTACCGGCATTTATACCATTCCGGAAATCAGCTCTGTTGGTAAAACCGAGCGCGAACTGACCGAAGCCAAAGTGCCATACGATGTCGGCCAGGCGTTCTTCAAGGATCTGGCGAGGGCGCAGATTACCGGCGAAGCCGTGGGCATGCTGAAGATTCTGTTCCACCGGGAGACCCGGGAAATTCTGGGGATACACTGCTTTGGTGACCAGGCTGCCGAGATTGTTCACATCGGCCAGGCCATTATGAATCAGGAAGGGGAAGCCAATTCCCTGAACTACTTCATCAATACCACCTTCAACTATCCGACCATGGCGGAAGCTTATCGGGTAGCTGCCCTCAACGGCCTGAACCGTATCTTCTGATCAGACCGTTGCCCACCAGAGCCTTGCTTCAGGCGGGCTCTGGTGAGGTTTCCCGGATCGGCAGATTCAACACCGCCTTGGCCCGGTTGTCGAAAAACATACGGGTGCTGGTGGGGTAATCGGTGATAATACTGTCGACCCCCATCTCTTCCAGAAGCAGCATGTCGTGGATACGGTTAACCGTCCAGGTAGAGACATGCATGTTCCGTCGATGTGCCGTCTCGACCATGCCTTTGGTCAGAATTTTCCAGTTCACACAGAAATATTCGCAGCCCAGCCGGGTGGCCAGGTTCAGTGGCTTGGGAAACTTGCGCTCGGCTACCAGGCCGATGCGTATGTTTTTGTCGCGCCGCCGGATTTCTCGCAGAAACCAGGGATCGGACGAGGTGATGGCGGCCGTCTGGTACAAATCCCGGCGCTGGATGATCTCGGTCAGGCGATTGCACAGGATGTTCAGCCTGTGCCGTGCATCCTTTTTCACTTCCAGTTGAAGGTGCTCAATGTCATCAAACTGATCGAGCAGATTCTCCAGCGAGGGTATACCGGTTTTCCGGGACCATGAGCTGGTATTGCGGCGCGCATCCATCTCGGCCAGTTCGGCGGCGGTATACTTGCCGACACTGCCTTTCTGGCCGGTGGTGCGGTCCACGGTCAGATCGTGCACCAGTACCGGGATGCCGTCTTTAGACAGCACCAGATCCAGCTCAAAATGCCGGATGCCATGCCGGTGGGCATGGATGAAGCCAGGCATGGTGTTTTCCGGAGCCTCTCCTTTGGCTCCACGGTGACCATAAACGATCATTCTGCTGTAGTTTCCCTGAGGCGTTGGTAGATGGCCTGGCGTTTCTTCCAGGTCTCGTGGCACAGGCGAATATCTTCCAGGTAGGCCGGCAGTTCGCTCATCAGAAGCGCCTGAGGGCCGTCAACCAGGGCTTTCTCCGGTTTTGGGTGGAAGTCCACCAGCACCATGTTGGCGCCGGCAATGACCCCCTGTGCGGTCGCGTGCATCACATCAAGAATACCATCCGGTGACTGGTCCCGGCTGCCCACGGAGTGTGATGGGTCCACACACACCGGCATGCGGGTCAGGCGTTTGACCGCAGGCACATGGGCAAAGTCCACCATATTGCGGTGGGGCAGGCCGGCCTCGGTTTTCATACCGCGTAAACAGAAAATGACGTTGGCGTTGCCCTCGCTGGCCAGATACTCGGCTGCATTCAGGGATTCGTTCAGGGTGATACCGAAACCACGCTTCAGGAGCACCGGGTAGGTGCTCTGCCGGCCAATGGCCTTGAGCAGCTCGAAGTTCTGGGTGTTGCGGGTGCCTACCTGCAACATCACGCCGGTTGGCCGGCCGAGTTTTTCCAGGCAGGTGTCGATTTCCTCGATATGGCTTTCATGGGTGATTTCCATGGCAATCACCTTGATGCCATGCTTGCCTGCTTTCTCGAACACCCAGGGCAGGCAGCCCTTGCCGTGGCCCTGGAAGGAGTAAGGGTTGGTGCGCGGCTTGTAGGCACCCATTCGGGTACATACCTCACCGTTGTCTTCCAGCGCCTGCAGCATCATTTCCACATGCTCGGGTACGTCCACCGCGCAAAGGCCGGCGAAAATGTTCAGGTTGTTCTGGCTGAACTCCACGCCGTTATAAGTAAACCCACTCTGGCGTTGGTCATCCTTGTGGCGCCCAAGAATCCGGTAATCCTCGGAAATCCGGATGGCGCGTTCCACCGCCGGCAGGGCTTCAATTTCTGCTTTTTCCAGGGATTTGGTGTCGCCCAGCAGGTAGATTTCGGTCAGTCGCTGGCTGGCACCCTGAATTTCGTGTACCCGGATACTGACGCCCGGAAGGTTTTCCAGGTATTCCATGGTCTGGCGATAGGCTTCACTATCGAGAGCGGTATTGGGGTGAAGAATGGCTAACATGGAATCTCCTTGAATCAGGATGCGGATTCTTCCGCCCGGTGCCGGGCCTGCATGAACTCGCGATGATTAAGATGCAGCAGGTCTGCCATTCGGCGAATAAGGTGTTCCTCGTATTTGTCGATACGGCCGTCGGCAAAGGCTACCCGCCAGATGCTCTCCAACAGGGATTGCTTCTGTTGCTGATCCAGATGATCGTTAATCTGCCCGGTAAACTGATACAACGATGTGGCGTCCTCGGCGTGGGCGAGGGCATCGTGCAGGATTTCCTCAGCCTCTTCCCGGGTAATCTGATGAGCCCTCACCGCACAGTCGACAATGGTCTTCAGTTCCCGCTCATCTTCCTGGTTATCGACCCGTGACAGTTGCACCATCAGGGCCGTGGCTGCCACGGCCAGTTGATGTGCATCCGGCTCGACCGGCTCTGACTCGGCAACGGAAAACAGTTTCTTCAGGCGTTCGATCATGGTCAGTTACTTCGTTTCAACAAATGTCAGGCCGCCTGGGCGAGCTGGCGGACCCGGTGCTCCAGTTCGATCTGGTCTGCCGCAAAACGGCGAATGCCATCAGCCAGCTTTTCGGTGGCCATGGCGTCTTCGTTGGATTCCCAGCGGAACTGCTTCTCGTTAATCTGGCCCGGCTTGTCGTGCGAGGAGGCCGTCTCCGGGTTGAGTTTCCTGGCCAGAGAGCCCTGATCATCCTTCAACTCCTGCAGCAGTGCCGGACTGATGGTGAGCCGGTCGCAGCCGGCCAGCATTTCGATTTCGCCGGTGTTGCGGAAGCTGGCACCCATTACCACCGTGTTGAAGCCATTGGCCTTGTAGTAATTGTAGATGCGTGAAACCGAAAGTACGCCAGGATCTTCCTCGGCCGGATAGCTGTCGCGCCCGGAGCTGGCCAGGTGCCAGTCGAGGATACGGCCAACGAACGGTGAAATCAGATGGGCGCCGGCCTGGGCGCACGCCACTGCCTGCACAAAAGAAAAGAGCAGCGTCAGGTTGCAGCGGATGCCCTCCTTCTCAAGCTGCTCTGCTGCACGGATACCCTCCCAGGTGGAGGCGATCTTGATCAAAACACGGTTAGTGTCCACGCCCTGGCGATCGTAAAAGTCCACCAGGCGGCGGGCACGTTCCAGAGTGGCAGAGGTGTCGAAGGACAACCGGGCATCTACCTCGGTGGAGACCACGCCCGGAATCAGCCCGAGAATTTCCTTGCCAGCCAGCACTGCCAACATGTCGGTTGCGACCGTCAGCTGTTCGGCATCCGAGCCACCGTGTTGTGCAGCATGGGCCACGGCCTTTTCCAGCATGGGCCGATACGCCTCAGAGGCCGCGGCCTTCAGCAACAGAGAAGGGTTGGTGGTGGCGTCTTCCGGGCGCCACTGCCGGATAGCTTCGATATCGCCGGTGTCGGCCACAACCGTGGTCATGGTTTTAAGCTGTGCGAGTTTGCTGTTCATTCGTCCTGTCACCCCGATGGTTCGGTGTTATTCGGGCATTCATCCACAATGCCCTTTTAACTCCTACAATAACGGCAGCTTACGACAGTAACAAGACAACAAAAGGTATGGTGGCGATCAGGTTTCCAAACTGGGTTCCGGTTCTCTGACTTTCGCCAGCGCCTGTTCGACTACTTCCAGCCCGGAGCCGGGTTTGTTGGCATTCTCACTCAGATGGCGGCGGAACTGCCGTCCCCCCGGCTGCCCGAGGAACAGGCCCATGATATGGCGGGTAATGTGGGTGAGGTACACGCCCCGGTCCAGCTCCTGCTGAATGAACGGGAACATGGCCCGGAGCGCCTCATGGCGACTGGTAACGGCCGGTGGCTCGCCGAAAAGCTCAGCGTCTACCTCGGCCAGCAGCCAGGGATTGTGGTAGGCCTCTCGCCCCAGCATCACGCCATCGGTGTGGGTCAGGTGCTCGTGGCACTCCCCGAAGGTTTTTATGCCGCCGTTGATGATGATTTCCAGGTGCGGATAGGCCTGTTTCAGACGATACACCCAGTCGTATTTGAGGGGTGGAATATCGCGGTTCTCCTTCGGGCTCAATCCTTCAAGAACGGCGATGCGGGCATGCACAATGAACGTTTTGCAGCCGGCTGCTGCCACGGTTTCAATAAACTCGCACAGCTCGTCCCAGGATTCCCGGCCGTTAATACCAATGCGGTGCTTTACCGTAACCGGAAGGTCGGTGGCCTCAATCATTGCGGCCACGCCCTCTGCTACCTTGTCTGGATGACCCATCAGGCAGGCGCCGATCATGTTGTTCTGCACCCGGTCGCTGGGGCAACCCACGTTCAGGTTAACCTCGCTGAATCCGAACTGTTGCGCCAGACGCGCGCAATGGGCCAACTCGTTAGCGTCGCTGCCGCCGAGCTGAAGCGCCAGCGGATACTCTGAAACATCGTGGCGCAGAAAGCGCTCGGTATCGCCATGGATGAGCGCACCTGTGGTGACCATTTCTGTATAAAGCAGCGCCCGCTTGCTGAGGATGCGGGCCAGGTAACGAAAGTGCGGGGTGGTCCAGTCCATCATGGGAGCGACGCAGAAGCGACGGGACAGGGCCTTTGAGGTGGCTTGTTCAGAAGTCATCGTATTCCGGATACAGAAAAATTCGGAGTGGAGTCTAACACGAAATATGATCAGCCCTGCCTCCGTAGTATCCTAAATCCGGCTCTCTATACCTGCATGGAGTAATCCAATTTATCGGAACGACTGGATGATACTGCCACCGCCAAGATCCCCAGCCAGCTTCTTTCGGGCCCTCTGGTTCTGTTTGGTTGCTGTGGTGGCTGGCGCCCTGACACTCTCTCAGGCAAATGCCACGCCATGGACGTTCTCGCTCCAGCAAGGTCGGATGGACCTGGCGCTGCCTGACTATGAAATCGCCGGCTGGAAAGCGACGGGCATTCACGCAGATATCGTCAATTCTGTTGAAGCAAGTAACAAGCAGGTCGGCGTTACCTTCCGCCCGGGGTCCCGGCTGACAATAGCCCGCATTGCCCGGCAATCCGGAAGCACCCCCGCAGAGTTAATAGATGTTCAGCTGGATCTCGCGGATACCGAGGTAGCCGTTGATCTTGGCGCCCCCGGTGCTATGCCGGAACGCACGCGCATCTCCGGAAATGTGCGCATCGACGTAGCGGAGATCCGCCACCCGAGCCTGAAGCCCCAACGCTGGTGGTTTCAGGGCGAGACGAGCGGAACGCTGGCAGATCTGAAACTTGAAGGGACGCTGAATGCCAGCTCCGGCCTGACAGCCAATCTCGTCTTGCGTAACCGGTCGGCGAGCAACTTCACTGCCGACATCCGCACGACCATGGCTGCGCAGAATGCGGGAGAGGCGCTTGCGGCCACGCTCATGAACTGGCCGGAATTGCTCTCCCTGGACAGCGGTGAACTGACACTTCAGGCAAATCTCGGGGTGGAGTCCAATGAACCGCTGACGGCGGATGCCTGGCTAGACCTTACTGACGTTTCCGGGGTAATAGACCGCACGGCGGTCACCAACCTGAACGGACGCCTGATGTTTGACCTGGAAGCGGACAGATTAATCGCCGCCCTGCGAGACATCCGGATAGGCGAAATCGACTCCGGAATCGGCATTGGGCCGATTCAGCTCCTGGCGGATTACGAAGCCAACCTGGCTGCGCCGCTCAGGGGGCAGCTTGCCGTTCAGCAGGCAACGGCCGAGTTTCTGGGTGGCCGGCTTCGCGTAGCGCCGCGCACTGTGGATCTCTCGAATCGGCCCTGGCATGTTCCCGTTGATGTCTATGATCTTTCTCTGGAACGACTGCTGCAGGTGTATCCGGCAGAGGGCTTCTCCGGCACTGGCTCATTAACGGGCAGGATTCCGGTCGCGGTGACCGACGCTGGTGTGCGAGTAGACCAGGGCGCACTAAGGGCGGTATCGCCTGGTGGCAAACTTATCATGCCGGCAGAACGCCTGCAGGCCATGCTGGGCAGCAGCGATGCCATGGAGCTGGTGGTGCAAGCTTTGCAAAACTTTCACTATTCGGTGCTGGAGAGCACGATAGACTACGATGAAGAGGGCAAGCTGGCACTCGGCCTGAGGCTGGAAGGTGAAAATCCGGATCTTCGTGGCGGGCAGCCGGTTGTGCTCAACATCAATCTTGAAGAGGATATCCCCGCCCTGTTAACCAGCCTTCAGCTGAGTGGCAGAGTGAACGAAGCCGTGACCGAAAGGGTTCGGGAACGGCTACAACAATCCGGGCAGGAGGCAGTGCCATGACAAACCTATGGCGTTGGTGCCGGCCACTGGCGGCCAGAACATTCCTGGTTTTAATGTTGCCGCTGGCGCTATTTGCGTGCACACCCACTGTGCAGATGGCGGCACCAAAAGAACCGATTACCGTCAACCTGAACGTAAAGATTCAGCACGAGATCTACGTGAAGGTGGACAAAGAAGTAGACGAACTGTTCAGCGAACAGGGGCTGTTCTGAGCGACACCGGGCAATGCCAACGGCTGACCAAGGGGTTGAATATGAAACGATTGATACAACTGGGCGCCTTTGTGTTGGCGCTCGCCGTAGCAATACCGGCGCTGGCCATGGGGCTGGAAGAAGCGAAACAGAAACTGGACACGGCTAAACAGCAGGGCCTGGTGGGGGAAACGCCAACCGGCTACCTGGACGTAGTGCGTGCAGAAGGCGATGCCCAGGCTGTGGTGAAAGCCATTAACCAGGCCCGCCGGGATGAATACACCCGCATTGCTGAAAAACACGACATTCCGGTGACACAGGTTGAGACAGTGGCCGGTCAGAAAGCCATGGAAAAAACGCCCGCAGGCCAGTTTGTGTTGATCAACGGCAAATGGGTGAAGAAGTAAGTCTCAATCGGCCGCTGGGGCCTGCTGCCGAATGGGAGCGGAACCCGTGCTGGCCGACCAGAGCGGATAGGGAATACCTGCCAGCCGGTTCATCACAAAGGCATGGGCCAACAGCAACGCCACCCCCGCCATGAGCACTGGCAACTGCGCCGGATTGGGCATCAGACCCAGGGAAACGATCAGTGCCGTGGCACCGGCCGGAGGGTGAGCAACCCGAAAAACTACCATCAGACAGCTGGTAAGCCCCAGCGATAATGCCGCCGCACCCACCCTGGGCAGATCAACACCGGTCATAAATGCCGATGCCTGCCCCTGAAGCCCGAAGATATACAGAGCCAGCAAGCCCATCAGCGCGCCGATCAGGTGCCCGCAGAGTGTATTTCTGGGAGACGCCGGTTGCGCCATGGGCACATAGAACAGAATAAAAGCCGTGGCGCCCAGGGAGGGGAAAATGAAGGCCTCCTGGGTAACCAGCGCCACAAACGACACCAAAGCAATGCTGAACCCGCCATTAACCAGGTTGAACACCGCCATCACCGTGGTACGGCTGTACTTGCTCGCCATGCGCTCCAGGTGCAGTGCCTGAACCAGGCCTTTGGTCAGTTGCCAGCGGATTTGCTCGTTCCTGCGTCCCATACTGCCTGTTCATGCCCTTATTTGGTGCGTTCAAGGGGGCGGGATGATAGGCACTGACGAATATCAAGGCAAACAGGGATTTTCGATAATGGTTAAGAGCTTGATGAATAACCTGTGCTTTTATCAGAAAGAAAACGCATAAAAATACCGGGTTCCCTTTCTGCGAATAACACCGTATTTTCTGGGAAACCGTTGAACAAAGAGTGCGGCATGGGAAGCAACTGGCTGATAGGCATTGATCTGGGAGGCACCAAAACCGAAGTCATCCTGATGGACCGGCATAGCCAGGAGCATTTTCGCCAACGCGTACCGACCAGCGTCGGCAACTATCAAGCCACCCTGCAAACCATCCACGCCTTGGTACAAAAGGCTGAAGCCCACGCCGGTACCACCGGAATACCCGTGGGCATAGGCATACCCGGCAGCGTTTCGGGCAAAACCGGCCGCATTAAAAACGCCAACTCCACCTGGCTGAACGGCCAGCCCATGCAGCAACACCTGCGTGAACTCCTGCAACGGCCCGTAACCCTGACCAACGATGCTAACTGCCTGGCGCTTTCCGAAGCCACAGACGGAGTAGGGCGCAACCACCACACGGTATTCGCCGCCATACTGGGCACGGGCTGTGGCGCCGGCATCAGCGTGAACGGCAAGCTGCTGACCGGCCCCAACGGCGTAGCCGGCGAATGGGGCCATAACCCGTTACCCTGGACACCGGAAGCCGAACTTCAAAAGCGCCCCTGCTTTTGTGGCCGGTACGGCTGCAACGAAACCTTTCTTTCCGGAACCGGGCTGTCACTCACCCACAAACTGCACACCGGACAGCAACTGCCCGCCCACAACATTGTTGAAAACGCCCGAAATGGCGACTCGCAAGCCACCGAAACCCTGCAGCAATACCTGAAGCACCTGGCCCGGGGCCTGGCCGCCGTTTTCAACGTGCTGGATCCGGACATCATTGTGCTGGGTGGCGGCATGAGTAATGCGGAACAGATCTATCGGGAACTGCCGGGAAGGCTTTCGAGCTATGTGTTTGGGGGTGAGTGTCATACGTCGATTGTGAAAGCCGCCCATGGAGATTCCAGTGGGGTGAGGGGGGCGGCTTGGTTGTCCGATTTGCTATAGGCTATCGCAACCTGCAGAGGAAATTGGCGGCATCCATATGGCAATGATCGCTGATTGAACCCTTCAATGAGAATAGCTTGGGAGATCTCCGAAATTCGAAAAGGCGGTATAGCTGAAACTGGCTTTGGAAGTCGGACGAAAACGAAACTTCATTGCGAGATGCATAAAACGGAGTTTCTTTCGCAAATGCCGTAGTTTTGACCTCAATGAATCGTTCTTTCCCAGATGTTTCGAACGATAGGATATCGTAACCCAGTCCGTCTCCCTTAGATTGAGAAACGTGTTCTATACGATTTGCTAAAGTGATTTCGCCCGCAGATCTGAGGCGATACTCTTCGTATTCAAGTACCAGTAACTCGCCCGCGTTTCCTAGAGCTGAGTTTCTGGCCTCCTGCGCAACATAGTCTCTTCGGGAGGCTGCGCGCTGTGGATGGTACGCGGATGATGGCTCCCTGATTTCTGCAGCTGTCGACGGTGCCTCAACGACAAGTCTAGAAAACTCTACTGAGCTCGGAACGGTTGCTGGCTGTTCGACAGCTGCTTGGGAGATACGATCGAATTCTGGATGTGAAGCAATCCAGTCCTCAACGTAAATCGCGAGCGCTTCTTGATAGTTACTTCTGGGTTTGTAGCCAGGTATCCAAAAGCAATTCAAATCCCGGAGTACTGCGCTAATGTTCTGGTGCTTCAGCTCAACAGCAGCATTGCTGCGATTATTGAGGTTCTCTAGTAGCTTTCGGCGGTGGGCACTTTTGTTATACCGCTGACCTGCAAGCTCGAGGGTCAACATCTTCATGTAATCTGCCACTGTAAGTGCTATTTCTTCGTTGCTCCAACGATCTGCCCTTGGCATAAAGAATCCTCTAAGACTGCAAGCTCAAGTAGGTGGAGCTATCTTGACCGAGTAATATTCATATGACAATTCGCGAAATAAAACGCTCTCAGTTATTCCAAGCCAAGCTGCTTTCTCATTGAGTCGACCGCGGAGGTCGCGTTAATGACCGTTGTTACATACAACATAAACGCCCAAAAATTCTTCACCCAATACCAGTCCCTGACCTTCGAACAGGTCCATAGCCACTGGCTCCCTCATTTGGATAATGTAACCGGCCTCGCGCTGGATGTGGGCGCCGGCAGTGGCCGCGATGCGCTGGCATTGGCGGAGCTTGGCTGGGACGTGGTGGCGGTGGAACCCGCTGCAGAGTTGCGCCGGCTGAGCGAGTCGGCAACGGCTCACCGCAGTATCCAGTGGGTGGATGATGCCCTGCCGGATCTGAGCGAGATCCGCAAACTCAGTTACCGGTTTGATCTGGTGCTAGTGTCTGCCGTTTGGATGCACCTGCCCCCCACACACCGGGAGCGGGCGTTCTGGATTCTGACTGAGCTGCTGGCGCCGTCCGGCATGCTGGTGATCACCCTGCGCCATGGGCCGGGGGATGGTGAACGGCAGTTTTATGAAGTCACCAAGGCCGAGCTGGACAGCTTTGCTCTTCGTCGCGCGGTTATGTCGGTGCCTTTGGCGGATTCACCTCGGGCCGATCAGTTAAACCGTTCCGATGTGTGGTGGGAGACCGCCGTTTACCTGGCTGCAGAAAAACCTTCCAGTTAAAGCATAAGCTGTTTCACCAACTCCCCCGCCGAAACCTCCCTGCACCCACTCACATTCTGCCCACTCCACAACGGTGAAAAATCGCCGGAGCCCGCCGCTTCAGCCGCTGCCCTGAGCGGCGCGATGGCGTTGGTTGCCAGTGGAAATGCCGGTGCGAGCTCTGATATTGGCCCGAGTTCTCGCATTATCCGGTTAACAATGCCCCGTGCAGGGCCTCCGGAAAACAGGTTTGTCAGGGCGGTATGCCTGGCCTGCGGGCTTTTGAGTGCCTGCCGGTGCAGGGGGCGGGTGGTTGCCTCGGGACACAGCATAAACGCCGTGCCAATCTGCGCTGCCGCTGCGCCAAGCTTCAACGCGGCCTGTACTCCCTCTGCAGTTGCAATGCCACCGGCCGCGATAATGGGAATGTTCACGGCGCCCACAATCTGAGGCAACAGGGCGAAGGTGCCCATCTGGGTGCTCATGTCTTTTGTAAGAAAAATTCCTCGATGACCGCCCGCTTCCAACCCTTGGGCGATAATTGCGTCTGCGCCGTGTTGTTCCAGCCAGATGGCTTCCTCCACAGTCGTGGCGGTAGAGAATATCTTTGCCCCGGCTTGCCGGACTCTATCCAGCAAAGCCGGTTCTGGTAGCCCGAAATGGAAGCTCACCACTGCCGGGCGGAAGGCTTCCACAATAGCTGCCGATTCTTCGTTGAAAGGCATGCGGCCGGGGCCGTTGCTGATGGAGGCTGGATCTATCTCGAATTCTTTGTAATAGGGCGCCAGTGCCTGCCTCCATCCGGCCTCCTGCGGGTCATTCGGGGTGGGCGGTGTATGGGCGAAAAAATTGAGGTTATAGGGGCCACCCTGGGTGGCTTCATTCAGTGCCTGAAGTTCTTTTTTCAGTGCATCGGGGCCGAGCATGGCGCAGGGCAGAGAGCCGAGGCCGCCGGCATTGGTAACTGCCGCTGCCAGGCGATAATCCTGAACGCCGGCCATCGGAGCCTGGATGACGGGTTTTTCTACGTGCAGTATGTCCAACAGTGGATGCGGCCATGATCGGGGCATAATGTGGGATCCTTAAAGGCGGTTTTCCGATGCTGAGTCAGCTTTTGCTGTGTTGATCTCGACGGAAGGACTCCAGTACTTCGGCTTTGATTCCTTCGCGTTCCAGTTGTTCGAGCACCTTGGCGAGTTGATCAGCGAGCACAGCATGTCGCTGGTTAAGGTAGTGGTAGAACGTAAAAGTCGTCACGGGCTTTCGGATCGGCTTTAGCCGATGCCAATGTTCGTTTGTCAGCGGCGATATGCCCTCAACATCCGAGACGAAAGCCACGTCAACTCTCCCTAGCTCCAGAAGGGAGCGGACCTGATCGTAATCGTCTGCAAGGATAGGCTCCATGCCGAGCTCTCTGGCTTTGTCCTCGGCGATGATGGCCCCCCGCAGTACAGATACCCGAAGAGGTTGATTCTTGGGCGAGTGTGGCAGGTCGTGGTTTTCTGTCTCCCGGACAACGGCCAGAAGTTTGCCCTGTAGAAGAGGGAACTCAACCCTGACGAGGTTGGGGTAATTCGATGCGACGGCATCAACCCGGTAGAGGTCGCCATCCAGGCCGCCATTGTCGGCCAGCAGAAGAGCGCGTTTGGTGGGCACCTCCATCACGGAGACACCGACACCCAAGCGTTGGTAGGCGATTTCCAGGATTTGCCTTGCGGCTTTCGCACTGGGCACCCCCTCAATGGCTGCCAGTCTGACTTCTGCCGGCAACCCGTTGGCCGTTGTATGGGGTGCAACGAATGCCAGAGAGGCAAGCACTGCGATCAGTAATCGACGTATTGCTTCCATAGTCTTTCCCCTCGGCTCCTTTCAAGGGTGTTCCTACATGTTAGTTCCGATCTGGACGTCTGGCTGTTTTTTTCAGTTACTGAACTTTACGACCAGTGTATTCCGAGAAGTCCGGCTTCTGTGGCTGGTGCTGGTCGTCGGTCATATAGGCGGAGGTCAGCACGAACTCTGCGGTGGCCCGGTTGCAGGCGACGGGGATGTTCCAGAGGGCGGCTATGCGCAGCAGGGCCTTGATGTCCGGGTCGTGGGGCTGAGGTTCGAGAGGGTCCCAGAAAAACACCAGCAGGTCGATTTCGCCCTCGGCAATCTTGGCGCCAATCTGTTGGTCGCCGCCCAAAGGCCCGCTCAGCAGGCAGTTGAGGTCTTTGCGCCCGAGGCTTTTACTCAGTAGCCGGCCGGTGGTACCGGTGGCGTACAAGCGCAGCGGGGCAAGCCGGGTGCGGTTTTCGTTCGCCCAGTCCACAAGTTCCTTTTTCTTGTTGTCGTGCGCCACCAGGGCAACGGATTTTACGGCCATGTTGCGTCCTTTGTTCTGTGAGAGTCCGTGAAAGGGGTAGAGTGTTTCATAAACGCGTGGCCCGGGAAATAGGACGATGGCGGCATCACACCGGCCCTCGTTGCGTCAATAGCCAAACTCGGGGCATTGGCCAGCATTGAAGGCATGGAGGATTCTGGTGGCCGGGGGTAGGCTGGCGGGATAACAACGATTTGCGGAGCATGCGGTATGAAGGGTGGTAAGGCACACAAGCATTCTGAGAAGCAGGTATACATCACCGGCGGTGCCAGTGGTATTGGCCTTGAACTGGCAAAGACTTACCTGCGTTCAGGAGCGGCGGTTACCCTGTTCGATATTCAGCCCACGGAATCCGCTGTGCAGGCGTTGGCGGCCATAGCCGGGCCGGAATCCGTTCGGGCGTTTGCCATGGACGTGACCAAACCGGGCGGAGTGAGAGAGGCCTTTGCATCCGCGGCGGAGTCTTTACCGCCAGACCTGGTTATTCATTGCGCGGGTATTGCCATTGCGGCCGATTTCGAAGCCATAGACGACGATGCCTATGCCCGGGTGATCAACATCAACCTGGTGGGCTCACGCAATGTGGTGGCTGGCGTGCTGCCCCATATGAAAGCGGGGGCGCACCTGGTGATGGTTGCTTCCATGGCCGGATTGGTGGGCTGTTACGGGTACGCCGCCTACTGTGCCTCCAAGTATGGCGTGGTGGGGCTTGCCGAGGTGTTGCGGATCGAACTGGCTAGCCGGGGCATTGATGTGTCTGTGGTGTGCCCTCCGGAAGTGGAAACGCCAATGGTGGAGGCTGAGCGCCTGAACCGCCCCAGGCAAACCGAAGCGCTGAAGCTGATGGCCGGCACCTTGCCTCTGGAAGTTGCTGTGGCGCAAATACGTAAAGGTATCGATCGCCGCCGGTTTATGATTATCCCGGGTTGGCGGGCCAGGGGGCTTTGGTTCACGAACAAGCTTTTGCCTGGCACGCTTACCCGCAAGTTTGCCGACTTTCTGGTGAGCCGCTGAAGTACCGGGGCAATCTCCTGAACATTTCAGGCCACGAAATGTCTCGGTGCTGACGCTACCCCAATCTCAGCCAAGTGCCTGGTTGAGATCGGCGATCAGGTCTTCCGCATCTTCCAGGCCAACAGACAGGCGCAGCATGCCATCGCCAATGCCCCGTTTGAGGCGCTCTTCCCGGGTCAGGCCATGATGGCTGGTGGCGCTCGGTTGGCTCACCAGGCTTTCTACGCCGCCCAGGCTGGTGGCGAGCAGAAAGACTTTCAGGGAATCCGCCACTTTTTCGGCTGCCTGCTGGCCACCTCCCACTTCAATACTGAGCATGCCGCCGAAGCCGGTCATCTGCCGTTTAGCCAGTTCGTGGCCTTCGAATGAAGGCAGGCCCGGGTAGTGTACTTTGGTGATTTTCGGGTGTTTTTCCATGGCTTGAGCTACGGCCATGGCGTTTTCGTTGTGTTGGCGGACTCGTAATGGCAGCGTGCGCAGGCTGCGGGAAAGCAGGGCAGCGGTTTCCGGGGCAATCAGCTGGCCCAGGTTCTTGCGCCAGGCAACCACGGGTTTTGCCAGGCTTGCAGAGGTCATCAGGGCACCGGCGGTCAGGTCGCTGTGGCCGCCCAGGTATTTGGTGGCGCTGTGCAAGACGAGATCTGCGCCCAGTTCCAGCGGTTTCTGGTTAATGGGGCTGGCGAAGGTATTGTCCACCGCCACCAGTGTACCTTGCTGGTGGGCCGTTTCAGCGATGGTGCGAATGTCCAGGATCGCCATGTTCGGGTTGGCCGGGGTTTCAAAATAGACAAGCTTGCCCGGTTCGGTGAGCGTTTTCGCCAGCTGGTCCTGCTCTTCACGGAACAGGAAAGTCACTGGAATCCCCAGCGCCTGGCAGTGATTCTTCAGCAGTTCCTGGGTGCCGCCATACAGATCGCCCACGCACACAATTCCGTTACGGCCATGGGCCAGAAGAGTGGCCGAAATTGCCGCCATACCGGAGGCAAACCCCAGGGCCGCTTCTGCGTTTTCCAGCCCGGCCAGTCCCTGCTCCAGTTCCTGAATGCTCGGGTTGGTGCCCCAGCGGGTGTACAGGTTGCCGTCGCTTCGCCCTTCAATCACATCCAGTAGGGCTGCCGTATTCTCAAACCGGTAGGTGGTGGTGTTGTATACCGGCGAGTAGGGGCTGCCGAAGGCATCCTTGTGGCGGCGATTGTGGATGATGCGGGTAGCGGGGCCTTGGTTGTCTGGGGTGGTCATGGTGGTTCCTGTTCGTCGCTAAATTGTATTGGATGGAGCCGCAGACATTTTGTGACTCAAAATGTCTTTTGGCCCGACAACAGTTTCTGAGCTTGTTCCCTGAGACCTGCGAAAATTGGACCGGCGACTTTGTCGGGAAACTCTGTGGGTAGTAATGCGCTGACGGATTCGATGACGCTATCAGTGTTGGCTGCCGTTTCCTGCATTATGGCTGTAGCCCGCTTTGGTGAAAAGCCGGCGGCCTTTGCCGTTGACAGGAAATGTCGGGTAAGCATTCTGCTCCAGTGGTAGTGGCGACTGCGGCCTTTTAGCGACATGGCCATTTTGATCCTTGCGGGCGGCAAGCTTCCTTTTGCCATGAGTGGAAAGGCTGATATGACATCGTAGAGTGGCGTCATTCGGTAGGCCGATTCAGGTTCAATGAACAGGCTGAAGTTCTTTGCATGTCCGTCGATGGCGGCAAGTAGCCAGAACACCAGCTGGGTTTTGAAGAAGGTTTCCCGGTCGTGACGGGCATTCTGGGAGCCTTCCAGCAGCTTCATGCATTGCTGAATGCCGGGGCCGCCATCGCTTTCGTATTTAAGGGCGGGCGCGACTCCCAATGCCTGGCACAAATCTTCCTGCGGCAAGCGCATAAGCCACGAGCCATCGCTGGACCATTTCCGGTCAAAACGTTCAACAATCAGGATACTTTTGCGACCAAAGTGCGCAATGTCCGCATTGGCGGTGGGCAGTCCAAAGGCCTTCAGAATCTGGAGACAGAGCCACTCGTTTTCGCTGCTGTCGCGCAGATCTATGTTGCTGTGCTCCAGAAAACCAATCGGTAGTTTGAATATGTGGCTGGTGGGGGTTACTCCCTGTGGAAGTTGCCACTGGTTTTGGTGCCACAATAATGCGGTTTTTTCCTGCGCACCGGCCAGAGAAATGCGGAAATCGTGATCCTTGCTCATGCCCAGAGGGGCATCTTGGTAGCCCTCCAGAAGGTGTTCGATCTCTTGGTTGCTGAGTGGTATCGCTACGGTTTGTTCAGTGGATGGAAGCGTCGTCCCATTGGGATAGAGCTGGATGGCGCCTATGCAGTCTCTGCCAACGCTGGCGAGTAGATCGAATGGATGGTTGCTGGCGACACGAAATCGGGCCTGCATACGCGTTCGAAGGGTATCGGAATCTGGTAGCAGGTTATCGAAGAAGTTATACACCCTTTCGCCTTTGTAAGGCGAAAGGGTGAGCGGTAAAGATAGTGAAATGGCACGGGCACCAGGTCGGTTTACCCACTCCCGGAGATATTGAAAGGTCATTGCTCCTGAGCGAGCCTTTTCCAGGATGCCAACTTCTATCCCGTTTAGCGCTACCAGTAGTTGTGACATTTCACCACTCCTGATCCCAACCGGACTCAGTTTGTTTTGAGTTGCGGTCACTCAAATGCAGTTCCAGGTCAAGGGCTGTAAGCAGTTTGAAAAGGGTCTCTACCCGGGATGCTTCCGGCCTGTTCTCGAATCCAGATATGGTCGCCTGCTTCACGCCAACACTATCCGCAACCGTGCTTTGGCTGAGTTGACGCTCTTTCCGGATATTCTTCAGGGCTTGCGCCAACATTTCTGGTGAAGTGATTTTCACGCCTATCCCCTGCAAAGGATTTTGTAAACATTATACCCTCGGGCGGATAAAGTCTATTTATCCTTTATCGAGGATAAGTGTTCAGAAGTTGGGCTCTCGGGTATTTGGTGGCCGGAGAATGAGCTGCATTGTAGACTGTTGCGTATTCTGACGTAACCGAGTTGCTCAACCGAAAGAAGGAAGACGCTTTGTCCATCAAATTGACTCAGTTCAGCCATGGCGCCGGATGTGGCTGCAAGATTGCTCCGGACGTTCTGGACCGCATCCTTCACACGGATGCCCCGGAATTTCACGATCCGCGACTGCTGGTGGGCAACAGCAGCCGAGACGATGCTGCGGTTGCCGATGTGGGTAACGGCCTTGGCATTATCAGTACCACCGATTTCTTTATGCCGGTGGTGGACGACCCGTTTGATTTCGGCCGCATTGCTGCCACCAACGCCATCAGCGATGTCTATGCCATGGGCGGAAAGCCGGTGATGGCCATCGCGATTCTGGGCTGGCCGGTCAATGAGCTGGAACCGGAAATTGCCGCCAAGGTGATCGATGGTGGTCGCGCAGTGTGTGCCGAGGCGGGTATTGCTCTGGCTGGTGGCCACAGCATCGACTCACCGGAGCCGATTTTCGGGCTGGCAGTAACCGGCCAGGTGGCTGTTGACCGTATTATCCGCAATGACACCGCCAAGGCGGGCGATCTGTTGTATCTCACCAAGCCACTGGGCGTCGGCATTCTCACCAGTGCTTCCAAGAAAGGTAAGGTTACCCCGGAAGATCTGGCCGTGGCGGTGGAGAGCATGGCGACCCTTAATAAGGTTGGGGAAGCGTTTGCCGAGGTGGACGGTGTCAATGCCATGACTGATGTCACTGGTTTTGGTCTTGCCGGGCATCTGTTGGAAATCTGCCGGGGCAGTGGGCTGGTCGCAAAGGTCAGCCGCAAAGCCGTGCCGGTATTGCCCAACCTGAAACCCTATATAGATGCTGATTGCATCCCGGGTGGTACCCACCGCAATGCGGCGGCCTTCGGCAAGGCGATTTCCGGCATGACCGACGCCGACAAACTGTTGTTCTGTGATCCGCAAACCAGCGGTGGTCTGATGGTAAGTGTTGAAGAAGCGAGTCGGGAAGCCTTTGAGGCCATCGCCCGTGAGCATGGGCTGGATCTGCAGCCTCTCGGGCGCCTGGAAGCCGCGGGCTCCGATGAAAGCCTGGTGTTTATCGAAGACTGATCCCAGAGTACTTTAAAGCCGCACCGGAGTTGCTCCGCTGCGGCTTTTCTGTTTTTCAGTGTGGCATTTACCGGAATACCAGCGGCAGAGCGTTGAATCCGCCCGTAGGGAACATCGCCCGCTCAGGCCGTTCGCCTGCCACTGGTTCGATGGTGTCGATCTGCTTCAACAACTCTTCCATGAAAACTCTCAGTTCCATTCGCGCCAGCGGTGCGCCTGGGCATACATGTATGCCCGCTCCGTAGAGCAGGTTCTGCGAGGCGTTCTGTTGCGGGCAGAACTGGTCCGGGTTGCCGAAAGTATCTTCGTCCCGGTTGGCAGATGCCCAGAGAAGGGTGATTTTCTCGCCGGCGGGAATGGTTCTGCCGCCTATCTCGACCTCTCGGGTGGTTACTCGGCGGTTGGAAATGAGTGGGGCGTCCATTCGCAGGATTTCGTCAATGGCTTCGGGGAGCTGCTCTGGCGCGGCCTTAAGGTTGTTCAGCAACTCGTGGTGGTGGGCCAGATAGTTGGTCAGTATCGAGATGCTCGCAGAAATGGTCGCGAGTTCGCCGACTGTCCAGTTGCGCAGGAGGCTGACCAGCTCTTCGTCGGTCATGGGTTGGCCATTGATTTGCTCACGCATTAACCGGGTGGTGACATCATCTGGCGCAGGCTTATTGGGCTGGCGCCGGGAATCCAGCAGGTCGCGGATGTACCCGTCAAACTCTTCAGCAACGTCGGCCATGGCGGCACGGTCGCGGGCGAGGGTTGCCCGGTGATTTTTCATCACCCACTCGGCTAGCGGTTGATGCAGGCTATCCGGCCAGCCCATAAACGCGCACTGAATCTGTAGCGCAAAGGGGCGGCTTAGAGCATTGACCACATCCAGCGGCTTGTTTTTGTCCAGGGTCTGTACCAGCGCCCGGGCCACATCCCGGCATACCGGTTCAAAGCGTGCCATGGGCTCCGGCGCAAAATAGGGTTCGATGGCCTTGCGGTAAGGGGTGTGTTCGGGCGGGTCCATGCCATTCGGTACGGACAGGTGCGCGGAGACGGCGTTACTGAAGGTGTGATGATCCTCCAGTGCCCGCATGACATCGGCATGGCGAAACAACGTCCACTGCTGGTAATCACTCCAGGCTACCGGGCATTCCTTGCGCATGGCATCGTAGGCGCGGATCTGGTCCGTCTGAACCTCGGCTGATCTGGGGTCCCAGTCTTCGTGGTGCTGCTCTGCCATACGGCCTCCTGATCTGTCGGTTAGCATTGATGAAATGCTACCACCGGAGGCCGTTCTGCCTTTGGAGAAATATCAAGTCCTGATATTTGTAAAGGAAAGTGCTTATGGGTTTCGGGTAACACCGATCACTTTCAGGTGGATGGGCTTGCGGCCTTTCATGGGCCATTCGATGCTGCTGCCAATGCTCAGCCCCAGCATGGCGGCACCGGCCGGTGCCAGTATCGAGACTTTGTGATCGGCGTCGCCTACTTCATGGGGGTACACCAACGCCACTTCGTGCTCCTCGCCGGTGTCTTCGTTCAGGAAGCGCACTCGTGAGTTCATGGTCACCACGCCCTCTGGCATGTCGGCCAGTGGCTTCATGTCGGCACGGCTGAGTTCGTCTTCCAGCCCATCGGCCACATCAGACTGGCCGGCGACCCGCTCAAGCAAGGTGCTGAGACGGTTATAATCTTCTTCTGCAACAGTGATAGGTGGCAATTCAGCCATAGCAATCTCCAGGTAAACAATCGATTGTTGGTTAGGCGCTGAATCCGGACGGGGAAGAGAGTGGATTCAGCGAAATCAGAGGCGGATGGCAGCCCTGCCGGTGTTCCCGAAGGAGGACCGCAGTGCCAGAGATATCGTGTAATTGCCTGAACGCAGAATGTTCACGGGAATTGCACTTCGCCTTTAGAGTTGAAGAAGCTCTGAATCTACCCCCGGGTGAGCAAAATGGCAACTGCGAACTTGCCGAAGATCTGTGCTAGTGTCTTGCACCTGTGAACGGGCTGGTGTCTGGTAGTCGGGAGGTGGTGATGCCAATGGTGGTTCAGGCTTTGATTCCTGTCTTCGTGCTGATCATGTTGGGCCATGGCTTGCGCCGCGTGGACTTTCCCGGAGGTGATTTCTGGCCCCGTGCGGAGCGCTTCACCTATTACGTACTGTTTCCTGCCATGCTGGTGTTCAAGCTTGGGCAGGCCCGGCTGCCTCCTTCCGCCTACGGTGATACGGCGATGCTGATTATCGCCATGCTGCTGGCGATGACGCTGGTGCTGGTGGCTGCGCAGTGGCTCTGGGGCTGGTCTGGTCCGGTGTTTTCTTCGCTATACCAGGGTGCGATTCGTTTCAATTCCTACGTGGGTCTGGCCGCGGGTGGCATGCTCCTGGGGGATGATGGGCTCTCGCTCACGGCTATCGCCGTGGCCATTATGGTGCCGTTGTTGAACCTGCTGTGTATTCTGATGTTCGCTCTGGTAGCAGGGCGAGAGCAAATCAATCTGGCGGCGGTGATTCGGGCGATTGTCACCAACCCGTTGATCGTCGGTTCGGTCATTGGCGTGCTCTGGAGCTATTTTCAGGTAGGGTTTCATCCCTTGCTGGCGGGCATACTGGAGCCGTTGAGTAATCTGGCGCTGCCGATGGGGCTGATGTGCGTGGGGGCTGGTTTGCAGCTCAGTGCCCTGCGTGGCGGTTCGGTTCCGTTTATTGTCTCCTCGGCTCTTAAACTGGTGGCGTTTCCACTGATGACCGCGGGCCTGGCCTGGATGCTCGGGCTGGAGGGGCTGCTGGTGCAAGTGGCGGTGCTGTTGGCGGCCTTGCCTACTGCCACGTCGGCCTACATTCTGGCGCGCCAGCTTGGCGGGGATGCGCCGCTGATGGCAGGGATCATCAGCGGGCAAACCCTGTTGGCGATGGTCTCTATTCCGGTGCTACTGAGCCTGCTCTGGTAAGCACTTGAGAACCGCATCGGCCACAGATTGCTGAAACTCGATGTAGCCTGCCGGTGTCGATTCAATGTCGGTTGCCAGCGGGTCCCAGGTGCTGAAGGTGACGTTCAGTCCTTCGGTAATGGAACGCCACCACTGGCGGTTGAATTGGGGCTCGGTCAGCAGGCACGGGTGATTGGCAGCTTCGAGCTTGGCCTGAACATCGGCGATGTGTCGGGCGCCAGGGGAAAGTTCCGGGTTCAGGGTCAGAACGCCTTCCAGCGTCAGCCCATAGTGCTCGGCGTAGCGGGTAAAGGCATCGTGATAGGCGAACAGGCTGATGTCATCCAGGCCGGCAAAGCTCGCTCGAATACTCTGCTCTTTGTTGAGCAGTTCGGTTTGAAAACGCTCCAGGTTGGCATTCAGTTCCTCGGGGTTTACGCCCTCAAGTTCGCTCAGTACATTCCGGATGTCTTTCGCCATGTCCAGTGCCAGCATCGGGTCTACCCATATATGTGGGTCTTCGCCGTCGCCGTGATCGTGGTGATGGACATCGGGTTCGTCATGATGCCCGTGATCATCGTGCTCTTCATGTTCAGGCTCATGGTTGTGCTCATCATGATGCTCGTCGTGCTCAGATTCAGCGCCTTCGCTTTCCAGGAAAGCCACCGACCGGCCAGCGAATTCCTTGCCACCGAGCAGACGGTTGAGGAAGGTTTCCATATCCGGGCCGACCCAGAAGATGACATCCGCCTGTTCCAGGGCACGCCGCTGAGAGGGCTTCATGCTGTAGTTATGGGGGCTGGAGCCGGGTGGTACCAGCGTTGATACCTCCACGCTGTCACCCGCGACAGCTTTGACCAGAAGTTCGACAGGTTTAATGGACGCAACCACATTGGTTGCGGCGGCGGGTGTTGCTATAGCCAGGGCTGAGAGTGCAAGGGCCAGGCGGGTGACATTCTGTGGCATGGTGTATCGAATCCTGCGTGTACGTGAAACGTTATAATATAACAGTTTGTGTCGGGGATGCAAAAGCCGCCCATGCGAAACCTCAGGATGGCCGCTATAATGCGCCCTTTATAAATCGGCCACTTATTTTCAGGATGGTTTCATGACAGTACGCACCCGAATTGCCCCGTCGCCCACCGGCGATCCACACGTTGGTACCGCCTACGTGGCCCTGTTTAACCTTTGCTTTGCCCGTCAGCACGGCGGCCAGTTCATTTTGCGCATCGAAGACACCGATCAGGCCCGCAGTACCGCTGAATCCGAGCAGGATATTCTGACAGCGTTGCGGTGGCTGGGTCTGAATTGGGACGAGGGTCCCGACGTTGGCGGCCCCCACGGCCCGTATCGCCAGTCTGAGCGCAAGCACATGTACGGTCAGTATGCCGAGGACCTGGTCACCGCTGGTCATGCGTTCTATTGCTTCCGTACACCGGAAGAGCTGGATGCTATCCGCGAAGAGCGCAAGGCTCAGGGCCTGAATCCCGGCATCAAGGGCGATCTGGAGTTGCCGGAAGAAGAGGTAAAGCGCCGTCTGGATGCGGGTGATCCGTATGTTATCCGCATGAAAGTGCCCGACGAAGGCGTGTGTGAAATTCAGGATATGCTCCGGGGTACCATTGAGATCGATTGGGCTCAGGTGGACTGCCAGATCCTCTTGAAGTCTGATGGGATGCCGACCTATCACCTGGCCAATGTTGTTGATGACCATTTGATGGGCATTACCCACGTGCTGAGAGGTGAGGAATGGATCAATTCTGCGCCCAAGCACAAGCTGCTGTATCAGTACTTTGGCTGGGATATGCCAGAGTTGTGTCACCTGCCGCTGCTGCGTAACCCTGACAAGAGCAAGCTGTCTAAGCGCAAGAACCCGACCAGTATCAACTTTTACGAGCGTATGGGCTTCTTGCCAGAGGCTGTGACCAACTACCTGGGCCGTATGGGCTGGTCCATGCCGGACGAGCGTGAGAAATTCACTCTGGATGAGATGATCGAGAACTTTGATATCCAGCGCGTGTCCCTGGGTGGCCCCGTGTTTGACGTGGAAAAACTGCGTTGGCTCAACGGCCAGTGGATTCGTGAGGAGCTGAGCGACGAGCAGTTCATGGCGCGGATGCAACAGTGGTGGTTTAACCAGGACGACTTGAAAGCCCTGGTGCCCCATATCAAGGGTAGGGCAGAAGTGTTTTCCGATGTGGCGCCAATGGCCCAGTTCATGTTCAGCGGCATGCTGAATCTGAAGCCGGAGGACTTTGCCCATAACAAGCTGGATGAGAGCCAGGTCAAACGGGTGCTGCAGTTCGCCCTTTGGAAGCTGGAAGCTCAGCGCCACTGGAGCAAGGACACCATCTTTGCCGACATCAAGGCGTTGGCGAAAGCCATGGACCTGAAGATGGGCGATTTCATGTTCTCGATCTTTGTGGCCATTGCCGGAACGCCCAATTCCTGGTCAGTGATGGACTCCATGGCGTTGCTGGGCCCGGACATGACTCGCTCCCGTTTGCGTCATGCCCTTGAGGTTATGGGTGGTTTTTCCAAGAAAGAAACCAAAAAAGTAGAGAAGGAATACGCCGCTCTGGGTGTTTGATGAGCGGTTTGTTGGTTAATTGAACGATGAGAACAGGGATGTTCAAAAAACTTTAAAAAAAGCGGAATCGGGTGTTGACGCCCCAAGGGCGGATCCTTAATATACGCATCCGTTGAGGGGCCATAGCTCAGCTGGGAGAGCGCAACACTGGCAGTGTTGAGGTCAGCGGTTCGATCCCGCTTGGCTCCACCAATTTCTAGTCCCCTTCGTCTAGTGGCCTAGGACTCCGCCCTTTCACGGCGGCAACAGGGGTTCGAACCCCCTAGGGGACGCCAATTAGGCTTGACGGTTTAGTCCACCGGATAGCCATCAAAAAAACCGCCTTCGGGCGGTTTTTTTGTGTCTGAACGAATGAGCTGCGGGATTCGCGCCGTTTAGGGCGCCAATCCCGGATGGCCGGTTCAGGCTCGTATGGCAATAGCGCCTTTGCCCACTCCCTCGTAGGCTTTTACCCGAATTTCCTCTCCGGAGAACTCCGCTTTCAGTTTGTCCGCAATGTGGGCGGCAATCAGCTCTACGGTTGTGTCCGTTTCCAGCATGTATACCCGGTGCTCAGGCAGTGTCAGGGCAAACTCTCCCTGGTTGGCTTCATACTCGAAGGTGATATAGCCAATGCCATCCTCGCCCACGAACCGGCGAGCCACGTCTTCTTCTGTGCCCACATAGATATCCTGCCAGAGCTTCGCCCAGCGTTCTTCCAGGTCATAGGCCCGGTGTCCGTTGCGGTCAATGCGTATCGGGGAGCGATGCCCATGGGCAATGCGCTGGCAGTTGCCCAAGTGCTTTTTCAGGCCGTGAACATAGTGGTAGTAAGCGCCTTCGATGACTTCTTCGCGCAGGTTGATGTCGACGGAGGTGACATTGCCGGGCAGAACGGCTTTAAGCTCTTTTTCCAGCAGGGCGGCCACAGCAGACGGGACGACCCGGTCCGAGGACAGCCAGACAACGGCTTCGTCCGGCGAGCTGTGCTCGATGTGACCGCCGCCAGAGAGTGCCCAGCGGAAAGTGTTGGGCGCGTCCTCGCTCCATTGCAGGCCTTCGTATCCGCGGGGAATCACCAACCGGTGGTCAACGCGTTCGTCAATCACCCTTTTGATGGTGCGCTTGACGTTGCTGAAGTCAAAGACCATACCCTGTTCGTCCAGTTCTCCTCCCAGCACCACATCGGCAATCCAGCTTTCGCCAACCAGGCCTCGAGCGGGATCCAGATAGGCGAAATCAATCACAGTGAGGTTGTCGACAAAGAGATGGTTCATGGAGGGTCCGGCGTGGTCAGGTTGCATGATGGCGGAATTCTAGCAAAAATCGCTGCATTCAGCAGTTTCAGGGGGCGCATCATAAACGCGAATCATAGCATCAAGGATCCGCAGTTTCCGGCATTGGTGCTGGCAGCCGGCCAGGCGAGACGAATGGGGTGTTACAAGCAGGCCTTGAAACTGCCAGGTGGCGATTCATTGCTGGGGCACGCCATTAGTCAGGCGCGGCAGCTATCGGCGCAGACGTGGGTGGTTGCGGGCGCAGGCTACCCTCTGGTGCGCTTTCGCTGCAATCGGCAACCGGCGCACTGGGTGGTTAACGAGCGTTGGCGGGAGGGCTTGTGGACGTCGTTGATTGCCGGCCTGCAGGCGCTTTCTCCCGCTGCTTTGGGTGTGTTTGTGCTGTTGGCAGACCAGCCCTTACTGGATACCGAAGGGCTCAGACGGCTGTCCGCAAACGCCCGGCGGAAGCCAGAGGTGCCCTGGGCAGCCAGTTATGGCAAGCGGGTAGGCGTGCCAGCCTGGATTCCGAAATCGCTCTGGGGAGATCTGTTATTGCTTAAGGGCGATGCGGGGGCGGGGGTGGTTCTGAACCGGGCCGGAACCCGTCCGGTTGAAATAGCCGGGGTGCAACAGGACGTTGACACCCCTCAGGACTGGCAGCAGGTCCGTGGGCAATTAGCCGAACAGGCCGGATAACCAGGCGATTCCTACGCTGAAAATACCCAGACTGATGGCCAAGCCAACGGTATAGATGCGCGAGTTGGCCGAGCGCTGCTGAGACACGTACAGATCGATGGTGCGCTGGGCAATGTCCTCGGCGGTCTCCCGGGAAATCTCGTGGGCCTGCTGAATGGCTTCCGACTGCAGGGTTTGCCAGAACTCGGTGTCGATGGTCTGTACGCTGGTGATGTGGTCCTTCAGCTCTGCCATATGCTCGGAGGTGAATCCGGCGTTTTTGGAGAGTTCTTTTTTCAGGGAAGTAAGCTCGCGACCCAGGTTCAGGTTAACTTCGGCAGCCACTTCGTCGCGCAGGTTGCGGGTGCGTTCATCCAGCATCTTGCTGAGTGACTCCAGGCGCTCCTCGATAGTGGCTTCCTGCCTGCTGCGGGTTTCGTCCAGCGCACGCTTGAGGTGATCGAACTGTTCATCGAAAAGGGAGCTGAGCAGTTCATGCAGCCGGTTGTTGATATGAGTCTTGACCGCCGAGCGGGCAATCTGCTCAATCAGGTCGCTGGTCAGAGGCACCACATTCGGGGCGCTTTGGCCGTTCAGGCCGCTTTCTGCTTTTGGCGACAGTTGCACAGAGGCATCCTCCGGAAAGTCCATGGGTTCGTCATCTGACTCGCGCAGGTCATGGCCGTTCATTTCAACAGGTGCTTCTGGCACGTTCCCCTGCTCGACGTCACTGGCCAACTGCTCCAGCATCAGGTTGAGACCTTCGTTGTGAGGCGGCTTGGTAAGGATGTTGTAGACACCAAAGTTGCGCGCTTCCTCCATAAAGGAAGAGGATTTCTTGGAGGTACACATGATGATCGGAATGCCGGCCGTTTCCGGGTTGTTCTTGATGGCCTTGGTGGCTTCCACGCCATTCATGCCGGGCATCAGGTGATCCATAAAGATCACGTCTGGCCGGTCGTGGCTCTTCAGGAAATCCAGCGCTTCTTCTGCTGATCCCGCCATGTTCACTTCCATGTCCCGACTCTCGAGCAGTTTGCTTAGCGCAAACCTGGCAACTTTGGAGTCGTCCACCAGCAGAGCATTTTTGATTGCCATGTCACTACCTCAACCTGTTACTGCAAACGCGTGGGTGCTGCGACCGGGTGATTACCAGCCTTCCAGTTGCGGGCACTGGGTTGCCCGATAACTCTTTTCCCGATAACAGACACCGGGTTCCGTGGTGCGGGCGGTAAACACTTCGCCGGCCGCGGTTGTCAGGCGAACCTGTCCATAGGGTTCACCATGGCGGAAAGTGGCCTCGATGGAGCTGCCGTTAGGGTTGCGCAGCAGGCCTTTGCCGTGGAACTTGCCTTCCATGTACTGGCCATCGTATTTCTTTCCGTCAGCAAAGACTTCCGAGCCCTTGCCATGAAATTCGCCGTTGGAGAATTCGCCTTCGTAGGAGCGTCCGTCCGGGTAGGTGAGGGCGCCCTGGCCGTGGAATTCATCATTCCGAAAGCCGCCAACGTACAGCATGCCATCGGCGGTGGTCAGGGAACCATGGCCATTCATACGGCCCTGCTCCCAGTTTCCGGTCAATATGTCGCCGTTGGCCAGGGTAAGCGTGCCCTTGCCGTGGAACTGATCGTTCTGGAACTGGCCGGTATAAGTCGTGCCGTCTGCGGAGCGCCAGCGCCCCTCACCGTGCCGTTCGCCCCGTTTCCAGTCGCCCTCGTAGCGGCTTCCATCGGAGTACCAGGCGGTACCGGAACCATCAAACTCGGCGTCCACGAAGTGGCCTTCATAACGCAGGCCGGAGCTATCTTCCCAGGTGCCATCACCAGTGGTGATGCCGCCGCGCCATTCACCATTCCTGTAGTTTACGGTGGTGAAGGCTTCCAGTTTGCCGACCAGCGTGAGTTCGTCGCCGGCTTCCAGTGCCACTGAATTGCTCCAGGACTGGTATCCGGGCTTTTCGATGGTGATGTCATAGAGGCCGGGGTCCAGCTCCAGGTCCAGGCGGGTGGCGCCATAGGATTTACCGTTGATCGTAACCTGATCGCCCACCACGTTGGAGCGTAACACCAGGGTGCCGGTTTTCGGAGGCTCGGGCGCGGGTTTCGTCTCCGGCACGTCGCGTTGGGAACGCATAGCCGAAACTGGTTCGGCCATGGCCAGCATTTCCGGGTTTTCGGGCATTGGTTCAACGGTGAACGGTTCGCTGTTTGCTGCTGTTTCGGTCTGTTCGCCGGTGGCCGGAAGCGCGTTGTCGACGGGCTGCGGCGTCTCCGGAGTGTCTGCCAATGGTGTCTCGCGGGTATCAGCAAACAGCGGCTCTTCAGCCACAGGTGCGGGTGTTTCGGCTTCAATCCGGGTTGTGGGTGTTTTCGCGGCTGAGGTTTCCGGCGCGGTGGCATGCTCCACGGTTTGCGCCATAGCCGGAACTGTGGTGTCGGTGGTATCCAGACCCTTGCGAACCGATGCGAATCCGGCAGTAACCAGAAGCATGAGCGCAAGTGCATTGATGAACAGCAGCGGCCTGAAATCGACCATGACAAAACCTCTTGATCCAAGTGTTCCGGATGCTTTGTTATGGGTTCATCTTAACCACTGTCTGCAACGTTATGTAACAGAAAGTGTCTGAACTTGATCAGAATGCCGGTCGTATCACATTTTGTCCGGAAGCCGATCATGGTTAAGTTGCTCCCAGGACTTCATGTAAACATCGGCTTCATATTGATAGGGAGACCGGAACGGGGTCAGAACAAAATCGAATATCAGGAAAAAGGAGCCGATCGACAGCCAGGCGATCGTCAGGGTGCTGATGGTCGTGGCCTGTTCCTCCGGATTCGAGTTGACGAACTCCTGCAGCATCGGGATCAGGTCACCGGCCATGACTACCGGGTTGAAGCTGGCCAGGACAAAGGGCAGCCAGAAGGCAATGAAGATGGGGAAGAAGCCGTAAGACCACAGCACACGCCGTAACAGGTAGATAGCAACTTCCCGCCAGAATCGCTGTCGAATCTCGGGAACTTTGCGGATTCGCTCGAGATACTGGCGTCGTTCGGCCCACCAGGCGGCAACTTCAGGGGCGTCGATGTGGGATTTGTCTGGGCTGCGGTCTGTCATGGATTGGCAGGCTACCTTGTTGAGTCCGTTCCGTGCATGATATCCGATACTACGTGTTACCCTGTAATTCTCCAATTGTTCTATACACAGGATTTTTTAATGGCTGCAGTGACTGACAACGCAATCCATCCGGCTTTTGAGAAACTTCGCAGTCACCGGATCGGCACCCTGAACCTTGAGGTTGAGGAGTATCGCCACAAAAAGACCGGTGCACGCCATCTTCACCTGGCGGCGGATAACGACGAGAACGTATTCTTCGTTGCTTTGCGAACGTTCCCGATGGATTCGACCGGTGTCGCCCACATCCTGGAGCATACCGCCCTGTGCGGCAGTGAGCGTTACCCGGTGCGTGATCCGTTCTTCATGATGATTCGCCGCTCCCTGAACACTTTCATGAACGCGTTCACCAGCAGCGACTGGACTGCTTATCCCTTTGCCAGCATGAACCGCAAGGACTTCGATAATCTGCTGTCGGTGTACCTGGATTCCGTGTTCTTCTCCAAGCTGGACCCGCTGGATTTTGCACAGGAAGGTCATCGCCTGGAATTTGACAAGCCGGATGACCCATCCAGCGACCTGGTCTACCGGGGTGTGGTCTACAACGAGATGAAAGGGGCGATGAGTGCACCTACCTCCCAGCTCTGGCAGAACCTGACCAGCCATCTGTTCCCGACCACGACTTATCACTACAACAGCGGCGGCGAGCCGGACCATATTGTCGATCTGAGTTATGACGACCTGGTGAAGTTCTATCGCCACCACTACCACCCGAGCAATGCGATTTTTGCGACCTACGGCAATATCCCGGCCCGGGAACACCACGAGAAGTTTGAAGAGCTGGCGCTGAAACGGTTCGATCGGCTGGATATTGAACTGCCGGTGAAAGACGAGAAGCGCATGTTCGCGCCGGTCCGGGTAGAGCAGGGCTATGCGGTAAATGAAGGTGAGAGCACCGACAACAAGACCCACATTGTGATGGGGTGGTTGCTGGGCCACAGCTTCGACCTGCAGGAAAATCTTGAAGGCCAGTTATTGTCTGCCGTCTTGCTGGAAAACAGCGCATCGCCGTTGATGCGGGCGCTGGAAACCACAGACCTGGGCCATGCGCCGTCTCCCATGTGCGGGCTGGAGGATTCCAACCGGGAAATGACCTTCGTTTGCGGTATTGAGGGCAGCGAGCCGGAGCGCAGGGCGGATCTGGAACAGCTGATTGAGTCTACGCTGCAGAAGGTGGTGGATGACGGTGTCAGCCAGGAGCGCCTCGAGGCCATCCTGCATCAGTTGGAACTGCACCAGCGGGAGATTGCCGGAGACCAGTTCCCCTACGGCTTGCAACTGATCATGAGCGCGATTGCCCCCATGGTTCATGGTGGTGATCCGGTGGAACTGCTGGATCTCGAGCCGGTATTGGCCACATTGAGGGAAAAGATCAAGGATCCCGAGTATGTGCCCGGGCTGATCCGGCGCAAGTTGCTGGAGAACCCGCACCGGGTAACCCTGACCTTGCGCCCGGATGAAAAACTCGAAGGCCGTCGTCAGCAGGCCATCAAGGAAGCCCTTGCCCGGCGCAAGGCGGAGCTGTCCGACGATGATATCAGCCATATTGTGCAGCGTGCTCAGGCACTGGAAGAGCGCCAGATGCGCAAGGATGATGATTCCATACTGCCCAAGGTTGGGCTGGATGATGTGCCGCTGCAGATGCCGGAGCCGGAGGGACGGTACGATGCCGAAACCGGTGCGACCGTTTATTCCCGAGGCACTAATGGCCTGGTGTATCAGCAGGTGGTGCTACCGCTGCCGGCTCTGAGCAAAGACGAACTGTTGCTGTTGCCTTATTACACCACTCTGATTTCCGAAGTGGGGTGTGGAGAGCTGGATTACTTGCAAATGCAGGATCGTATTTCTGCGGAATCTGGCGGCATCGGCGCTTCTTTTACTGCCAAGGGGCAGATTGATGATGTTCAGGCTATGACCGGCTATCTGATTTTCAGTGGCAAGGCGCTGAGCCGCAACAGCAAAGCGCTGACCCGCCTGCTGAAGGATGTCTACACCGGGGCCCGTTTTGACGAAAAAGAGCGTGTTCGTGAGATCATTGCCCAGATCCGGGCTCGCCGTGAGCAGGCGGTGACGGGCAGCGGGCATGCCCTGGCCATGGGCGCAGCGGCTCAGGGCGTCAGTTCCGGTGCCTGGTTGTCGTACCGTCTGGGTGGTCTGGCTGGAATTCGTGGTACCAAGGAGCTTGATCAGCAGCTCAAAGATGAAGCCGGCCTGGCCGATTTCTGTGGCAAGCTGGCCGCGCTGCACAACCGTATTCGCAGCCAGAACCGCCAGTTCCTGCTGATTGGTGAGGACGACCAGTTGTCGCCCATGCTGGATGAGTTGGGCACTTGCTGGAGCGGAGTGTCTGCAGAGGGTGAGGGTAACTGGTCCATGGAGCCGGTCAGTTACAACACCCGGGAGGCCTGGCTGACATCTACCCAGGTCAATTTCTGTGCCAAAGCCTACCCGACGGTTGCGGTGGATCATCCCGATGCGGCTGCGCTGACGGTACTGGGAGGCTTTCTCCGGAACGGTTATCTGCACCGGGCCATCCGTGAAAAAGGCGGGGCCTACGGTGGTGGCGCCGGCCAGGACAGCGTGAATGGTGTTTTCCGGTTCTTCTCCTATCGCGATCCCCGCCTTGCGGAAACCCTGGATGACTTCGATGCAGCGCTGAACTGGTTATACAGCGAAGCGCATGAGCACCAGGCTCTGGAAGAGGCTATCCTGGGTGTGATCGGCCAACTCGACCGCCCCCGCTCGCCAGCCGGAGCGGCTCGCCATGCTTACCACAACAGGCTGTTCGGGCGTACGCCGGAGCAGCGCGCACGTTTCCGTGAGAGGGTTCTTGGTGTCACTCTGGACGAGCTTCAGCGCGTGGCCAAGACCTGGCTTGCGCCTGAAAAGGCCAATGTGGCCGTCGTGACAAGCCCCGACAACCGTGCGGTTGTGGAAGGGCTTGGCATGGACATTCAGGAACTTTGATCTGACCGGCAGAGGGCCATTGGCTCTCTGCCGGGTTTCCTGCCTCAGCGGTGCCGCTTCAGGCCCGTTGTCACCATGATTCTGGTCGAGATTTCCTCAACGGAATACGCCGTAGTATTCAGATAGGGAATCCGCTCCCGCTTGTACATTAATTCGATTTCTTCAATCTCATGCATGCATTGCTGCAGCGATGAGTAGCGGGAGTTCGGTCGGCGCTCGTTACGAATGGTGGCAAGGCGTTCCGGTTCGATGGTCAGGCCAAACAGTTTTTCCTTATGGGGCCGGAGCGCGGCGGGCATCTTCTGGTCGTCCAGATCTTCTTCGGTAATCGGATAGTTGGCGGCCTTGATGCCGTACTGCAGGGCCAGGTACAGGCAGGTGGGCGTTTTACCGCTCCGGGATGCCCCGATCAGAATCAGGTCGGCCTCATCGTAATGCCGGGTGCGGGCACCGTCGTCATTGTCCAGCGCGAAGTTGACTGCGTGGATCCGGCGCTCGTAGCTGCCCGCGTTATTGATGGAGTGGGATTTGCCTACGGAGTAGGAGGACGACGAGTTGAGTTCCTGCTCCAGAGGGTTCAGGAAGGTTCCGAAGATATCTACCATAAAGCCGTCTGCCCGGCTGATAATTTCCCTGATGCCGCCATTAACGATGGTGTCGAATACCAGCGGCCGTTCCCCATCGATTTCCGACGCTTTGTTGATGCGGCTGACAAGATCCCGGGCCTTCTCCTCATCGTCGATATAGGGCACGGTAACCCGCTCAAACTCGATTTTTTCAAACTGCGCCAAAAGGGCATGGCCGAGCGCTTCTGCCGTAAGGCCAGTGCCATCAGAGATAAAAAACGCCGTTCTTTTCATGGTCGTATCCGGTCTGGTTTGAACTTTTTCCCGGGAGTCTTTGGTTGCCTCCCTAGGTAATTTCCGCAGCTTACAGTATCATACACGCCAGATTCGAGACTCCGCGCTACACAGACTCAAGGGAGACACGCTTTGGAAGATTACATTATCTGGTTTGACCACCTGGGAATGTCCGACGTAGACCGGGTTGGAGGCAAGAATGCTTCCCTCGGTGAAATGATCAGTAATCTCGCCAATGCTGGTGTTACCGTCCCTGGCGGTTTCGCTACCACTGCTCATGCTTACCGTGAATTCCTGGCCACCGACGGCCTGAAAGACCGCATTGACGAAGCCCTGGATGCCCTGGATGTCAACGACGTTAACGAACTGGCGCGGGTTGGCTCCCAGATTCGCCAGTGGGTAATCGACACCGCGTTTCCGGAAGTGCTGGATAACGCCTTGAAAGAAGCTTATGCCAAGCTTCAGGCCGGTAATGACCAGATGGCTGTCGCGGTGCGTTCCTCCGCCACCGCGGAGGACCTTCCTGATGCCTCTTTCGCCGGCCAGCAGGAAACCTTCCTGAACGTGGTGGGCCTGGAGCAGGTTCGTACCTCGGTGAAAGAGGTGTTTGCCTCGCTGTTCAATGACCGGGCGATCTCCTATCGCGTGCACCATGGTTTTGATCACAAGCTGGTAGCGTTGTCTGCCGGTATCCAGAAGATGGTTCGCAGTGAAACCGCTTCCAGCGGTGTTATGTTCACCCTGGATACCGAGTCCGGTTTCCGCGATGTCGTGTTTATTACCTCCTCATACGGCCTCGGTGAAACCGTGGTGCAGGGTGCCGTGAACCCTGACGAATTCTACGTACACAAGCCGACCCTGGAAGCCGGACGTCCGTCGGTATTGCGCCGTAACCTCGGCAGCAAGGCCATCAAGATGGTTTACCATTCCGAACCGGGTGAAGGTAAGTTTGTTGAAACCGTGAAGGTAGAGCAGGAAGACCGTAATCGTTTTTCCATCACCGATGCGGAAGTGGAAGAACTGGCCAAGCAGGCCATGATTATTGAAAAGCATTACCAGCGCCCGATGGACATTGAGTGGGCCAAAGATGGTGATGACGGCAAGATCTACATCGTTCAGGCCCGGCCGGAAACGGTCAAGAGTCGTGCAGCTGCCAATGTGATGGAACGTTACCTGCTGAAGGAAACCGGCAAAGTACTGGTGGAAGGTCGCAGTATCGGCCACAAGATCGGCAGTGGCCCGGTGAAGATCATCACCAGCATTAACGAAATGGACCGGGTACAGGCCGGCGACGTGCTCGTCACCGATATGACCGACCCGGACTGGGAGCCGGTGATGAAGCGGGCTTCGGCCATTGTTACCGACCGTGGCGGCCGTACCTGCCACGCCGCCATTATTGCCCGGGAGTTGGGTATTCCGGCGGTTGTGGGCTGTGGCGATGCCACCGAGGTGCTCAAGGATGGTCAGGACGTGACCGTCTCCTGCGCCGAAGGTGACACCGGTATGATCTACGAGGGTGCTCTGGACTTCGAGCTGCGTGAGAATACCGTGGACTCCATGCCCAACATTCCGTTCAAGATCATGATGAACGTGGGTAACCCGGACCGCGCCTTTGACTTCCAGGCGCTGCCCAATGAAGGTGTGGGCCTGGCCCGCCTTGAGTTCATCATTAACCGGATGATCGGCGTGCACCCGAAAGCGCTGTTGAACTTCGATGGCCTGCCCCGTGACATCAAACAGACCGTGGAAAAGCGCATTTCCGGCTATGCCTCACCGGTGGATTTCTACGTGGACAAGCTGGTGGAAGGTATTTCCACCCTGGCAGCGGCGTTCGCTCCGAAGAAAGTGATTGTGCGTTTGTCCGACTTCAAATCCAATGAGTACGCCAATCTGATTGGTGGCACCCTGTACGAGCCGGACGAAGAAAACCCGATGCTGGGCTTCCGTGGTGCATCGCGCTATATCTCCGATACCTTCCGCGACTGTTTCGAGCTTGAGTGTCGGGCTCTGAAGAAGGTCCGTAATGAAATGGGCCTGACCAACGTTGAAGTGATGGTGCCGTTTGTACGGACTGTCGGCGAAGCCGAACAGGTGGTGAACCTGCTGGCGGAAAACGGCCTGAAGCGCGGTGAGAACGGCCTGCGGGTCATCATGATGTGTGAACTGCCGGCCAATGCCATTCTGGCGGAGCAGTTCCTGGAGCACTTTGATGGCTTCTCCATCGGTTCCAACGATCTGACTCAGCTGACGCTCGGTCTTGACCGGGATTCCGGTATCATTGCCCACCTGTTCGATGAGCGTAACGATGCGGTGAAGGCGCTCTTGTCCAACGCTATCCAGGCCTGCAAGAAAACCGGTAAGTATATCGGCATCTGTGGTCAGGGCCCGTCAGATCATCCGGATCTGGCCAAGTGGCTGATGGATGAGGGCATTGATACTGTGTCTCTGAACCCGGATTCGGTACTCGATACCTGGTTCTTCCTGGCCGACGAGAAGATCGACTGATCACCAACACTTGGGAATGGGAAAAGGAGAGCGACAACGTGAGCAAGATTATTACTCCGGATCTGTGTGACGAATTTCCGGAAGTGCAGGTGGTCGAACCTGGCTTCAACAATTACGGTGGCGTGCGCCAGTTCGGCGGTGAGATCGTGACCGTGAAGTGCTTTGAAGACAACTCAGTGGTTAAAGAGCAGGTTGGGCTGCCCGGTAACGGCCGCGTGATGGTGGTTGACGGTGGCGCGTCCAAGCGCAATGCACTGCTGGGGGATATGCTGGCCGAGAAAGCCGCGGAAAACGGCTGGGCTGGCCTGATCATCTATGGCTGCATCCGTGATGTAGATGAGATTGGACAGACTACTCTGGGCGTTCAGGCCCTGGGTACCGTACCGCGCAAGACCGAAAAGCGTGGTATCGGTGATCTGAATATCCCGGTGACATTCCACGGTGTGACGTTCAAGCCCGGGCAGTATGTGTATGCCGATAACAACGGCATCATCGTCTCCGAGAAGCCGCTGGTTTAAGCCGCGGCCTCGGCACAGACAAAAACGGCGGCCTTTGGGCCGCCGTTTTTTATTGGGTCACTTCTATGATGTTGATTCCGAGCAGATAACCATCACCATCCGGCTCGCAACGCACCACCTCACCGAGCGTCTCCAGGGGCGGGAACTGATCCCCAGCGGACTCCATTCGGGTCCTCAGCTCTTCGCCAATCCTGAACGGTCGTTCCACTGCTACTTGCATACCGGCGGCACTGAGATCCCGGCAGGTACCGGTGTGGGTTTCACCATCGTTGCCGATAATCGTGATGGTGCTGTTCACCTGCATACGATGGAAGTCGCGCTTCTCAGAGTAATCTTTCATCACCTTTACGCCCAGTTGTCGGTTTTTCTTGTCGGTTTGAGCATGGGAATGATCAGGGCCAGCAGTACGCCGCCAAACACGAGGCCCGCGCCCAGAAGCATGAAATCAGATTCCTTGCTGGCCTCAAGACGCTCGTTTTCCGCTGTCAGTACTTCCAGATCATTCCGCAGTTTCTGGTTTTCTTCGCGCAATTCACGGTTACGACGCTCAAGATTGATGGAGTCAGCGGCAATATTCTTGATGCGTTGTAGTTCAGTTTGCAGGTCTTCAGCCCGATTGGAAAGATTATTCTCGGCATTCTGCAGAGAATTTCGTTCTTCGGTAACGGTTGCCAGTTGCTGCCGTGTTTCGGTCAGCTCGGCCCGTGCCGCATCCAGCTGCTGGCTGACTCTTCGTAGTTGGTCTGCGGCGATGGGTTCATTGCTCAGGTATTGGCTCGATACCCAGCCTTCGGTGCCTTTCGGGGTGCGTACGCGGGTATAGCTCTCACCGGTCTCGAGAACTTCCAGTGGCGTTCCGCTGGGAACCGCGTTTTCGATGATCCGGTACTGGCTGCCAGCGCCCGAGCGCACAGGCAGGTAAAGCTGATCATCGACCCAGACGGTGCGCGCCTGCGCAACGGAAACGGAGCTGACAATAAGCACAAGGCTGAAAAGGAGGCGGAGCGGTGTCACGGAGTACGTTCCCTGATAGTGTTATTACTGATGATTTAAACCCGCAATTCTGTCACAAGGTGGCCGCTATTCAAGCACCTCAGCGTTACAATCCGCTCATGCTGGCGGCTGGTGCGTTCAGGGCAGCACCACCTTGTAGGGTTTGACGATTACCTTTTCATACACGCCGGCATCGACGTAGGGATCTGCATCGGCCCAGGCCTGAGCCTTCTCCAGCGATTCAAACTCGGCGATGACCAGGCTACCACTGAAGCCTGCTTCTCCAGGATCGGGCGAATCAATGGCGGGATGGGGGCCGGCTACCAGTAACCGACCTTCGGCCTTGAGCTGTTCCAGCCGGGCCAGGTGCGCGGGTCGGGCTTCTTTGCGCAAGGGCAGGCTGTTGGCAATGTCTTCGCTGATGATGGCGTAATACATGAGTTCTCCGATCTGCGATCAGCTGAGGTTAGGGGCACTGCCTGAAGGCTGCTACACTGGTGCCCGTTTCGTTAATCAGGAATGTTCGTGACTATACCCCAAGACTCCAGAACGTGCATTGATCTGCATTGCCATAGCACGGCATCCGATGGCGCGCTGTCTCCCGAGGCTCTGGTAGCCAGAGCTGTTGAGCAAGGGGTTAGCCATCTGGCATTGACCGATCACGACACCATCGCTGGCCTTGAAGTGGCGAGAAGTGCGGCATCAGGTTCCGGCCTCTCCCTGATTAACGGTGTGGAGCTTTCCTGTGTCTGGCGCAGTCATACCATTCATGTGGTTGGGCTCGATTTTGACGAACGTGATCCCGCGTTTCTCGCCGCACTTGAGCGCCAGAACGAGAACCGCTGGCAGCGGGCGCGTATGATCGCCGACAGGCTAAGCCGCCTGAACGTCGACCAGCTTCTTGAGCGGGCGACGAAAGTGGCCGGAGGGGACGTGCCCGGGCGCCCGCATTTTGCCGAAGTTCTGGTGGAAGACGGTGTTGTACCCAAGGTGGCGCACGCGTTTAAACGGTATCTGGGAACTGGCAAGCCAGGAGATGTAAAGGCGTGTTGGCCGGAGTTGCCGGAGGTGGTGCAATGGATCGTGGCGGCCGGCGGGATTGCTGTGCTGGCGCATCCCAGGAAATATCGTCTCACAGCAACCCGTTTACGGGCATTAACTGCGGATTTCGGCCGTGCCGGAGGGCAGGGCATTGAGGTGTCAGTGTCGGGCCAGTCCAGTGGCGATCTGGGTTTTGTGGCCGAGCTGGCGCGGCGGGAAAAACTCTGGGCCTCTCAGGGCAGTGATTTTCACTTCCCGGGAGCTCCCTGGTGTGAGCTGGGGCGCATAATGAAAATGCCAGAGGGGCTGGAGCCCGTCTGGCATCATTTTCGGCAACCGATTGAAGCCTGAGGCTTCAATCCGGCGCGTGGAACAACAGGTATAGGTCGGTCAGCGAGTCCGGGATGGCCTCTGCCATCTTGGCTGACAGCTTCTCGTCATTCCGGACTTTCTGGAAGTCCTCGTCCTCAAACAGGCCAGACAGTGTCAGCATCGGCACCATGAGGTCAGCTACTTCATCCTCATCCGCAGCTTGCAGCCAGGCCTCCTCATGCTCGAGGAAGGTATCGACGAAGCCCGCACACCAGTTTTCCAGAGCATTCATCGGGTCGCCGTCTTCTGGCTCCGGCAGCTCCAGTGGCTGGCCCATATCCAGGGCGTGGGCCATATCCCGTGCAAGCTCATTTACACAATGGGTAAACGTGTCGGGAATGCCGTTATCCGGCAACTGATCTGTGCCTGTGGCAAGGCGGAAGAGGTCTTCCGCCTTCAGGCTGACCGGCCCGATCACGCTGGCACACACCACGCCGTGGAACCCGAAAAAGTCCAGGGCATGATCTCCCCAGGGTTCTGCGAACAGAATGTCTTCCAGCGCTTCGATGTCCGAGTTGCTCAGCATGATCAGTTGCTCCCGGCCTGCTTGGCCTCTTCTGCCTTTTTGGCTTCTTCGGCCGCGCGTTGGCGCTTGCGGACCTCCCTTGGGTCATTATAGGCCCGGCCCGGAGTCACCGGGATAGCTTCCGATGCACTGGCTTCCTGAGTCTCTTCTTTCTGCTCCGCTGGCTTTTCGCTGGCCGGAGCTGGCTCGGCTTTTACGGGCTCTGCAGGCTGCTCCGGTTTGTCAGCGGTTTTTTCGCTGCTGGATCCGGCCTGCTTCTCCGGCGCCGTATCTACTTCAGGCTCGGTTTTAGCGGCCTCGGCTTTCTGTTCCGGCGCCTTGTCGGCTTTATCCTCGGCAGCCTTCTGATCAGAAGCCGCGCCGGTTTCCGGCTCAGACGCCTTCGGTGAGTCAGCCTTGGCTTGCCGGGGTGCCTTGGCCTCTGCCTTGACCGGTTCTTTGTCTTCGGCTTTGGCAGGCTCGGCGCTGGCCTTTTCTGCAGGCTGCTCGGCTTCTGTTGCGGTGACCTGCTCGGTACGCTGAGGCTTGGCGGCCTGTTTCTGCTCGGCTTCTGCCGGCAAGCTCTCCTTGTCACCCTTGTCTTCGGCAGCACCGGATTTTTCAGCGCTATCCGCAGAGCGAGGCTTGCGCTGGCGGCCGGAGCTGCGGCCTCTGCGGCCGTCAGACTTCTCTTTGCGGCTGCTCTCATCCTTTGCTTCAGGCTTGTCTTCTGCTGAGGGAGCCTCTTTCTGCTCGGCCTGTTCGGTTTTGGTCTCCGGCTTCTCGGCCATTTCCTGTTGTTCAGGCTTGCGGCTCTCTGGCGCAGTTTTGGTTTCCGGCGTTGTTGCGGCCGGTTGCTCGGCTTTATCTACGCGCGGCTCACTGGCTTTAGCGTCCACAGGAGCTGTCTTGTCAGCCGCTTTTTCCGGCTGGGTATCTTTCTGGTGCTTCTCGCTGCGTTCCGCTTTGCGTTCTGCTGGCGTAGATGCCGGAGTCTCGGCGGGGGAGCCGTCCCGGTTACGTTGCCGGCGTGGTTTGCGTTGCTTGTCGTCACCGCCCTGCTTGTCGTTGGAAGGTCCCTTCTGGGATTCCTGCTGTTCCCGGTTGTCCTGCGGGCCTTTCTGGTCACGCTGGGGACGGTTCCGGTTCTGGCCGCGACCCTGTGAGTCCTTGCGGTTGTCCCGGCGGTTGTCATTTCCCTTGCTGTCGCCAGAGCGGTCGTCCCGGTTGGAACGGTTCTGGCCACCGCGTTCACCACGATTCTGATCGTCACCACGGCCACCACGATTGCGGCCCCGGTTCTCGTCGCCACGGTTCTGCTGGCTACCCTGGCGGCGATCGTTGCCGCTGCGGTTGCCGCCGGAGCGTTGGTCATCGCGGGCAACGCGGGATTTGCGGCGATCCTGGCGGGCCTGGTTCCGACGCTCTTCACTCCGGTTGCGGTTGGTGTCGCGGCTGGCTTCCTGCTCCGGTTCTTCGCCCCGGAAGAAGCACGCGATCTTCTTGCCCAGTTTGCGGAACAGGCCTTCTTCCTGCTCAGCAGCAGCCGTTGGCGCAGCGGCTGTCGGTGCTGGGGCTGGCGCAGAGGGGCGGATAGCTTTCACGGCGGCCTGTTCGCGCACCGGTTTCTCGGCACTTGCAACTTCTACGGCTGCCTCTTCCTCGCGCTCGCTGTACTGTTGAGCTACCTGATGGCTGGAGACATGCTCTGGAGAGGTTTCGTCCTGACGCAGGCGCAGAATCTCGAAGTGCGGCGTTTCCATGTTGGGCACAGGTGCGACCACAACCGCTACGCCTTGACGGGCTTCAATGTCGGCCAGCTGCTTGCGTTTTTCATTCAGCAGGAAGGTGGCCACAGAAACCGGCACCATGGCTCGTACTTCTGCGGTCTTCTCCTTGGAGGATTCTTCGTAGATCAGGCGCATGATGCTCAGCGCCAGAGATTCGATACCCCGGATGGTGCCCTGGCCTTCACAGCGTGGGCAAACCTCGCTGCGGGTCTCGCCCAGTGAGGGACGCAGACGCTGGCGTGACATTTCCAGCAGGCCGAAGCGGGATATCTTGCCAACCTGAACGCGGGCCCTGTCGATTTCCAGGGCTTCGCGCATTTTCTGTTCGACTTCACGCTGGTGCTTGGCCGGGGTCATGTCGATGAAGTCGATAACGATCAGGCCGCCCATGTCACGCAGGCGCAGTTGCCGTGCGATTTCCTCAGCCGCTTCAAGATTGGTTTGCAGGGCCGTTTCTTCAATATCCTGACCCTTGGTGGCCCGGGATGAGTTGATGTCAATGGACACCAGGGCTTCGGTCGGGTCGATGACAATCGAGCCGCCGGAGGGCAGTTTCACTTCGCGCTGGAACGCCGTTTCGATCTGGCCTTCGATCTGGTAACGACTGAACAGAGGGATTTCGTCCTTGTACAGCTTGATCTTGTTCTCGAAGGTGGGCATGACCGCCCGAACGAAGCTCAACACGTCTTCGTAAACGTTATCGGCATCGATCAGGACTTCGCCGATATCCTGGCGGAGGTAATCGCGCACAGCGCGGATGATGACATTGCTTTCCTGGTGGATCAGGAAAGGCGCTTTGCGCTCGCCAGCTGCCTGGGTAATGGCTTCCCAGAACTGTACCAGGTAGTCGAGGTCCCACTGGAGCTCTTCGGTGGTGCGGCCAATACCGGCAGTACGCACAATAATGCCCATGGACTTCGGCACCTGGACACCGTTCATGGCCTCTTTCAACTGGGCTCGGTCATCGCCTTCAATCCGGCGTGAGATACCGCCTGCACGGGGATTATTCGGCATCAGCACCAGATAACGGCCAGCCAGGGAGATGAAGGTGGTCAGGGCGGCGCCCTTGTTGCCACGCTCTTCCTTGTCGACCTGAACGATTACTTCCTGACCTTCAGAGACAACATCCTTGATGTTGATTTTGCCCTCAATCTGCCCGGGCGATTTCTTGAAATACTCTTTGGAGATTTCCTTCAGGGGCAGGAAGCCGTGGCGCTCTGCGCCAAAGTCAACGAAAGCCGCTTCAAGGCTGGGTTCTACCCGGGTAATGCGGCCCTTGTAGATGTTGGCCTTTTTCTGTTCGCGGGTACTGGATTCGATATCAAGGTCGAACAGCCGTTGGCCGTCAACCAGCGCGACGCGCAACTCTTCGGGATGAGTTGCATTGATCAGCATTCTTTTCATGGAAAGAAAGGGTTCCTGTCGTTTGTTGGTGACAGAAAACCGGGGGGATTCGCATCAGCGAAGCAGGATGTGCGTGCCGCGGGCCCTTTACAGCAGGCAGGCCGGCGGCCAGACGGATCATACCCTTATGGGGTGCAATCCTGGGTGTCTGAGACCACCGCCGACATCCCGCCTGCCGGTTGGCAGGTCGAGGTCGAATAGGGTGAGAGTCTGTTGACGCATAATATCCGTTTCAGGTTCACACAAACCCCTGGGTCTCACGTCGTATTGGTTTGCTGGACGGCCCGGGTTTGCGTGGCAATGATTCTTCGCGATGTCGCCCGACGGTTTTCCAGTCGGTTTTCCTCTCCCGGAGCAGGTAACAGCCTTTCTCGGTCTGGCCTGTGATTCCGGGAGTCTGTTTCCCGCTGCATCCGTTAATGATTGGTTTTGCAGCGTTCAAACTCTTAATCAGTATCGGTATACTGCTGCCGCTCCGGCTTCTGACCAGAGTTCGTCAGGCCGTAGACAAACGGCAGAGCACGCCGGAATATAACAGGTACGGCGTGGCCAGGCAACTCCTCAGTTGCGTCCGTCCCGGTATGCTGGGGCGGCCATACGATGCCGCAATTCATCAACGCAAGGGTTTACATGTCGCGCTCCCCCGATTCCCGTAAGACAAAGGGTCGTCGCCCCCCCAGTGGGAAGGTCCGTGAAGTCGGAAAGGCCGTTGTAAAAACGGGGACTGATCGTGTTCCGGGAAAGGTGGCGACAGAGGTTCAGTGGATTACCGTTGATGAGGATATGGCAGGGCAGCGGGTGGATAATTTCCTGCTTGCACGATTGCGGGGGGTGCCTAAAAGCATTGTCTACCGCATTGTCAGAAAGGGTGAGGTGCGGGTAAACAAAGGGCGTGTAAAGCCTGATACCCGTCTTAATCCGGGGGATGTGGTCAGAATTCCGCCGCTGGTGCAGCAGGCCAGGGCGGAGCAGCCCAGGCCCGGCAGTCGGGTGCAGGGGGTTATGGAGGCTGCGGTCGTTTTCGAGAACGATGAAATGCTGGTGGTGAACAAGCCCTCCGGTATAGCGGTTCATGGTGGAAGCGGACTGAGTTTCGGTTTGATTGAAGTGTTGCGCTCGGCCCGGCCGGAAGCCAGGTTCCTTGAACTGGTTCATCGTCTGGATCGCGATACGTCTGGTCTGGTAATGGTGGCCAAAAAGCGATCCGCGTTACGGTTTTTGCAGGATGAGCTGCGGCAGAAGCGGATTTGCAAGTATTACCACGCTCTGGTGGTCGGCAGTTGGCCGGAAAATGTTGATCGTGTTGCTGAGCCACTGTTGCGTTTTGAGATGCCTAATGGCGAGCGTCGGGTTCGGGTCAGTGAGGAGGGCAAGAGTTCCCTGACTTTGTTTACCTGTTTGCAGCGATTTCAGGGGTATAGTCTTGTTGAGGCATCGCCGGTGACCGGAAGAACTCACCAGATTCGGGTACACAGTGCCTGGGCGGGTCATCCGATTGCCGGGGATGACAAGTATATGGATGATGCGAGCCTGAAAGCTTTCCGGGCCATTGGTGGGCAGCGCTTGATGTTGCACGCCAGGGCTCTTGAGTTTTCGCTTCCGGGTTCGGGCGAGCCCATGCGGCTGGAAGCAGTATACGACGGGCCCTTTTCCGGGGTGCTCGAAGAATTGACCAAGCGAAGCGGGAAGCGGTCTTGATGAAGGTAAAAGTCGTTATTTTTGACTGGGACGGAACGCTGATTGATTCAGTGGACCATATCGCTGACAGCCTGCACCAGGCGGCAACGGAGCTGGGGTATCCAGAGCTGGAGCGAGAGGCCTATCGCGATATTATTGGTCTGGGCATGATTGAGGCGTTGGAGAAATTGTATCCAGGGCTGAGTCGTGAGGAGATGGTTCGTATTCGTGAAGGTTATGCCGGTTACTTCTTCAAGAAGGTGACCACGCCCCAGAATGTGTTCGACGGCATGGCCGATGTGGTTGCCGATCTCCGGGGTTCCGGGCGTGGGTGTTCGGTGGCGACTGGCAAGAGTCGGCGGGGTCTTGAATTGGCGTTGACCTCCAGTGGTCTGGGGTCGCATTTTGATATCACGCGCTGTGCGGATGAAACCCGGTCCAAGCCGCATCCGTTGATGCTGGAGGAAATCCTGGCGTTCTACGGCTATGAACCGGAAGAGGCTGTGATGATTGGCGATACCCGTTACGATCTGGAGATGGCTCAGCGTATTGGCATGCCCTCCATCGGTGTGGAGTGGGGGGTGCATAAGCGTGATGTGCTTGAGACCTATGATCCTCATGCAGTGGTGAACTCAGTGGCGGACCTCCGGAAGGTGTTGGGTCTGCGCTAACAGCAGGACGTTGCAAGTAAGGAAGACGAATGAGCGAGTGGGATTCGGATAAGCAGTCGGAGTGGGGCGACAAGCCCGTTGAGTCAGAAGCCCGGGGCGCCCGAGGTGGCTTGTTTGGCAGCAGGAAGCCGTCGATGCCGCCGGAGACGGGGCGTGATTGGCGTCTGATTGAAAAGCTGGTGATGTCCTTGCAGGCAGAGCAGCGACGCAGTCGTCGTTGGGGTATTTTCTTCAAGCTACTCACGTTCGGATATCTGTTTGCGCTGCTGTTCATGATTCGTGCGCCCTTCGGAGAAGGCGTCGGGGCCACAGTGGGAAGCCATACCGCGCTGGTAGAGGTGAGTGGCCCGATTGCTGCTGATGAGCTGGCCAGTGCAGATAACCTGGTCGGGGCATTGCGTGCCGCGTTTGAGGCCGAGAGCTCGAAGGCGGTTGTGCTGCGGATTAACAGTCCGGGCGGCAGTCCGGTGCAGTCCGGCTATGTCTATGACGAGATCAAGCGGTTGAGGGAGGAGTATCCCGACAAGAAGATCTACGCGGTGATTTCTGATATTGGTGCATCGGGCGCTTATTACATTGCCGCAGCAGCCGATGAGATATACGCCAACCGGGCCAGTCTGGTCGGATCGATTGGTGTAGTGGCCGGTGGTTTTGGCTTCACTGAGGCGATGGAAAAGATTGGCGTGGATCGTCGTCTCTATACCGCAGGTGACAACAAGGCTTTCCTGGACCCGTTCTCGCCGGAGCAGGAGGAAGAGGTTGCGTTCTGGCAGAGTGTGCTTGAAAACACCCACAAGCAGTTCATCGAAGCGGTCAGGCAGGGACGTGGCGATCGCCTGGCGGATGACCCCAGGCTGTTCAGTGGCCTGGTCTGGAGTGGTGAGCAGGCGGTTGAGCTGGGGCTTGTAGATGGTCTGGGCAGTTCATCCTGGGTCGCGCGCCAGTTGGTGGGCGAAGAGGAGCTTGTCGATTACAGTCGCAGCCGCTCTCCTTTTCAGGAGTTTGTGGATCAGCTGGGGGTGGCCGTTGGTGAAGGTGTCGCAACCCGGTTGATGGAGTCACGACTGGAGCTCCGATAAGTTGCCTCGGGCATCAGTCCAGCAATGGATTGATGCCCAGCTCTCTCAGTATACGGGTGAGCGCAATCAGCGGTAGGCCGATCAGGCTGTTGGGATCGTCGCCCTGAAGGCGGCTGAAAAGGGCGATGCCAAGACCTTCCATCTTAAAGCTGCCCGCGCAGTCGTAAGGCTGCTCTTTCTGCAGGTAGCCTTCAATTTCCTCTTCCTGTAAGTCCCTGAAGTGCACCTCAAACGGTTCGCAGTGAGTTTGAAGGTTGCCGCTTCGGGTATCCAGAACGGCCAGACCGGTGAGAAAGCGCACCCGGTTGCCACTGCTTCGCATCAATTGCTGTTTTGCTGTGTCGTAGTGGCCGGGTTTGCTCAGCAGGCTGCCATCCGGTAATGCCGCCACCTGGTCGGAGCCGATGATGATATGGTCCGGAAAGCGCGGGGCGAGAGCTTTTGCTTTGCTTTCTGCAAGCCGGACGGCCAGGGCTTCGGCTGCTTCTCCTGGAATGGGGGTTTCGTCAATGTCGGGGCTGGCAGTGTCGAACGCGAGGTCGAGCCGGGCCAGCAATTGCGTGCGGTAGGGTGAGGAAGAGGCCAGTAGCAGCTTGGGAGGAAGCATGGGGTTTCAGGTCCGGTCGGTTGGATATGGGAGTTCTTTGGGGCTCATATCGTAAAATACCCCTATTCCGGGCGAAAGGCCCGGCAGAAAGTCGATTAAGTCTTTGACAGAGGCGGGTCTCGCCCCTAAAATTGCGCGCCTATGTCCAAAGCGCCGATCGTCGAACTGCCCAGATCTGTCGACCCAAACAAGTTGGCAGAGCAGAACACAACGCTTGAAGGGGTGATTCCTTTCAGGGGGCTTTCTCGTTTTCGTGAAGCTGTGCCGGGACTGCCAGAAGATGGTGAGTGCAGCGTAAAGCTGTCTTTCTATCGGGATGGGGAGCGTCGCCGGATAGTGTCGGGTGAGTTGTCTGCGCCGGTCATTCTGGAATGCCAGCGCTGCATGGGTGACATGCAGGTGACTCTGGAATCCCGTTTTGATCTCGGTCTGGTCATCAGTGATGAGCAGGCGCAGCGGTTGCCGAAAGCGTTGGAGCCATTTCTGGTAGAAGATTTCAACGCCGATCTCTGGGCAATGGTGGAAGACGAGTTGCTTCTGGTGCTGCCGCCATTTCCGCTCCACGAGCGGGAGGAGTGTCCGGCAAAAGAAGATCTTGAAGCGCTCGAAGAGCCCGAGGCTGCCGAAGAGCCCGAGACAGAGCAAAGAAAAGAGAACCCGTTCAGTGTTCTGGCGGGACTTAAGACGACAAAGCATTAACGTATTCGAAAATAGGTCAGGAGCATAACCATGGCTGTACAGCAAAATCGCAAAACTCGTTCAAAGCGTGGCATGCGCCGTTCACACGACGCACTGAGTGCTGCTGCTCTGTCTACCGACGCAACAACTGGTGAAGTTCATCGTCGCCATCACGTGTCTCCAGACGGTTTCTACCGTGGCAAGCAGGTGGTTGAGGCTCGCGACGAGTAATTCGTCGGGAATTTCTTCTGACCTGTGCCGCATGGACGAGTGGTGAACACGCCGGTCACCATTGCCATTGATGCTATGAGCGGTGATCGCGGTGCCGCGGTTGTCGTCCATGCTGCGCTGGAAGCAGTGCGTGAAAACGAAGCCTTGAGTCTTGTTCTGGTGGGAATCCGGAGCGAGCTCGAGGCTTTGTTGCATGAGGGGCATGCCCGTATTCGCATTGTTGAGGCTGCCGACGTCGTTCGTATGAACGAGCGGCCTTCCCATGCCCTCCGCCACAAGAAAAACTCCTCTATGGCCATTGCGCTCAGTCTCGTGCGGGACGGAGAAGCGCAGGGCTGTGTCAGTGCCGGAAATACCGGTGCGCTGATGGCATTCGGTCGCTCGATCATTCGGATGTATCCCGGGATTGAACGTCCTGCCATCGCAAAGCTGATCCCCTCTCTGCGTGGCCGTTGCCATGTCCTGGATCTTGGTGCCAACGTCGATTCCACAGCGGAGAATCTCTACCAGTACGCCCTGATGGGGTCCCTGATGGCATCCGCTATCTGCCGCCAGTCCGAGCCACGGGTGGCACTGCTGAATGTCGGTGAGGAAGAAATCAAGGGTAATGAACAGGTCCGGCTCGCATCACACATGCTGGCCCAGTGCGACACCATCAACTACATCGGTTATGTCGAGGGAAGTGACCTTTTTCGCGATGTCGCCGATGTTGTAGTGTGTGACGGTTTCGTGGGCAATATAGCCCTCAAGACCGGAGAGGGGGTTGCCGGCCTGTTGATCGAATTGCTGGAGCAGGCATTCACACGCTCCATGTACGGTCGTTTTGTGGGCTTGCTGGCCAGGCCGATTATCGGGCGACTTCTGCAATTGATGGACCCTTCCAGGCACAATGGCGCCAGTCTGCTCGGGTTGCAGGGTGTGGTCATCAAGAGTCACGGCAACGCCAATGAGCGGGCGATGCTGGCGGCGATCCGGCAGGCCGTTCGTGAGGTTCAGCTGGAAGTGCCACGAAGGATCAACGAAAGACTCGATGATCTGATGTTATGATCCCTCCTCGTTACCGGGAGCGCGACTAAAGTCGTCCCGCATCCCGGCTCTTATTCGCGGATAATTGGCCCTGATTGTACTATTGGCTAATCTTCAGTAACCCTTCAATGACGATAAGATTCCGCTTATGAAATCAGCGTTTGTTTTTCCCGGACAAGGCTCCCAGTCACTCGGCATGTTATCTGCTGCCGCTGAAGCGTGGCCGATGATCACCGAAACGTTTGACGAGGCGTCCAACGTTCTTGGCTATGACCTGTGGCATCTTTGTCAGCATGGCCCCGCCGAAGAGCTCAATAAAACCATGGTTACTCAGCCTGCTCTGCTGACCGCAAGTGTTGGGCTGTGGCGGCAGTGGTGTGTATCTGACGGCCCCCGGCCGGATTTTGTTGCTGGCCACAGTCTGGGTGAATACAGCGCCCTGGTGGCGGCGGAAAGCCTGGATTTTATTGAAGCTGTAAAGCTGGTTCAGCTGCGCGGTGAACTGATGCAGGATGCCGTGCCTGAAGGGCAGGGGCGTATGGCGGCCATTCTGGGTCTTGAGGACTCGGATGTGGTGTCGGCGTGTGAGGAGTCTGCTGAAGGTGATGTGGTTGCCGCAGTGAATTTTAACGCGCCGGGCCAGGTGGTTATTGCCGGTAGCGCAGCGGCCGTTGAAAGGGCCATTGAAGCCTGCAAAGCCAAAGGTGCCCGCAAGGCCATGCCGTTGCCGGTTTCGGTTCCCTCCCACTGTGCGCTCATGAAGGGGGCGGCGGAACAGTTGGCTGAAGCCCTTGAGGATATTCGGTTTAACGATGCTGTCATTCCCGTTGTCCAGAATGTCAATGCTGAGCCGGCAAGGGATGCAGAGGTGCTGAAAGCTAATCTGCTCAAGCAGCTATACTCACCGGTGCTGTGGACAAACTCGGTACAGCGGCTGTCTACCGAAGGGGTGGGTGTGGCTGTTGAGTGTGGCGCCGGCAAGGTACTGGCCGGTTTGATCAAACGTATCGATCGTTCTCTGCCGGTTCACGGCATCGAGAGTCCTGATTCTCTGGCTGAAGCCCTTAAGGCCTTTGGTCAGTCCTGATTACACGGAGTGAATTATGTCTTTGGAAGGCAAAGTTGCATTGGTAACCGGCGCCAGTCGAGGCATTGGCAAAGCCATTGCTCATGAACTTGCCCGGCAGGGAGCCGAAGTGGTGGGTACCGCGACCAGTGCCGAGGGGGCCCAGGCCATTACCGATGGCCTGAAAGAAGCGGGTTTCAGTGGCTATGGCATTGTTATGAATGTGGCAGAGCCCGAGAGCATCGAGGCTGGCCTCAAGCAGCTTGCCGAGCAATCAGGTGCGCCCCTGATTCTGGTCAATAATGCCGGCATCACCCGTGATAACCTTCTGATGCGCTTGAAAGACGATGACTGGTCTGAGGTTCTGGAAACCAACCTGTCCAGCGTCTATCGCACCAGCAAGGCGGTATTGCGTGGTATGGCGAAAGCCCGTTGGGGCAGAATCATCAATATCAGCTCAGTGGTTGCTGGTATGGGAAATCCCGGGCAGGGCAATTACTGTGCGGCGAAGGCCGGTGTTGAGGGTTTTACCCGTAGCCTGGCCAAGGAAATGTCTAACCGCGGTATCACGGCGAACTGCGTGGCACCTGGTTTTATTGACACAGACATGACCAAAAAACTGGACGATAAGCAGCGTGAGGCTATGCTGGAAATCATACCGGCTGGTCGCCTGGGGTCGCCGGAGGAGGTTGCCGCTGTGGTGGCTTTCCTGGCATCGGACGGCGCCGCTTACGTAACCGGAGAAACCATTCATGTGAATGGCGGCATGTACATGGGTTAAGTCCGTTCCGGGCTGGTGTGCAACCCCTTGTCGCACAACATGTTTGACAGAATCCCTGCTTGTTTGCAGGTGGGGTTTAAACTAAACTGGCAGCCATAGAGTTGCTTGGTTGACACATAAAGTGAGGACATTATGAGTACAGTTGAAGAGCGCGTTAAGAAGATTGTTTGTGAGCAGTTGGGCGTGAAAGAGTCCGAAGTTCAGAACACATCTTCTTTTGTAGAGGATCTTGGCGCTGACTCACTGGACACTGTTGAGCTGGTTATGGCCCTGGAAGAGGAATTCGAGACAGAGATTCCTGACGAAGAGGCCGAAAAGCTGGGCACCGTTCAGGACGCGATCGACTACATTGTCGCGCACACCTGATACCCTGCGAATCAGATAGCCAGGCAAAAGCCGTCCTTTGGGCTTATTGAAGGACGGCTTTTTTATTGGTCGGACATTGGCCAGCAGTGAACCATCAGAGACGGAACAATCGGGTGATTGGGGATATGAGCAAGCGACGGGTTGTCATCACGGGAATGGGTATGCTTTCTCCGGTGGGGAATGATGTGACGTCTTCCTGGGAAGCCATTCGTGCCGGACGCAGTGGCATCGGACTGATTGACCGCTTTGACGCGTCCGAGTACACCACTCGCATTGGCGGTGCCGTCAAGGATCTTGATATCGAGCCCTGGTTGTCCAGCAAGGAAGCGCGAAAGCTGGATGCCTTTATTCACTATGGCCTGATTGCAGCGCAGCAGGCGGTAGATGACAGCGGCCTTGAGCAATACAGCAAGCTCGACAAGGAGCGGGTAGGGATTGCCATAGGTTCAGGTATCGGTGGCCTGGAATACATCGAAAAGAACGTTCTTCAGATGGATAAGGCCGGCCCGCGCAAGGTTTCGCCGTTTTTTGTGCCGGCATCCGTCATCAATATGATTTCCGGTAATGCGGCGATCCGTTTCGGCTACAAGGGGCCGAATATTGCGATCGTGACCGCCTGTACCACTGGAACACACAATATCGGCTATGCCGCCAGAACCATCGCCTACGGCGATGCCGATGTCATGCTGGCCGGCGGCTCTGAAATGGCGACCACACGCAGCGGCGTGGCGGCATTTTCCTCCGCCCGGGCCCTGTCGACCCGCAATGATGAGCCGGAAAAGGCCAGTCGCCCCTGGGATCGTGACCGTGACGGCTTTGTACTCAGTGATGGCGCCGGCGTTGTGGTTCTGGAAGAGCTGGAACACGCCAGGGCGCGAGGAGCAACCATTTACGGCGAAGTCATCGGCTTTGGTATGAGCGATGACGCCCATCACATCACGGCCCCCCCGGCCGATGGTGAGGGTGCGGCGCGCTCCATGCGAAATGCCATCCGCGATGCCGGCATCAGCCCGGATCTGGTCGGATACATCAATGCCCATGGAACCTCCACTCAGGTTGGCGATGTGGCTGAGGTGGCTGCAGTCAAATCGGTGTTTGGCAGCCATGCGGAAAAACTGGCCATGAGCAGCACCAAATCCATGACCGGACACCTGCTGGGCGCCGCGGGTGCCGTTGAGGCTATATTCTCGGTATTGGCAGTCCGGGACGGGGTGTTGCCGCCCACCATCAACCTTGATCATCCGGATGAAGGTTGTGATCTGGACTTTGTGGCGCACAAATCCAGAGATGCCGATGTGAAGGTCGCGTTGTCGAATTCGTTCGGCTTTGGCGGCACCAACGGGACCCTGATCGTCAGCCGCTACGAGGGTTGAGCCCGGGTGTTGAAGCTCTACTGGGCAGACGACGACTGCCTGCTCCCTGGTGACCGGGGGCTGGCATATGGAGATGGCCTGTTCGAAACCATCAGGGTGAACGGGGATTCCGCGCCTTTGCTGGTCTATCACCTTGACCGGTTGATGCGGGATGCCGGGCGCCTGGGTATTCGGCTGAGTCGGCCCGAACTGGAGTCAGCGGTTGCCCATGCAATGAAGCGCTATGGCGCCATTCATGGCATCAGCCACTGGGTGCTCAAGCTGGTGGTAACCCGTGGCAGCGGTGGCCGCGGATATCGGCCGGCAGCTGATGTCAGCCCCCATCTGTATCTGTTCCATTCTGTTCTTCCTCCGCTACCGCCCGAAACCGGGGTTATGGTGGACTTCTCCCGGGTACCGTTGACGGTCAATCCACTCCTGTCTGGCATCAAGAGCCTCAATCGGCTGGAGCAGGTAATGGCGGCCCGTGAAATGAAGGATCCAACGTTTGAATTGCTGATGACCAACGCGGCAGGGCATGTAGTTGAAGGTACCAGAACCAATTTATTCCTGCATGGCCCTGATGGTTGGAGAACACCTCCGGCGGCCTCGTTGGCGGTTTCCGGTGTGATGCGCCGAAAGGTGATCGAATGCCTGCTCGCGGCGGGTGAGCCGTTCCGGGAATGTGAACTGCAGGTGGAGGACCTGCTGGGCCGCGAATGCCAGGGTCTGTACCTGACCAACAGCGTGCTTGGAGTTGTTCCGGTTCGCAATCTGGCGGGCCTTGATTTGCCTGTGGGCAACCGGCTTGCGACAATTTGCGATCCTCATAAGCGACCGGATTGATGCGCGTGTTCAAAAAGCTACTCGTAGGTATTGTTGCTCTTGCTGTTCTGGCGGTTACCGGCAGTGGTCTCTGGCTCTGGCAGGGTTTGAAAACACTTGAGACCCCGGTTGTCCTTGACGAGCCCACTCTGTTTTCTGTCGAGCCCGGTACGGCGTTTGGTCGCGTTGCGCGGGAGCTGGCTGCGAAAGGATTTGTGGATGATCCGCTCTGGCTGCGGATTCACGGGCGCCTGAACCCGGAGCAGACTCTGATCAAGGCTGGGGACTACGAGTTCACCTCTGGTATGACCCCGGTCGACATGATCAACCAGATGGTAGAAGGTAAGGTCAAGCTCTGGTCCGTGCAGTTTATCGAGGGCTGGACCTTTGCCGAGATGCGGGCAGCGCTGGCGCGCACCGACAGGCTCACCAGGCAGACCACCGATTGGACGGATGAGGAGATCATGGCGGCTCTGGGAGCCGAAGGGCAGCATCCCGAGGGCTGGTTTTTCCCGGATACCTACCTGTTTCACGGTGGTGAAACCGATCTCGATATTCTCAAAAGGGCCTACAACATCATGACCGAGGTCCTTGAGGAGGAATGGCAGAACCGTGAGGAAGGGCTTCCGTACGACAACGCCTATGAGGCACTGATCATGGCGTCGATTGTGGAGCGTGAAACCGGAGTGGCCGGCGAGCGACAACAGGTGGCGGGTGTGTTCGTCCGGCGCCTGAAGAAGGGTATGCGCCTGCAGACGGACCCAACGGTTATTTACGGTATGGGTGACAAATATCGGGGCCGGATTGGTCGCAGTGATCTTCGTACCTGGACACCCTATAACACGTATCGCATTGATGGCCTGCCGCCAACGCCTATTGCGTTACCGGGACGAGAATCCATTCATGCCGCGTTGCATCCGGATGACGGCGATGCCCTGTACTTTGTCGCCCGGGGGGATGGCAGTCACAAGTTTTCCCGTACGCTTGCCGAGCACCAGAAAGCCGTGCGTGAGTTCCAGCTGAACCGCCGGGAAGATTACCGTTCATTCCCGGCCCCGGATTCAGAAACCAGCAGTAACGGAGAGCAATGATTTTGGCCAGAGGGCGATTCATTACATTCGAGGGTACCGAAGGGGTTGGCAAGTCAACACAGCTGGATAACGCTGCGAAAACCCTGGAACGGCTTGGTATTGATTACATTGTGACCCGTGAGCCAGGTGGCACCCCTATGGCAGAAAGCATCCGTGAGCTGTTGCTGGCCCCCAGAGAGGAGTCAGTACACGAAACCACCGAGCTGCTGCTGATGTTTGCCGCCAGGGCTCAGCACCTCCATAACAGAATCCTCCCGGCACTTTCCGCCGGTAAGTGGGTTCTCTGTGACCGGTTTACCGATGCCACCTTCGCCTATCAGGGAGGTGGCCGTGGCGTCTCCAGAGAACGGATTGCGTTGCTTGAGGCTCTGGTTCAGGGTGAGATGCGTCCGGACCACGTTATCCTGCTGGATGCACCTGTGGAAACCGGTATGGCTCGTGCTCGAAAGCGCGGTGAGCTTGACCGGTTTGAGCGGGAGGCGCAGGCATTTTTTCAGCGGATACGGGAAACCTATCTGGAGCGCGCGACGGAAATGCCCGGGCGCTACCATGTGGTAAACGCCGCCTTACCCCTCGAGCAGGTATCCGAGAGTGTATCAGCCCTCCTGACCGCACTGGCAAAACTGCCGGTTTCTGACTGACAGCAGACAGATCGCTGGCGAATCCCGGTGTTTTCGTGCACTTTTTGTAATGTTCTGCTTTAATTGAGGAACATTCTCGATAACGGCTTTCAGTAGTAATGCTCAACGCGAAACTTTTGAAGCTACCCACGGCTGCCCAACAGCATCACCATGAACACCACCAGATCGTGGTCGGTGTGCGCGGGCAGGCGGAGCTGAGCATTGATGGATCCGGTGCCTGCCTCGACACCTGGAAAGCCTGTCTGGTACCTACAGAGGCGCGCCACGATTATTGTGGTGATCAGCAAAACCACGTGCTGGTCATCAATGTTGATCCCTTCTGCGCAGCACTGTCGACACCACTGCACTCGGACTACGACAAGTTGATGCGGCTGTTTGAGAAGCCGCGTACGGTACAGATGGATAACCGTATTCAGGGGTTGGTCCAGTTTGCCGCCGGTGAATTCGACCGTTCACCGGATAACCGGGCGCTGCATCAGCACCTCGCCGCCAGTATTCTTCATTGCATGGCTGAGCGCATCGTCGACCGGCCCCCCGTTTCCAGTAACAGAAACAGTCTCAATCCCGAGGACATCCGCCGCTATATCGTCGGCAATCTTCACCGCAAGATAACCGTTCAGGATCTGGCCGGTGTCGCATGCCTGAGTGTGAGCCGGTTTCATGAGATTTTCCGGCAGGTTACCGGGACAACGCCGCATCAGTTTCTGCTGCAAACCCGGCTCGATCAGGCGGTTGGACTACTCTCCTCGACTTCGCTTTCGGTTTCTGAAATCAGCTACCGCACCGGCTTTTCATCGCAAAGTGCGCTGACCAACGCGCTCAGAAAACATCGGGGCATTACACCTTCCAGGCTACAACTGAATGAACATGTGGCCTGATTCAGGCGTGGATTCGTAGGTTTTGACGTCAGTCCCGTAGGATTCTGCAAAATAATCGTAGGATTTTGTAAGCCTCGAATCCGTAGTAATACTAATTTATATCGCCCGAGGACCGAGGCTCCGGAGCTGAGCTGGCTGGTCGCAAAGATCTGGCGATCAGCTATATTCAATGAGGAATCCCGGCAAGTTGATTCTTGCTACAGGTCTGACGAATCCGAGACATACAAAAAAACGGCACACAGTGCCGATCTTTGATCTGGTGTTGTGCCAATCGAGCGGATCTTATCCGACTCATAAAACCGGAGGAGCCATATGGCTATTGGAGTTTGGATCAGTCTATTTGCGTATTTCGCCCTGATGATCGTAATTGGCCTCTGGGCCATGCGCACATCATCAGCCACTGCTGAGGATTACATGCTGGGGGGCCGTGCCCTCAGTCCTAAAGTTGCGGCGTTGTCAGCCGGCGCATCAGATATGAGTGGGTGGTTGCTGCTGGGTTTGCCCGGCGCCCTCTATGTTACCGGTCTGGCCTCGGCCTGGATTGGTATCGGTCTGTTTGTTGGTGCTTTCATTAACTGGGTTGTGGTTGCACCCCGGCTGCGGGAGCAGACCGTGCATTATGGCAATGCACTCACCATCCCGGCGTTTCTGGCCAACCGTTTCCCAACCAAGGCTCTGCCGCTGCGCACAGTATCCGCCATCGTTATCGTGCTGTTCTTCGCGGTTTATACCGCCTCTGGCCTGGTTGCCGGCGGCAAGCTGTTTGAAAGCGCCTTCGCTGGTATCTTTAACTTCGGTGGCATGAGCGACTACGCCGCCGGTATTGTGATCACCCTGGGTGTGGTGCTGGCGTACACCGTGGTCGGCGGCTTCCTCGCGGTGAGCATGACGGACTTCGTGCAGGGCTGCATCATGATGCTCGCTCTGGTCATCATGCCTGCAGTAGTGCTGTTCGGCGAAGGCGGTGGTGGTTTCGCCCAGGCTTCCGAGACCCTGAACAGTGTGGATCCAACGCTCCTGTCGTGGACGGAAGGGCTCACGGTGATTGGCTGGTTGTCGGCAGTTACCTGGGGGCTCGGCTATTTCGGCCAGCCGCACATCATCGTACGTTTCATGGCTATCCGTACCGTGGGTGAGGTAGGGACTGCCCGTAATATCGGTATGTCCTGGATGGGCATCTCCCTGATTGGCGCGATCGCGCTGGGTGTGTTTGGCCGTGCCTACGCTGTACGTAATGGCCTGGACGTTGCTGATCCGGAAACCATTTTCATTGTTCTGTCAGATCTGCTGTTCCACCCGCTGATTACCGGTTTCCTGTACGCCGCGCTGCTGGCGGCAGTCATGAGTACCATCTCCAGTCAGTTGCTGGTTTCCTCCGCCTCGCTGACCGAAGACTTCTACCGTCTGTTCCTGCGCAAGGAAGCCACGGATAAAGAGTGTGTCAATGTTGGCCGGGCCTGTGTTGTGGCGGTTGGCCTGGTGGCAGCCTTTATCGCGTCTGATCCGGATTCCCAGGTTCTGGGACTGGTCAGTAACGCCTGGGCGGGCTTCGGTGCTGCCTTTGGTCCGCTGATCATTCTGGCTCTGACCTGGCCGCGTACCAACGGTGCAGGCGCACTGGCTGGCCTGATTGTGGGTGCAGCCACCGTGATGATCTGGATCTCTCTGGGCTGGAACGGTGAGTTCATGGGTGGCCCCGGTGTGTACGAGATTATTCCGGGCTTCATTGCAGCGTTTGTCGCTATCGTTGTGGTGACTCTAGCCACTTCTGATGCCGGTGAGTACCAGCACATCGAACGGTGATAATTCACCTGCACTGAATAAGGGGCTCCTTCGGGAGCCCTTTTTTTGTCCTTGAATAATGGAGTGTCGCTGGTCATGGGTTTGTGTGTCAGGACCAAAAAAAACGCCAGCCCGAAGGCTGGCGTTTTCAGATCAGAGGTAGGCTACCTCAGAAGATCTCAGGCTACGGAAGCCTCAGACGCCTTCTGAGTGTACTCTTCCATCTGGTCGAAGTTGAGATACTTGTAGATCTCTTTGGACATGCTGTTCAGGTCCTTGGCGTACTCCATGTACTCCGCCGGAGTCGGGAGTTTGCCCAGTACCGCGCCCACAGCTGCCAGTTCCGCGGAGGTCAGGTACACGTTGGCACCATCACCCAGACGGTTCGGGAAGTTACGGGTAGAGGTAGACAGAACCGTTGACTTCGGTGCTACACGTGCCTGGTTACCCATGCACAGGGAGCAGCCCGGCATCTCGGTGCGAACACCGGCGGTGCCGTAGGTGTTGAAGTAGCCTTCTTCCATCAGCTGCTGCTGATCCATCTTGGTGGGCGGAGACATCCACAGACGGGTGCTCAGGGCGCCCTTGTGTTGCTCCAGCAGCTTACCAGCGGCACGGAAGTGACCAATGTTAGTCATGCAGGAACCGATGAACACTTCGTCTACCTTGTCACCAGCCACTTCTGACAGGAACTTGGCATCGTCCGGATCGTTCGGGCAGCACACGATCGGCTCTTTGATGTCAGCCAGATCGATTTCGATCACGTGGGCGTATTCCGCGTCTTTATCAGCACGCATCAGCTTCGGATCTTTCAGCCACTCTTCCATCTGCTGGGCGCGACGCTCCAGGGTGCGCGGATCGCCGTAACCTTCAGCAATCATCCAGCGCAGCATTACGATGTTCGAGCGCAGGTACTCAGCCACGGAGTCTTCCGACAGGTTGATTGTACAACCGGCAGCGGAACGCTCGGCAGAGGCGTCAGACAGTTCGAACGCCTGCTCGACAGTCAGGTGCTCCAGACCTTCGATCTCCAGGATACGGCCGGAGAATTCGTTGATCTTGCCTTTCTTCTCAACAGTCAGCATGCCCTGCTTGATGCCGTACAGCGGGATGGCGTGTACCAGGTCACGCAGGGTGATGCCCGGCTGCATTTCGCCTTTGAAGCGAACCAGAACGGATTCCGGCATATCCAGCGGCATAACGCCGGTAGCAGCGGCAAAGGCCACCAGGCCAGAACCGGCCGGGAAGGAGATGCCCATCGGGAAACGGGTGTGGGAGTCACCACCGGTACCTACGGTGTCTGGCAGCAGCATGCGGTTCAGCCAGGAGTGGATGATGCCGTCGCCCGGACGCAGGGAAACACCGCCACGGGTGCGGATGAAGTCCGGCAGAGTGTGCTGCATTTCAACGTCAACCGGCTTCGGATAAGCGGCGGTGTGACAGAAGGACTGCATGACCAGGTCTGCCTGGAAGCCCAGACACGCCAGGTCTTTCAGCTCGTCACGGGTCATCGGGCCAGTGGTGTCCTGGGAGCCTACGGTGGTCATGTGCGGCTCACAGTAGGTGTTCGGGCGAACGCCTTTGCCTTCCGGCAGACCACAGGCCTTGCCAACCATCTTCTGGGCCAGGGTGAAGCCCTTGTCGCCAGCTTCAGGATCTTTCGGCAGACGGAAGATGTCAGTAGCGCCCATGCCCAGAGCCTGGCGGGCCTTGTTGGTCAGACCACGACCGATGATCAGCGGAATACGGCCGCCGGCCTGAACTTCGTCCAGGATCACATCAGACTTGAACTTGAACTCAGAGATGGTCTCGCCGGCTTCGTTCAGGATCTTGCCTTCGTACGGGCGGATTTCGATGACGTCGCCCATGTTCATGTTGTCGACCGGGGCTTCGAATACCAGGGCGCCGGCGTCTTCCATGGTGTTGAAGAAGATCGGGGCAACCTTGTTACCGATACAGACACCGCCGGCACGCTTGTTCGGCACGCCCGGGATGTCTTCACCGAAGAACCACAGAACAGAGTTAGTGGCAGACTTACGGGAAGAACCGGTACCCACTACGTCACCAACGAAGGCAACGGGCAGGCCCTTGGCCTTGATTTCGTCGATCTGGCTCATCGGGCCGGTTACGCCGGGCTCTTCCGGCTTCAGGCCATCACGTTCCATTTTATAGGCAGCGCGGGCGTGCAGCGGGATGTCCGGGCGGGACCAGGCATCCGGAGCCGGAGACAGGTCGTCAGTGTTGGTTTCGCCGGTAACCTTGAACACCACCATCTTGGTGCTCTCGGGAACCTTCTTCTTGTTGGTGAACCACTCGGCGTTGGCCCAGGACTCAACCACAGACTTGGCAACGGCGTTGCCTGCGTCCATCTTTTCCTTCACGTCGTTGAAGGCGTCGAACATCAGCAAGGTTTTCTTCAGCTGCTCACCGGCCAGTTCGGCCAGTTCGCTGTCGTCCAGCAGCTCAACCAGGGTCTCGATGTTGTAACCGCCCTGCATCATGCCCAGCAGCTTCACAGCGTATTCTTTGCTGACCAGCGGGGAAGACGCTTCACCCTTGGCGATGGCAGACAGGAAAGCAGCCTTAACGTAGGCTGCTTCGTCTACACCCGGCGGAATGCGGTTTTCCAGCAGGTAAACCAGGGTTTCTTCTTCACCGGCCGGCGGGTTCTTCAGCAGGTCAACCAGGGCAGCGGTCTGCTCGGCGTTCAGGGGCTTGGGGGGAATACCCAGGGCTTCACGTTCGGCAACGTGTTCACGATAGGCTTCTAACACGATATGGACCCTCATCAGTTGGAATGTTCCGCGCTGTGGGCGTGGTGCCCGGCGGGAGTTTTTTGGCGAAAAGGCCGCAGGAGCCTCTGAATAACGCCTCAAATCACTGATGGGGTTTCAGGATTTATTCAGAGACTCCTTGATCTGGCGCTGCATTCTATAGGAAACCCCTTATAAAGTTAAGTTGGACAGAGGTCGGAGGAATCTGTTAAGTGCGCTATACTCCTGCCTCCCGAATTTTCAGCCTGAACCGCGATATGAACGACGCCCTGCAAGAAATTCACGATTTCCTTCCGTGCCGAACCCCGCAAACCTGGATTGACAGCGCCCTGGCGAACCAGGACCTGCTGCTGATCGACCATGCGCATTGTGAAAAAAAGGCCGCGTCCACCGCGCTGAGTCTGATGTACCGTTACGTGGACAACACCGAGTTGCTCAACAAGATGTCTCGTCTGGCCCGTGAGGAACTGAGGCACTTCGAGCAGGTACTGGCGATCATGAAAAAGCGGGGGGTTACCTATACCCATCTGTCACCGGCACGGTATGCCGCCGGCCTGCGGGAAGCGGTACGAACAGAAGATCCCGGGCGGCTGGTCGATGTCTTGATCGTCGGTGCCATTATTGAGGCCAGATCCTGTGAGCGTTTTGCGGCACTGGCTCCCTCGCTGGATGAAAAGCTGGCTGAGTTCTACAACAGCCTGCTTAAATCCGAGGCACGTCATTACCAAGATTACCTGACGCTGGCCGAGCAGGCCAATGGTGGCCCGGTGGATGACCGCGTCGCGGAGTTTCTGGCTATCGAGCAGAAGCTGATCGAATCTCCGGATTCCGAGTTCCGCTTTCACAGCGGCCCGGTTCTGGCAGGTTGAAGCTCCTGGCAAAGTGACATCCAGCGGGCGATTCCGGCGCTGCGGTATTTCTGTTTGTGCAGAATGAAGTAGAACTGACGGTCGAATTTCCGATAGTCGGGGACGCTCAGGGGGGCCAGGCTACCGCGTTTGAAAGCGTCGGCCAGGACTACTTTGGACAGACATCCGATGCCCAGATCCGCCTCTACGGCCCGTTTGATGGCCTCGGTATGTTCCAGTTCCAGCAGGATGTTGAGGTCTGGCAACAGGCCGTGCATCCCCCGTTCGAAGCTCTGCCGCGTGCCAGATCCCGGTTCCCTCATAATCCAGACCGCCTGACGAAGGTCCTCGTCGGTCAGAGCCTGTTTTCGGGCCAGGGGGTGTGACGGAGAGCAGAATACCGTCAGTTCGTCTTCCCGCCAGGGAATTACCTCCAGCTCCGGGGACTGTAGCTCGCCTTCAATCAGACCGATATCCAATTCGAAGTCCCGGACTCGGCGGGCTATGGAGCTGGTGTTGGCCACCTCCAGTGAAACTTTCGGGCGGGTAGGGGTATTCATGTATTTGGCCATCACGCCCACGGCCAGATAGTTCCCTATAGTCAGAGTCGCACCGACTTTCAGGGCGCCGACTTCTGAATGTTTACTGAAGGCCTGTTCCAGTTCCGTGGCCTGCGCCAGCAGGGACTCTGCCTTGGGCCGGTAGAGGCGGCCAAGCTCGTTCAATTGCAGCCGTTTGCCCACGCGGTCAAAGAGCTGGATATCGAACTGATTCTCCAGTTCTTTCAGGGCGCTGCTTGCGGCGGACTGGGACATAGCCAGCGATTCGGCAGCCCGGGTGATGTTCTGGAAATGGGCGGCGGCCAGGAAAACTTCGAGCTGACGAAAGCTGTATTTCATGAGGTGTCTTCCGGTGGAAATTGTTTATCGGAAAAATCGAATAGCCTTATGAAAACAGCCCGTTTTGTCGATTTCAAGCAAAAGGTTAAACTATTCTCAATTCCTGATGGACTGACGTTAATAGGCGAGGGCTCCCATGAGCAACCTGATGAAAGAAACCGTAACCAGTGTGCACCACTGGAACGATACGCTGTTCAGCTTCAAGACCAGTCGGGATCCCGGCTTCCGCTTCAAGAACGGTCATTTTGTGATGATTGGTCTGGAGACGGATGGTAAACCGTTGATGCGCGCCTACAGTATCGCCAGTGCGAACTATGAAGAAGAGCTGGAGTTTTTCTCTATCAAAGTTCCTGATGGCCCGCTGACCTCGCGCCTGCAACAGATCAAAGTGGGTGACGAGATTCTGGTCAGCCGCAAGCCGACGGGTACACTGGTACTGGACAATCTTCTGCCGGGCCGAAATCTCTGGCTAATCAGCACCGGCACCGGGTTGGCACCGTTCATGAGCATCATCAAGGATCCGGAAGTTTACGAAGCCTATGACAAGGTGATTCTCACCCACGGTGTGCGCTACATCTCCGAGCTGGCGTACCAGCAAGAGATTGAAGAACTGCCGGAGAACGAATTCTTTGGTGAGATGGTCAGTGGCAAGCTGGTGTATTACCCGACCGTGACCCGGGAGCCCTTCCGCAACCAGGGTCGTCTGACGGATGCCATGGAAACCGGCAAGATCACACGGGATCTGGGGTTGCCGGATTTCGACGTGGAGCAGGACCGCTTCATGATCTGTGGCAGCCCGAGCATGCTGAAGGACACCTGTGCCATTCTCGATAACATGGGCTTCCGCGAAGCCCGTGGTGGCGACATGGGCCACTATGTGATTGAGCGGGCTTTTGTGGAGCAGTAACTGCGACCAAAGTACTAGCGGAAAATCCTGTGGTTAACGCCACAGGATTTTTTTCGCGAGAGAATTTGTGTGTATAGTTTGCGCTCTTTCACAGCAGGACTATGCCCATGTTTACCCTCGACATTCAGCCTCGCTTCAGTGATACCGATGCGCTTGGCCATATCAGCAATACCTCCCTGCCGGTCTGGTTCGAACAGGGACGTACTCCGATATTTCGGATTTTCCACCCGTCGCTGGACGTAAAAACCTGGCCGCTGATCATTGCTCGGCTGGAGATCGACCTGTTGGCCCAGAGTTACTGGCACATGCCCGTTGAGATCAGAACCGGCGTGGGCAACATTGGTAACAGCTCGTTCCAGGTGGTTCAGGAGGCCTGGCAGAATGGCAAGCAGATCGCCCGTGGTGTCGCGACACTGATTCACTTCGATTACGAAATTGAAAAGTCTGTTCCCATCTCTGACGCCATCAAGGCAGAATTAGCCGAACACAAGGTCAAGGATACCGCGTAACTTCGTCGTGGATGGAAGGCAGCGATCTCAAGGGTCTCTTGCCTGGTGATGGTGCTTGCACGGTCCTGGTCTATAACTGCCTGAATTGCCCAGCCTCGCCCATGGCAGCCTGGATATCTTCCTCGAGATAGGTCGGGTCGAACCTTGCAATTTCCTTGAGACGCTTCAGATCTTGTAGCTGAACCCCAGAGCTGGGCGAGCTAACCAATCCCTCGTCCTTGAGCTCCTGAAACACCCTGTTTACGTGGACGGCACTAAGGCCAAGAGCGTCGGCAATCAGTGACTGCGTGAGGGGAAGGTGTAGTGGCTGGTTTGGCTGGGTAACGGTCCTGTCCACACGATAGACGGTTTCAACCAGGAAATGAGCAACCTTTTCCCGCGCGGACCGGCGTCCCAGGTTAACCAGGCGCTCAATCAGGATGGCCTGATCTCGTGATCCGATCGTGAAAAAAATGTTGCAAAGCAACAAGGATTCCGCGAAGACTTCTGTCAGACGAGACCGGGGAAAGGCACACAGCACTCCGTCCGTGAGCATCCTCAAGCCGGATACACGACTCCGGAACGCATAGTCCCTCAAACCGATCACATTACCCGGCACGTAGACGTCCAGCACCTGACGGGTGCCGTCCTCCAGGTCTCTGAAGGAGTAAGCCCAGCCTTGCTTCAGCGAGTAGAAATCTCCGGGTGTATCCCCCTGGCACCACACATAGCTGTTCTTGCCGTAGTCTTTGGGATTTTTCTCGAGGGATGCCAGCAGCTCTGCCTCAGAACGGGAGATAGGGGCGTAGCTCTCGAAGTGTTTGATAATGCAGCCGGTTTCCATGTGATTTGCTTCCCTTCGTGCCGCCTATTGAAAAACTATTGATAGCAAAGGTATGAAGTTGGGGCAAGGCTCGGTAGGAGGCTGGCGCATCGCGGTAATCGTCTCGGTTTAACCTATGTTAACGACGCTTAAATGATGGGTTGTTAGGTTGGAGTTACATTTCGAGTGAATTTAAGGAAACTAGAATCAGATTCCCATTCAGAGATCAGAGCGCATCGGGTGCGCTGGTGCGGCGGCCTTGCTCTGCCTCACTAATCACGATTGCCGGAGTAGCAGCGTTGATTGCCCTGGAGTGGACGCTGTTTTCGAACTTCAAAATACGGTTTATTAATTATTGGCTCCCATACCATGCTCCCCTGACGAGTCTTCTGGCGCTGGCACTGATGTTTCTGGCTCTGAGGAGTTGGGTCAGGTTGATGCTTGGTGGGGAGCGCATTTCGACCATTCTGGAAGAGAACCCGGCACCGCGTTCGCCGTCCAGACCGGAGCCCCTGGCGAGTCGACTGGGGTTTTCACTGCCTGTCCGAGTGCTTGTAGTGGATGACGATGCGGGGGTACGGATGGTGATGTGCAAGAAGCTCTCCAACCTGGGCGTTCAGGTGACCGGCGTCTGTGATGGTGTGGAGGCACTCCTGGCCGTTGCGGATGATCGCTGGGACCTGGTCTTGATGGACGGCGAAATGCCTTTTATGGATGGAATCGAAGCCATCAGGGCCATTCGCCATCAGAATCTCCTCCCGGTATACACACCAATAGTGACCATCTCTGCGAACCGCAGCCAGGACTATCGTCAGGCCTGTGTTGATGCCGGAACAACGGCCTGTCGGGCCAAGCCTCGAGATACCCGGGATCTGGAAGCACTGATGGATGAGTTCTTGTGAAGCTTTTGGGTGGCAAGGGATTTGCGGGGATGCCAGTGAGTGGTGTATATCCGGTGAGGGCGGGTTCAAAGTTACAACTGACTGAAAAGGTCTGAGCAATCCGGTGGCGTATATGCGGCGATCGTTCAGCCTGCTCTTTCACTCTGATTCACCGATAGGTACTGGTTTTGTTGCTGAGAGAGAGTAGCGTGCACAAGTGGCTTGTGGTCGGCCTTATAGTGGCCATTCTCACCGTGGTGTTGGCGGATCAGTTGACTCGGAAGCCGGCCGTGCCAGCGCTTGCGCTCTCCGAGCGGCAACTGGAATGGGTTGGTCAGCAGATATTTCGTAATGAGTGTGCCGGGCGCTATGACTGCCTGGTGCACTGGAATCAGGGAGAGGCCTTTCCATCGCTGGGCATCGGGCATTTTATCTGGTACCCCGAGGGCGTGAACGAGCGTTTTGTGGAGAGTTTCCCTGATCTGATTCGCTTCATGAAAGCCCGCGCAGTGGCGATGCCTGACTGGTTAACGGAAGATCCGGTACCGGATGCCCCATGGCCGGACCAGAACGCGTTTATTGAAGCCGCAGGCAGTCAACGACTGGCGGAACTGCGTGCCTTTCTGGACCGAACCAAAGCCGTTCAGGTGGCCTTCATTTTCAAGCGAGCAGAGCAATCTCTGCACCGGGTTATAGAAGCCGTGCCGGATGATCAGCGGGACACGGTGACAGCACACATTACTGAACTTTCAAAGAGACCTGGCGGCGTCTATGCCCTGATGGATTATGTGAATTTCAAAGGTGAGGGTTTATCGTCACAAGAGGTCTACAGGGGGCAAGGGTGGGGGCTGCGTCAGGTGCTGCTGGAAATGGAACCCGGCAAGGCCGATACGGCCTTGGAGCGCTTTCGCGAAGCGGCCGGCCGGGTGCTTACCCGGCGGGCCGAGAACGCAGAGATGCCCATTGAGCGAGAGCGGTGGCTTCCAGGCTGGCTGAAACGCCTTGAAAGCTATCGGGAACCTACCGAAAGCGATGCGTTATAGCCTTACTTTTCAGTAACTTCTAGCGGTTTCCCTTTATAACCTATGTTGTAGTTGGGGCATGTTGCGATTGTTACGTTGAAACCTCATTTTCAGAGTAATGAGGTTTCATCACCATGTTACAACGAGCTGACTTTTACCGAAGCAGAGAGGAAAACGCAGGAAACATGTTTCCCCGGCACGAGCCGATCGTTCACAGCGCGGGGGCGCAGCGCGAGCAAGGGCCACTGGCCCAGCAACAGCTGGCACAATTTGAGCGGGATGGGTTCTTGTGGCTCGAGAACTTCTTTACCCCGGAGATGGTGGCGGGTTTTTTCGATGAGCTGCGAGACATGGCTCAGGACAAGGCCTTCTGTGAGCGGGATGAAGTGATCATGGATGCAAATCGCGAGAAAATCCGGTCGGTGTTTGCGATGCATGAGACTTCCGAGGCGTTTCATCGGTTGACTCGTGATCCTGAATTGCTGGGTATAGCGCAGCAGTTGCTGGGCGGAGACATCTACATCCACCAGTCCCGGATTAACAGCAAGGCGGGATTTTGCGGCAATGGCTTTGAATGGCGCTCGGATTTTGAAACCTGGCACACGGAAGACGGGATGCCCGCCATGCGGGCCGTGAGCGCGTCGATCATGCTGACGGATAATAATGCTTTCAACGGCCCGTTGATGCTGATTCCCGGTTCGCATGAGTATTTTGTGCCCTGTGCCGGTGCCACGCCTGAGAACAACTGGACACAGTCACTGCAGAAGCAGACAGCAGGGGTGCCGTCCCGTGATGCTGTAGGTCAGCTGGCAAATCGACATGGTATTGAGGCGCCCACCGGTCCGGCAGGGTCTCTGCTATTGTTTGAGTGCAATACCCTGCATGCCTCTAACCGGAACATGTCGCCCTGGCCTCGAGCCAATCTGTTCTTTGTTTACAACAGCGTGGACAACTGCCTTGTGGAGCCATTCTGCGGAAGTAAACGGCGTCCTGAGTATCTGGCGGCTCGTGCCAATACCCGGCCATTAAAGCCCTGGCGGTAACGCTGCTAACTATGGGGATCATCTCTTGGCAAAAGGAGGTAAACGATGCCTTATGATCGCAAATCCGATCTGCCAGACGGGGTTCGAAACAATCTGCCTGCGCACGCCCAGGAGATTTATCGCAAAGCGTTCAATTCGGCTTGGGAAGAGTACCGCAACCCTGAAGACCGCCGTGGCGACGCCGATCGTGAAGAAACCGCCCATCGCGTCGCGTGGGCGGCGGTAAAACAGGAATACCACAAAGCCGACGGTAAGTGGGTGAAAGACCACTCTTGATTTCTGGCAGCAGTACCGCTGCCGTCCAGTACCTAGAAGTCAGCGAGTGGCTGGTGCCTCAGGGCAACGGGCTGGTTCTTGCTGGCTTCAAGCCACCAGACATTCTCGTCCCAGTCCCCCAGCACAATCCTGCGGGCAGGCCTGCCATTGGCTTCCAGTTCATGAATGGCGGGGCGATGGGTATGGCCGTGAATCATCAGTTGGACGTCATGGGCTTCCAGTTCTTTCACGACTTCCTCGGGGGTCACATCCATGATGGTCTCAGCCTTGCCCTGATTCTTCGCCATGGAGATTTCCCGCAGTTGCCGTGCCATCAGCTGACGGTCTTTGAGTGGGCGGGCGAGCAGCATTTTCACGGTTTGCGGGTTACGCATGTTGGCCCGGAACTTCTGATATTCCACATCGGCCGTGCACAGGCTGTCACCGTGCATCAGTAGGGCTGGTGTGCCATACAGATCCACTACCGTTGGATCATCCAGCAGAGTGGCGCCGGCGCGCGCGCAGAAGTCTTCGCCAATGAGGAAGTCCCGGTTGCCGTGCATCAGGTAAATGTCGGTGCCTGTGTCCCGCACCTCCCGCAAGGCCGCCGCCACCTGTTCCTGCAGCGGTGTGCGCTCGTCATCTCCAATCCAGGCTTCAAAAAAGTCGCCGAGAATGTAAAGACGCTCAACGCCCAGAGCCTTGTCTTTGAGGAAGGACAGAAACGCGCCCGTAATATCCGGGCGCGATTCTTCCAGGTGCAGATCCGAGATAAACAGCGTGGTCACGCGTCCTCCAGAACCTCGGCTTTTTCGATCACTACGTCCTCAAACGGGACGTCCTGGTGGCCGGCGCGCATGGTGGTGCGAACGGCGCGGATCTTGTTGACGGTATCCATGCCCTCGGCCACCTTGCCGAATACGCAGTAGCCCCAGCCCTCTGCGTTCTTGGCGGTGTGGTCCAGAAAACCGTTGTTCTCAACGTTGATGAAGAACTGGGCGGTGGCGGAGTGGGGGTCCATGGTGCGGGCCATGGCAATGGTACCGACCATGTTGCTCAGGCCGTTGTCAGCCTCGTTCTGGATAGGTTCGCGGGTTTTGCGCGGCGTCATGCCAGGCTCAAAGCCGCCGCCCTGAATCATGAAGTTGCTGATAACGCGGTGAAAAATCAGGCCATCGTAGAAGCCGTCGCGAACGTACTGTTCGAAGTTTTTGGCGGTTTCCGGGGCTTTTTCGTAGTCCAGTTCCAGTTTGATATCACCGAAGTTTGTCTGCAGCAGAATCATCAGGGTTTCCTGTATTTTGGGATCGGAATGTTGAAAGTGGCTATTGTACTCAAGAGTTTCGTCCGGTGCATGAGTCCGGCATGGATTTGTGAGTATAATAGGCGGTTTAAACGGAGCATCCGGACAGCTCCCATGATTCATTCCCTGTTAACAGAGATTGTATGAGCGCCGAGTCGAAGAAAGCCCACAACTTTATCCAGAGCCTTATTGAAGACGCCATTGCCAAAGGGGAGCACACCGGCAAGGTGGTCACCCGTTTTCCCCCGGAGCCCAATGGCTATCTGCACATTGGCCATGCCAAATCCATCTGTTTGAACTTTGGCATTGCCGAAACCTTTAACGGTGAGTGCAACCTGCGCTTTGACGACACCAACCCGGAAAAGGAAAACCAGGAGTATATCGACGCTATCAAGCAGGACGTGGAGTGGCTGGGCTATGAGTGGGCCGGCGAGGTGTGTTACGCGTCGGATTACTTTGATCAGCTCTATGCCTTTGCCGAAGAGCTTATTCAGAACGATAAGGCTTATGTCTGTGCTCTTAACGCTGAACAGATGGCCGAGTACCGGGGTTCCCTGAAAGAGCCCGGCAAGAACAGTCCATACCGGGATCGCCCGGTAGAGGAAAGCCTGCAGCTGTTCCGGGACATGCGCGACGGCAAGTTCCAGAACGGTGAGCTGGTGTTGCGGGCCAAGATTGATATGGCATCCCCGAATATCAACCTGCGGGACCCGATTCTGTACCGGATTCGCTACGCGGATCATCACCAGACCGGCAGCAAGTGGTGCATCTATCCGATGTATGACTTTACCCATCCGATCTCCGATGCTCTGGAAGGGATTACCCATTCCCTGTGTACCCTGGAATTCGAGGATCACCGGCCGCTTTACGACTGGGTGCTGGACAATATCACCATCCCCTGTCATCCGCGCCAGATCGAATTTGCCCGGCTGAATCTGAACTACACCATTACCAGCAAGCGCAAACTGAAGCGGCTGGTGGATGAAAACGTGGTGGACGGCTGGAACGATCCCCGGATGCCGACGATTTCCGGCATGCGCCGTCGTGGTTACACACCGGAGTCCATTCGCAACTTCTGCGACATGATCGGCGTGAACAAGGCCGGTGGCACCGTGGATGTCGGTATGCTGGAGCACGCTATCCGAGAAGATCTGAATAACCGTGCGCCCCGCGCCATGTGCGTGATGCGTCCGCTCAAGGTCACCCTGACCAACTATCCGGCTGACCAGACGGAAACCCTCACTCTGCCAGTGCATCCGCAGAATCCGGATATGGGCGAGCGGGAAGTGACCTGGAGTCAGACCCTGTTTATTGACCGGGAAGATTTCGAGGTAGAGCCGCCGCGTAAGTGGAAGCGGCTGGCCCCGGACCAGGCGGTGCGGCTGCGCGGTGGTTACGTGATGACCTGCAAAGCGGTTGTGCGTGACGGCAGCGGCGAGATTGTCGAGCTCAAGTGCGAATACGATCCGAATACCCTGGGCGTGAACCCGGAGGGCTACAAACCCAATGGCGTGATTCACTGGGTGTCGGCCAGCGACAGCGTGGAGACGGATATCAATCTTTACGACCGCCTGTTCAACCACGAATCTCCGGACAGCGACAAGGAAGGCGATTTTCTGGATCATCTGAACCCGGAATCTCTGGTCGTTCTCAAAGGTGCCCGCGTTGAGAAAAGTCTGGCTCAGCCCCGTACCGATCTGCCGTACCAGTTCGAGCGCGAGGGATACTTTTTCTGCGACCAGGAACTGACTGAAAAGTCTGGCAAGCCGGTGTTCAATCGTACCGTAACGCTGCGGGATTCCTGGGGTAAGGGAGGCAAGTAATGCGTATCTACAATACGCTGACACAGCAAAAGGAAGCGTTCAAAACCCTGGAGCCTGGCAAGGTTCGTATGTACGTGTGCGGCATGACTGTCTACGACTATTGCCATCTGGGGCATGCTCGGGTGCTGGTGGCGTTTGACGTGGTGACTCGGTATCTGCGGCATCGCGGGTACGACGTACACTACGTGCGCAACATTACCGATATCGACGACAAGATCCTGCGCCGGGCTGATGAAAACGGTGAGGTGTATACCGACCTGACCGACCGGATGATCCGGGCCATGCACGAGGATGAGGCAAAGCTCGGCGTGCTGTCACCCAATGAGGAGCCCCGGGCGACTGCCTTTATCGACGACATCATTGCCATGATCCAGAAGCTGATCGCTGGCGGCCACGCATATGCTGCCGATAATGGCGACGTGTACTTTGCTGTGGAGTCATTCCCGGATTACGGCAAACTGAGCAAGAAAAAGCTGGAAGATCTGGTGGCCGGTGCTCGAGTGGATGTCCAGGAGGCCAAGCGCAGCCCCGCGGACTTTGCGCTCTGGAAGGCCGCCAAACCGGGCGAGGTGAGCTGGCAGTCGCCGTGGGGCGAAGGTCGCCCCGGGTGGCATATTGAGTGCTCCGCCATGTCTACCAAGTGCCTGGGTGACACCTTTGATATTCACGGTGGCGGGCCGGATCTGCTGTTCCCGCACCATGAAAACGAAATCGCCCAGTCGGAATGTGCCACCGGCCACACCTTTGTGCACACCTGGATGCACGCCGGCGCCATTCGAGTGAACAAGGAAAAGATGTCCAAGTCGCTGGGCAACTTTTTTACCATTCGCGAGATTCTGGAAAAGTACCCGGCGGAAGTGGTTCGCTATTTCCTGGTGTCCAGCCACTACCGGAGCCAGGTGGACTATTCCGAGGATAACCTGGCGGAGGCCGGGCGAACCTTGACCAAGCTCTATCATGCCCTGCGGGGTATCGTGCCGGCGAAAGAAGCGGATGTAGCGGAAACGGACCACGACCGTCGTTTTGCCGAGGTAATGGATGATGATTTCAATACTGCTGGCGCCATTGCCGTGCTGCATGCAGTGGCGAATGACATCAATCATTACCGCCGGGAAGGTGATGAAGAAGCCGCCAAGCGCAGCGCGGCCGTTCTGGTGCGGCTGGGTGCTGTGCTCGGTCTGCTGCAGCAGAACCCGGAAGCCTTCTTCCAGGCGGATACCGGCAGTGAGCTGACCGCCGAGGACATCGAGGCCATGATTCAGGCCCGTGCCGATGCCCGTAAAGCCAAAGACTTTGCGGAGGCCGATCGCATTCGCGATGATCTGCTGGAGAAGGGCATTATCCTGGATGACAGCCGTGAAGGAACCACCTGGCGCCGGAGCCAGGACTGAGTTGATTCGCGCAATGTCGCATTGTGCCGGTGGGAATGACCTTGTAGGGAATTTCACGTACAATGCGGCGCTCTAATCAGAACGTCCCCGCGCTATCGGCGCCATCAGGGGAGTCGGGAACTACAAACCCATTGAGGCAAGCAACGATGACAGAACGCGTTCAAGTTGGCGGCATCCAGATCGCCAAGAATCTGTACGATTTTGTAAATAACGAAGCGATTCCGGGCACCGGTATTGAAGCTGACAAGTTCTGGGCCGAGTTCGACAAGATCGTGAACGAGCTCGCTCCGCGCAATCGCGAGCTGCTGCTCAAGCGTGACGAAATCCAGGAAAAAATGGATACCTGGAACCGCGAGCACAAGGGCCAGAAACTGGACATGGCCGAGTACAAGGCGTTTCTGAAAGACATCGGCTACCTGGTAGATGAGCCGGCGGATTTCAAAATCTCCACCTCCAATGTGGATCCGGAAATCGCCACCATGGCCGGCCCGCAGCTGGTTGTGCCGGTCATGAATGCCCGTTTCGCCCTGAACGCGGCTAACGCTCGCTGGGGTAGCCTGTACGATGCCCTGTACGGTACCGACGCTATTTCTGAGGAAAACGGTGCTGAGAAGGGCCGTGGCTACAACCCGGTTCGTGGCGCCAAGGTGATTGAGTGGGCCCGCAACCTGCTGGATGGCTCTGCGCCTCTGGCTTCCGGTAGCCATAAAGACGCCGCAAAATACTATATCGACGGCGGCAAGCTGGCGGTTAAACTTCAGAACGGTGACGTGACCGGTCTGAAAGACGAGTCCGGTTTTGTGGGTTACACCGGCGCTGCCGATGCCCCCACTGGCGTTTTGCTGGTGAAGAATGGCATGCATTTCGAAATCCAGATTGATGCCAGCCATCCGATCGGCAAGGATGACGGTGCCCACGTTAAAGACGTTCTGATGGAATCGGCCCTGACCACCATCATGGACTGCGAAGACTCCGTTGCCGCGGTAGATGCTGATGACAAGGTTGTCGCCTACAAGAATTGGCTTGGCCTGATGAAGGGCGATCTGGAAGAGTCCTTCGAGAAGGGCGGCCAGATGATGACTCGTCGCATGAATGGCGACCGCACCTACACTGGCGCCGATGGCAGCGAGCTGACCCTCAAGGGCCGCAGCCTGCTGTTCGTTCGTAACGTTGGCCACCTGATGACTAACCCGGCCATTCTGCTGAAGGATGGTAGCGAAATCCCCGAGGGTCTGATGGACGGCCTGGTAACATCCCTGATCGCCATCCACGACCTGAAGGGCGACGGCAAATTCCAGAACAGCACCAAGGGTTCTGTGTACATTGTTAAGCCCAAGCAGCACGGCCCGGAAGAAGTGGCGTTCACCAATGAATTCTTCGGTCGTGTTGAAGACGCTCTTGGTCTGCCGCGCTTCACCCTGAAAGTGGGCATCATGGACGAAGAGCGTCGCACCACCGTGAACCTGAAGGCCTGCATCCACGCTGCCAAAGAGCGCACCGTGTTTATCAATACCGGCTTCCTGGATCGCACCGGTGATGAGATTCATACATCCATGGAGTTGGGTCCCTTCATCCGTAAGGGGCCGATGAAGCAGGCTGCCTGGATCAACGCTTACGAGCAGTGGAACGTTGACATCGGCCTGGAAGCCGGTCTGTCTGGCGTTGCCCAGATTGGTAAGGGTATGTGGGCCATGCCGGATCTGATGGCAGGCATGCTGGAGGCCAAGATCGGTCATCCGAAGGCTGGTGCCAACACCGCCTGGGTTCCGTCTCCGACAGCCGCTACCCTGCATGCCACTCACTACCACCAGGTGAACGTGTTTGATGTGCAGAAAGAGCTGGCTAACCGTCAGCGCGCGTCTCTGGACGACATCCTGACTGTGCCGGTGATGGAGGATCCGTCGTCCTTGAGCGCCGAGGACATTCAGCAGGAACTGGACAACAACGCCCAGGGTATCCTTGGCTACGTTGTACGTTGGATCGACCAGGGTGTGGGCTGCTCCAAGGTGCCTGACATCAACGATGTGGGCCTGATGGAAGACCGTGCGACACTGCGTATTTCTTCGCAGCTGCTGACCAACTGGCTGTACCACGGCATCTGCTCTGAAGAGCAGATCATGGAAACCATGAAGCGCATGGCTGCGGTTGTTGATAAGCAGAACGCTGGTGATGCGGCGTATCGCAACATGGCTCCGAACTTTGACGACAGCATTGCCTTCCAGGCCGCTGTGGATCTGGTTCTGAAGGGGCGCGAACAGCCGGCCGGCTACACAGAGCCGCTGCTGCACGCATACCGTCAGAAGGCCAAGGCCAAATACGGGCAGTAAAACGCCCGTCCATAAAAAACCCCGCTTCGGCGGGGTTTTTTATTGGGGTTGCCCCCGCTGACGAAGAATTCGCGGGATGGCGCGTCAGGTGTCGGCGTGCAGCACGTTGGCAGCGTAAAGGGTGTTTTCCAGCAGGGTGGCAATGGTCATGGGGCCGACGCCGCCCGGTACCGGGGTGATGTAAGCCGCACGCTCTGCTGCAGCGTCAAAATCGACATCGCCACAGAGTTTGCCGTCATCCATCCGGTTAATGCCCACATCAATGACGGTGGCGCCCGGTTTGACCCACTCGCCCTTGATGATGCCCGGTTTGCCCACTGCGGCCACCAGGATGTCTGCTTCCCCGACAAATTTCTCGAGATTGTCGGTAAATCGATGGCATACCGTTGTCGTGGCTCCTTTTAGCAGCAGTTCCATGCTCATGGGGCGACCGACAATGTTGGAGGCCCCGACAATAACTGCGTGCTGGCCTTTGTAGGGGGTGCCAATGGAGTCCAGCAGGGTGATGACGCCTGCCGGTGTGCAGGGCCGCAGGGTAGGCTTGCGCTGCATCAGGCGGCCGATGTTGTAGGGGTGAAAGCCATCTACGTCCTTGTCGGGCCGTATCTTTACCAGAATCGGATCAGCATCCAGGTGCGAGGGCAGGGGCAGTTGAACCAGTATGCCGTCAACGGCGGGGTTCTCGTTCAGCTCGTCAACCAGCGCTTCCAGTGCCGCCTGGGAGGTATCTTCCGGCAAATCATAGGACAGCGACAGGATGCCTGCCTGCTCGCAGGCCTTGCGTTTGTTGCCAACGTATACCTGGGAGGCCGGATCGTGACCGACCAGTACCACGGCCAGCCCGGGCGCTCTCAGGCCCTTCTGTTTTCTGGCTTCGACCCCGGCGGCCACCTGTTGCCGGACCTGTGCAGCAATTTCTTTTCCGTTAATCAGTTTGGCGCTCATGTTTCCGTCTTGTCGGTTTGGGCGTAAGAAAGTGAAGGCCGGGCATTGTCTCATGCTTCAGGGTTAACGCCAATGTAGAGGGGGTGGTCGGGAACTCCAGCGGTTACAGGTGGTCACTTATAGGACTGTCTCGGCAAGGAATTTTCAATTCCGTGTTGACGGACGCGATCGGCGCCGGTAATATGCGCGCCAACTTTGCTGAGGCACTTGTTGTTCAGTTAACGGGGTATAGCGCAGTCTGGTAGCGCGCCTGCTTTGGGAGCAGGATGTCGGGAGTTCGAATCTCTCTACCCCGACCACTTTCTGGATATTCAGGTGGGCGAACGGTCAAGCGCCCGTAGCTCAGCTGGATAGAGCATCCGCCTTCTAAGCGGATGGTCGCAGGTTCGAGTCCTGCCGGGCGCGCCATCTCGTTAATCGCAGATTGGTACCGGACTCGCCGAACCAGCAAAGTTGAAGTAAGCAGTAGTGTGCCGGCAGGCACCTCCCTGATGTGGTGGACGTAGCTCAGTTGGTAGAGCTCAGGATTGTGACTCCTGCGGTCGAGGGTTCGAACCCCTTCGTCCACCCCACTTTTCCCCTTGTTTGTTTCCGAGCACCCTGATTCCCTGTTATGGTTCAGAGCTGCGCCGGATATGCGAGAGTGGCGGAATTGGTAGACGCACTGGATTTAGGTTCCAGCGGGTAATACCGTGAGAGTTCGAGTCTCTCCTCTCGCACCACCCTTTCTTTTTTCTGATTTGTCCCCATTGTGTTCCCGTGCCGCGTTGTCAGGCGCGTCTCAAACCCATATTCAGGGTGGCCGGGTGATTCTCTCGGCGGGGCAAACCGTGATAAACTACCGGCTTTTAATTTTGCGTCCCTTTGGGGTGAGCTGCTCCTGCCGGGATTTTGGTTTAATTTTCATTCACCTACAGAATCTGTAATTTGAGGAACTTCCATGCAAGTGTCTGTTGAAACGACCTCCAACATCGAGCGTCGCATGACGATTGGTGTGCCCGCCCAGGAAATCGACCAGGCGGTTCAGAAACGCCTGCAGGAAACTGCTCGCACCGTGCGCCTGAACGGTTTCCGCCCTGGCAAGGTTCCCATGAGCGTGGTCAAGCGTCGTTTTGGTGACAGCATCCGCCAGGAAGTGGTTGGCGAGGCTATGCGCGACAACTACATCAAGGCGCTGCAGGAGCAGGATATCAATCCGGCTGGCTGGCCCAAGTTGGAGCCGAAGACCATGGAAGAAGGCAAGGACCTCGAGTTCGTTGCGACTTTTGAGGTTCTGCCGGAAATTGAGCTGGGCGATCTGAGCAAGATCAATGTTGAGAAGCCGGTGTCTGAAGTTGCCGACAAGGATATCGACAACATGATCGATAATCTGCGTCGCCAGCAGGCCACCATGAAAGAGGTCAAGCGCAAGTCCAAGAACAAGGACATCGTGACTATCGACTTCAAGGGCTCCATCGACGGTGAAGAATTCGAAGGTGGCTCCGCTGAAGGCCATCGTCTGACCCTGGGTTCAGGTCAGATGATCCCTGGCTTTGAAAAGGGCATTGTGGGTGGTAAAGCCGGCGAAGAGCTGGAAATCGATGTCACTTTCCCTGAGGACTACCATAACGAAGACCTGGCGGGTAAAGATGCCAAGTTCGCTATCACTATCCACAAGGTAGAAGAGCCGCAGCTGCCGGAACTGGATCAGGAATTTTTCAAGCGTTTCGGCATCGAAGCTGAAGACGAAGCCGCTTTCCGCGAGGAAGTGAAGAAGAACATGGAGCGCGAGCTCAAGCAGGCGGTATCCAACAAGGTCAAGAACGACGTTGTAGATGGTCTGCTGGAGACCACAGAGCTGGAAGTACCTGCGGCTCTGGTTGACCAGGAAATTGATCGCCTGCGTCAGGACGCCGTTCAGCGCTTTGGCGGGCAGGTGGATTTCCAGCAATTGCCGAAGGAAATCTTCGAAGAGCAGGCGAAGCGTCGCGTGAAGACGGGTCTGCTGTTCCAGGAAGTGGTCAAGAAAAATGACCTGAAGGCTGACGAAGCGAAAGTGGAAGAAAAGATCCAGGAGATCGCTTCTACGTATGAACAGCCGGACGAGGTTGTTGCACACTTCAACAGCAACCCGGATCAGAAGGCTCAGGTTGAGTCTTCTGTACTGGAAGATGCCGTGGTTGATTTTGTGCTTGGCGCGGCCAAGGTAAAAGAGAAGAAGATGAAGTACGAGGAAGCGGTGCAGGCCGGTCAGCCCCAGCGCTGATGGCCGCCGGGCCCAGGCCCGGTGCCGTGTTCTGGAAGCAGCCGGCGTGTCCGGCTGTTTTCATCTGGGCGATCTGCTGGCAGAGTATATGGGGTACCGGAATACAACGGGCTCCCGTTGAAGCAGGAGTCCAAACCATTGTCCATAAGGAGTTCAGGCGCACATGACGCAGAAACCGTTTGATGGCCCTACAATGATAACCAGCTCAGGCCTGGTGCCGATTGTTATTGAACAGACGGCACGCGGCGAACGTTCGTTCGACATTTATTCCCGTCTGCTCAAGGAGCGGGTGATCTTTCTGGTTGGCCCGGTTGAAGATCACATGGCAAACCTCGTGGTTGCCCAGTTGCTGTTCCTGGAATCCGAAAATCCGGACAAGGATATCCATCTTTATATCAACAGTCCGGGTGGCTCCGTTTCCGCCGGCATGTCCATTTACGACACCATGCAGTTCGTGAAGCCGGACGTAGCAACGCTTTGCATCGGTCAGGCAGCCAGCATGGGTGCTTTCCTGTTGTCGGGTGGCGCGAAGGGCAAGCGTGCCTGCCTGCCGCACTCCCGTGTAATGATTCATCAGCCGCTGGGCGGCTATCAGGGGCAGGCGACGGACATCGAGATCCATACCCGTGAGATCCTGAAAATCCGCAACACGCTCAACGAGCTGCTGGCGGAGCACACCGGTCAGGACATCGAGACCATCGCCCGGGATACCGACCGTGATAATTTCATGGATCCTGCCCAGGCCAAAGAGTACGGGTTGATCGATACAATACTTGATAAGCGCGTATCGAATAAATAATACTGAAAGTCATCGCATCACTACCGGCCGGTGTACACACTGATGACACCGGCCAACGAAGAACAGAGGTATTTCAATGGCAGATGAAAGAAACGGCAGAGGCGACGATAACGGCAAGTTGCTCTACTGCTCGTTTTGTGGAAAGAGCCAGCATGAAGTCCGTAAGCTCATTGCAGGGCCCTCGGTGTTCATCTGCGACGAGTGCGTTGATCTGTGCAATGACATTATCCGGGAAGAGATTCAGGAGAACGCCCCGGAGGAGGCCAGCGACCGCCTGCCCACGCCGGCAGAGATCCGTGAGACTCTGAATGAATATGTTATTGGCCAGGATCGCGCCAAGGTCGTTCTGTCTGTAGCGGTGTATAACCACTACAAGCGTCTTCGCTACGGCGAGGGCAAGAGTGATGTCGAGCTGGGCAAAAGCAACATTCTGCTGATCGGTCCCACCGGTAGCGGCAAGACCCTGTTGGCGGAAACCCTTGCGCGCATGCTGAATGTACCGTTTACCATCGCGGATGCGACCACGCTGACCGAAGCAGGCTATGTGGGTGAAGATGTTGAAAACATCATCCAGAAACTGCTGCAGAAGTGCGACTACGATGTCGAAAAGGCCCAGCGCGGTATTGTCTACATCGACGAGATCGACAAGATTTCCCGCAAGTCCGATAACCCGTCCATCACCCGGGATGTATCGGGTGAGGGTGTTCAGCAGGCTTTGCTGAAGCTGATCGAGGGTACTGTCGCTTCGGTTCCTCCTCAGGGTGGGCGTAAACACCCCCAGCAGGAATTCCTGCAGGTGGATACCGGTAACATCCTGTTTATCTGTGGCGGTGCCTTCGCCGGCCTCGACAAGGTTATCCAGGAACGCTCTGAGCGCAGTTCCATTGGCTTCTCGGCTACAGTCAAGAGCCAGGACGACAGCAAGAGCACTGGCGATATCATTCGCGAAGTCGAGACCGAGGATCTGGTGAAGTTTGGCCTGATTCCGGAATTCGTCGGCCGTCTGCCTGTGGTGGCCACGTTGACCGAACTGGATGAAGAAGCACTGGTGCAGATTCTGACCGAGCCCAAAAACGCCCTGACCAAGCAGTATCAGAAGCTGTTTGATATGGAAGGGGTGGAGCTGGACTTCCGGGAAGATGCCCTGCGCGCAGTGGCCAGAAAAGCCATGGAGCGCAAGACCGGTGCCCGTGGTCTGCGGTCGATAATGGAAGCGACCCTGCTGGATACCATGTATCAGATTCCCTCTGAGCATGATGTCTCCAAGGTGGTGATCGACGAGAGTGTGATCAAGGGGGATTCAGAGCCCTTCAAGATCTACGCCAGCAGCGATCACGCCAAGGCGGTGCCCGAAGACTGAACGGGCACAGGGCGCAGAATACCGGGTGATATAAAAGGGGCGTTCAACGCCCCTTTTTCATCTCAGGCCCTTATCGTTTGCTCCCTGATATTTCCCATCGTAAAAAGATTGCAATTTTTGTCAGCGCCCCAATGTTGGGTGATATGCTGAAAGAAATACTGTCAGAGGATTCCCCATGACCCGTATACCTGATGAAACTGTGCACGAATACCCGCTGCTTCCTTTGCGTGATGTGGTGGTGTTCCCGCACATGGTGGTTCCGCTGTTTGTGGGCCGCGAAAAATCCATTCAGGCGCTGGAAGCGGCAATGGAGGGCAGCAAGGAAATCCTGCTGGTAGCCCAGAAAGATGCCTCCACCGACGAGCCGGGCCCGAAGGATGTATTTGCCATGGGCACCCTGGCGACCGTGCTGCAGATGCTTCGGCTGCCGGATGGCACCGTCAAGGTTCTGGTAGAGGGTAATTCCCGAGCCAGCATTTCTGACATCGAGGAAGGCGATTACCTGTCCGGCCAGGCCATTCTGATGGATGAGGAATCCTTGCCGGAGCGCGAGGAAGACGTCCTCACCAAGACCCTGATGGACGAATTCGAGAAGTACGTGAAGCTGTCCAAAAAGGTGCCATCTGAGGTTTCCAATGCTTTGACCGGTATCCACGAACTTGAGCGTCTGGTCGATACCATGGCCGCGCATCTGGAGATGCGGATTCCCGAGAAACAGGAGTTGCTGGAAGCTCTGGACGTTCGTAAGCGGGTTGATCTTCTGCTGGGCAAGCTGGACGGTGAGATTGATCTGATCGAAGTGGAGAAGCGCATCCGTGGCCGTGTGAAAAAGCAGATGGAGCGCAGCCAGCGCGAGTATTACCTGAACGAGCAGATGAAAGCGATCCAGAAGGAAATGGGCCAGCTCGGTGAGGGTAATAACGATTTCGAGGAACTCGAGCAGAAGCTTGAGGAAGCCGGTCTGCCGGAAGAGGCCCGGAAGAAAACCGAAGCAGAGCTGAACAAGCTCAAGATGATGTCTCCGATGTCCGCGGAAGCTACCGTGGTGCGCGGCTACATTGACTGGATGCTGGCGGTCCCCTGGAAGAAGCGCAGTCGGGTTCGTCACGACCTTGAAAAGGCCCGTGAAATCCTGGACCGGGATCACTACGGCCTGGACGAGGTGAAGAAGCGTATTCTGGAGTATCTGGCGGTTCAGAGTCGGGTCAAGAAGGTGAAAGGGCCTGTGCTTTGCCTGGTAGGGCCTCCCGGGGTTGGCAAGACCTCCCTTGGCCAGTCCATCGCCAAGGCTACCAATCGCAAATACACCCGCATGGCGCTGGGTGGTGTGCGTGACGAAGCCGAGATACGAGGCCACCGCAAGACTTACATCGGCGCGCTGCCGGGCAAGTTGTTGCAGAAGCTTTCCAAGGTGGGTGTGAAGAACCCGCTGTTCCTGTTCGACGAAATCGACAAGATGGGCATGGACCATCGTGGCGATCCGGCCTCGGCTCTGCTCGAGGTGCTGGACCCGGAGCAGAACCATACGTTCAATGATCACTACCTGGAAGTCGATTACGACCTCTCTGATGTGATGTTCGTATGTACCTCCAACTCCATGGATATTCCACCGGCACTGCTGGACCGCATGGAGATCATCCGGATTCCCGGATACACCGAGGATGAAAAGGTTAATATTGCCTTGCGTTACCTTCTGCCCAAGCAGCTCAAGGCCAATGGTCTGCGCAAGGACGAACTGAAACTGCCGGAAGAGACCATCAGGGATCTGATCCGCTACTACACCCGGGAAGCCGGTGTACGGGGCCTTGAGCGCGAAATCGCCAAGATCTGCCGTAAGGTGGTGCGCGAGCACGTAGAGAGCAGCAGCAAGGCCTCGGTGACCCTGACGCCGGATCTTCTGGAGGATTACTCAGGCGTCAAAAAGTTCAAATACGGACTGGCAGAGGAAACCAACCAGATCGGACAGGTGACCGGTCTGGCATGGACCCAGGTCGGCGGCGAACTGTTGACCATAGAGTGTGCTTTGACGCCAGGTAAGGGTCGTGTCGTTAAAACCGGCTCGCTGGGTGACGTTATGCAGGAATCCATTCAGACGGCACTTACGGTGGTCCGGAGCAGGGCGGCCGGCCTGGGTGTGGCGGATGATTTCCACGAAAAACACGATCTTCACGTGCATGTACCTGAGGGAGCAACCCCGAAAGATGGCCCGAGTGCCGGTATTGGTATGTGTACAGCACTGGTTTCTGCACTGACTCGAATTCCCGTTCGGGCGGATGTAGCGATGACCGGTGAAATCACCCTGCGAGGTCGCGTTCTGGCGATCGGCGGCTTGAAGGAAAAGCTGCTGGCAGCCCATCGCGGTGGCATCAAAACTGTCATTATCCCGGATGAAAATGTCAGGGATCTCAAGGAGATACCGGACAACATCAAGGAATCGCTGGAGATCCGCCCGGTCAAGTGGATCGATGAGGTTCTGGACATTGCACTGGCCTACCAGCCGGATCCCAGGGCGGAAGATACCGACAAGGAAACTGGCAAATCGACCGCTGCTGATGATTCCGGCGACGCTGCAGAGCGCATAAATACACATTAAACACCGGATGAGTTGTTGACACGCCTGAGAGCCCGTTGGTATAACTGTTTCGCCGTGAAGCAGCCAATACCAAGGGCTCCCGCGCAGTAAGTGCCTATTCCGAACACCGGTTTAATGCCGCAAGGAATAAAAAAACTGAAGAATGGAATTCTCCAATCGCTTATGCGATAGTCGAGAACGTCCGCGAAAAAACAAACCGACCTATAACATCTTCAACCTGAAATCGAAGGGGTTTAGTGTGAACAAGTCCGAACTGATCGATGCAATTGCAGAGTCCGCAGACATCTCCAAAGCCGCAGCTGGCCGTGCGCTGGATGCCATGACCAACTCCATCACCGGTGCACTGAAGAAAGGCGACCAGGTTACCCTGATCGGCTTTGGCACCTTCTCTGTGAAAGAGCGTGCTGCCCGTACCGGTCGCAACCCGCAGACTGGCGCAGAAATCAAGATTCCGGCCTCTAAAGTGCCTGGATTCAAGGCAGGCAAGGCCCTGAAAGACGCCGTTAAGTAACGGCTCTTTCTCTGGCAGTTCCCGGTTTCGGGAACTGCCATCAGAATTCAAGGCGCATTCCGGTAAGGGTGCGCCTTTTTGCGTGTTAACGGTGGCTCATTCAGCTCTCGCCTCACCACTACCAACAGCAGAACCTTGAACAGGGATTCGAGAACAACATGCTTCAAGATATTCGGGATAACGCCCAGAGTACGATCGCCAAGGTTATCGTTGGCCTATTGATTATTTCCCTCTCGATCTGGGGAATGGACGCCATCATCGGCGGCTTCACTGGGGAGCCAGAAGTGGCAACGGTCAACGGTCAGGACATCACCGAGCGGGAGTTCCTGCGCACCGTACAGATGGAAAGCCAGCAGCGCCTGATGCAGATGGAGAATCCGGACCAATCTCTGCTGGACGAGGATCAGATTCGTCGTGACGTACTGGACGCGCTGATACAGGAGGCCGTGCTCACCCAGGATGCCCAGAGCCAGGGGCTGGAGCTGACCGATGCCGACATCGATTCCCTGATAACCCAGATGCCCCAGTTTCAGATTGACGGCCAGTTCAATCGCGACCGTTTTGTAGCCACAGTGCGCAACCTGGGTATGGGAGTTGCCGAGTTCCGCGAAAGCATGCGCAAGAACTACGTGGTCAACCAGATTCGTGCGGCGATCGTCCAGACTGGTGTTGTAGCACCTGAGAATGCAGCCCATTTGCTGGCCATTCAGAATCAGACCCGTGACTTCCGCGTGCTGATGCTCGATGGCAGCAGCGTCCAGGACCAGGTGGATGTGACCGAGGCCGAGGTACAGGCGTACTACGACGAGAACCGTGACCAGTTTCGTCAGCCAGAGCAGGTGGATGCTGCCTACATTACCTTGTCCCAGGGGGCGTTGGCGGAGTCCATTGAGGTCGCCGAAGATGAATTGCGGGCCTATTACGAGGAGCGTGCTGAAGAATACGCACGGGAAGAGCGCCGTGCCGCTCACATTCTTGTAGAGGCCGGTGATGACGGGCAGGAGACTCTCGCAACCATCCAGCAGCGTCTTGAAGACGGTGAGTCGTTTGCCGTCCTGGCCGAGGAATACTCAGTCGATACCGCCTCTGCGCAGGAAGGTGGTGATCTTGGTTTTGCTGGCCGAGGTGTCTACGACGAAGCCTTTGAAGAAGCCCTGTTTGCCCTGGATGAAGGCGAAGTGTCTGGCCCGGTTGAGACCAGCTTTGGTATTCACCTGATCAAACTGGAAGACGTACGTCGTTCCGATGTGCCTGCGTTTGGTGAGTTGCGTGAAGAGCTGCGACTGGAGTTGGCCAGAACCAAGGCCAGTGAGCGTTTTGCGGAAGTTCGCTCGCAATTGGCTGATGCGGCCTACGCTGCCGACGATCTTGCCGGCCCGGCCGAAGAGCTGGGTCTGGAAATTCGGGTGGTCGAAGGTGTCAGCAGGGACGGAGGTGCAGCACCCTTTGATCATGCGGGTCTGGTACGTCAGCTGTTCTCCGAAGATGTACTTGAGGGTGGCTACAACACCGAGCTGATCGACGTGGGTGATAACGTATCGGTAGTTGCCCGGGTGCGCGAGTATCATGAACCGCGCCAGTTGGAGTTGGCTGATGTGGAGCCGGAAATTCGTCGGATTCTGGAGAGAACCGAAACGCGGGAAGCGCTGGCAGCCCGTGTTGATGAGCTCGTGGCTCAGCTTGAATCCGGTACCAGTGCCGAGGATCTGGGCGTCGGTGAATGGCAGCAGTTTGAGAATCAGGGCCGGAATGGCTCTGGCCTGAGCCCGCGCGTGGTTCAGGAAGTGTTTTCAATGGCTCGCCCGGATGGTGAAACGCCAACCGTTGGGCGTGCCGTAGCGGCCGACCAGGCTGCTGTCATTGTCCTGACCGGCGTCAACGAAGGTGAGGTTGATCAGGAAGGTGCGGAATACCAACAGCTGATGCGTTTCCTGGCACAGTTGGAGGGGCAGCGTGAATACACCGCCTACCAGCAGTACCTTCGCAATACAGCTGAGGTTGAGCGGAACTGATTTGCTATAGACCTCAAAAGAAAGCCCCCTTTCGGGGGCTTTTTTGTGAGCGGTTCATTCTTTCGGGTATCGGGTAGCTTTCAGACTTTCCTTGATTTTCTTGAGATGGCCCAGAAAATCCGATCCACGTTTCAGCGTTACACCGGTTGCGAGGATGTCGATGACCGTCAAATGAATAATTCTGGAAGACATGGGCATATACACTTCTGTGTCTTCCGGGGTTGTGACGCCAACCACCACCGTACAGAACTCCGCAAGAGGGGATTCCGGGTTTGTTATACCAATAACCGTTGCGCCGTTCTCTCGCGCCACTCTGGCGATATCAACGCTTTCCTTGGTTCGGCCGGTGTACGAGATCATCACGATCACATCTCCGACCTGCGCCCCTGCCGCTACCATTCTCTGCATGAGAGCGTCGTCGTATGAGGTTACCGGAATGTTGAATCGAAAAAACTTGTGCTGGGCATCGAGTGCGACCGACGCGGAGCCGCCCATGCCAAAAAAGTGGATCTGTTTTGCCTGGATAAGATAGTCGATGGCCGAAGCTAGCGCTTTGTGATCGAGTGACTGGCGGGACTTATCCAGGTTGGCAATGGTGCTGAGCATGATTTTGTCAGCGAATTCAGCCACGGTGTCGTGGGGCTCTATATTCTGGCCGACATAGGGTGTTCCTGTCGCAATGCTCTGTGCTAATCGGATCTTGAAATCCGGGAAGCCCGTCGCTGAAAAACTCCGACAGAATCGGTTTACAGTAGGTTCGCTGACATTGGCCGCCCGGGCCAGGGCTGCAATGCTGTACCGCGTTGCAGCGCTGGGGTCCTTAAGAATCGCTTCTGCCACTTTGCGCTCGGACTTGTTCAGATTATCCAGGCGTTCCTGAATATCTTCCAGCAGATTCTCTTCCCGGTGCGCGTGACTGGTTGTCATGAATGGATGCTCCGTTGATCTCTTGGGGGCCGAATCATCTAAGAACTCGGGAGTATACCGTTTTATTGGTGTGTTTGCGGTAGTCAACGTGTCATAACGTGGTTTTCCGAGGGCTGGGAGTCAGCAGTTTGACGGTTTTTTTTCTAAAACTACTACTTCCTGGTAATGTGAATGAAGTGGAGCGGCAAATCATGGAGGGCGCGACTCATGGTAAAGAACGCGAATGCCCCGTGTGACCTGATGCTTTTTGGCGCCTTGGGTGACCTGGCTCAGCGTAAACTCTTCCCTGCGTTGTATCAGCTGGAGCGCGCGGGCTTGCTCGCGCAGGGCAGTCGCATTCTGGCGATTGCGCGCACGAAGGCAACAACAGCGGACGTCCGGGAGCAACTGTTTGAAAAGCTTCGCTATCATGTGAAAGACCGTGAGTTTGATGCTGGTGTTGCGAATGCATTTCTGCAGCGGGTGGATTACCTGTTGCTGGATTTCACAGATCCTGAGGGCTATGGGGCTCTGCGTGAGTGGCGGGATGAACCCAACAACGAACTCATCGTCTATATGGCCACGCCGCCTTCGATGTATGGCGTGATTGCCCGCAATATGAAAGCGACCAGTTGTTGTAATGAGAAAACCCGGGTGGTGGTGGAAAAACCCATCGGCCACGATCTTGAGTCGTCCCGGGTCATCAACGATGAGCTGGGAGAGGTCTACAACGAAAACCAGTTGTTCCGGATTGATCACTACCTGGGCAAGGAGACCGTGCAGAACCTGATTGCACTGCGCTTTGCCAACAACCTGTTTGCCTCCCAGTGGGACCAGAATCATATCTCCCACGTTGAAATTACCGTCGCGGAGAGCGTCGGTATAGAAGGGCGCTGGGGCTATTTTGACCAGGCCGGTCAGATCCGCGACATGATTCAGAATCACTTGCTGCAGTTGCTGTGCCTGATTGCGATGGATCCGCCCGCAGACCTGTCAGCGGACAGCATTCGGGACGAGAAGGTAAAGGTACTTAAGGCGCTGAAGCGAATTACCCCGGACATGATGGATCGGTACGTTGTGCGTGGTCAATACACCGCGGGCACCAGCAATGGCAAGCCGGTGCCGGGCTATCTGGAGGAGGAGGATGCCAACAAGGGTAGTGCCACTGAAACTTTTGTGGCACTGAAAGCCGAGATCGATAACTGGCGCTGGTCTGGCGTGCCATTCTATATCCGTACAGGCAAGCGACTGCCGGAGAAGCTTTCCCAGATCATCATTCATTTCAAGCCGGCGCCTCATTACATTTTTGATCCGGACCAGAAGCATCTGGCCAACAACAAACTGATTATTCGACTACAGCCGGACGAGGGTATGGCCCTGAAAATTCTGACCAAGGATCAGGGGCTGGATAAGGGGATGCGACTGCGGCAGGGGCCGCTGGAGCTGACCTTCTCTGAAACCTTTGAAGCGGAACGCATTCCGGATGCCTATGAGCGTTTGCTGTGGGAGGTGATGAAAGGTAATCAATACCTTTTTGTTCGCAGGGATGAGGTGGAATACGCCTGGCGCTGGGTCGACGAGATCATCGCCAACTGGAGAGACAGTGGCGAGCCGCCCAAGCGTTATGCCGCCGGCACCTGGGGCCCGGTCGCCTCCATTGCCATGATCACGCGGGACGGGAGGAGCTGGTATGAAGATGCCTGACATTCGCTTGCCAGAGGGTGTCGGGTTCCATGCCGACGACAATGCCGGGCGCGTGGCCCGGGCCCTGGCCTCGACCGTCGCTGATGTTCTCTCCCGCCGCCTTGAGCAGGCGCCCAGGGCCAGCCTGGTGGTGTCCGGAGGCTCTACGCCTTTACCCTTTTTTAAGGCGTTGTCCGAGGTGGCGCTGGACTGGTCCAGAGTGGATGTTGTGCTGGCAGACGAGCGCTGGGTGCCGGAGGGCGACCCCGACAGTAACACCACCCTGGTCAGAAACAACCTTTTGGTGGGCAAGGCTGCGAAAGCCCGTTACCTGGCTCTGAAGCAGCCGGGGGAAACTCCGGAGCAAGGACTGGAGGCGGTTCGACAGGCGCTGTCCGTGCTCGCTTTGCCAGTGGACGTAGTGATTCTGGGCATGGGCAATGACGGTCATACCGCTTCGCTGTTTCCGGATGCGCCAGAATTGCCCGAAGCCATGGATGAGTCCAATACCGACCTGGTGGCTGCGATGACGCCGAACTCCCAGCCCCAGCGCAGAGTGACGCTGAACCGGGCGGTGCTGGCGCAAGCGCGCTTTACCGCGCTGCACCTGAAAGGGGAGGACAAGCTGGAGACGCTCAGAAGGGCGTGTTCGGCTCTGGATGATGTATTTGCCATGCCGGTGCGGGCCTTCCTGAAACCCGGCCTGGAAGTGTTCTGGAGCCCGTGACGCCGCGTTGTTTGTCTGGTCACCGCCGCTAACTGCTTTAGGAGATCACCATGAATCAATTGTCGGACTATCATCGCGAGCGGGTGCAGGCCGTTCTGGCAGCCTCGCCTCTGGTGCCTGTGATTGCGATCAAAGACCCGGACGATGCCATCCCACTGTGCCGTGCGCTGGTAGATGGAGGTATCCGGGTACTTGAAATTACCTTGCGCACCGAGCATGGAGTGCGTGCCATTGAAAAGGTCAGGAAAGCCATTCCCGAAGCCTGGGTTGGTGCAGGAACGGTTACCAGTATCGCCCAGTATCGACAGGTGGAGTCTGCTGGTGCGCAGTTTGTGATTACCCCCGGGATTACTGAGGCCATTCTGGAGTTCAGTGTTACCTCCGAGGCACCGCTGTTGCCAGGGGTTTCGACGGTGTCCGAGCTAATGATGGGTTATGCGTTGGGCTATCGGGAGTTCAAGTTTTTCCCGGCGGAAGTGGCAGGGGGTATCCCTGCGCTTAAGGCCTTCAGCGGGCCATTTCCCGATGTTGTCTTTTGTCCGACTGGTGGCATTAGCCGCCAGACAGCCAGAGATTATCTGGCGTTACCGAATGTCTGTGCTGTTGGTGGGTCCTGGCTCACGCCGGCAGAGGCCATTGCCGGTAAAGACTGGCCGGCAGTGTCGGAAATTGCCAGGGGAAGTCTGGGCGACCTTTAAACCGGACACATAAAACCCGCCGTCGTGGTGGGTTTTATGTGTCCGGCCGAAGGCTGTGCCAGGCGCTGCCCGGCGGCTAGCGGATATCGCTGCCAACGCGCACGATTTTCATGGTGTTGGTGCCGCCCTGGGCATTGACGTAATCCCCCTTGGTAATCACCACCAGATCGCCTTCGCCGACCACGCCGCGCTTGCGCAGTTGCTCCACCGCCTCCGCATTGGTCTGCTCATTGGCAATCCGGGCCGAATCGAAAGGTATGGTCTGCACGCCGCGGAACAGAACCACCCGGTGCTGGGTGGAGTGATGGCGGGACAGAGCAAAGATCGGCAGGCTGGATTTGATGCGGGACATCAGCCTGGGAGTGGCGCCTGTCTCCGTCATGCAGATGATGGCACGGACACCCTGGAGATGGTTGGCGGCGTACATGGCAGACAAGGCGATGGCTTCGTCTACCCGTTCCATACTCTCATGAATCCGGTGTTTGGACTGGTGCATTGAGGGGTGCCGTTCGGCGCCCAGGCAAATGCGTACCATGGCCTCTACCGCTTCTTTCGGATAGTCACCCACTGCGGTTTCGGCCGACAGCATGACCGCATCGGTGTAGTCCATTACGGCATTGGCGACGTCGGACACCTCGGCCCGGGTGGGCATCGGGTTGGTGATCATCGATTCCATCATCTGGGTCGCGGTGATTACTGCCCGGTTCAGTACCCGGGCGCGGGCGATGATGTGCTTTTGAACCGCTACCAGTTCGGCATCGCCAATCTCAACCGCCAGGTCGCCCCGAGCGACCATGACGGCGTCTGAGGCGAGGATGACTTCATCCAGGGCCTGGTCGTCGTGCGCCAGTTCCGCCCGCTCAATTTTGGCGACCAGGCCTGCCTCAGAGCCGGCCTCGCTCAGCAGTCTGCGTGCGATGTGCATATCTTCGGCGGTGCGCACGAATGAGACGGCGACATAATCCGCGCCAAGTTTGGCGGCGGTAACAATGTCCTGCTTGTCTTTCTCGGTCAGAGCTTCGGCAGACAGTCCTCCGCCTCGTTTGTTCAGGCCCTTGTTGTTGGATAATGGACCGCCAATCAGTACCTTGGAGGTAATGCTGTGCTCGTCTACCGACATCACTTCCATTTCGATGCGGCCGTCGTCGAGCACCAGAATGTCGCCGGGGGCAACGTCTTCAATCAGTTGCTCGTAGTCGATGCCCACCCGCTCGGCTGTGCCGGCGTCCTTGTCCATGCTGGCGTCGAGAACGAAGGTTTGCCCGGCTTCCAGGAATACCTTGTTATCGGTGAACCGCGCGATGCGCAGCTTGGGACCCTGAAGGTCGGCGAGAAGGGCAACAAAGCGGCTCTGTGCTGCAGCGGCTTCACGAACCTGGCGGGCCCGGGCCATGTGCTCTTCGGCGCTGCCATGGGAAAAATTCAGGCGAGTCACATCAACGCCGGCCTTGATGATGGCGGCAAGTGACTTCGGTGTGTCTGTGGCGGGGCCGAGCGTGGCGACAATTTTCGTGCGCCTGAGCATATGTGGGTGTCCTTATTCCGGGTTCGCCGGTATGGTCGAAGAGTCGACAGTGCCGGCGGTCAATGAAAACGGGTGCCAGTATATGAACTACTGATGACCCCTCTGTGACACGGTTTCACCTCGCTAGATGTTCGAGGGCTCCCGATGCCTGCTTTCGTGATATGTAGTAAAGTTACCAAAATAATGGCGATAATTTTTTGCTGTGTCTATGTTTTGAAGCGTTTTTTACTATTCTTTGTTCTATGTTCGAGTGAATCCGTAAAGGAGGCTGCAGGATGCATCCAACCATAGTGAAGGTTACTCAGAGAATTGTGGCCCGAAGTCAAGCCACGCGGCAAGAGTACCTCCGTCGTATGGCGGCGCTGAAAAAGAACTCCCCCCAACGGGGCACGCTGTCCTGTGGCAACCTTGCCCACGGCTTTGCCGCCTGTAATCAGGCGGATAAGAACACGCTCAAGCTGATGAACAAGGCCAACGTGGCAATCGTAACGGCCTACAACGATATGCTTTCGGCTCATCAACCCTACCAACAGTTCCCCGATATCATCCGCGAGGCGGCCCATGGTATGGGATCGGTGGCCCAGGTTGCCGGGGGCACACCCGCCATGTGTGATGGCGTGACCCAGGGGCAGCCTGGTATGGAGCTCAGCCTGTTCTCCCGGGACACGATCGCCATGAGCACGGCGGTTGCTCTCAGCCACAACATGTTTGATGCCACGCTGTTGTTGGGGATCTGTGACAAGATTGTTCCGGGGCTGCTCATCGGATCGCTGAGTTTTGGCTATCTGCCGACTATACTGGTACCCGCCGGCCCCATGCCCTCCGGATTGCCCAACAAAGAGAAGCAGCGCATCCGCCAGCTCTATGCTGAAGGCAGGATTGGCAAAGAGGAGTTGCTGGAAGCCGAGAGCAAGTCATACCACAGTCCCGGTACCTGTACCTTTTATGGCACCGCCAACAGCAACCAGCTGTTGGTTGAGGTGATGGGGCTGCACTTGCCGGGTGCCGCCTTTGTGAATCCAGGCACACCGCTGCGTGATGCGCTGACCAGGGCAGCGACGGAACAGGTTATCCGGTTATCGAAACCTAACGGTGGAGATCTGGGGCTGGGCGATATGGTAGACGAAAAGAGCATCGTCAATGCTCTGGTCGCCCTGCTGGTAACGGGCGGCTCAACCAACCACACCATTCACTGGATAGCCATCGCCCGCGCTGCCGGCATCATCATTGACTGGAATGACTATGCCGAGCTTTCTGCGGTTGTGCCCTCGTTGACCCGTATCTATCCCAATGGCCAGGAGGATGTGAATGCCTTCCACGAGGCGGGTGGTACGCCGTTCCTGATCCGCGAACTGCTTGCTGGCGGATACCTGCATAACGACGTGCACACAGTGATGGGCCCAGGCCTGGAGCAGTACGCCCGCATGCCCGAACTCGACGATGGTAAGCCCGCCTGGAAGCCTGCAGCTGAGCAAAGTGCCATGCCGGAGGTACTCCGTGGTGTGGCCCAGCCTTTTGCGCCGGATGGTGGGCTCAGGGTGCTGGAGGGCAATCTGGGCAGGGGCGTGATCAAGGTCTCGGCAGTCGCGCCTGAGCACCATACCATCGAGGCCCCGGCCGTGGTATTCAACGATCAGAACGAGCTCAAGGCGGCCTTCGAGGCCGGAGAGCTGAATCGGGATTGCGTTGTGGTTGTGCGATTTCAAGGTCCCCGTGCCAATGGTATGCCGGAGCTACACAAACTCACCCCTTATCTGGGGGTGTTGCAGGACAGGGGCTACAAAGTGGGCCTGGTGACGGATGGCCGGATGTCTGGCGCTTCCGGGAAAGTGCCTGCCGCCATCCACGTATACCCCGAAGCGTTGGATGGCGGACCTTTGGCCCGAGTTGAAGACGGGGATACCGTTGTCCTGGACGCCCGCAACGGAACCCTCAGCATCAGGGTAGAGGATGACGTGCTGGCCGCCCGCAGGCCTGCAACGACGGATCTGTCCGGCTATCATACGGGCTACGGGCGGGAGCTGTTTGGTTGGTTCCGTCGTTCGGCAAGCACCCCTGAACAAGGAGCCAGTTTTTTCTGGAACCACGAGGCATGACAGAAGAACACTATTCTCTGGTGGGGGACATTGGGGGAACCAATGCACGCTTTGCTCTGGTGGGGCAGGGCAGTATAGAACCAGAAGCTATTGAAGTTTTGCCCTGCCGTGATTACGAGAACCTGGATCAGGCGGTGGTCACCTATCTGGAACGTGTAGGTGTAGGTGTGGCGTCGGTCAGGCAGGCCTGTCTGGCTGTGGCCTCCCCCTTGCGCGGTACCCGGGTGACAATGACCAACAATCACTGGCGCTTTGACATTGAGGCGGTGCGACAGGTCTTTGGCTGGTCGGCCTTCAAGGTCATCAATGATTTTACCGCCATGGCGCTGGGCGTGCCCCATGTACCGGACGCCAATCTGGTGCACGTTTGTGGCGGCCCGGGAGACCCTGGCCGGCCGAAACTGGTGATGGGTCCGGGAACGGGCCTGGGCGTTTCCGGTCTGGTTCCGATTCGAAATGGTTGGGTGCCTTTGGTGACTGAAGGGGGCCATGTGGATTTTGCCCCCACCGATGACACGGAAATGGACGTGTTGCGCCTTCTCCGGGCCAGGTTTGGGCGGGTGTCGGTCGAGCGGATTCTGTGCGGCCAGGGTTTGCTGAACCTGTATCAGGCCCATGCCGAAATCCGTGGCGTGGCGGCCCCACTCGATGCTCCGGAGAAGATCACAGCCGCCGCTGTGGACGCTTCCGATGCCTTGGCCGGGGAAGTCCTTCGGCATTTCTGCGAAATGCTTGGGCGAACCGCAGGCAATTCGGCGCTGACGCTGGGGAGTCTGGGCGGCGTGTACCTGTGTGGCGGTATGCTGCCAGGGTTTCTCGACTTTTTTCTTGGGAGCCCGTTCCGTGAAGCCTTTGTAGCCAAGGGGCGGATGCGTCCGCTAATGGAATTTACACCGGTTTACGTGGTGACGGAGCCCTATACCGGTTTACTGGGAGCTGCCGAAGCGTTAGGAAATTCTGAGGTATGACCGATTCTTTGATAAACCTGTCCTTTGATGAGCTGGTTCGGCGTGTTCGGGCCTGTCAGATTTGTGCAGGCGATCTGCCCCACGAGCCGAGGCCGGTCATTCAGCTTAGTGAATCCTCCCGCATTCTCGTGGTCGGGCAGGCGCCGGGTCGACGGGTACACGAAACCGGTCTGCCGTTTAACGACCCCAGTGGCGACCGGCTGCGCCAATGGATGGGCATTACTCGCGACACCTTTTACGATGAACAGAAACTCGCCATCCTGCCCATGGGATTCTGTTATCCGGGCACCGGTAAATCCGGAGATCTTCCTCCACGCCCCGAGTGCGCTCCGGCCTGGCGCCGGGCGTTGCTCGACCGCTTGCCGGAGATTCGCCTGACCTTGCTGATCGGTCAATATGCTCATGCCTGGCATATTCCCGGCGCAAGGCGCGCGGTTACCGAGAATGTGCGGCAGTGGCAACAATTCTGGCCTGATGTCATTCCGATGCCCCATCCCAGCCCCCGCAATAACCTCTGGTTGCGAAAGAATCCCTGGTTTGAAGCGGAAGTGGTGCCGGCCATTCAGGCCAGAGTTGCTAGCATTCTGAACTGGCCTGGCCACTCCGGGCCATATACTCAGATAGCTCGCTGTATTGTTCCGGGTTAATGTACAGGCCCTGTTTTGTCCGCCGCCAGAGCAGGTCCTCTGGTGTGATTGCCCATTCGTGGGTCATCAGATAATCCACCTCGCGACGAGACAGGGTATCGGTAAACCAGTGGCCGAGATCGTCCATGCTCTGACAGCCTTCCAGAATCTGGTAGCTGCTGGTTCCATAGCTTCGCACAAACCGATGGATTACAGCATCGTCCAGCCAGGGGAAATCGGCCGCGAGTTCGGTGGCCAGTTGCTCCTGAGTGTTGAAGTCGCCGCCGGGCAACACGGCCGTTCGGGTCCAGGATCGGCCGGAGCCGGGGAAATAGCGACTGACCTGATCGGTCACAGCTTCGGCGAGCTTCCGGTAGGTGGTGATCTTGCCCCCGAATACCGAGATCAAAGGGGGCAGCGAGTCCTCATCATCAACCTCGAATGAGTAGTCGCGAGAGGCAGACTGTGCGGTGCCACCCTCGTCGTCCATCAGCGGCCGAACACCGGAGTAACTCCAGACTACATCGTTGGCGGACAGTTGCCGGCGGAAATATTGGTTGACGATCGACAGCAGATAGTCGGTTTCCTCTGGGGAAATCCGTGCCTGCGACGGATCGCCCACGTAATCGACATCGGTGGTGCCGATCAGGGAGAAGCGTTCCTCGTAGGGGATCACGAAAACAATGCGCTCGTCCTGATTCTGAAGAATATAGGCTTCGGTATCCTGATTGAGCCTGGGTACCACGATGTGGCTGCCCTTGACCATGCGGATCTGCTTGGGAGCTGGCATAGACAGGCTTTCACCGAACAGGCTGCTGACCCAGGGGCCGGTGGCGTTAACGACCACCTTGGCGCGGATGTTGTACTGCTTGTCCCTGTGGTGATCGTCCAGGGTGGCGTGCCATTGCCCGTTGCGGCGCTCGGCGCGGCTACAGCGGGTGCGGGTCAATATGGTTGCGCCTTTTTCAGCGGCCTTGCCAGCAGACAGTACCACCAGCCGGGCATCATCAACCCAGCCATCCGAATACTCGAATCCACGGCTGATGTCGGGTTTCAGGGGCGAGTCCGGGCCAAAGGTAATAGACCGGGAGCCGGGCAGCAGTTCGCGCTTGGCCAGATGATCGTAGAGGAAAAGGCCGGTACGGATCATCCATGCTGGTCGCAGGTGGGGCTGATGGGGCAGGCGAAAACGCATCGGCCACATGATGTGGGGTGCGTTTCGTAGCAGGGCCTCCCGCTCACCGAGTGCTTCCCTGACCAGCCGGAATTCGTAATGCTCCAGGTAGCGCAGGCCGCCGTGGATGAGTTTGCTGCTGCTCGACGAGGTGGCGGAGGCAAGGTCGTTCATCTCGCACAGAACGACCCGAAGCCCCCGGCCTGCGGCGTCCATGGCAATCCCGGTGCCGTTTACGCCTCCCCCGACCACCAGTACATCGCATTGAGTGGGGGGAGTGTGAGGGTTGCCTGAAACCAGTCCTTTGTTATTTGCCACTGCCTGAGTGCTCCTGATAATCGCCCATAACGCCTGTGATGGAACGATTATCAGGAAACTGCCTGGCCCGGTAAAGCGATCCGGTCACAGGCGGGTGGGCTTACCAGCCTCTTTGCGGCGCTGCTCCCACTCTTCGCGGGTTTGTGCGGCTTCATCACCGGGCAGGAAGTCGATGATCTCGAAGTAATCAGAGCTGAACTGGTCTGCCACCACGGTTTCACGGGGTTTGATCCGAACCACGTAGACGGTCTGGACATTCTGGTGGTCGAACTCGCGCCAGTACTGTTCGTCTTTCAGGAAGCTGTAGCGATGCCCCTCAAGGGCCCGGATAACGGCGTCTGTGTTGGTGCTGCCGGCCCGTTCGACAGCCTCCTTGTACTGGTAAACGATACTGTAGGCCGAGGCCGCGGATGATGAAGGGCGCATTTCATAGCGGCCTGAGAAGGCCTCAACAAAGTCTTTACCGCGCTGGTAGTTGTTCTCGTAGGGCAGGTTCCAGACCCAGGGGGCGGCACCAACAACACCTTCCATGATGGTCGGGCCAACCTGTCTGACCATCCCCAGTGTCAGGTTGGGCACAACGATCTGCATTTTTTCCGTCACACCCATTTCATAGGCCAGGTTCAGAGCCCGGACCATGTCATCGCCGAACAATACCATCATCAATACCTTGGCATCGCTCTCCTGGGCCTGTTCCAGCGCTGCGCGGAAATCATTGATCAGCGCCCGGGGGAAGGGGGTTTTTACACCCTGGTGCACGTCGGTGTTTTCGGTGTTGGAAAACTTTCGTACCGATTCTTCCACCGACCAACCCCAGGTGTAGTCTGACGTGATGTAGAAAAACTTCTGGTCGGCGTGGTTGCGATTGAGATACTGGCTGAGTGCTTTGGCCGTCATCCAGGCGTTGTAGGGCTCCCGGAACATATAACGATGCCCCTCGGTGCCGGTGGTGGCGTTGGAGTAGGTGAGGGTGCCGAAGTAGATGCGGTTGCGATCCCTGGCGGCTTTCCCGGAGGCAATGGCAACGGCACTGGAGACACCACCGAAAACCATCTGCGCGCCTTCGCGGTCAATCAGTTCGGCGGTATTTTTTGCGCCCTGGTCTGGTTCACCCCGGGTATTGCGAATCACCAGTTCGAGGGGCTGGCCCATAACGCCGCCGGCCTGGTTGATTTCATCTACCGCCAGATAGGCGCCAAGCCGTTGTTGAAGGCCCTGGTCCTTGTATCTTCCTGTCTGCGGGTAATTCAAACCTATCTTGAGGGTATCGGCGAGGACGGTCGTGCTGGATAATAGCAGGACAGTCGCAAAGATCAGCGCGTTCCTTGGTCTCATTTACGTTGGCCTCCGTAACGGCAGCACAGCGGGTGTGGCTGCGTTGCAAACAGTTATTTTGATTGTTTATTGGGCAACTCAAGTGTCAGCGGATACTGCCCGGGCAACAATGGGACTAAAGTTGAAGTTCTGGTAACAATTTGTAGGGGCTTGATATAAAACAGTAAAGATGGGAGTTGGGAGGGGCGGCCAGAGTTCAGGCGCTCTGGCAGACTTCTGGGTTGAATACCTTGTAACGGTTCCGGCCATCCCGCTTGGCGCGATACATGGCAATGTCAGCGCCGTTGATCAGTTCCTGTACGGTCGTGCCATCTTCGGGATACAGACTGATGCCAATGCTTGAACCCACGTTTATCGGGTTGCCGTTGATCTGATAGGGCCGTTTGTTTGCTTCAATCAGCCTGTCGGCCACGGCAAACACGTCGGATAGCCGTTCCATCTCCGGTAACAGCACAATGAACTCGTCGCCCCCCAGTCGGGCGAGGGTGTCGTCTTCCCGCAGACAGTCTTTTACCCTGGCGGTGAACTGAAGCAGCAGGTCATCTCCGACAGCATGGCCCAGGGTGTCGTTCACTTCCTTGAAACGGTCCAGATCCATAAACATCACTGCAAGCAGCATTTCCTTGCGATGGGCATGGCGAATGGCGTGCTCCAGCCGGTCTTCCAGCAATCGTCGGTTTGGCACACCGGTGAGGGCATCGTAGTAGGCTAGCTGTCGGATCTGTTCCTCGTTCCTGCGATTTTGCGTGATATCCGTGAACAGGCCCGCGTAATGTGTGGTATTGCCGTCATCGTCGGTGATTGCCGTAATGGTCAGTAGTTCCAGATAAAGCTCACCGGTTTTTCGGCGATTCCAGATTTCTCCGCGCCAGTAGCCGTGGGTTTCCAGGGAATTCCACATGCGCCGGTAGAACTCGCTGTCGTGGCGCCCGGATGAAAGCAGATCCGGTGACCGACCGATGACCTCTTCGGCAGTATAACTGGTCAGTTGGGTGAATGCCGGGTTGACGAATTCAATGCAGACGTCTTTGTCGGTCACCATTATGCCTTCAAAAGACGATTCAATGACCCGCTCCGCCAGTTGCAGGGTTCGCCTCGATTTGGCCAGGGCCTGATCCCTTTGTTCGAGGGCTTCGCGAAGATCGTCCAGATACATCTGCTCAGCGCCGGTCAGCATGTCGTGGTAACCGATCAGGCCGGTAACCTCTCCAAGCTGATTGACCACGGCAAGATGGCGGATGCGATGATCTATCAGCAGATCGCGGGCGTGAATCAGCGGGTCTTCTTCGTTTACGGTGAGCAGAGGCCGGGTTGCCAATTCATTGACCAGGGTGTTGCTGGTGTGGCGTGCAATAAACCGGACCATATCCCGCTCGGTCAGAATCCCCAAACCTTCTTCGTCGCAATCGACCACCACCGCATCGGCATGATGGCGATGCATGTAACTGGCCACTTCCGCCAGAGACTGGTCGCCCCGAACCACCAGTGGCGGGCGCGGTACGGCCGCCCGCACTTCCCGCAGTCGCAAGTAGGGTTCCAGGCCCTGGTTGAGGGCCAGGTCGGTCTGGGACAGGATTCCGACCGGTTTGCCGCTACTGTTGGTCACCAGAAAATGGCGTTTTCCGGTATCGCGTAAACGAACCGCGGCTTCACCGGCATCGAGTGTCTCGGGTAAGGACAGCACAGGTGAGCTCATCACTGTACTTACCGGCTGTTGGAATGTTTCAGGGTCTGTAAAGTCGATCGCCAGGGCGTCATGCTCGGTCCAGATACCAACAACCGTTCCGCCGTCGGTAATCAAAATGGAACTGACCGAGGTTTCGGACATCCGGGCAGCCGCATCGGCAATGGTTGTGTCCAGCCCACACTGAAGCAGGACGCCCGTGTGCATAATGCGTGATATCGGAAGCGGCTGCCCCATGGGCACTCCTGTTATTCTTGGTCGGTCTGTTGCGAAGAATTCGGTAAAAGTGAACCTTCGCTCATTTATATTGAAGTCTATCAACCCCCGGCTTCCGATGCCTTAACTTTTACGTAGCTTCCAGGCGCGTCCTCAATCGCCTCAAGCGGGCCTTCCCCGGGCTGACGGGGCTGAACTTGCTCTCCCTCGAATGTCGCCAGCCATTCACGCCAGTGTGGCCACCAGGATCCAGGGTGATGTTCTGCGCTATCAAACCAGTCATCCGGCGAGCCTGGCAATTGGTTATTGGTCCAGTACCCGTATTTTTCCTTGTAAGGGGGATTAATGACCCCGGCAATATGGCCGGAACCGGACAGAACGAATCGCACATCGCCGCCGTAAACCCCGGCGCCCCGATAAGTCGTTTTCCATTTAGCGATATGGTCCTGGCGGGCGGAAAGGAAGAAGGAAGGTACCCTGATGGCGGAAAGATCAATGCTTTCACCCGCAATCGTCAGGGCATCCGGCTGCACCAGCCGGTTATGCAGGTACATTTCCCGAAGGTAGTAGCTGTGCATTCTGGCGGGGAGGTTGGTGCCGTCGGTATTCCAGTACAGCAGGTCGAACGCTTTGGGTTTCAGGCCTTTGAGATAGTTGTTGGTCCAGTACGACCAGAACAGATCGTTTTCCCGCAGCAGATTGAAGGTAAAGGCCATGGCCCGGCCATCCAGATAGCCTTTGCGCTCCATGGTGCGTTCGATGCCGCGGATTGAGTGATCGTTAATGAAAACGCCGATGCCGCCAGGGTCTGAAAAATCCAGCAGGGTGGTCAGATAGGTGGTGCTGACGATCGGGTTACGTTGCTTTTTCGCCAGCCAGGCCATCGTGGTTCCGAGCAGGGTGCCGCCAATGCAGTAGCCGATGGCATTCATCTGTTGCTCGCCGGTCGCTTCAGTGACGGCATCAATGGCAGCCAGCGGGCCTAACTCCATGTAGTCGTCCCAGCCCCTGTTTTTCTGGGCTGGCCCGGGATTCCGCCAGGAAATCACAAACACCGTCTGGCCCTGGTCTACCAGCCAGCGAATGAAGGAATTGCGTTCGGTGAGGTCGAGAATGTAGTACTTGTTGATCCAGGGAGGAACGATCAGAAGCGGGCGCTGGGCCACGGTGTCTGTTGTTGGCGAGTACTGGATCAATTGCATCAGTTCATTCTGGTACACCACTTTGCCAGGTGTTGTTGCCAGGTTGCCGCCCACCTCAAAGGCTGAACGGTCGGTCATGGCGACGTTGAACAGGTTCGGGTTCTGCCGTAGATCGTCTACCAGGTTGCGGGCGCCGTCCACCAGGTTCATGCCCTTGCGTTCCCAGGTTATCCGCAGAACCTCGGGATTGGTCAGCGGGTAGTTGGATGGCGATAGCGCGCTCGTCAGCTGGCGGGCGTAGAACAGCATCTGGTCACGACCCGGGCCGGGCAGACCCTCCATGCCTTCAACCCAGTTCAGAAAGGCTCGGGAGTTGATCAGATAGGCCTGTTGGAGCACATCGAAGGACAGATGCTTGTGCCAGTCCTCCGCCATGAAGCGCCGGTCGTCTGGATCTGGCTCGGCAACCGGTTCCATCGGTTTGCCGGTAATTCTGGTCAGGGTATAGCGAGCCAGCCCCAGGTGTTTGCGGGCAAGATCAATTTCAGCACTGGCGAACCGCAGCGGGTGTAGCAGCAGATCCTCGGCCATGGTCCGGTAGGCGTCCGAGATTTCGCTCAGTGTGGAGAGTTTGGTGTCCTCCATCATGCCGGTGTCACCGAGCCACTTTTCCAGCTGTTGCTGGCCCTGGCGGACGTTGTCCTCAAAGGTCTTCACCAGATGGGTGGCGGTTTTGCTCACGAAATCCAGACCGAACATGGGGCTCTCCTGCCTCTGAATAAAAAAAACGGCCGGAATGAGTGCCATTCCGACCGGTTTTGGTGTTGCTTGTCAGGCTGCCGATTTGGAACCGCTGGCCTTGGCGGCTGGTGCTTTCTCTTTGGCTGGTTCGCTCGATTCCTGTTCGAAGACCTTCTGCACCTGATCACGGGTTTCGCTGAAGTAATCCTGCCAGGCTTTCCAGTCCTGGGTGAACTGGTCGCTCAGGGATTTGAGGGTCTCAGCCTGGTCGGTGGTCAGTTGCTTCAGCCCATCCAGATCGCGAACTTCGGCGACTTTTCGAGCCTGGTCCATGGCAACATCGGCATAACGACGAAACGCATCCATCTGCATCTCGGCGGCCTTGCTGAACTGGGTGAAAAGGGTTTCGTTGAGGCGGTTGGCCTTGTTGATCATATCCTGATTCATTCGTTACAACTCCTTTGTAGTGATTGTCGGAACAGGTAGTTTAGCTCAGCTTCGATGACATGATTTTGACAGGCGTCAAACCGGCTTTCACCCTATCTCCTAGTCTATAGTTAATCTGATAACAGATAGATCCGGGAGACATCCGATGGCAAACCGAAAATCCGAGCTGGAAACCCTGAAAGCAGACCTTGAAGCCAGGCTGTCCCGCTACCAGGCGCATCAGCGCCGGGAAGCGGGTGCATTGGAAAAGGATTTCGAAGAGCAGGCGAGCCAGACCCAGAACGATGAGGTAGTGGATTCCCTGGAAGCGGAAACGCGGGCGGAACTCCAGCAGATTGATCACGCCCTTGAGCGGATTGATCAGGGAATCGGCGACGAGTGCGAGCAGTGCGGTAATGACATTGACCCCAGGCGGCTTCAGGTATTGCCATATACCACGGTTTGTGTAGATTGCGCGGCAGACTGACAACCTCAACACAAAGCTACAGGATGAACAATGGCTGAAGTGCAACGCAACGACGGATCCCGTTCCGGGCTGCCGAAGAGTCAGGTAATCGGCCTGATTCTGGGGGCGGCGTTCCTCGTGGCAACGCTGGTCTTGCCTGCACCGGGCTCCATGGGCGCTGATGCCTGGGCGGCGTTGGGGCTGATGCTGTTGATGGCGACCTGGTGGTCCACCGAGGCGATACCGATTCCGGCCACAGCCCTGTTGCCCATTGTTCTGGTGCCGGCGCTTGGTCTCGGCACCATAGGACAGGCCACGGCACCTTATGCCAATCCGATCATCTTCCTGTTTCTTGGTGGGTTTACCCTGGGCCTGGCGATGCAGCGATGGAATCTTCATCGGCGTATTGCCTTGCTGACGCTCAAAGCCATGGGCGATCAGCCCAAGCGACAGATTGCCGGCTTCATGCTGGCGACGGCTTTTTTGAGCATGTGGGTGAGTAATACCGCAACCGCCATCATGATGTTGCCCATTGGCTTGTCCGTGGTAGCTATGATGGACAACTCGAACCCGGAGGGTGTTCGGAAGTATGCAACAGCGCTGCTTTTGGCCATCGCCTACTCTGCAAGCATTGGTGGTATTGCGACTCTGATCGGGACCCCGCCCAATGCTTTGCTGGCGGCCTATCTGAGTGAAAACCAGGGCATCTCGGTAGGCTTTGCCCAGTGGATGGTACTGGGGATTCCGATCACTCTGGTAATGCTGGTGCTGACCTGGTGGTGGTTGACCCGGAGGGATTTCGGGATTGGTCAGGCATCGGACAGCGGGCAGATGATCCGAGATGAACTGGCCAAACTCGGAGTCATGAGCCGGGGAGAGCGTTTGGTGGCCGTGGTATTTGTCATCACGGCAACGGCGTGGATTTTTCGCCCGCTGTTGTCTGCCAGTCTGATGCCCTGGTTGAGTGATACCGGCATCGCGATCGCGGCAGCGATCGCCATGTTCCTTATCCCGGTAGATGTCCGTCAAGGCACGTTTGTGCTGGATTGGGATTCCGCCAACAAATTGCCCTGGGGAGTACTGTTGCTCTTCGGCGGTGGCCTGGCGATGGCGGGGGTAATCAGCAGCTCCGGTCTTGCGGAATGGATCGCCGGCAGTCTGGGCGTGGCTGGTGTATTGCCAACCATCGTCATGATGGTAATTGTGGCTTCTGTAATTATCTTCCTGACCGAAGTCACCAGCAATACCGCTACTGCCGCCGCCTTCCTGCCATTGCTGGGAGCTCTGGCCATGGCGCAGGACGTCTCTCCGTTGCTACTGACGGTTCCCGCCGCGATTGCAGCCAGCTGCGCCTTCATGATGCCGGTGGCCACGCCGCCTAACGCGATTGTCTTCTCCAGCGGCCACATGCAGATTTCGGACATGATCAAAGCGGGTTTTGCCCTGAATCTGATGGGCATTGTGGTCGTCACTCTCATCACATACGGGTTGCTGGGGCTGGTGTTCTCGCTCTGATGCTCCCCGCCACTTCATGGCTTTGCCTCCGGTCTTGAACCAGTTCTCATACCGGTTCCCGGAGGCCCCTTCTGCAGCGACAGATTTGAGGCACAGTTATCTTTAAGCCAGTTGCGATTTCGGTATCGTACGGTAACAACATGTAACCCGATAAGTTGCACGTCTAATAAAAACAGGGACTTTCCAAAATGCTGCTGGTGCTGGCCGGATCCATTCTCACGTTCACCATGGTGCAGGAAGCCACCGAGGTCGAGCCATTCGATCGTGGCACGATTGTTCTGGAGCAGAAGGTGGATGCCAGCCCTGTCGAGCTTCGATGGGACACCCGGGTCGAACCCCTGGTAGAGCAGAAATTCCGCAATATCGTTCGTCAGGCGTACGACTACAGTTGCGGCAGCGCAGCCCTGACCACGGTACTCAACTTCTATGTTGGCCGGTCTCTGACCGAACGCCAGGTGATGGAAGGTTTGCTGCACTACGGTGAGAGCGAGCGCATCGTTGAGCGCCGCGCTTTTTCCATGCTTGATATGAAGCGGCTGGTCACAGCCCTTGGCTATCCCTCTGGCGGTTTCAAGGCAGAAATCGAGGACCTGATGGAGTTGGACCATCCGGCAATCGTTCCCATTGATCACGCCGGTTTCAAGCACTTTGTGGTGCTGAGAACCATCCGGGACGGGCGTGTTTACCTTGCAGACCCGGCGGTTGGCAATATTTCCTTCACCGTGGCGCAGTTTCAGGAGAAGTGGGACGACAACGTACTGTTCATTGTCTTCCCGGGCAGCGACAAACCCCTGGATAACCTTGAGTTGAAAGAGGAAGACCTGCGCTTTGTGGATGACCAGACAATGACTCTGCTGGCCATGCAGCAGATTCCAGCGTTCCACGAGTCAACGGAGAGACGCATTCAGAACTTGCTGGAACGCCAGAAGAACAATCCGGACGGTAGCGTGGAAAATACCCGCAAACAGCTCCATTACCGTCGTCATTAATTTTCCCGGTTGTTTGATCGGGCAGGAATAAAACAAAAAAAAGTAGGGAGTCAGGATGAATCGTTGGTTTGTGCGAGGTTTTATCCTTGTTTCCGCGGCTGGTCTGCTTCCGGGCATGGCCATGGCTCAGGAAGGGAATGTGGATCAGGCGCGGGAAGCACTGGCGCGTCAGGAAGGGGATGAGGATTCTACCAAACAGCTGGAGGAAGTGTTCCAGGCTGCCGAAAAGAACTACTCACTGCAGAAGAAGGGCACCCACTCCCTGAACTATTCGTTCGATTATTCCTATACCGGCGACCAACGGCTGGATCTGGCGATATCGAACGGCTCGGTGCGTAATCTGGACGTTGTTCCATCGGCCACCCATAACTTCACAAACGCCTTTTCCTACGATTACGGGTTACTGGATAACCTGACCATCGGCACCCGTGTTCCACTGGTAGTGAAGTACGACACCCAGGACGAGCTGAACGTTTACGACTTCGGCGATATCTCCTTCACCGGACGTTGGCAGCCGTTTGCCTATGTGCCTGGCAAGATGTCGACCACCTTCTTTGGCACCCTGAACAGTAAAACCGGCGTCAGTCCCTACGAAATCGACATCAACGAGCAGTTGTCCACCGGCAGTGGCTATTACTCCGTGGGCGGTGGCCTGAGTATGTCGAAGGTACTGGACCCGGTGGTGGTCTTTGGCTCGGTCAGCGCAACCTACAACCTCACGGTCGACGGTCTGGAACAGGTTCGGGGCGCCCGGCTGCTGCAGGAGGTGGAACCAGGGTTCGGCTTGTCCGGTTCTCTGGGTTTTGCCTATTCCCTTTCCTATGACATCTCTCTCAGTGTGTCTGGCCAGCTCAGCTACAGCGACGAGACGGTGCTGACCTTCTCCAACGGTGACCAGGCCGTGGCCCAGGACCAGATGACTGGCTTCCTCAGTATGTCGCTGGGCACCCGTCTCAGCGATATGACCATTGTGAATACCAGCCTCGGGATCGGTTTGACGGAGGACGCGCCGGACTTCTCCCTGGGTGTATCCCTGCCCATCAATTTCTCTGGCCTCAAAGAGTGATTGAAATCGAGGACGTTTCAAGGGAAGGGGAAGGATTTCATGGGACAAGCTAGTCACAAGCGACATCTTCTGGCCGCCGCCATGGTCGCAGGCGTTTCCTGCGGGGCCCAGGCACAGATGACGCAGAACCTGACGATACACCCGAAGGCGCTGGCACTGGGTAACGCCGTTACAGCAGATCCCCCGGGACTGATGGCCATTCACTACAATCCAGCAGGCCTGACCAAACTTGACGGGCGCCAGCTTGAGGTGAACCTCCTCAGCATCTATCTGGATATCGACGCCGACTTCTACGCAGATGAAGACTACGAGGTATTCGGAATCAGCGGGCTCGAAAAGGACCCTTTAACCGGAGAGCAGCGCGACCCGATTGCGAACAGCAGTAGTCATACCAACAACGTGGCGCTTTATGTGCCGGGTTACGGCATTCTTCGGATGCCCCCTGGCCCCGCCGTTGCGCCGTCAGCCGGCATCAGTATAAAACCGCCGGGGTCGAAGCTGACGTTCGCCAACGCTTTCTATCTGCCGATGGCGGCGGGCTTCTACCGGGATAAAAACGACCCCGGTCGCTACCAGCCCCAGGCGGCCACCCTCCAGCGGACAACCTACCTGTCACCTACCATTGGATATGAAATCAATGATGAATGGTCTGTGGGTGCGGGCATTCATCTCTCGCATTTCGGCTTTGCAGCGGACCAGTACATGCGGGCACCAAACCTGCTGATGGGGGTGGCAGAGGTTCTGCAGGATGCCTTTAACTGTGAAAGCGGTGACGAGCCCCTGCAGCCCTGGCTTGCGTTGTGCGGCGGTAATGTCGGCCCCTGGGACGATATCGGGGCCATGAGCCTGAATCTGCAGGAAACCATCTCACCCACCTACGCCCTGGGCGTTATGTGGGAGCCGACGGACTGGTTCCGCTGGGGGGCCAGTTATACCTCAGAAGCCGACATGAACCTCAAGGGGCAGTTCGAGATACAGTACACCGATGACTGGTCCGGATTCTGGCAGAGTGTGAATGGCTCTATTCTGGGCGCCATATCATCAGCCATTCTGAGCCTGCCCTCAGGTGCACCGCGGGAGGCGGGCAATGTCAGTATGGATCTGGTTTACCCACAACATTTTCAGACCGGTATCAGCGTGGATGTTCATCCCAAGCTGACCGTGAACGCGGATGTGGGCTGGACGGATTTTGCCCAGTGGGATGCCTTCAATTTCCAGTTTGATCGTAACCTCGAGTTCCTGAACGCGGCACGCATTCTGTCGCCGGACAATGCCACCTCGGATACCCTGCGCTTGCCGTTGGGTTTCAAGAGCCAGTGGAACTGGGCTTTTGGTGTTGAGTTCCATGCATCATCTCGTCTGGATCTGCGGGCTGGGGTGGAAATCCGGGACTCGGTTATTCCGGACGACCAGCGCTCGATTATGGCGCCATTCGGGGGCGCGAACCTGTACAGTATTGGCATGGGGTACAAGTGGGACAAGGACACGGAAATTGATATGAACCTGTCGTATCTGCAATCGATTGAGACCATTCCGGCCGACACCAGTTGCAACGTGAACTGCGACAACATCACCAACATCATCTATAACCCCTATGCCGACCTCACCATCAAGACTTCCCTGCGGGTGGTGATGGCAGGCTTGAGTTTCCGAACCAAATTCTGATCCTGGCAGGGCTGACAGGGGGTTGTGATGGGACTTGGCCGATACCGTGGCCTACCGGGCTATATGTTTGCGCTCGTGTTGCTGGCAGGTTGCCAGACCGGAAGCAGCGGCGTTGCCGAGCGGGAAGGCTACTTTTCCTGGGTGGATGAGCAGGGCAGGGTGCGTTATTCCCGGATTCCCGACGCCCAGCGCGAAGACATTACCCCAAGTAAGCCGGATGCCAAGTCCGTCGCCATCTCAGGCGAAGCCACCGGGTCTGAGGCTTATCGGCCGACCTCTGGCAGCGACCGGGGCGCCGCCGCAAAGCTGGAAGAAAACCTCGAATACACCACCGAGAATTATCCGGATGGTGAGGAGCTGGCGAAAAAAGGGTTTATCCGGCCTGGCCAGCGGCAACCCTATTTCACATGGCGTGATGCCGACGGCATTGTCCGTGTCAGCTATTACACCCCGGATATGCGAACCGAAGAGCAGAAACAGGCGGATCAGGCGCCGGTCATGCTTAGCGATGCCAGCGTATACCTGCCGGTCACTGTAGATGACCATACGCCGGTTGAGGGCTATGATCCCGACGCCTTTGCCATACTGGGGATTGAGGAAACGGATTCGTTTTTCCGGGTATTTGCCGAAAGCTGTTGCCAGACCCTGCCAGCCCGGGATTTCCTGCAGTGGCAGGAAGGCCGTGAGTTTGGTGTTGATTTTGAGGAAGACACGCCCCGCCACCGTTTCAGTACGGGTGATTCGCCCTATCGGCTGATTGCCCTGCCATCCAGTACCTTTGTCCCCGGGTTTGTGATGCGGCTGCGTTCCTACGCCCACAATGGCGTGCTGGTACCAAGCCTGGCATTTCTCGACAAGGACTTTCAGCCCGTGCGGATTGTGACGGACCTGGTTATGAACTACGAACCGGAAAACTGGCGCCGTCGCGGGTATCTGGAAAGCTGGGTGCCGGCGTTTCCCGGCCAGGGCGAGCGCTGGCTGGTGGTATTCACCCGCCCGGAAGACCTGGCTGGGCAAACGGTGACGGAAGCGGGCGACACGCCCAAAGCGATTCCACACGTTGAAACCGGAGAAATTGGCATCACGACATTTGAGGAGTGATGGCGACCATCAGTCTTCCGGTGCGTCCAGATTCAACCACTGCTGGGACAGCCAGTAGAAGCTGCCGTTACCCGCCGGATGGGTACAGTTGTATCGGAACCGACGGCTGTTGATGGCTTTGGGTGCCTGCACCTCTATGCTATCTCCCACCACTTCAAAATTGATTCGACCGAGTCCGGACGCGAAACAGGTAAGCCGGGAGGGGCTGATGGCATCGGTGGGCGTAAACCTCAAACGCGGCGGATTCTGCTCGAACACCCCGTCGGGCAGGTCTTTGGCCGGTACCGGAAAAGCCTTGCTCATCAGTTTGTCTTTCAGACTGCCCAATTGGCCGTAGGCATTGGCCATGGGGAAACGGGGCAGACGGGTTTTACCTGAGTATTGTCCGATAGCTCCCGATTGTTGCCCGTATCCAAGCCAGCCTCTCTCGCTGAGCTTCTGTTCCAGGGCTTGATCGAATTCGCCGTAGGGATAGGCGAACAGAGGTTCCTCCACGCCAAGACGGTTCTTCAGCTCTTGCTGAGCCTCGTCCAGGCTGCTGGTAATCCGGTTTTCCCATGCCTCTTCGGGTTCACCCCGTCTGCGTGCCAGGTGAGCGTGATCCGTACTGTGATTGGCGATGGTCGACAGCTCGTTGTCTGCCATTGTGCGGAGTTGCTCCCAGGTCATGTAACCCTTGGCGCCCACTGCGTCAGTATTGACGAAGACAGTGTATGGAAGCCCGAGCCTGTCCAGTACCGGCGCAGCAAAGGTATGGACGGATTCATAGGCATCATCGAAAGTAATGGCCACTTCATTGGTGTCAGGGTGTTCGCCGGCCAGTGCCGCCCTGGTGCCGGCTTCCAGCGGCACCACGTCAAGGTCAAGATCCCGGATCATGTTCATCTGCGCCTCAAACAATGATCGGGACGTGCTGGTCGCCGGAGGTGTACTGTCATCCACGTGGTGATACTGCAGAACCACCAGGTCGGCCTGAGCCTGTGTTCCGGCCAGCAACAGGGCACTGATCAGGGGATACGCAATCAGTTTGTTTATTCGAAGCATGGTCTTGTTTCCTGACACACGGGATCTCGTAGGATGATTTAGGCGTAATGGGCTTTCAGAACCGAGAAGGCCTGATTCAGTTGTTGGATTTCTCCGGTATCACCGCCCCGGTCCGGGTGCGCACGCATCACGAGTTTACGGAAGCGCTTCTTGACGGTAGCGAACTGCCCCGGTAATTCATCGAAACCCAGCGTCCTGGCCGCCTCGGCGGCTTCCGAGTGCTCGGGCCGGGACAGGGTGTTGCCGGCCCAGAAGTTGTCCATCATTTCCTGAATGGCGGCTTCGGAGAGAAAGTACTGTGACAGATCCAGATAGAACTCACGCAGGGCGTCGGTAGAATCCGGCAGTGCCGTTGATTCGGTGCGCGTCACCATTTGCCCGATACTGAGCCGAAGCGGAGAGATATTCAGGCTCTCGCCCTCCAGGGCAATCTGATCGCGCAGACGGTAGAGTACGTGGAACAGCAGGAAGTGCACCGGGTACAGCCGATCGGGCTCGTGAAAGTCGACGGTGCCAATCAGGCTCCAGCGCTGGCCCTGCAAGGCCCGAATCAGCTCCAGCTCGGATAGCCCGGCTGGGCCTGCGGCCCGCAGCTCGTGCTCCACGGCAACCAACAGGTGCTGGACCTGTTGCTGTAGCCAGCTGCGCTCTTCACCACGGGCTTCGGGTGAGTCATCGAATCTCTGGTTATCTGCGGAGATGGTCATGGCCATCATGGTATGCCAGTCAGCCTTCGCTTGAAAGCCTGGTCAGGGCCGGGAAGCCGCCCACAAACAGCTGGGTGGAAAACTCAGCCGCTGTTCTGGCTTCGTCCTGGGCGAGTTCCGGCTTCTGGTGTGCCCGCCTGGCCACCAGCATGCTGGTGTCGTAGGCCACGCCAAAAAACGCGGCGCAAAGATAGTCCGCATCGACTGCCGGCAGCAGCCCACGGGTCATGGCGTTGCGAACGTCTTCCTCAAGGGACAGCATGGTCAGGCCCAGAATATCTGAGCCGAACAGGTTTCTCAGGGCGCGCTGATTCTGATGGGCCAGTTCATACACCACCGGATCTTTCGCGGTGGCACTGTAGAGCGCCAGATAGGCACGGTAGACAAATTCCTGGGTTGAGGATGCAGATTGTCGCTGCTGGCTCATGTCGTTGTTGAGCGAGGTCAGGAAATCGCTGAGCAGGGCCGCGAAGATATCCTGTTTGCTGGAAAAGTAGTTGTAGAAGGTGCCGGCGGCGAGACCGGTTCTGCGGACAATGTCCCGAATGGTGGTGTTGTCGTAACCGTGTTCCTGAAAACAGTCTCTGGCCGCCCTGAGAATGGCATGACGATTTCGGATACGGTTGAGCGCGCGCTTGCCCGTGGCTTGTGGTGAAGTCAATTTCAACATATCCATGTTGCTATCCTGTCCCTGATGGTTTGTGGCGCGTATAATTGCCCGCTCACTTACCTTGTGAGCGTGAAAACGAATGCCCGAAGCAATGACTGCCAGCCCTGAGAAGACACCGGCTTCTGATTACGAACGTCGCCAGAAACTGGAGCTTAACAAATTGCAGAAACGTCTGCGCCGTGAAGTTGGGCAGGCGATTGCTGATTTCTCGATGATTGAAGCCGGAGACAAGGTGATGTGCTGTCTGTCCGGCGGCAAAGACTCCTACGCCATGCTCGATATTCTGCTCAATCTGCAGAAGAGTGCGCCAGTGCGTTTCGAACTGATTGCCGTGAACCTGGACCAGAAACAACCGGGTTTCCCCGAGCATGTCCTGCCGGACTATCTTGAGTCGATGGGTATCGAGTATCACATCATCGAGAAAGACACCTACAGTATTGTTAAGGAAAAAGTGCCTGAAGGGAAGACCACTTGCGGGCTGTGTTCACGTCTGAGACGGGGCATCCTCTACAATTTCGCCGAGGAGCATGGTGTAACCAAGATTGCCCTGGGCCATCACCGGGATGATTTGCTGGAAACCCTGTTCCTCAACATGTTCTACGGCGGCAAACTCAAATCCATGCCACCGGTGCTCCACAGCGACGATGGCCGCAATACGGTTATTCGTCCTCTGGCCTATGCCCGGGAGAAGGATATTGCCCGTTACGCGTCACTTCGGGAATTTCCGATCATTCCCTGCAATCTATGCGGCTCCCAGGAAAACCTTCAGCGACAGGTCATCAAGGAAATGTTCCAGACCTGGGACAAACAGCATCCTGGCCGTCTGGAAACCATGTTCCGGGCCCTTTGCAATGTCGAGCCGTCGCACCTGGCCGATCCGGAATTATATGACTTCAGGGAAGGGCGGCGTCTTGGCGGCAAGCGTCAGGCCGTTCAAACCGCGGAGCCCCAGCAGGATTTTGGCCGGCTGGATGTACTGAATCTCTGATCGTCAGTGATTCAGCAGGGCCTGGAAAGGCAGCGTCCAGAGGCCAAACAGGATTAACAGCAGGCCACTGAGCTTGCGGAAGCTCTGGTTGCTTTTCAGGCCTCTTATCCAGTTGGCGGCGAAGCCCGTCGCCAACATCGACGGCAGGGTTCCAAGTCCGAAGAACATCATCGTGAGAGCGGCGCTGCTGACGGTTGGTTGGAGCGCCGCCCATCCCAGTGTGCTGTAAACAAGGCCGCAGGGCAGCCATCCCCACAAGGCACCGAGAGCAAGGGCCTGGCCGCCATTGTGAACCGGCAGCAATTTGCGGGTAAGCGGCGACAGGAAGCGCCATGCCGGCGCCCCCACCCGTTCAACGTAGCGAATACCCTGCCACCATTGCCCCATAGACAGCCCCATCATGATCAGCAGCAATCCGGCCAGGGTCATCAGGGCCAATCCGGCACCTCGCCACTGGCTGGCGGCGCTGGTGCTGAGCAGGGCAATCAGGGTTGCGATCAGGGCGTAGCTGGCAATCCTGCCAAAGTTGAATGCCAGCAATAGCAGGGTCTGCCGAAAGCGGAAGCCCTGGCCGACGGGCAAGGCCATGGACAGTGATGCACTGATGCCACCGCACATGCCCAGACAATGGGTGCTGCCGAGCAGTCCTATCAGGAAGGCACTGGGGTAGCTCAGATAGAGTTCAGGCTGCATCCGCTATCCTGTCAGCCCTTGTCGGTATCGTTATCGGTTTGCTCCGCTTCGTCTTTCTGGCCGTCAGGTTTCGACTCGTTACGGCGGGCTTCCTTGGGAATCATATCCTTGTCATCGTCGTAGAGAATGCGATGAGCGGGGCCGTCCATGTCATCGTACTGCCCGTTCTTGACGGCCCAGGAAAACAGAAGGACGCCCAGCGCCACTAGGATGAGCATAAGCGGAACCAGTATCATGACAATCTGCACGATAACCTCCTGTTCATAAGTGTATGGCCCAAGGTATCAGGCTGCTTTCGGTGCGCCAAGGGTGGCCTCCGGATGCGCTGTGCTCTTGTTGGACCGGCTGAGTCGTAAGGCGTTCAGCACAACGATCAGTGAGCTCAGGGACATGCCGATGGCAGCAAGCCAGGGGGCCACCAGGCCCGCTGCGGCCAGGGGCAGGGCGCAGACATTGTAGCCGAACGCCCAGATCATATTCTGACGGATGATTTTCCGGGTTTGCTTGCTGGTTTCAATCGCGGCGACCAGGGAATTCAACTGGCCATTCAGCAGTACCGCGTCGGCTTTCAGTTGAGTCAGGTCTGCCGCTGTACCCATAGCCACTGAAATACCGGCTCCGGCCATGGAGGGCAGGTCATTCAATCCGTCACCCACCATCATCACCCGGTGCCCGTCCGCGCGAAGCTGTTCCAGTACTTCCAGCTTCTGCTCCGGTGAGGCTTCACCAATGGCTCGGTCAATGCCCAGTGCATGAGCCACCTGTTGTACGTGGCCGGAGCGATCCCCACTAAGCAGCAAGGTCTCGATTCCGGATTTCCGTAACGCTTGCAAGGCTTGTGACGCGTCTTCCCGTATCTTGTCATCCAGCCGGAAGCGTGCCAGCCATTCCTTGTCTGTCGCGAGCCAGATTTCCATGCCTTGGGCGTCTTCACCTTCTGGCGCAATTGCTGACGTGTGCTCGGCGACAAAGGCTTTGTGCCCGATGTAGACCGCCCGGCCATGGTAAAGCCCGGACAAGCCACCGCCCAGGTGGTTACTCACCTGGCTGACGGTTAGCGAAGGCTGCTCGTGGAATACCCTGGCAATCGGATGTTCTGAATGCTTCTCCAGCCCTGCGGCGATCCGGATGCAGGTGTCCTGATCCAGACTGCCGAACACCGATTGATCGGTCAGGCTGAGTTCTCCCCGGGTCAGAGTCCCGGTTTTATCAAACACCACGGTATCGATGGTGTTCATGGATTCCAGGGTGTGACCGCGAGTAGGCAGGAAACCAAGCTTTCTCAGGCGCACCGTGGCAGATGTGATCGCCGTTGGCGTAGCCAGCGACAGGGCGCAGGGGCAGGTAACCACCAGTACGGAAAGCGTGATATCGAAGGCGTTGTCGGCGCCGGCCAGCCACCAGCCTGCCCAGACCACTGGTGCCAGTATCAGCACGCGGCCAACGAACTTGCCCGCAATGCGATCGGCCATTCGGGCCACCGGCGGCTTTTCGGACTGTACGCGATCCAGAACTCGCAAGATGCCGGACAGCCGGGTCTGGGCCCCGGCATGGGTGACGCGGATGTCGAGCGGATTTTCCCCATTTACGCTGCCGGCATGAACGGTGTCGCCCGGCTTGCGGGTTTCTGGAAGGTATTCACCGGTGAGAGCGGCTTCGTTCAGGGTAGACTCCCCCGAGACGATTTTGCCATCCACAGGTAGCGTTTCCCCTGGTCGAACCCGGATCACATCACCCGGTTGTACCTGGTGAATGGCGATGATTTCTGCCTCACCGTTCAGGACCCGCGCCGCGACAGAAGGCTGGAAGCCCGCAAGGGCATTACCGCTCAGCCCGGCGCGATAGCGAGCCTGAACTTCAATGTATCTGCCCAGCAGCAGGAAGAAGGTGAACATACATACGGATTCAAAATACACTTCCTCGCCGCCGATCAACGTGATCCAGGCGCTTGCGCCGTAGGCAAGCCCGATGGCGATGGCCACCGGTACGTCCATGGTCAGATGACGGGAGAGCAGGTCCCGGCGGGCATTGGTAAAGAATGGGCGAGCACTGTAGAACACCACCGGCGTGGCAACCAGCAGACTGAACCAGCGGAAAAAATCCACAAAATCTGTGGAAAGATCACTGACCAGCTCAAAGTACAGGGGAAAGGCCAGCATCATGCTCTGGAAGGAACCGATCCCGGCCACCGCCAGACGAATGAGCATCGAGCGGTGCTCTGCCTTGAGCGCCTGTTCGGCTTCGTCTGCCTGATAGGGGCGGGCGGTGTAGCCAAGTTCGTGGATGGCAATCAGAAGGTCGCTGAGACGTGCCTTGTCCGATGCCCAGACCAGGCGAGCCCGCTGTGTGGTGTGGTTTACGGTAAAGCTCTGCACGCCTGGCTGCTGCTTCATGTGATTCTCAAGCAGCCAGATGCAGGCGGCGCAGGTAATACCGCCGATCAGCAGCTGTGCCTCCTGGCCAGCCTTGACTGGTGCCACAAAGGCTTGCTGGACCAGGGAGTGATCCAGTTCCCGGATACGATCGAGTTCTGACCGGGTCAGCTCTCTTGGCGTAACGGCGGGTTCGGTGCGAAACTCATAGAAACCGGTCAGACCCTCCTGGTGGATGGTCTGACACACAGCCTTGCAACCCTGGCAACAAAAATGCCTTTGCTGTCCCTGCAGTTCCAGGGTGATCGGGGGTTCGCCATCCGCTGGTTCTCCGCAATGGAAGCAGTTCAGGGTGGTCACCCTTGGGCGTCGCCTTCTGCGTTAATGCGTATAGGGGTGGAGGAAGGAAGCCTTACCTCACCCTTTACCCGCCAGTCGTTGTCTGGCCCCTGAAGGTCGTAGTACCAGCGACCACTGACATCCTCAAGGAGCTGGCCCCGGTATTGACCAGGAGCAACCTGGGTAAACTGGATGGTTTTATCCTGACCAGACAATGTCGGGTGATACAGGTTGAACACCAGATACGGGTAATCGGCGGCACCATTCACGGTGCTCAGATCCAGTGTTGCAGAACGACCATTCAGGCTCAGCGTACCCGCCATCTTCAGATCGGCCGCCTTTTCATCACGGGCAATGGACATATTGATGCCACGGCCCTGTTTGGAGTAGTCGTCGGTTACCAGCGAGTTGTCCATGCTGGACGATACTGTCAGGGCAGTGATTCCCCACATGATCGACGCCAGCGGAAAAATGGTCAGGAACCAGAACCACGGCTGGCGATACCAGGGGGCAGGTGTTGCGTTATCAGTCATTACGGTCTTGTCTCGGTTTATGGCTTCAGAGCCGGTTGTCGGGCCCTCTTGTTAGCGGGGCCTTGGACCAACAAACCGGCTTTCAGTTTCAAGTTTAATCAAGGAATCCGGTTGGGACTCGGCGTAGAAACGAATGTCGTTATTGGTATCCACCAGCGCTTCCGGTGGCACATCAACAACCGTGGGCAAGGAGAGGTTCTCGCCACTACTCACCGTTACCATGGTGTCTGTCAGAATACGCATGTCTTCAAGGCCGTCCACAGACAGGCTGAAGGTTTGCGGTACTTCTGACATGTTCTGGATCTTGACGGTATACGAGTTTTCCACCCGCCCTTCGCCGTTAAAACTGAACAGGGCGCCGCGATCCCGCAGTACATCCATCTTGGCCGGAACCCGGGTGGCAATGGTAAAGATCACCGCGCTGATCATCAGTATGAGCACGGCGCCGTAGCCAAAGGTACGCGGCCGTAGCAGTTTGGAAGTTTTACCCTCCAGTTCGTTCTCGGTGGTGTAGCGAATCAGCCCCTTGGGATAGTTCATTTTCTCCATAACTTCATCGCAGGCGTCGATACACAGGGCGCAGCCGATACACTCGTACTGGAGGCCGTCACGGATATCGATGCCGGTGGGGCAGACCTGAACACACTGGCCGCAATCAATACAGTCGCCCAGGCCAACTTCGGCGGGTTCGACGCCTTTCTTGCGGCTGCCGCGTGGCTCGCCCCGGTTGGGGTCATAGGAAACAACACGGGTGTTGGGGTCAAACATCACGGATTGGAAGCGGGCGTACGGGCACATGTACAGACACACCTGCTCCCGCATCCAGCCGGCGTTCAGATAGGTGGCGACGGTAAAGAAGGCTACCCAGAAATAGGCCCAGCCGTTGGCCTGTAAGGTAAACAGGTCAACGATCAGCTCGCGGATAGGGTAGAAATAGCCAACGAAGGTGACGCCAGTCGCCAGCGCAACAAACAGCCAGAGCGCGTGTTTGATCGATTTTTTGGCAAGTTTCTCTCTGGAGTTCGGAGATTTATCCAGTTTCATCCGCTTGTTGCGGCTGCCCTCAACCTTTTCCTCGATCCACATGAAAATAAAGGTCCAGACAGTCTGGGGGCAGGTATAGCCACACCAGACCCGACCGAACAGAGTGGTGATGAAAAAGAGTCCAAATGCTGAAATGATCAGCATGCCCGAAAGCAGGAAGAAATCTTTCGGGAAGAAGGTCACGCCGTACAGGTGAAATTCTCGGGCGGGCAAGTCGAAGTGGATCAGGGGCTGCCCGTCCAGGGTAAGCCAAACGAAGAGAAAGTACATGCCCATAAGCAGGGTCAAGCTGACATTCCGGATTCGCTGGAAAAAGCCTTTGACTTCCTTGACGTAGATTTTCTGTCGACTGGCGTACAGGTCGACGGTTTCTGGCTTTTTCTTGTTATTGGAGGAATCGCCGTTCGGGTCAACCTGTTTGACCGGAATCTCGTTGCTCATGGGTACCTCCCGGTGAGTGGTAAAGCTGGGAGCGGGCCTCGGAGGGTCAGCTGATCTTCTCAAGCCTGTACCCGCGGGCGCAGATACAGGGTTGAGAAGACCGGGCCAGGGCGAGCCTGGCCGGGTCGGATTCAGTTAGACAGGCTGTAAACGTACGCTGCCAGGATCTGAATCTGGTCGTCGGACAGACGACCGCCTTGTGCAGGCATCTGGTTCTGGCGACCGTTCATCACGGTCTCCTTGATCCACTCATAGGTGGAACCGTAGAGCCAGACATTGTCGGTCAGGTTGGGCGCACCCATGGCTTCCATACCTTTGCCTTCCGGACCGTGGCAGGCAACGCAGGCCTGTGCGAACACCTGGGCGCCAGCTTTGGCCGCCTCGGCATCTTCTTCGCGTCCACTGAAGCTCAGCACGTAGTTAACCACCTGATCGACTTGCTCATTGGTCATATTCGGCATGACGCCCTTTGCAGGCATATTGCCGTTACGACCCTGGGCAATGCTGTGCAGGATCTGGTCTGGTTGACCACCCCACAGCCAGTCGTCGTCGGTCAGGTTGGGGAAGCCCACCTGGCCGCGAGCGGCGGTGCCGTGACAGACCGAACAGTTGTTGGCAAACAGGCGCTGGCCGATCTTCATGGCGTCGTCGTTCTGCGCCAGTTCAGGAATGGCGGTGTCGCCGAACTGGGCATAGATTTCGCCGTATTTCTCTTCGGCAGCTGCCACTTCCGCTTCCCACTGGTTGGTGGATGTCCATCCCAGCAGACCCTTGAAGTTACCCAGGCCCGGGTACAGAGCCAGGTAGCCAAGGGAGAAGATGCAGGTTGCCAAGAACAGGTAGAACCACCATTTCGGCAGAGGGTTGTCATACTCCTCAATGCCATCGAAGGAATGGCCCATTGTCCGGTCGGTTTCAGTATCGGTTGTCTGGCTCTTGCGGGTGGCCCAGAGGAGCCACCAGCAGCCGAAAACGGTACCGAGCACGATCACACTGACCCAGATGCTCCAGAAGGTACTCATTGTTTCTTCTCCGTTTTTTCCTGTTCGAGAGTACGCTTTTCGACTTCGTCGTCATCGAAGGGGAGGTGTGCTGCCTCGTCGTTGGCCTTCTTGCGGTGGGCGCTGTACGCCCACCAGACGATTCCGAAGAACGCTGCCATTACCAGCAGCGTGTGAATGCCGCGTAACTCATTAATATCCATGGGATCACCGCTTCTCTGAAATCACAGTACCCAACTGCTGCAGGTATGCGACCAGCGCTTCGATTTCAAATTTGCCTTCGATCTCATTCGCTGCGTTGGCAATCTGTTCGTCGCTGTATGGCACGCCGAGCGTTTGCAGCGTCTTCATCCGGGACTCAATGGAACCGTGATCAACACGATTCTCGAACAGCCACGGGAAGGCAGGCATGTTGGATTCGGGTACCACGCTGCGCGGATCGTACAGGTGCTGGCGCTGCCAGGCATCCGAGTAACGACCACCTACACGAGCCAGGTCCGGCCCGGTACGCTTGGAACCCCACAGGAACGGACGGTCATAAACGAACTCGCCCGCAACGGAGTAGTGACCATAACGCTCAGTCTCAGCCCGGAACGGACGGATCTGCTGGGTATGGCACACGTGGCAGCCTTCACGGATGTAAATGTCCCGGCCTTCCAGTTCCAGAGCGGACAGAGGCTCCAGGCCTTCGACCGGCTCGTTCACCTCTTTGTGGAAGAACAGGGGCACCACTTCCGCAAGGAAACCGCCACTGATGGTCAGCACGATCAGCACGATCATCAGACCAAGGTTCTTTTCGACTATTTCGTGTCTCATCTGGTCTCTCTCCCTTACGCCGCCTGAACCGCAGCATTATCTTCTGCAACGGCGTCTTTCTGGCGTACGGTCATGTACACGTTGTAGGCCATGATCAGCATGCCGGTCAGGAAGATCGCGCCACCGATGAAGCGTACAAAGTAGCCCGGGTAGGAGGCTTCAAGCGCTTCCACGAAGCTGTAGGTCAGGGTGCCGTCTTCGTTCACTGCACGCCACATCAGACCTTGCATGATGCCATTCACCCACATGGCGGCGATGTAAAGCACGGTGCCTACGGTAGCCAGCCAGAAGTGAGTGTTGATCAGGGCAGTGCTGTACATGGCCTGGATGCCCCACAGTTTCGGGATCAGGTGGTAAACCGCACCGATACTGATCATGGCAACCCAGCCCAGGGCGCCGGAGTGCACGTGGCCGATGGTCCAGTCAGTGTTGTGGGACAGAGCGTTGACGGTCTTGATAGACATCATCGGGCCTTCGAAGGTAGACATACCGTAGAAGGACAGAGAAACCACCAGGAAGCGCAGGATAGGGTCAGTGCGCAGTTTGTGCCAGGCGCCGGACAGGGTCATCATGCCGTTGATCATACCGCCCCAGGACGGCGCCAGCAGAATCAGGGACATTACCATGCCTGCTGTCTGTGCCCAGTCAGGCAGAGCGGAGTAATGCAGGTGGTGACCACCGGCCCAGACGTATGTGGCGATCAGTGCCCAGAAGTGCACGATAGACAGGCGATAGGAGTAAACCGGACGGTTGGCCTGCTTGGGAACGAAGTAGTACATCATGCCCAGGAAGCCGGCAGTCAGGAAGAAGCCCACCGCGTTGTGACCGTACCACCACTGCATCATCGCATCGGTAACACCCGCATAGGCGGAGTACGACTTGAAGGCGGTGGCCGGCAGCGCCATGTTATTACCGATATGCAGTACAGCAACGGTAATGATGAACGCACCGTAGAACCAGTTGGCAACGTAGATGTGCGGAGTGCTACGCTTCATCACGGTTCCGAAGAACACCAGGGCGTAGCTGACCCAGACAACCGCAATCGCGATGTCAATCGGCCATTCCAGCTCGGCGTATTCCTTGGACGTTGTCAGGCCCATCGGCAGGGTGATGGCAGCAGCTACAATGATCGCTTGCCAGCCCCAGAAGGTGAACGCGGCCAATCCGTCGGATATCAGACGAGCCTGGCAGGTCCGCTGAACGACGTAGTAGGACGTTGCGAAGAGGGCACTTCCGCCAAAGCCGAAGATTACGGCGTTGGTATGCAGCGGCCGCAAGCGACCGAAGTGAGTAAAGGGCAGGTCGAGGTTGAGGGATGGCCAAACCAGCTGTGCTGCAATCAGCACACCCAGAGCCATACCTACAATACCCCATACCACTGTCATGATGGCGAATTGTCTCACCACCTTATAGTTGTATGTCAGGTTTGCATTTACTGTGCTCATAGCCTTACCAATGGGTTCAGGATGGGGAATTATGCGGAGGCAAGTATGGAGAAACGATTATTCCTTTGCAATGATCAAGATCAAGTTATGACATCCGTCAAATCCGCCGGAATCAGTAGGCTGGCCAGTAAGTTGCAAGTCTATTCAATATGTTTTTATTGACGCTTTAATGGCTTGCCAGATCCATTCTGTCACCGGGTTTGATCCGCAACAGGAGCGAGAGAGAGAAAATTGGTGAAAAGAATTAAGACCAAAGGCTACGGAAAAGATGCCAAAGCGGTAATGATACTCGCCCACGGTGCAGGCGCGCCCATGGACTCAATGTTCATGGAGTTGTTAGCTGAGGCTCTCGCAGGGCAAGGCATCGAAAGTGTGCGGTTCGAGTTTCCCTATATGGTGAAGCGTCGGGAGGATGGCAGAAAACGACCTCCCGATCGGCAGCCGGCTTTGCTGGCGGCATTTGAAGATCAGGTGTCCCTGGCCAGAGAGGAGCTTGGAAGTCAGGTACCACTGTTGGTGGGGGGGAAATCAATGGGAGGGCGGATGGCCACGCTTCTGGCTGCCGGGAAGTTCAGGGATATTGATGGCGTTGCCTGTTATGGCTATCCGTTTCACCCGCCGGGGAAGCTGGATCGTTGGCGGACTGACCATCTGGATAAGGTCGCGGTTCCTCTACTGGTGGTGCAGGGTACCCGGGACCCATTCGGTAAACCGGATGAACTGAAGGCGCAGGATCAGATCCCCGGCCTTACCCGGCTGTGCTGGCTGGACGGCGGAAATCACGATTTTCAGCCGCTGGCGCGGCAGCCAGAGCAACAGTCAGACCTGATTGCGCAGGCTGCTCTTTTGACGCGTCAGTTTGCCGACGATGCCGTGCTGTGACCAGGCGCTGACGCGCGATTGGCGAGTACGATCTGATCTCGCCCTGCGCCCTTGGCCTGATAGAGTGCTTCATCGGCTTTTCGGAACAGGTCAGATGGCTCCTCCCCCGTACCCAGTTCGGCAATCCCGGCGCTGAGTGTCAGATGGAAAGGCTTTTTGTCTGGAGCGATAAGGGCGGTTTCCCGCATGGCCTTGAGTATGCTGAGACAGAGCGTGCGCGCGCCTTCCAGATTGTTTCCGGGGAGTAGCAGGGCAAATTCCTCGCCACCAAAACGGATGGCTACGTCCCTTGGCCTTTTGACATGCTCATCCAGAATGCCCGCGATCTGTTTCAGGCATTGGTCTCCGAAATCGTGGCCCCAGGTATCGTTTACGCGTTTGAAATGATCGGCATCAATCAGGGCCAGAGTTAATGGGTTCCCGGTCCGACCGGCCTCCCTGCAGAGTTCAGGCAGAAGATTATCCATGTGGCGCCGGTTGTACAGGCCAGTGAGCGCATCGTTGAGGCTTAAAGATGCCAGTTTCCGATTTGCCTGTTCCAGTTCCCGCATGGTGTTGCGGAGCTGGGCGGTGCGTTCATGGACCTTCAGTTCCAGTTCGGTCCGAGCCTGGTGTTCCACATCCAGCAGTTTCTGGTTAAGCAGGCGCCAGCGCTGCACCAGGGCGTAATTCAGCAGGACCACCTGGCCTCCGAGAACCGCCTGCATCATCACTTCCCGGGCCTGATAATCGCCAAGATAGCCGAACGCAGCCATGGCATAGATCAGTGCCCCGGCAACCATTACCATCCAGGCCGCCAGATACCAGAATGCGGGCCTGTATCCCTGGCGCCAGCGAACGTAGGCAATAACCTGTAGCGCCACAATGACTGTCAAGGCCAGGGCGGTATTGATCAGGATGGACTTGGTATACGGGATCAGGAGCGTCAGTGCTACTGCGCCAACGGCAACTGTGGCCAGTGATTTCAGCGCCTTGACAGAAAGAGTGTCGGGGCCGACTTCCAGGAAAGACCAGCCAAATAGAGTCATCGCCAGCGCGCAAACGGCCAGGGTTAACGGAATGGAGAGGTTCGCCAGTTCTGAGCTCTCCGGCCAGAAGTATTGGTTGGCAAATCCACCCATGGCGAACAGGAACATCCCGATCGAGATTATATAAAAGGCGTTGTAGAAGTAATAGCGGGTGCCCGCACTGATGAACAATAGCAAGTTGAACGCCGCCAGTATCAGCAGGGCGCCGTAAAACAGGCCGTGTATGAGGGTGAGATGGTTGCTTTCTGCAATTACCTCGCCCGGTGTCATCAGGCCCAAGGGCACGTTCAGCGCGCCACTGCTATGCACCCGGATGAGGATGGAGTGGTTTTCGCCGGCATCCAGTGTGACGGGGAGCAGGAAATAACGGTAATCTATGCCCCTTGTGGCAAACGGGAACAGATCGCCGGTCGCCAGCGGAGGTCGGGCGTCTTCAGGCCTGTAACCGCTTTGGTAGCGGCTTTTTTGCCAGAACGTCACCTCGTCCAGCAGCGGGTAATGAAGCTTCAGGTACCAGAGACCGGATTCAGCGCTGCTGTTGCGGACATTAAGTTGAAGCCAGTACACGGAATCCGTGTGGCTGAATACCAGATCATGGCCCCGGGCTGATTTCCAGGCCAATTCAGCCGGTAGATCCTCCGGTGCGGTTGCAGCATGGGCCGGCTCACCCGGGCGGGCCGAGTAGAAACAGATGTGGTGGTTGATCGCACTTCGGGCGTCCGGGCTGGCGGCATCAAGAGCGGGACACGGTTCCATAGCCGCAAGCTGGCCGCTGAACAGCAGGCTAGCCGTGGCCAGAAAGCAGGCCGTAAGCAGGTTCCAGAGTTGGAGCATCTTCCACCAGGCGGTACGTTGGGAGGCAGAAAGTGTAGCCAGCGTGAACAAGTGCTGCCGTTAAACACGTTCAAGTTTTATCGCTGTCAGTGCGTCAGAATCCTGACAGTGGTCACCAACAAGGTTATGGAATGCAACAGATAATGCTGATGTGTCGCCCGGGGTTTGAAACCGAGGCGGGTCAGGAGTTGATGGATTCGGCGGCCGCTTGTGGTCTGTTCGGTTACTTTCAGCCGATCAGGAACGCAGGGCTGGTGCGGTTTACCCTTGGCGGGCCCGAATCTGCCTTTGAATTGATGCAGAGAATACCGCTGGGCGAGCTGGTCTTTGTGCGGGACTGGTTTCTGGTGATTGGCGATTGCCCGCTGCCGGCCAGGGACCGGGTTGGAGCCGTTATCGAGTTCCTCCGGGGCGCCGATTGGCAGGGCAGCCTGGCATCACGACTGGAAACCCGGCTTACGGAAGCCAATGAAGACCGCGATCTGGGCAACTTTGCCCGAAAATGGGTGGCACCCCTGTCCCGCGGACTCAGGGAGGCGGGCTTGCTGGCGCAGGACTCGGACAGTGCCAAAGGTGACCGTCTGGAGTTGCTGTTGCTGGATTTTGAAACGGCCGTTGTCGGGTTAAGCCTGGCCGATAATCGATCCCCTTTTCCGCAGGGCATACCCCGTTTGCGTTTGCCTGCCTCCGCGCCCAGCCGGTCTGCGCTCAAACTCGAAGAGGCGTGGAAAGTCTTCATTCCTGAAGATCGTTATCTGGACTACCTGGGTGGGGGGCGGAAAGCGGTGGATCTGGGCGCCGCTCCCGGCGGATGGACCTGGCAACTGGTACAGCAGGGCATGATGGTGACGGCGGTCGATAATGGCCCCATGAATCCAGAGTTGATGGCCACGGGGCATGTTGAGCATGTCCGGGCTGATGGCTACGCCTGGCGCCCGAAGCGGGCCGTGGACTGGATGGTCTGCGATATCGTCGACAAGCCCCGAAAAACTGTGTGCCTGGCGCTGGACTGGGTAGGCGGCAAGCTGTGTCGCTACACCGTGTTCAATCTCAAGCTACCCATGAAGAAACGTTATGAGGAGTGGCTGATCTGCCGGGACATACTGCTGCAGGGGCTGGCGGAGGCCGAGCTCAATTGCCGGCTCCGGGCCCGGCACCTCTACCATGACCGGGAAGAAATAACCTGCTTCATCGAGCGCCTGGACTGATCGCCGGGCTCACGGCATATCGCTGTGCTGGAGCACGGTAATGGCTTCATCCCGGTCCATCATGGGGGTGAGTTCCGCCATTAATTCCCGGCGTTCAGGAGAGCGGTACCAGCGATCCCAGTCTGCCTCTGAGCGCCAGTTTGCCAGTGTCATGCGATGGTTGGGGTCGCGGCAGTCGACCAGGGTCTCACCGGAGATAAAGCCCGGGGCACTGACGGCCTGCTGTAACACTTTTCTGGCCCGGTCTTCGTAGGCCGACTCCAGAGTTTCGGCAATATGGCGTTCAATAAGTACCCGAATCATGACAATCTCCCTTTATTTTCGCTGCTATAAACAATAATTTAGCACTGGATTCAGAAAAATCACGCTACTTGCAGGAGGTCACGCTTGTCCGATCATGATTATCACGCAGAACTGGACGCACGGGGACTGTTCTGTCCCGAGCCGGTCATGATGCTGCACAATCGCATCCTCGATGTTGAGGTTGGGCAGGTGCTGCGGGTGGTGGCCACCGATCCTTCAACCACTCGGGATATCCCGAGGTTCTGCCAGTTCCTCGGGCACGAACTTCTCGGTCAGCAGGAAGCGGGCGGCGAATTCCTGTTTCTGATCCGCCGCTGTCAGGACGCCTGACTCAGAGTTTCTGACCAATATTGGCCACGTGCTCCAGAAACTGATCCCGATCCATCTCGCCCAGTACGCGGGCGTTGCTGAGCTCTGACCCGCTCGCCTGATAGAACAGTATTGCCGGGGGGCCAAACAGGCCGAGTTCATCCAGCAGGGCCTGCTGGGCGGGCGTGTTGTCCGTCATGTCGATCTGCAGCATGGTGTAGGGTGACAGTGCCTGGATGACCTGGGGATCGCTGAACACATTGCGTTCCATGACTTTGCAGGAAATACACCAGTCCGCATAGAAGTCCAGCATGACGGGCTGCCCCCGGTCACTGGCATTGGCCAGCAATGCGCGGATCTGGTTCGGATCCTCAACACGCTGGAAGCTGGCATGTGATAGCTCGCCCGCCACTGGTCCCGGCGCCGCGGAGGCGACAAAGGGCGCCAGCGGCTTGAGCGGGTCGTTGGCGCCGCTGACGGCACCGGCCAGCAAGGCCAGGCCATAGGCAAACATAACCAGCCCCAGCCCCTTACGGGTGCGCTGCCAGCCAGCCTTGGCGGCATCGAATGCGCCCAGCTGTACGCCAGTAATAGCAATCAGCAGCCCCCACATGGTCAGGCTGAACCAGACCGGTACCAGGCGCTCAACCAGCCAGATAGCCACGGCCAGCAGCATGACACCGTAGAAGTGCTTCACCGTGGTCATCCAGTGCCCTGAGCTTGGCAGCAGTTTCCGGCCGCCAACGGCAACCAGAATCAGGGGAACTCCCATGCCCAGGCCCAGTGCCAGCAGCGCCACACCGCCGATCACGGCATCCTGAGTGGTGGAAATGTACAGCAAGCTGCCGGCCAGTGGCGCAGACACGCAGGGCGAGACAATAAGTGCTGAAAGGGCACCAATGCCGAAGATGCTGGCGACACGGCTACCAGTCAGGCGATGGCTGGCATCGTTGAGGGGTTCCCGAATAAAACGTGGTAGCTGGATTTCGAACAGGTCGAACATCGACAGCGCAAAGACCACGAACAGGCCAGCGAAAACACTCAGCACCCAGGGCGACTGTAGCTGCGCCTGGAGATTGAAGCTGGCGCCCAGCAGGCCGGTAATGACACCCGCCGCGGCGTAGGTTAATGCCATGCCCAGCACATAGCTGCCAGACAGCAATAATGCGTGGCTGGTGGTTCTTGTATTACGCCCGGAGACCATGGAGGAGATGATGGGTACCATGGGCAGAACGCAGGGCGTAAAGGTCAGCCCCAGACCGAGCAAAAAGAATACGCCGGCGATCATCCAGATCGACTGGCTGGACAGAAAGCCGGCGAGGCCGGTCGCGGTGGAGGTATCTGCGGGCGCCGCATTTCCGGTATCGGAGGTCACTCTGTTGGCAGCGGTCTCGGCAGCGTCGCCACCAGGGTAATAGAGGATGTCCCGGGTCTGCGGGGGATAACAAAGCCCGGCCTCTGCACAGCCCTGGTACGTCACCTGAAGCTCCGCTTCCCGGACACCGTCGGGCAGGGTGATGGGGACCCTGGCCTGGACCGGATCAAAAAAAACGGTGATCTCACCAAAGAATTCGTCTTCAGTCAGCGTGCCCGGTAAAGAAAAGCCGGGTTCGCCAACCTGTACACCATCAGTTACGGCATTGATCTGTATGCGGCTTTTATAGAGGTAATGGCCGGGGGTGATATTCCAGGCCAGCACCACAGCCCCGTTATCAGTGGTGTAATCAAAGGGCAGTGCTTCATCTACCGGCAGAAATTCGCTGTTACCAAACAGGCTGCCATTGCCGGACCCCAGAGCCTTGGCTCCGGGAGACGCCAGCGACAGACCCACTGCCAACACAAGCAGGAGATGGTAGGACAGATTTCGCGTAGAAGCACTGAAGGCCTGGACTGCTGACATGGATACGGTCATTTCCTGATTCTGGTATGCATGAAGTCGGTTCGAAGCCAGTGGACACCATGCTGTGGCGAAAGTTCCCACTGGTATTGGCCGCGTTAAAGTCGCACAATAGCCAACCGATGAATCACAATCCAGACGATCTTATCATGCTGTTCAATGACCTGTTCCGGGAATCATACCGGACGATTCTGGTCAGGGGCAGCGACGAACCGGAATATCTCCCTGTGAGCGAGCCCGAGGGCCTTGCCAGGGTAGTCTTTGCCCATGGTTTTTTTGCCAGTGCCCTGCACGAGATTGCCCACTGGTGCATTGCCGGTGAGCATCGGCGCACAATGTACGATTACGGATACTGGTACTGTCCGGATGGACGAACACCTGAACAGCAGCAAGCGTTTGAGCAGGTGGAGGTGAAACCTCAGGCCATAGAGTGTCTGTTTTCCCTGGCGGCCGGCTTCCGCTTTCACATCAGTGTCGACAACCTCGCCGGCGGAGGCGCTGCCGATGGAGATGCATTCCGCCTGAATGTGCTCAACCAGGCGAGCGATTACCTTGCCTGTGGATTACCCCGCCGTGCACAGCAGTTCTACGATTCGCTCTTGCAGTTTTACAGCACTGGTGCCCGGATAGATGAAACCTGGGCTCGAGTGAAGACCCGTCTGTTAACTGCAGAGCAGGAATACGATCAATCAAGGATACCTGAACCCCTATGACATCAGAACCAAAGCATACCGGCGATTTACGCTTCAGCGACCTCAATCTGGACAAGCGACTGCTGGATGCCATTTCCAAAATTGGCTTCGAGTACTGCACGCCCATTCAGGCAGAAACGCTGCCCTGGACCCTGGCCTGTGAAGACCTCATTGGCCAGGCTCAGACGGGCACCGGCAAGACTGCAGCCTTTCTGATTACCGCGATTCAGTCTTTGCTGGAAACTCCGATCGACGAGAAAGAGCGTTTTGCCTCCGAGCCTCGTGTTCTGGCGCTGGCGCCCACCCGCGAACTGGCCATGCAGATTGCCAAGGACGCCGAACAGCTGTGTCATTACACTGGCCACAATGTGGTTACTGTGGTTGGCGGGATGAACTACGACAAGCAGCGGGAGCAGTTGCAGAACGAAATTGTCGACATCCTGGTGGCTACCCCGGGCCGATTGATCGATTTCCTGGGCTCACAGGATGTTTTTCTGGATCAGCTCGACATCCTGATTCTGGATGAGGCGGACCGGATGCTCGATATGGGCTTTATCCCGGACGTCAAGCGCATCATCCGCAAGTGTACCCCCAAGGATGAGCGCCAGACCCTGCTGTTCAGTGCCACCTTCAACCAGGATGTCCTCAACCTGGCATCCATGTGGACCCGCAATGCCGAGTTTGTCGAAATCGAGCCGGAACAGAAGACTGCAGAACGAGTTGAACAGACCGTTTTCCTGGTGTCCGATAACGAAAAGCTGCCGGTACTGGTGAATTACCTGAAGCGGCCGGAAGTAGAGAAAGCGATTGTTTTTGCCAACCGTCGTGACCAGTGCCGTGATCTTGAAGAGGATCTTAAAAACCAGGGTGTGAAAGTGGCGTTGATGTCTGGCGAGATTGCCCAGAACAAGCGGCTGAAAACGCTTGACCAGTTCAAGAAGGGGCAGATCCAGGTGCTGGTTGCTACCGATGTGGCGGGCCGTGGCATCCACGTAAACGGCGTGACCCATGTATTCAACTACAATTTGCCAGACAATGCCGAAGATTACGTTCACCGCATTGGTCGTACTGGCCGTGCCGGTAAAACCGGAGTATCGGTGAGCTTCGCTGGTGAAGAGGACGCGTTTGCCCTGCCGGAGATTGAAAAATACATCAGCCAGAAGCTGAAGACGGCGGTGCCTGATGAGAATCTGACAGCCGCCATGGATAACCCGCCGATTACCCGCAAGCGGGGTGGTCGCCGGCCGCAGGGCAACAGCGGTCGCGGGCCCAGACCACGTCGTCATTGAGAGTCACTGGTGAGACCACTGTTATGCTGATCGTTGCGGACGAGAATATACCCTTACTGGATTCCTTTTTTGGCGACATCGGAGAGATTCGCCGGGTGAATGGCCGGACGCTGGCTCCGGACCAGGTAAGGGATGCCGATATACTTCTGGTCCGTTCGGTAACCCGGGTAGACCGGCAGTTGCTGGATGGTGCCCGGGTGCGGTTCGTTGGTACGGCCACGATTGGAACGGACCACATAGACCAGACCTGGCTCCAGGAACAAGGCATCGGTTTCGCCGCTGCGCCAGGCTGCAATGCCGTCAGTGTGGCTGAGTATGTGCTCTCGGTATTGTCCCTGTACGCAGAAAAGCGGGGTATTGAAGACTGGTCATCCCTGACGGTAGGGATTGTCGGGGTGGGTAATGTCGGTGGTGAGTTGGCCCGAATGCTGGAGCGGCTGGATTTCACGGTAAAGCTCTGTGATCCGCCCAGGCAGGAAGCTGAAGAAGAGCACGCAGAGGAGTTTGTGCCGCTGGCCGGGGCTCTGGAGTGTGACGTTGTAACCTTGCACACGCCGTTGACGCGAACTGGAGACCATCCCACCAACCGGATGATCGCGGGCAGCGAGCTCGCGGCGCTTGGGCAGGATCAGTTGTTGATCAACGCCGGCCGGGGCGAGGTGATAGACGGAGAGGCATTGCTTGCCCGGCTTCAGCAGGCAGACGCGCCCACGGTGGTGCTGGATGTCTGGGAGCATGAGCCCAGAATCAACCCGGATCTGCTAGACCGGGTGTGGCTGGCCACGCCCCACATTGCCGGCTACAGCCTGGAAGGCAAGATGCAGGGCACGGAGATGATCTACCAGGCCCTGTGCCGTTACCTGGGGCTGCCTGTGCGCAAGAAAGCCGGACAGTTTCTGCCGGAGCCGGCCCTCAGTAAAGTGTCCTTTACCAGCAGTGCTGATGAGGATGAGGCCGTTCAGGTTGCTTTGCGCGCCTGTTACGATCCCCGCCGGGACGATGCCCGCCTGCGGCTGACCATGCGCGGTAATCCTGAAGAGCGGGCGCAGGCCTTTGACAGGTTACGCAGGGACTACCCGGTGCGCAGGGAATGCTCGAGTCTGAAAGTGCAGTTGAAGGGTAGCAGCAAGTCGATTCAGGACAGCTTCAGGGCCATCGGGTTCAAACTGAAGATCTGACACCCTGAATGTCTTACTCGTCAAAAGAGAAGGGCGCCTGTGTGGCGCCCTTTTTCATGTGATTACAGTTTGGCGTTCTGTAGCGCTGCAATTCGGTCCTCCAGCGGCGGGTGGGTCATGAACATTGCTGCCAGACCTTCGCGGGCGCCCCGGTTGATACCGAATGCCTGCAGGGTGTCCGGCATCTGATCCGGAACCTCACTTTCCTTTTTCAGGTGCGCCAGGGCGCTGATCATGGCGCCTCGCCCTGCCAGTTGGGCACCGGCAATGTCGGCACGGTATTCCCGACGACGGGAGAACCAGAACACGATGGTGCTGGCCAGGATGCCGAGCACGATTTCTGCCACGATGCTCACGACAAAAAAGCCGATACCATGGCCGTTCTCATTCTTGAAGATGACCCGGTCCACGAACGAGCCGATCACCCGCGATGCGAAGATAACAAAGGTGTTTACCACGCCCTGGATCAGCGTCAGAGTCACCATGTCGCCATTGGCCACATGGCCAATCTCATGGCCCAGTACGGCCCGGATCTGGTCCTTGTCGAAGCGGCTTAACAGCCCCTCGCTGACCGCCACCAGAGAGTCGTTTTTATTCCATCCGGTGGCAAATGCATTGGATTGCTGAGCAGGGAAGATCGCTACTTCGGGCATGCCGATGCCGGCTTTCTTTGCCAGCTCCGCGACGGTTTCAACCAGCCAGCGCTCCGCTGGCGTGCGAGGCGAGTCAATCACCCGGGCTTTGGTGCTCCACTTCGCCATGGGCTTGGAGAGAAACAGCGAGATAAACGCACCAGCGAAGCCGAACACCGCCGCAAACGCCAGTAGCGAGCCGTAGTCGATGCCTTGTTGTGCCAGATAACTATCGACCCCCAGCAGTCGCAGGGTAAAACTGGCAACCAGAATAACGGCCAGGTTGGTGGCCAGAAACAACAGAATACGCATGGTTTTTTCCTGTATCAGCTTACCGGGAAACGTATTGCCTTTCTGACCGATATATGTGGATCCGGTTCAGCGGTTCAAGAACCTTAACGCCATTTAATGAACGGGTTGCAGGCCTGAATCGTTGAAGAAGGTTGATTGCACCGCCAGACTGATGCGGCTCGAACTGCCGCTTTTCAGGGCGGAGCGCAGCAGATGAATATAGGTGGACAAGTCTTTCTGAACAGAAGGCGGCAATTCGGGTTCGTTTGAAACCGCCGACAGTTCCCCCAGAAGCGCCTGCGGGGCCGGGGCGCTGAGCCGAACAAATGCCTCCCGGGTCAGCACCGCCTGATCCAGAGCTTCCTGGCGAATGGTATCCACGTAACGGAGCAGGCCTTCTTCGGACAGCCAGAGCAGGGCACCGAAACAGGCCATATGGCGCTTGCTGTGCAGGCCGAATTCGTCGGGCTCGTCTGGCCCGGCGATATCCTCCACGAACAGGTTTACCCGCCGGGGAAACGACATGTAGAGCTGAACCAGAGCAATTGCAACGTCCTTGTAGAATTCCTCGACATGAATGTCTGCCATACTGACTCCGGTTTACTGGCGATAGTGTTCAAGGAAATTGCCCAGACGGCCCATGGCATCCGACAGCGTGTCCGCTCTGGGCAGGAAAACAACCCGGAGATGCTGCTTGTCATCAATGTTGAAGGCCGAGCCCTGAACCAGAAGAATTTTCTCCTGAAGCAGCAGATCCAGAACCAGCTTCTCGTCATTCACCACCGGGAAGTGCTTGGGGTCCAGCCTTGGGAACAGGTACAGCGCCCCTTTGGGCTTGACGCAGCTCACCCCGGGAATGTCGTTCAGCATGCGCCAGGCGGTCTCGCGCTGCTCGTACAGACGCCCGCCCGGTGCCACCAGATCGTTGATGGACTGATAGCCGCCCAGAGAGGTCTGGATTGCCAGTTGGGCCGGTACGTTGGCGCAAAGGCGCATGTTCGACAGCATGTCGATGCCTTCGATCAGATCCCGGGCCTTGTGTTTGGCTCCGCTGATGATCATCCAACCAGAACGGTAACCGGCCGCCCGGTAGTTCTTGGACAGACCGTTGTAGGTGAAAAACAGCACATCGTCCGCCATCGAGGCAATGGATGTGTGCTGGGTACCATCGTAGAGAATCTTGTCGTAGATCTCGTCCGACAGGATGATCAGATTGTGTTCCCTGGCCAGTTCCAGAACCTGCTGTAGCAGTTCCTCTGAATACACGGCACCGGTCGGGTTATTCGGGTTGATCAGCACAATAGCCCGGGTCCGACGGGTAATCTTTTTGCGAATATCGTCAATGTCCGGGAACCAGTCCTGTTGTTCGTCGCAGCGGTAATGCACCGGCTTGCCGCTGGACAGCGTGACGGCGGCGGTCCAGAGCGGGTAGTCCGGGGCCGGAATGAGTACTTCGTCGCCGGTGTTCAGCAATGCCTGCATGGACATCACAATCAGCTCGCTGACGCCATTGCCCAGGTAGATGTCATCAATATCGACTTTGGCGATGCCCCGCTGCTGGCAATAGTGCATCACGGCCTTTCGGGCCGAAAACAGGCCTTTGGATTCCACGTAGCCCTGGGCCTGGTGCATGTTGTAGATGACGTCTTGCTGGATTTCTTCCGGCACGTCGAGCTCGAAGGCTGCGGGATTGCCGATATTCAGCTTCAGAACGCGGTGCCCTTCTTCTTCGAGCCTGCGGGCCTCACGCAGAACCACGCCACGAATTTCATAACAGACATTGTCGAGCTTGGCGGATTTGAAAAAGTTCTGCATGGGAGCCTGGGTCCTTCGCTAAGGTTCTGAACGAAAGCCTTATTCTAGCGGAGGGACGCCTCGGGGTAACAGGGGCAATTGTGTGGAATTGTGGCCAATTCAGGATAGTTTACGGACCGTCTTTGAAGTGATGTGTCATCAGGCTGACCCGAACGGACAATTTGCGGTGTTGTTGTGGGAAATTATATTGTGCACAATGTAAATCAGTCGTTCATACAAATCGGCCGGAGCCGGCCAATACAGGAGAGATATTTCATGGCGAGCGAAACCATTTACAGCTTCAGTGCCAAAGATATCAAAGGGCAGGAAGTTTCAATGGACGATTATCGGGGCAAGGTTCTGCTTATCGTAAATACGGCCTCAAAATGTGGTTTTACGCCCCAATTTGAGGGGCTGCAGTCGCTCCATGACGAATTGGGGGAGCGTGGGTTTGAGGTGCTGGGTTTCCCCTGTAACCAGTTCATGAATCAGGATCCTGGTAACGACGATGCCATCAGCCAGTTCTGTTCCCTGAACTACGGTGTCAGTTTCCCCATGTTTGCCAAGATTGAGGTGAACGGTGACGGCACGCATCCGCTGTTTCGGTTCCTGAAACGTGAGGCCAAAGGCCTGATGGGTTCTGAGAAAGTAAAGTGGAATTTCACCAAGTTTCTGGTTAACCGGGAAGGTCAGGTTGTGCGGCGCTATGCGCCAACGGCGAAGCCGGCCGACATCCGCGCCGATATCGAGAAACTGCTCTGACCATGACAGATAACGATCAGATACTGGCGCTTGATAACCAGATCTGTTTTGCACTGTATGCAGCGAACCGGGCGGTGACTGCCAGGTACCGGCCGTTACTGGAGGAGCTGGGGCTGACCTATCCCCAGTACCTGGTCATGCTGGTGATGTGGGAAGCGGACCGTGAGGGAATCAAGCCGCGGGTCAGCGACCTGGGGGCCAGATTAAGACTGGACTCGGGCACATTGACGCCGCTGCTTAAACGCCTGGAGCAGCGGGATCTGTTGCAACGGGCTCGGCTCGCCGAGGATGAGCGGGTGGTTCGGCTGAGGCTGACCAATGCCGGACGGGCGCTGCGGGCCAAGGCGGCGAACGTGCCCGGCCGCCTTATGTGTGGTCTGGATATTGAACCAGAGCGATTGCTGTCACTGCGACAAGAGCTCAGGAGTCTGTTGGAGGTTCTGGAGACAGCGGAGCCCAGCGAGCGATAACCGCTCTGAGTTCGTCACGATTGTAGGGCTTGGTGATGTAGTCATTCATGCCCGATGCCAGGCAATCCTCCCGATCGCCCTGCATCACATTGGCGGTTACCGCAATGACGGGTAGCGTCTGCCATTGCGGGTTCTGGCGGATAGCACGGGTTGCTTCGTAACCGTCCATAACCGGCATCTGGCAGTCCATCAGTACCAGGTCGTAAGTTTTGTTTTGCAGTGCCTCAAGGGCTCTGCGCCCGTTCTCCGCGTGATCTACCCGGTGCCCCAGTTTCTTCAACAGGCTGCTGGCCACCAACTGGTTGACCTGATTGTCTTCCACCAACAGAATGTTTAGAGCCGGTATCGGTTGCTGGCCTGTGCCAAGGGATCGATCCGGGCGTGTTGATTGCCCACCCGAATCCAGTCCGCCGGCTGCGCAGAGGCATCGGAACAGGTCGTCCCTTCGCAGCGGCAGTGCCACGACGCAGTGTCTGGGGTGATTGCTGGTTGCGGTTCCGGACTGATCGGCCAGAATCACCCCTTCTCCTCGCCAGTCATTGGCAAAGGCAAGGCTTTCCCGGGGCGAATTTGCGGCATCAATCAGCAGGATTCCTTCCGGATGTCGACTGGCACTGCGCACCGGTATGTTCCAGGAGCGCAACTGGGACTCGATGGCCAGTCTGTGAGGGTTGCTCTGGGGCAGGGCCATGGCAATACCAATATCGCTCAGGCGTCGTAGCACGCCTTCTGCGATCTCCGGTTCATCGCCCTGGTGTACCGGAAGCGGCAGGGTGACGGTAAAGTGGGTTCCGGCGCCTTCCTTGGAATCCACCAGAATCTGGCCATGCATTCGCTCCACCAGTTGCCGGCAGAGTGTCAGCCCAAGCCCGGTTCCGCCGTAGAGGCGGGTGGTGTCAGTATCGGCCTGGGAAAACGGTGAGAATATCCGGTGCAGGCCTTCTCTCGACATACCGATCCCGGTGTCGATGACTTCCAGTCGCAAGCTGCCCCCGGACCAGCTGGTGCGAATCTTTACGGTGCCTGCATCGGTGAATTTGATGGCATTGCTGAGCAGATTGTTCAGAATCTGGCGGGTACGGGTGGGGTCTCCCAGAAAATGTTCTGGCAAATCCGGCGCGGTCTCGTTAACCAGGTTAATGCCTTTGCGCCGGGCTTGTTGAGCGTGCAGGGTTGCGCATTCTTCAATCAGTTTTCTCATGCTGAAAGGAATGCTTTCCAGGGAAAGTTTGCCAGCCTCTACCTTGGAGATGTCGAGAATGTCGTTGAGCAGGCCAAGTAAGCTCTCACCGGCATTCAGAGCGATTTCCAGGCGATTGCGTTGACCGGCGTCTTTCTCGCTTTCCAGTGCCAGACCCAGCATGCCCAGAACACCGTTGAGTGGTGTGCGAATTTCGTGGCTCATGCTTGCCAGAAAGTTGGCCCGGGCGCGAGCTCTGCGAACAGCGTCTTCCTTGGCGCGGACCAGCGCCCGGTTACCGCGCAGCAAAGCTTCATTTTTTTCCGAAATCTCCCGGGTGCGGTCCTCCACTTCCCGTTCCAGCTGGCTGGAATAGTTTTTCATGGCGCTTTCGGCGGATCGCAGCTTGGCCACGCTCACTTCCATGTTTTCCAGGTGCTGGTTGATGATGCCCACCATGGTGCCGATTTCATCACCTTTGTGGTTTTCCGGAATCGGAAGCCGGACTTTCTCCGGAGAACTTGCCCGCACCTGACTGAGGGCGTTGATGACGTTCATCATGGGCCGGGTCAACACAAAATAGAAAATGGCGAGCAGTACACCGGAGAGCGCAAGGCTTTTCAGCAGCCCGATAATCAGGGTATTGGTCGCCCGGGTGAGAAACTGTATGCCGTAATGATAGGTGTCGATGGTTACAACAAGCTGGCCCAGAGGCAGATCCGCCAATTGCGGCACCTGCAGTTCCTCATTGAACACGCGGCTGGCGCCAAACAGCAGATCGCTGATCCAGCGATAGCGGGAAACCGGGCTGCTCTGGCTGGCCGCAGCCATGGTCTGGCCATCGCTGTCAATAATTCGGGCGTCTATGGTGGCAGGGTGTTGCAAGAGGCCGTCGAGCAGCTCCTCCGCGAGCCGGACATCAATGTTGTAGGCAATCTGGGAGGCCGGGCTCTGGCTGATTTCAATCAGGGCGCGAACTTCGCGATCCATCGATTCCCGGGCGGTGAAGTAGTCCAGGGTGATCTGGATCAGGTTCAGTACCAGGCCCAGCACCATGGCGACCAGGACCGTGTCCCGGGTGAGGCGATAGGAGAGCCGTTGCCTGATTCTGTTAAACACGATGTTGCGTCATCCTTGAGATATGGGCGTTTACGAAGCTGCGTTCAGTCGTCGTAATCCGCTTTTTTCTTCCAGGTGTCGTCGTCCTGCAGAAAGTTGTCCCATTCCTTGTCGAGCTTGGAATGGTTTTCCTCATTCATCTTGCCTTCTGTGCTCATTTCCTCAAGTTCCTTGATGCGGGTACGGAAGCTCTTCACCGCTTTCATGGCAAGAGGGTTGTCCCGGGATTTGCCCATCTCAGTACTGGCAAGGTGATAAGCGTGAATGGCCTTGCGGATCTGGTTCTGGCGAATGAAATCGCGGGCCTGGAAAACGTGCAGGTCGGCGTGGGTTTTGTGCACCAGAAACAGAACATACTTCAGATTCTTCTTGGCGGTGGCAGAGTCTATCCGGCCGGCTTTATGCATAGCCTCAATCAGCTTGAACAAAGCCTGTAACAGCTCTTTGATATAGCTGGATTTTTCTGGCGTGTCGATTTTTACCGGTGGGCGCTGGTCGTTCTTTTCCAGAATCTGCTTCTTGGTTTGCGTAATGTTCTCCAGCCACTGTTTTACCGGCTGATCACTCTTCAGCGCGGTCAGTTCCTGGCAGGCGTCTTCCATGCGCTTGAGCAGCAGCAGTTTAAGGTCTGGCGTGAGGTATTGGCCGGGAATCTCGGTAAGCAGGCGGTAGGCCTTGTTGTAGGCATCTTCCTGAGCCGTCATTTTGCGAACGCGTTCGATCCTCGCTTTTTCCCGCATCTGGCTGAAAACGATAATAACCAGGGAAACGGTGACGATCGCGGCGAGCAGCAGCACAATGGTAGTGGTATCCATGGTGTGGGGTTAGGCTCCGGATTGAATGAACGTCTGGCCCGAGGGCTTGTTTTATTGGTTTTGATATTATTCGGTAACGCTCTGAAAGCCTAGCAGAAATATGCTATCCCGTCCTTTTCTGGTTGTAATCAGGGCGGAAGGTTCATTTATTACGTGAATTTCCAGATTCCTGTATATTACGGAAATGAATAATACACCCTGCTGCTGACGGTGAGGTCTGGCTGCCTATGGACATTTCCCGCGTTGATCTGAACCTGCTTGTGTACCTGGATGTGTTGTTGCGGGAGCGCAATGTAACCAAGGCGGCCAATCACCTTGGCATCACTCAGCCGGCCATGAGTAACGGTTTGCGGAGGCTGCGGGACCTTTTTGGCGATCCCCTGCTGGTGCGAACCAGTGAAGGCATGACGGCCACAGAGCGGGCCAGGGAATTGCAGCCACTGGTTCGCGGGATTCTATCGGATATCGAGCAGGCGGTGCAGGAAAAAACACCGTTTGCGGCCGGTGAGAGCCAGCGGGTGTTCCGGATCATGGCCAGTGATTACGCGGAATCCTGCCTGATGCCAAGGGTGTTGCGCCGTATCCGACAGGAAGCACCGCATGTCACGCTGGATGTTTTGACGCCCAGTGATGTCAGTTTTCTGGATGTGGAGCAGGGTCGTCTGGACATGGCGATTAACCGTTTCGACAAGATTCCCCAGTCGTTTCACCAGAAAACCCTCTGGACGGAATACTTTGCGTGCCTGATGAACGCCCGGAACCCAATCCTGAAAGAGCCGTTTACACTGGATACCTATCTGGACGCCAGTCATATCTGGGTTAGCAAGACCGGTTTTGGTGTCGGGGTGGGGGTGAATCCGAAGGATGTTCAACGCCTGGGCTGGGTGGACGAGGCACTGGGCAGAATGGGGCGCAAGCGCCAGATTTCCGTGTTTACGCGCCATTATCAGGTGGCGATGCTGCTGGCGGAACAACACGATCTGATCGCCACGCTGCCATCGAGAGCAGCCTGGCTGCAAAAAGATAATCCAAATCTGGTGGTTAAGGTGCCGCCTTTTGAGATTCCGCCCTTTGAACTCAAGATGGCCTGGAGCCCGCTGCTGCAGCACAACTCGGACCATCAGTGGCTGCGCAAACTGATTGTGGAAGTGGCGGAAGAAGTGGATGAGGAATTTGCGCCATTCGGGGCCAGTTTCGAGTCACCTCAGGCGGTTCAGGTGTCCCACTCAGAGCGGTAGTTCGCGTAACTCCAGAGAGGGGCGCGCGGCGTCCCACATTTTCTGGAACGCCTCTTCCATCAGCCGGACCCGCCGGCCGGCGGAAAAATCGGCAAAGCCCTCGGTCTTGTCAAAGCTGTGTCGGTACAACACGCCCTGGCGGTCGACCAGCAGGAAGGGCTGATCCTCCATGGGGTAGTCCTCGTTCACCAGCCGGAGCTCAATGCGGCTGGTGAGTCGGCGCATCAGTTCTACCAGTTGGTGTCGTCGTTGCACTAATGGCTTGTCGTCGTGAATCAACAAACGGACCTCGCTCAGTCGATGCCGACGGGCGAGGGCAGAGACCAATTCCCGCAGTCGATGCCTGTCGTAGAATTCATGGTCCAGAATCCGGTCGTAAACCCATAGGCGCTGGCCAGCCTGGCCAACCAGGGAATCCATCAGGTTCATGAAGGATGAGGGCTGGTCAAACAGCCAGGATTCCTCATCGGCTCCCAGGATTAACGGGTTGCTGCGTCCTGCACCGGCCCAATGGGCGAGATCCGGTGCCAGACAGCGCATGTCGAGGTGCGGAATGCCGGCATCCTCATAGGGGGTAAGCGAACAGATGTGGAAGCCGCATCGTTGGTAAAAACCAGTGGCATGTTCCTGGGCTGAGAGCCGGAGTTCCTGGTATCGGCCGGCAGACTCGGCGATCAGGTGCCTGAGCAGGGCTTCTCCAACACCTTTGCCCCGGGCTTCCGGTAACACGGCCATGCGGCCGATGTAGCCGGTTTCTTCCAGGGCGGAAAACAGGCGGGCGGTGGCCACGGGTTGGTTGGACGCATCGACGGCAAGATAATGATCAGCAATCTCGTCGGTGTCATCCCACTCAAGCTCTGGCGGCACCTTCTGCTCATCGATAAACACCCGCTGGCGAATCTCGCGAACCGCCCCGGGTGCCAGTTGCCAGCTGTATTTGCGAAATCTCAGATCCATGGCTTACTCGAAATAGATCGAGCCCTGGTTGTAGAGGTTGGTCAACAGCCCCAGCAACGCTTCGTCGCCGGCAAATTCTGCCAGTGTCGCCATGTCAATACGGGAGCGGGCGCAGAGCAGGGGAGCCAGCGGACGGGCGTCGCCCTTGAGCAGGAATTGTTCGCCATCAACAAACAGAGCGGTCTCGTTGTCCAGCTCATGGTAGGCGAAACGGGAGCCTTCATTCCAGCGCAGTTGTTCACCGGCCCGAATGGCTTCGGCCAGATCTTCGGCCTCCGCCGGCTCCTCGGCTGGAACGACGATGTCCATGCTTTTGGGGGCGGTAGCGAACTGCCCGAACCAAAGGGCCAGATTACGCCGATCACCGAGTTGCTCCCGAATTACCGCGTCGAGACGTTCAACCACGTCGGCGCCGATAGTCCCGGGGTTCTCCTGAACCTGAAGGTCAGGGTCATCCAGATGTTCAGCCGCTTTTTCCTTCTGGCTCAGGTAGTCGGTAAAGCTGGTCAGTACGTCGTCGACCGTAGGTGCCCGAAAACCCACAGACAGGGTAATGCAGTCGTCTTCCGCCACCCCATGATGGCCAACGCCTGGTGGCAGGTAAAGCATGTCACCCGGCGCCAGGGTCACAATTTCTTCGCCGTCCCAACTGCTCAGAATCCGTAAGGGTGTACCTTCTACCCGTGGCGATCTGTGGTCACAGTGTCCGCCGAAGGTCCAGCGGCGGTGGCCCTGGGCCTGCAGCAGAAACACGTCATACATATCGTAGTGGGGCCCAACGCTACCGCCTGTCGGTGCGTAGCTGGCCATAATGTCGTCCAGCCGCCAGTTAGGGATGAACCGGAAGTTGTCGAGCAGATCAGCAATTTCCGGTACCCAGTGGTCCAGGCCCTGGACCAGCAAGGTCCAGTCCTGCTCCGGCAGCTCGCTGAAACGATCCGGAGTGAACGGGCCATTGTGAAGCTGCCAGGGTTTTCCGGCATCGTTCTCGATGACGATGCGGGATTCAACGGCTTCTTCGCAGGCCAGTCCGGCCAGCTCATCCTGGCTGACCGGGCACTGAAAACCGGGAAACGCCTGGCGGATAACCAGTGGCTTTTTCTGCCAGTAGTCGCGCAGAAATTCATTGGCTGTCAGCCCGCCAAGCATATCCATGGTGTTGCTCCTGCCTAGATGTCTTTGGCCTGGTCGATCGCGTTACCGATGTAGTTGTCCGGGGTCAGGGCGCGCAGCTCGGCCTTCGCCTGTTCCGGGATCTCCAGGGTTTCCACGAAATTCTTTATGACTTCGGGCGTCATGGCCTTGCCGCGGGTCAAGTCCTTGAGCTTTTCGTAGGGTTTCTCGATGTTGTAACGGCGCATCACGGTCTGAATCGGCTCCGCCAGTACTTCCCAGGCGTTGTTCAGGTCTTCGTTCAGACGGGCCGGGTTGATTTCCAGCTTGCCCAGACCTTTGAGGGTGGCTTCGTAGGCAATCAGGCTGTGGGCAAAGCCAACGCCCAGGTTGCGCAAAACGGTGGAGTCGGTCAGGTCACGCTGCCAGCGCGAAATCGGCAGCTTGGCTGACAAATGGCCGAAGAGGGCATTGGCGATGCCGAGATTACCTTCAGAATTCTCGAAGTCGATCGGATTCACCTTGTGGGGCATGGTAGAAGATCCGATTTCACCGGCCACCGTTTTCTGTTTGAAATAGCCCAGGGAGATGTAGCCCCAGATGTCCCGGTCCAGGTCGATCAGGATGGTATTGAAGCGAGCAATGGCATCATAGAGTTCGGCGATGTAGTCGTGGGGTTCGATCTGGGTCGTGTACGGGTTCCAGTCGAGGCCGAGGCTCTCAATGAATTCTTCGGCGTTGGCAGCCCAGTCCACGTCCGGGTAGGCAGACAGGTGGGCGTTGTAGTTACCCACCGCACCGTTGATCTTGCCCATGATTTCCACTTCGCGGATCTGCATCAGCTGGCGGCGCAGGCGATAGACCACGTTGGCCAGTTCCTTGCCGACCGTGGTCGGGGAGGCGGTCTGACCGTGGGTGCGGGACAGCATGGGCTGTTCAGCGTGCTCCCGGGCCAGCTCGGCCAGCTTTTCGACCAGGTTTTCCATGGCCGGCAGCAGGCCGTGATCCAGGCCTTCGCGCAGCATCAGACCATGGGACAGGTTGTTGATGTCCTCTGAGGTGCAGGCAAAGTGAACAAATTCGGTCACCGCGTGCAGCTCAGGCACGTCGGCAATTTTTTCTTTGATCAGGTACTCAACCGCTTTGACGTCGTGGTTGGTGGTGCGCTCGATTTCCTTGATTCGCTCAGCATCGGCCAGACTGAACTCGTTGACCATCTTGTCCAGAAACGCATTGGCTTCGGCGGAAAACGCGGGCACTTCGGTAATCGCCGGATGGGCAGCCAGTTTCTGCAACCAGCGGATTTCGACGGTTACCCGGTTACGGATCAGGCCGTATTCACTGAAAATACTGCGAAATACACTGACTTTGCTGCCGTAGCGGCCATCGACCGGAGAAATAGCGGTCAGGGCGGTGAGTTCCATCGAAAACCTCTCAGTTCATCAAAGAAAAAGCGGGACAGGAAAATGAAGCTGCTAATGATACACCAGCCGGCTCGCTGAATCAGCGCAGCAACTCCCGGGCATGGCTGATGACCTTCTTGCGGGTGAAAATGAGTTGCCAGCGGTGGCCGCCACTTTGCCTCCACAGCACGGCAGATCGGATGCCGGCCAGCAACAGGGCCCGTACCTTGTCTGCATTTTCATTACGCTGGAGTATCTGCGGGTTGCCGGTTACCTGAATGCGCAAACGGAAGGTGCTGATGGTGTCGGCATAGATCGAGGCGAGATTGCCCAGAAGGTTGCTGTGACTGTAACCGAAATGGCTGGCGGTATGCCGGGCCTGCTCGATCCTGTTCCCGATAACGTCCAGCATGTCCGGGGAGCGTTTGAGTTTGGCTTCAAGCTGGATCAGGTTGAACACGTACCGCAGGATTTCTACGTCCTGAGGTTGGCCGTGCTGGGCCAGTACCGTTGAAAGTACCGTCAATCCTTCCCGTATGTCAGACAATTCGCCGCCGTAGACATCCAGCGTTGAGGCCGGGTTGGTGGCAAACAATGAGCGAATACAGGTTTCCAGGCTGTCTTCATTGCAGTTGCCGTTATGGGCAATCTGCTGCACCAGGGTCGCAGCCTGACACAGGCCGGCCAGCGCCAGGGTCTGGTCATGCAGGGAGCGGCTCATGTGTCAGATCCTTCACTTGCCAGGCGCTCAAGTCTTGCAGGTAAAGCTTCGTTATCGCGCCAGGTTTGCTCAATAACACCGCCACCCAGACACACATCACCCTGATAGAAGACCACGGATTGGCCGGGAGTTACGGCACGTTGGGCATCGTCGAAGACGACCTTCACGCCACCGTCGATGACGGTAACCTCGCAATCCTGATCCGGTTGACGGTAGCGGGTTTTCGCCTTGCAGCGGAACTTCTGTGCCGGAGGTTCGCCGGCAACCCAGTCAACAGGGCCCGAGACCAGTCCCCGCGAAAACAACAGTGGGTGATGCTTGCCCTGGACGGCAATCAATACGTTCCGGTTGAGATCCTTTTCTGCCACATACCAGGGGTCGTCGCCAAACTCCGCAAGACCGCCAATGCCAAGGCCCTGACGTTGCCCTATGGTGTGATACATCAGGCCTTGATGTTTGCCAATCACCGTGCCGTCGGGCGTTTCAATGTTGCCGGGCTGAGCGGGCAGGTACTGTTTCAGAAAATCGGTAAACTTCCGTTCCCCGATAAAACAGATACCCGTGGAATCTTTTTTATCGTGAGTAACGAACCCTTGCTCTTCAGCAATCCGGCGAACCTCCGGCTTTTCCAGTTCGCCCACCGGAAACAGGGTGCGGGCGATGCGCTGGCCGGAGACGGCATGGAGGAAGTAACTCTGGTCTTTGTTGGGGTCCAGCCCCTTGAGCAACTGGGCCTTGCCGCTACCATCGTTGAGCGGGCGCTGGCGTGTGTAATGGCCGGTCGCGATATAGTCGGCGCCCAGAGTAACGGCGTAATCCAGGAATGCCCGGAATTTTACTTCCTTGTTGCAGAGGATGTCCGGATTGGGGGTTCGGCCGGCACTGTATTCCGACAGAAAATGCTCGAATACCCGGTCCCAGTACTCCGCAGCGAAGCTGGCGGTGTGCAGTTTGATGCCGATGGCGTCGGCAACTGCCTGAGCATCTGCCAGATCGGTCATTGCTGTACAGTATTCGGTCCCGTCGTCCTCGTCCCAGTTTTTCATGAACAGGCCTTCCACCTGGTACCCCTGATCTTTCAGGAGCCAGGCAGCAACGGACGAATCCACGCCGCCGGACATGCCGACGATCACGCGGGTGTGCTCGGGGGATTGGGGCTCAGTATTCTGGGTCATTTCGTCTGGGAACCGGTCAAAAGCGCGAATTTTAACATCATCCGGTGATTACGTCTGTCCATCCACAACCACATCAAGGGGGAATTTGCGTCCGTTTCGGTAATCCTCGATGCACTGGAGCACCAGCGGGCTTCGAAGCTGGTCACCGAGTTCCCGGATTTCCTCCGGCGTCAGCCAGTGTGGGCCGATGATGCCGGTATCCAGCTTGTCGGTGGCGTGCCGGAGGGCTTTGGCGGCATAACAGAACCGGTAGTAGGTGACACCATTGGCGGGGGCCTTGTAGGTGTAGATGCCGAGGAAATAAACCGGTTCTATCTCCCACCCGGTCTCTTCCATGGTTTCCCGGCGTACGGCATCCAGAATGGCCTCGTTCTCCTCGATATGGCCTGCGGGCTGATTGAAAACCACCTTCCCGCCACTGACTTCCTCAACCAGAAGAAACCGGCCCTGATCGTCTTCAACAACCACCGCCACGGTGGCATGGGGTTTCCAGGTCATGATCGGTGACGCCTCCTTTTGGGCCTGGTTGATAGTTTCGGGGGAGTGTCGGGCAGATTGACCGTAACACTTCGGTATTCGCCGGGCTTCAGGTTATCCAGGGTCCAGTCCCCGATGCGGACCCGGATCAGTCTCAGGGTAGGGTAGCCTACCGCCGCCGTCATTCTGCGTACCTGCCGGTTTTTGCCTTCGGTAATCGTCAGCGCCAGCCAAGTGGTAGGGACATTCTGTCTAAATCTCACCGGCGGGTTGCGGGGCCACAGGTCGGGTGTTTCAAGTCGATCCGCTCTGGCCGGCCGCGTGATCCCGTCTTTCAACACTACGCCTTTGCGAAGCTTTTGCAGGGCCTCGTCTGTGAGCTCACCTTCGACCTGAACCCAATAAGTCTTGGGCATTTTGTTGGTGGGCGATGCGATACGATGCTGTAATGCGCCCTCGTCGGTGAGCAGTAAAAGCCCTTCGGAATCGTAATCGAGTCGACCGGCCGGATAAACGCCGGGTTGGTCAATCCAGTCGGCTAGGGTAGCTCTGGGATGGCTGGCGCGCTCGTCGGTAAACTGACTCAATACGTGAAACGGCTTGTTGAAGAGAATCAGCTTCGCCATAGGTGAAGTCCTGTGCCGGAAATGCGCGAAAGCGCCAAGACTACTGCAATCACCGTTGATTAAAAAGCACGAAGCCTGCCCGCCGGTAGAACCGGCGGGAAAAGGAAGGAAATGCCAGGCTGCCCGGCGTTGGCTGAAGTTCTCAGGCAACGCCTGGCATCAGCCGTTTACAGCACGGGGCGTGTAGCTCTCGTTGCTGTTGCTGGATTGAGCCGCCTGATCCGACGAATTCGATGCCGTTTTTGCCCCGGTCTCTCTGGACGGAACCTCGTCCGGGACAATGTTGATGGCGTGAACGCCCTTGTCGCTGGGCTTCTTGTCGAACGTTACCGTCTGACCGGCCTTGAGGGTTTTGTAGCCATCCATCTGGACTGAGGAGAAATGGGCAAACAGGTCATCGCTGCAGCCATCTTCAATGATGAAGCCGTATCCCTTGGCATTATTGAACCATTTGACTTTGCCTCTTGGCATGATGAACTCCCCTGTTCCTTTGCTGTCACTTTGGGAGGCGCTGACTGCTCCTCTGTTTTGGTGCCCGTGTATGGCGGGCGAGTTCCAGAGGCTTGGCAGGTGCTCCCTTATTATTGGTTTTGTGTGTTGAATTCACAGCGCCCTGGTGGCGCCGGAACTGTTGCCAACAACGTGAAACCGGTATTGGATGTGGCTTTGGGTTACACGCTGAAGCATGAGTTTACATTCTTTAACAATGCACATTAACTGTCGGCCAAACCGGCGCCCGAGTCAAGTGCCGGATACTGCGGAACAGGTGGTTCTGGCAGGTCTGGAAGCGGTATCATGTTCGTATTGATAAACAACGCACGCTTGTGGGCAGTGTTGGCTTGAAAACACGCTGCCACGCATCCACATTTAAGTCAGGAACCGAATAACCGGTATATGGAACCATGCGGACAATTGAGAATTCTCTACTAGTATTCAATCAGGGGGAGGATGAACAACCCGGTCGCCATGAGGGGGTCAGTGTTGCGCCGGAGAAGCCTGCCCTGAAGCGCCCGGCGCGTTACCGGGTTGTGCTCCTGAATGATGATTACACACCCATGGATTTTGTGGTGGACGTACTGATGAAGTTCTTCGCCATGAACGAAGAAAAGGCGACGCAGGTGATGCTGCTCGTCCATACGCAGGGAAAAGCCGTATGTGGGGTATATACCCGAGACATCGCGGAAACAAAGGCAGCACAGGTGAACCAGTATTCCTCGGAATGCGAACATCCGCTCCTTTGCGAGATTGAACGTGCGGACTGACAGACGTTGGGGTGGCCCATGCTGAGTAAAGATCTGGAAATTACGCTGAATACGGCCTTCAAAAATGCGAGGGACAAGCGTCATGAATTCATGACGGTAGAGCATTTGTTGCTGGCCCTTCTCGACAACGAATCGGCAGTGGGTGTCCTGAAAGCCTGTGGTGCAGACCTGAAGCGCCTTGAGGAAGAGTTGGTAGAGTTTGTGGACTCCACCACCCCCCTGATCCCTAGCTCCGACAGTGAGCGCGAAACCCAACCCACTTTGGGGTTCCAGCGGGTACTGCAGAGAGCGGTATTCCATGTGCAGTCGTCTGGCAAGAAGGAGGTAACCGGAGCAAACGTACTGGTAGCCATCTTCAGTGAGCAGGAAAGCCAGGCGGTTTATGTGCTGAAAAAACAGAATATTGCCCGGATTGACGTGGTTAATTTCGTATCCCATGGTATCTCCCGGGTTCAGGGAGCAGAGGACCAGGAAGGCGCGGATCACGCTGCCCAGGACGAAGCAGCGGAAGAGGGCGGTCATTCCCGTCCGCTGGAGAGCTACGCCACTAACCTCAACGAACAGGCACGGCAGGGTCGTATTGATCCGCTGATTGGCCGTGAGCATGAGGTTGAGCGGGTGGTACAGATTCTGGTTCGCCGCCGCAAGAACAACCCCTTGCTGGTGGGCGAGGCCGGCGTTGGCAAGACAGCCATTGCCGAGGGTCTGGCCAAGAGGATTGTGGACGGGCAGGTGCCGGAGATTATCTCGGATGCCGTCGTCTACTCACTGGATATGGGCGCGTTACTGGCCGGTACCAAGTATCGTGGCGATTTTGAAAAACGCCTCAAGGGCCTTTTGAGTGACCTGAAGAAGCAGAATCATGCCATTCTGTTCATCGATGAGATCCACACCATCATCGGTGCCGGATCTGCGTCGGGCGGCGTGATGGATGCCTCCAACCTGCTTAAACCTATGCTCAGTTCAGGCGAACTCCGTTGCATTGGTTCGACCACGTTTCAGGAGTTCCGCGGTATTTTCGAGAAAGACAGCGCCCTGGCGCGTCGCTTCCAGAAAATTGATGTCAACGAGCCGAGCGTTGAGGACACTTACCAGATCCTCAAGGGTCTCAAGCCGAACTTCGAGAAACATCACGATCTCAAGTACACCGACAAGGCGTTGCGGGTAGCCGCAGAGCTGGCAGACCGGTACATCACCGACCGGCACCTGCCGGACAAGGCCATCGACGTGATCGACGAAGCCGGTGCACGGCAGCGGCTGCAGCCGGAAGACAAGCGCAAGAAGACCATTGACGTGACCGACATCGAAGACGTGGTCGCCAATATTGCGCGAATTCCGCCGAAGAATGTTTCCACCAGCGACAAGGATCTGCTGCGCAATCTTGAGCGCGATCTGAAAATGGTGGTGTTCGGTCAGGATCCGGCGATCGAATCCCTGTCAACCGCCATCAAGCTGGCTCGGGCAGGCCTGAAAGCGCCTGAGAAGCCGGAAGGTGCCTTCCTGTTTGCCGGGCCGACCGGTGTCGGTAAAACGGAAGTCACCAAGCAGCTGGCGAAGGTGCTGGGCATCGAGCTTGTTCGCTTCGATATGTCAGAGTACATGGAGCGTCATACCGTCTCACGCCTGATTGGTGCGCCTCCGGGCTATGTCGGCTATGACCAGGGCGGTCTGCTGACCGAAGCGGTCAACAAGCATCCGCACTGCGTGTTGCTGCTGGATGAGATCGAGAAGGCGCATCCTGAAGTCTTCAATCTGCTGCTGCAGGTGATGGACCACGGCACCCTGACGGATAACAATGGCCGTAAGGCGGATTTCCGCCACGTGATTCTGGTGATGACCACCAACGCGGGCGCTGAAAGCATGGCCCGTCGCTCGATCGGCTTCAATGAGCAGGATCACAGCACCGACGGCATGGAGGTGATTAGCAAAACCTTCACGCCGGAGTTCCGCAATCGACTGGATGGCATTATCCAGTTCGCCGATCTGCAGAAGGACACCATCACTCACGTGGTGGACAAGTTCCTTACCGAGCTTCAGGCGCAGCTGGACGAGAAGCATGTTGTGCTTCACGTTGATGATGCGGCCAAGCTCTGGCTGGCGGAGAAAGGTTATGACGTAACCATGGGTGCCCGACCGATGGCGCGGCTGATCCAGGACAAGATCAAGCGCCCGCTGGCGGAGCAAATCCTGTTCGGTCGGTTATCGGAGCACGGCGGTGATGTATTCATTCAGCTCAAGGACGACGAGCTGACCTTTGATTATGAGGACGAGCCGGCCGAGGCGGTCTGACCTCACCGAGCCTCATGAAACCGCTGGCCGGGCTACCCGTCCAGCGGTTTTTTTGTGTCCGATCGTTCCTGACCCTGAATACCCGTTGGCCATATTCTGCATAAAACATTGGCGGAACCGTCAATTCATTGGTCGTGAACATCTGTCATTTTTGTAGGTGTCCGCGGCCCGACTCGCGGTATGCAAACAACAATAAGGATGCAGCCGTTGATGACTAAGAATATCCCTTCAATTTTTGCGTTATTGGCCTTTGTTTCTATTGCTGTGGCAAGTCCTGCAAAAGCCTCAACTGACCCCAAAGCGTTCTGCGTGTTTGATGTTGCCGGGGCCAGCGGATTTGTTTACCAGTTGCTTCGGGAGTATCAGCGAAGTGCACTTCAGAACAGAGTGCTTCTGAACATGCAGCCCTATACCGATGAAGATGCGGCGGTCAGGGATTTTCGGGAAGGCCGATGTGATCTCGTTGCCGTAACCGATATGGGAGCCCGGAACTTTAACGATTTTACCGGCTCGATCAGCGCAATCGGTGCCATACCATACTACGAAGATCTCCGGGTTCTGTTGTACGGCCTGTCGCGACCAAGGCTCGAACCTTATTTAACGCAGAATGGCTATCAAATGCTCGGAGTGGCGCCAATGGGCGCTGCTTATCTATTCGTGAAAGACAGGGCGATTGACCATGTCGATGCTCTCAAGGGCAAGCGCTTCAGTGTTTTCCAGGGACATCACGATGCCCGCCATATGGTGAGTTACGTTGGTGCTGAGCCGGTTGAGGCCAGAATTTCCAATTTTGCCAATCTGTTCAATTCCGGCGCGGTGGATATCAGTTATGCACCTGCGGCGGCGTGGGAGGTGTTGGAGATGTTTCGCGGCGCGGGTGAAAACGGGGGAATAGTTCGTTACCCTGTTGGTCAGGTGACAGTGCAGCTCTTTGCCAGGGAAGGGACCTTTACGGACGACTTTGTTCGTGATTCCCGAAAGACGATGGCCCGCTTGTATCCCGAAGCCATCCGGATCATCCGGCAGTTCGAAGAGCGGGTCCCCGAGGACAGATGGATCGAGATAGCTGCCAAAGATAAGCGGGATTATCAGGAAATGCTCAGGCAGGTCCGGCTCGATCTGTTGTCTTCATCGGACCCGGAATCCCGGTTAGCGGCTGCGGTGTATCACGAGGACATGATGACCATACTGAGAAAAATCCGCTGCTACACGAACCCTGGGGGTCGTGAGTGCTCGGATCAGAACCGGGAATAACGGATGGTATAAATCAAAAAAGCCCCGCATTTGCGGGGCTTTTCAGATGTCAGCCTGGCCGATTAACGGGCGCGGTATACGATGCGGCCCTTGCTGAGGTCGTAGGGAGTCAGCTCAACCTTGACCTTGTCACCAGTCAGAATGCGGATGTAATTCTTGCGCATTTTTCCGGAGATGTGTGCAGTCACAACGTGGCCGTTGGACAGCTCAACGCGGAACATGGTGTTGGGAAGGGTGTCGATAATAACGCCTTCCATTTCAATGACATCTGATTTCGCCATTCAGTAGAAACCTCGTTCGGAATACTTTTCGGTGATTTTAAATTGCGCAATTCTGCCTGAATTCTCCACGTTTGGCAAAACTCAGTCGGTCGACATCTCGCGCCAGTGGCCATCCCGCAAGGCCTCAATGGGCTTAAAGCGGGTTTTATAGTTCATTTTCCGGCATTCTTTTATCCAGTACCCCAGATACAGATGCGGCAATTCCCGCCGTTTGGCTTCCTCAATCTGCCAGAGCACGGCAAAAGTGCCCAGGCTCCGGTGTTCCAGTTCCGGGGCGAAGACGGTGTAGATGGCCGAGAGGCCATCATCCAGCAGGTCGACGGCTGCCAGTCCCACCAGGTCACCATCAAGAGACATTTCGAGGAACCAGGAGTCGGTAGCCCCCTCCACGAGGAACGAGGTAAATTGTTCTCTTGAAGGTGGATACATGTCCCCGTCGCGATGACGCTCCTCTATATAGTGGGCATACAGCCGGTAATAGCGTTCACTGAATGCTGCTGGCACCAGCTTGCAGTCGAGGTCGGCATTTTTGCGAAGCACCCGGCGTTGATTCCGGTCTGGCTCGAATTGGCCAACCTGCAGGCGCACCGGAACACAGGCGTTGCAGCTTTCGCAGTGCGGACGGTAGTAATGTGAGCCGCTGCGACGGAAGCCCAGTGCGGTTAACTGGCTGTAGAGCTTTCTGTCGATGTGGGCGCGAGGGTCCACAAACATGGTGGTCGCTTCACGGTCTGGCAGGTAACTGCAATCGTGAGGAGGGGTGGCAAAGAAAACGAGCGTTCTGAGATTACTCATTTCACCTCCGGGCAGGGCCATTGCCAGCTGAAGTTCCAGTCTGGCTGGTCCGGTTTCCGATCGACACATGCCCTGAGTATAGATAAAAACTCCGCCCTCGGAATACTGCGCGCGCCCATCGTCAGCAAGTGGTCGCTCTCTACCTGGCAATCCATGAGCTGGTAACCCCATTCGCCGAGCTGGTGGGCCAGATGCACCATCAGTACCTTGGAGGCGTTGGTTTCCAGTGAAAACATGGATTCGCCGAAGAAACAGCGGCCGATAGCCAGACCGTACATGCCGCCTGCGAGCTCATTGTTGCGATTCCAGACTTCAATGGAGTGGGCGATACCACGTTTATGCAGCTCGGTATACGCTGCCATCATGTCGTCAGTAATCCAGGTGCCCTCAGCGCGGGTGTTTGCGCAGAGCCGAATGATGCGGCCAAAGCATTGATCGGTGGTGATATGGAATCGACGCTGGTTCAGCGTCCGGCGCAGGCTCCGGGAGATGTGGATGTCAGAGGGAAACAGCACGCAGCGGGGGTTCGGTGACCACCAGAGAATGGGCTGGTCGTCACTGAACCAGGGGAAAATGCCATTTCGATAGGCCAGAATCAGGCGTTCCGGAGACAGGTCGCCACCCAGGGCAAGCAGGCCATCGGGATCCTCCAGCGCTTCTTCTGCCGGAGGAAACCAGAATTGATCAGGGTCCAGCCAGGGTAGCGACGTCATTCTGCTCCTGAGCAGTTAGCCTTGTTGATCAAGAAACTTTTCGGCGTCGAGCGCAGCCATGCAACCAAACCCGGCGGACGTCACAGCCTGCCGATAGACGTGATCGGCTACGTCGCCAGCCGCGAACACGCCTGGAATGCTGGTCTGGGTGGCCATGCCGTCCAGGCCGGAGCGAATCCGGATGTAGCCGTTAGCCATATCCAGTTGCCCTTCAAACAGGCTGGTATTCGGCTTGTGGCCGATCGCGATGAATACGCCGGCCAGCTCCAGATCCTGGGTGCTGCCATCTTTGGTGTTCCGGATGCGCATGCCGGTAACACCGGTGCCATCGCCGAGCACTTCGTCCAGGGTGTGGTCCCAGATGATGTTGACGTTGCCGTTTTCTGCTTTCTCGAAGAGTTTGTCCTGAAGGATCTTCTCGGCCCGAAGCTTGTCACGGCGATGAACCAGGGTCACTTCATCAGCGATGTTCGAGAGATACAGCGCCTCTTCCACAGCAGTATTGCCGCCGCCGATAACCGCGACTTTCTGCTTGCGGTAGAAGAAGCCGTCACAGGTGGCGCAGGCCGACACGCCCTGACCCTTGAACTTCTCTTCCGACTCAAGCCCCAGATACATGGCAGAGGCGCCAGTGGCAATGATCAGAGCGTCGCAGGTGTATTCGCCGTTGTCGCCTTTGAGCCGGAACGGGCGGTTGTTCAGGTCAGCTTCGTTGATGGTGTCGTACACGATGCTGGTTTCAAAACGCTCGGCGTGCTTCTGCATGCGCTGCATGAGCTCGGGGCCCTGAACGCCGTCATTGTCGCCCGGCCAGTTGTCTACGTCAGTGGTGGTGGTCAGCTGGCCGCCAACTTCGATACCGGTGATCAGGGTCGGGTTCAGGTTGGCGCGCGCGGCATAGACTGCAGCGGTGTAGCCGGCCGGGCCGGAGCCAAGAATGATCAGTCGGGAATGTCGGGTTTCGCTCATCTGTGTCTCACTGAAATGAAGTATGCGTATTCGACGGCTCTCCTCTGTCCCTGCGGAGGGCAGAACAGGAACCGCTCATCTGAAATCTGGCAAAAGGCTAACATGAAATGACCGGACTGCCATTTGTTTACGCCAATGCGGCTTATAAAACCTTGCTATGTGGTCAGATCCGGATTATTCAAGCACCGATACGGTCGTTAACAGCTGGCGCACCCGCTCCCGGGCTTTACCGGATTCTCCCTGTTCCAGCCGGTGCTCGGCTACGGCGGGGAAGACGGCCTGCACGTCGTCGGGCAGTACGTGATTACGACCTTCCATCAGTGCCCATGCTTTGGCGGCTCTCAGCAGGCCGAGGCCCGCCCTCGGGGACAAGCCGTAAAGCAATCCGGGCATGCGCCGGCTCTGCTCAAGAAGGCGTTGCAGGTAATCCAGCAAAGCCGGGCTGGCGGATACCTTTTCCACGGCCTGCTGCAAGGCCACCAGCTCATCGTGCGGGAGTATGGCCTGCAAACGATCGGTAAGGTGTTTGCGGTCTTCGCCCTCCAGCAACTCCCGTTCCGCTTTCGGGTCGGGGTAGCCCAGCCGAAGGCGCATCAGAAACCGGTCAAGCTGGGATTCAGGCAGGGGAAAGGTGCCGCCTTGCTCTATGGGGTTCTGGGTTGCGATCACAAAGAACGGGGTAGGTAGTGGTCGGGTTTCCCCCTCAATGGATACCTGCCTTTCTTCCATGGCTTCCAGCAGGGCGCTTTGGGTGCGCGGTGACGCGCGGTTGATTTCGTCTGCCAGAACCACCTGGGCGAAGATGGGGCCGGGGTGAAACACGAGCCCGCCGGCCTGCTTGTCATACATGGAGTAGCCGAGGACGTCTGCAGGCAGCAGGTCATTGGTGAACTGGATTCGCTGATAGCTTAACCCCATGATTTTTGCCAGCGCATGGGAGAGGGTGGTCTTGCCCATGCCCGGAATATCTTCAATCAACAGGTGGCCGCGGGCAAGCAGGCCGCAGAGCGCCAGACGAACCTGATTCTCCTTGCCCAGCAGTACCTTGTTAAGGGCGCTGACGACCGTGTCCATTTTCTGTTTCATGCCGGTTTCAGTCCCTTACCCGTTTCAGAATGTCGCCGTAGGCATCGATGCGCCTGTCCCTGAGGTACGGCCAGATTCTCCGGATGGATTCGGTGCGCTGGCGGTTCAGGGTTACCGACAGGATACACTCGTCAGTCTCGTTGCCGCGGGCCAGAAACTCGCCCTGAGGGCCACAGATGAAACTGTTCCCCCAGAACCGGATGCCATCGCTTTGGCCGGAAGGATCTGGCTCGGTCCCAACGCGATTCGGGGCGATAACCGGAAGGTTGTTGGCTACCGCATGGCCACGCTGAACGGTCACCCAGGCGTCCAGTTGCCGGGCCTGTTCGTCTGGATCGTCGGTCACGTCCCAGCCAATGGCGGTCGGGTAGATCAGTATTTCCGCGCCGGCCAGTGCCATCAGTCGGGCCGCTTCCGGGTACCACTGGTCCCAGCACACAAGGACCCCCAGCTTACCAACGGAAGTCTGGATGGGGGTAAACCCGCTGCTGCCGTCATTGAAGGTGGCATCACCGGGAGTAAAGTAGAATTTCTCATAAAAGCCCGGGTCGTCCGGGATGTGCATTTTCCGGTACAGCCCGGCCAGGCTGCCATCGGTGTCGAACACCACAGATGTGTTGTGGTAAACGCCATTCATGCGCCTTTCAAAAATAGAACCCACAAGCACAACGCCTAATTCTTTTGCGAGACCAGACAGATAGTTGCTGGTGGGCCCGGGAATGGGCTCGGCAAGCTCAAAAATGGCGGTGTCTTCGGTCTGGCAGAAATACTGGGTGGCGTGCAGCTCCTGCAGGACAATCAACTGCGCGCCATCCGCCGCAGCCTGCCGTATCAGGCGTTCGGATGTCGCGAGACTCTGGTTCTTGTCGGGACTGCAGGTTTGCTGAATGGCGGCGACCTTCAGGTTGGAGCTGGTGTTCGTGCTGGTCATACCGTTACCACCCCCGCAGGAATTTGCATGGTTACGCAGTGCAGACTGCCGTGTTGGTAAATAAGCGGGCGGCAGTCAATCGGAATAATCTCCCGGTCTGGGAAGATGCCCGCCATGATGCGGACGGCTTCTTCGTCCTGCGGCACATCGTAGACTGGCAGCAGAACTGCGCCGTTGATGATCAGGAAGTTGGCGTAGGTCGCTGGCAACCTTTCGCCGTCCTCATCGTAAATCGGGTCGGGCCAGGGCAGGGGCGTCAGGCGATAGGGGGTGCCGTCGGCCTGACGGAATTCCTGCAATTCTTCTTCCATCGCCGCCAGGGCGCTGTAGTGCTCGTCCGCAACATCCGGGCAGGTCACATAGCAGATATGATCAGGCGCGCAGAACCGTGCCAGGGTATCGATGTGGCTGTCGGTATCGTCGCCCGCCAGATATCCGTGGTTGAGCCAGAGAATACGATCGACCCCGAGGACCTCCTCCAGCAATTGCTCGATAGCCGTCCGATCCATGGATGGGTTTCTGGACGGAGTCAGCAGGCACTCGCTGGTAGTGAGCAAGGTGCCGGCGCCATCGGATTCTATAGAGCCGCCTTCCAGGACAAAATCCACTGGCTGCAGTGGGTGTTTGCCGAAAACGCCCGCGTTCGCCAGGTGCCGGTTGAGGGCATCGTCTTTTTCCCAGGGAAATTTGTCTCCCCAGGCATTGAACCGGAAGTCCAGCAGAGCGGGGCCGTCAGCGGTATCCACGGTGATGGGGCCGTGGTCCCTGGCCCAAGTGTCGTTGGCCGGGGCTGGCACAGTGATTACGCGACCTGGTAACCCGTTGCCTTCGGCATAAGCGTTCAGCTGCTGGCCAAGTTGCTGGAGACGTGCCACGAACTCGCAGCTGATCACCAGGTGTTCAAAACGGAGGACCGCTTTGGCAATGGCCTCGAACACGGGCTCCACGTCGGCCATGCGCTTTGCCCAGTCGGTTCCGGGATGAGGCCAGGTCAACATGACTGCGCTTTGGGAAGCCCACTCCGCAGGCAACGTACGTCTGGAAGTCACTGTATAAGTCACCTTGGTTTGCAAAAGCCGCCATTCTATCTGAGCAATGCAGCCCGTGCATTGTCATTCCTTGGCCGGTGTTTGATGAAGCGGGTGTTTATCAGTCTTTGTGTTGCTTTGCCACTGCATGTATTACGCGGTTACCTTCGAAATAGACGACAAAATCCTGATAATGCCACTGACTGATGGGGGGTTCTCCGACCGGGCCTTTGATGTTCTGGGGGGCGCCCCAGCGATTTCGGACGGAGTCTTCACTCATGCCGTTCGCGGGCAGGCTGATCTGGCTTCTGTCGGCCTGGCTGCCGACCGGTACCCTCAGTTCCTCAGCAAGGGCCAGTGGCGCTGAGCCGGCGAATACAGCCGTAGCCAAAACGGCGGCAGCCATCACATTGCGGTAGTTTGTCATAGAGGAGTCTCCAATAATGCATGATTACTGCGCACTGTCTGCGGCAGATGAATAAAACGTAATATCCCGAAAAGCTTAGCAAAAGTCAGCACTTTTTCAGTATCTTACTCTTTTTGGCGTTGCCGAATCTGCCAACGCATCACATGCCGGGCAATTTGCTGACGGTCGCTGTCATCCAGTTCAACAAACAGCGTGTGAACCCGTGTGCCGCCTTGGTTGTCGTGCTCGGTATCCAGTACTTCAGCAATGGCTCTTGGCTGGTATAGCTCTGGTGGTAGAGTCATCCGAATGGCCAGTCGGTCACCCGCGCCAAAGGTTGCTGTCGGCCAGCGGAATGAGAGGCCGCCCTCACTCAGGGTTACATCCTGCCAGTCCTCCGGTTGCAACGGATTTTGCTCAAAGGCGATAATGCGCGCCAGCGTATCGACCTTGCTGTTCAGGGATTTGACCAGCCCGGCCAGCAGGCGGTCGCGCTCAGCCAGGCTTGCCAGGTGTGCACGTACGTCCTGGTCCAGCCTCCGGAACTCGGCTTTCAGGGCTTCCAGTGGAGAGTTATTGAACGGATCGTCGCCGGGATGGGCGTCGTCCAGGCGGCGTACCTCAAGCCCGATACGGTCGTCTATCCGGAAGAACTCCCGGCGCTCCCGCTGGCTGTCTCCGCTCGGTGGCGTTTTATTCTGGCTTGGCATCCTGTCTCCGGACGGGTTTTTATTGATTATAGAACAGTTTAGCAGTTTCCCAACGGCTGGTAAGAGGCCTGGCAAATCTCCGGGCCAGGTAATGATCGAGGCCAGCGGGGATTCAATAATCGACGGACCGCAAGGTAGCGACAGGCACCCCTACATGTTCAGACCCTTATCGTTTTATATTGGCCTGCGATATACCGCCGCCAAACGACGTAATCACTTCATCTCCTTTATCTCCCTGACCTCAATGATTGGCCTGATGCTGGGCGTTGCGGTATTGATCATCGTGCTCTCGGTCATGAACGGGTTCGATCGCGAACTCAAGCAGCGCATTCTTGGGATGGTGCCTCATGCCACGATTCAGGGGGCTTCCGGTCCCCTGGAGAACTGGCAGGAGATTGACCAGAAGGTTGAAGCCTACCCGCGAGTGCTGGCGGCCGCTCCCTTTATCCAGGGCCAGGGCATGGTAACCGGTGGTGGAAACGTCCGGGGCGTGATGCTCAACGGTGTCCTGCCGGAGCAGGAGGCCAGCGTTTCGATTATCGAGAACCATTTCATCGAAGGCAGCCTTGAGGAGCTTCGGTCCGGGGAATTCGGAATCATCATTGGCCGGTTGATGGCAAACAGCCTTCGACTGGGGGTAGGCGATAAACTCACGGTGGTATTACCGGAAGCCTCGGTAACGCCGGCCGGCGTGTTGCCCAGGCTCAAGCGCTTTACCGTCAAGGGTATTTTCAGCGTTGGTGCTGAGCTTGATGGGAACTACGCGCTGATTCATATGGATGATGCGGCGCGTTTGATGCGTACCGGTGGCCGCGCGGAGGGTATCCGGCTTTTAATGGATGACCTGTTTGCGGCGCCCAAAGTTGTCAATGATGTTGCCCGGACCCTGGGAGGCCGCTATTACGTATCGGACTGGACCCGCACCCATGGCAACCTGTTTCAGGCAATCCGCATGGAAAAAACCATGATCGGGTTGCTGTTGATGTTCATTGTCGCTGTGGCGGCCTTCAACATTGTGTCAACGCTGGTCATGGTGGTGACCGACAAGACCGCTGATATCGCCATCCTGCGAACCATGGGCGCCACGCCCGGGCGCATTATGAGGATCTTTATCATCCAGGGTGCCGTGATTGGTGTGTTTGGCACGCTCACAGGTACTGCATTGGGGATCTTTGGCGCTCTGAACATCAGCGGCTTCATTTCCTGGCTCGAATCCGCACTGGGGCATCAGTTTCTCAGCGCTGATGTTTATTTCATCAGCTACCTGCCGTCGCAGCTCCAGTTGCAGGATGTACTGATTATCAGCGGTGCGGGCCTTGCCATGAGCCTGCTGGCAACTATTTATCCGGCCTGGCGTGCGTCGCGGGTCGAACCGGCGGAGGCATTGCGTTATGAGTGACGGGCAGACGACATCTCTGGTGATTGATTGTCAGAAGGTTACCCGCACCTACAGTGAAGGGCCGGAAACATTGACGATTTTCTCGGACATCTCACTTCAGGTTAAGGCCGGCGAGACGGTTGCCATTGTGGGCAGTAGCGGGGCAGGGAAAACCACCTTGCTGAACCTGCTGGGCGGTTTGGATCGCCCTTCCTCCGGGCATATCCGGATTTGTGGCAAGGATATTCATCAGCTATCGGAAGCAGGCCGGGCGAGGTTCCGGAATCAGCACCTGGGGTTTGTGTATCAGTTCCATCATCTGCTGCCGGAATTTACCGCACTTGAGAACGTCATGTTGCCCTGCGCGCTGGGTGGCATGGCACCCAGGCAGGCCCGCCCGAAGGCGGAGCAACTGCTGCAACGGGTGGGGCTGGGTGAGCGGCTCAGGCACAAACCCGGCGAGTTGTCCGGTGGTGAGCGTCAGCGGGTAGCGATCGCCAGAGCGCTGGTTAACAGCCCGGAGTGTGTGTTAATGGATGAGCCTACCGGCAATCTGGATGAGCACACAGGGGAGGGTATCCGTGCCCTGATCGGCGACCTGCGTGATAATTCCGGGACGTCATTCATCATGGTTACCCACGACATGACCATGGCCCGGAGCCTGGGAAGGGTGCTGCGACTGGAGCAGGGGCGATTGGTTCAGGAGGCCTGATTGCTCGCGGGCGTTCGCTTGTTGCGCTGGCGACGCCGTAATTGCCATTCAGTGCGGATCTTGCGGCGCCATAGATACTGGATGATCAGGTAAGCGACGCAGGCGGTCACCGTGGCCAGAACCAGAGAACCCAGGTACAACGGCACGCCGATATCGATCAACCTGTGGCTGATCCAGTCCCAGGAAAGCTCGAATTCGAACGCCAGAACCGGCCGATTGAGTATCCAGGCCCCCACCTTGTAATTGAAGTAGAACATCGGGGGCATGGTCAGCGGATTGCTGATCCAGACCAGAACCACGGATAAAGGCAGGTTGGCGTTAAACCAGATGGCGCAGAATGCGGCTGCCAGCATCTGGAAAGGCATCGGAATAAAACAGAACCAGACGCCCACCAGGAAGGCCCTGGCAACACAGTGCCGGTTGATGTGCCACAGGTTGGGTTCATGGAGGATATCGCCCAGAAAACGCAGCGATTGCATCGACTGCACCTTTTCAGGGGTGGGCAAATACCGTTTCATGAACTTCTTCGGCATAGGAAGTTCGGCCTGTTTCCTGGCTTTGAGTAATCACTGGAGCCCAGAGGCTGCCAGCGCTATCGAAAATCGGAGGACAAGGATTGTCCGAAAACCCAGTTTCCAACCGGGTCAGCAGGCTCGGTGTTGGACTCGCCAGCATTCTCGCCTTCTCTTGCGGCGTTATCTTACTGTATCGGCTCGCAACCTTGCCACCATATCCATGGCTGTTTGTGCTGGTTGGGTTAATGTTGCTGGCTATGGCCTGTCGATACCAGCGCATACAGAGGCTCGGGCCCGTGGTGGTTGCTGCGACGCTGGGGTTGGTCTGGGCCGGCTGGAATGCCGATATGAGACTGGCCGAGCGCCTGCCTTCGGAGTGGGAAACCAAGCGCATTGTGGTTTCCGGGTATCTCTGTGATTTGCCGACGCCGGGAAGCTTTGACAGTCTGAGATTCGGATTCTGTGTCCTGCACTGGCAGGCACCTGGCGTGTCGGTAGATAACAACTTGCCCCGCGTCCTGCGACTATCCTGGTACGGCAGGGAGGGGCGCAGGCTACCCGACCATCGCCTGACACTGGAGGTCACTCTCAAGCGTCCTCAGGGCAACCTGAACCCAGATGGGTTTCGCTACGAAGACTGGTTGTTCCGTCACGGCTATCGGGCGACCGGTTCCGTTAAACAGGTCTCTGCGGCACCGGAGCTGTCATGCGCACTGCAATGTCAGTACCACGCCTGGCACTGGCGAGCATCAAAGAAGTTGCAGCGTTGGTTTGGTGAAGCGGAATACTACCCCCTGATTGCGTCTCTGCTAATGGGTAACCGGGGTTCTCTGGAAGATCATCACTGGCAGGTACTCAAGTCGACCGGCACCATTCATCTGGTGGCTATTTCCGGTTTGCATCTCGGTCTGGTGGCGGTCGGAGTTGGTCTGTTGGCGCGCTGGGGTTTGTTATTGCTGCCGGTTGGTGGTCTGAGTGAGCAGGGCCGGCGTTCTCTGGTTTTTCTGGTGGTTGTGCTCAGCTGCCTTGTCTATTCGCTATTGGCCGGTTTTACCGTACCAACCCGGCGGGCCCTGGTGATGGTGGTTGCCGGCGGCTGGTATCTGCTCAAGGCAAGACAGCAGAGCGGCTGGCGACCCTTTGTGCTGGCTCTGGCAGTGGTGCTTCTGATGGATCCGTTTGCGCCTCTGGACCAGGGTTTCTGGTTGTCTTTTGGCGCTGTCGGGGTGCTGCTGGCGGTATTTTCAGGGCGTCTGGGTTCGTCGGGTTGGTTGTCGGCTTTGTTGATAGCCCAGTTGGCGGTCTTTGTCGGGTTGTGGCCAATGTTGATGCTGGTGCATCAGGGCCAACCTTTTGCAGGCTTCGCGGCCAATCTATTGGCGGTGCCCTGGGTGTCGTTTGCCGTCATGCCGGTACTGTTCCTGGGGGCCATCATCGCCCTTTTTTCCGGGGGGTGGCTCCTGCCCTGGGTGTCGGCCGGGTTTGACCTTGTCCTGGGGGCGCTATGGTGGTGGCTGGAGCTGGTGGCCCAGTTCCCGGCAGGGCAGATGCAGCCTCTGCCGCTGCCACTGGCAGCGGGTTTGGCGTTGCTGGCGCTTTGGGGGATTCGCTGGAGGGACTGGCGATGGCGGGCATTGCTGGGCGTTACCTTCCTGTTGCTCAGTGTACCCTGGTCAGGTACGGGAGCAGGCAATTCCGTGGCACGGGCACCTGAAGTCCGGGTGTTGGATGTGGGGCAGGGGCTGTCGGTTGTGGTTCGCGCCGGTGGCCGGGTGATGGTGTATGACACCGGGCCCGAAGTTACGGGCGTCTACTCCGCCGCCGATTCGGTGCTGGTGCCGAATCTTCGGGCAATGGGCGTCGAGGTTATTGATCTGCTGGTCTTGAGCCATGCGGATAATGACCACGCCGGCGGTCTCGAGACGTTGTCTGAGCACTTCGCGATCAAAAGGGTGATTTCCGGAGAGCCTGCTCTTATTACCGGGCGGGTGCCGGTGACGGTGGAAGGTTGTCGCCCGGGGAATATCCGGTGGCCGGGTCTGGTGATGTCGCTGTGGCAAAATCCGTTGCCTGCGGACGGGAATGACGCTTCGTGCGTGATACGCGTGTACCACCCGTCCAGCAACAGCGATTTCGTATTGACCGGGGACATCAGCCGGAAGGTTGAGCAACTGATGCTCGGTGGCGGCGGCCCAGAGTGGCTTGAGAACCGCGTTGCGCAGCGGGTGGTGCTGGCGCCACACCATGGCAGCAAAACTTCATCTTCAACACGCTGGGTACAGGCGGTGGCGCCGGATCAGGTGATCTATACGGCGGGCTACCGGCACCATTTCGGGCATCCGCATCCGGAAGTAACCGGTCGGTACCGCGCCAGTGGTGCCGTGCCATTGAACACGGCCTGCTCCGGCCAGATCACACTCAGGTTCGCAGATTCAGGCCTGCTTATAAGTGAGCTCTGGCAGACACAGCCTTTCTGGATAGCGTCTCCGGGGCTTGCCAGGAGTGAATGTAAAATACCGTGACAATCCGGGTGTGGCCTGCACCGACAGCTATGCTAAAGTAGCGCGGCTTGTAACTAATCAGGGAGATCAAGCGTGTTCGAGCTGTTGAAAGCCGGTGGCATCCTGATGGTGCCCATTGTTGCCTGTTCCATCCTGGCACTTGCCATCATTCTGGAACGAATCTGGACCTTGCGGGCCTCTCGGGTCGCGCCCCCGCAGTCTATTAACGAACTCTGGCGCTGGATCAAGAAAAAAGAGCTTAACGGTCGCAAGCTGAAAGCCTTGCAGGCATCTTCGCCACTTGGCCGGATTCTCGCCGGCGGCCTGATCAACGCCAAACATGGTCGCGAGATCATGAAAGAAAGCATCGAACACGAGGCCAGCCAGGTTATCCACGAGCTGGAGCGTTTTCTGAATCCCCTGGGCACTATCGCCACAATCACGCCACTGTTGGGCCTTTTGGGTACCGTTATCGGCATGATCAAAGTGTTTGCCGAAATCCAGTTGGCCGGCGTCGGCAATGCCGGCAACCTGGCCGGAGGCATTTCCGAGGCATTGATCACCACTGCGGCTGGCCTGAGTGTCGCCATTCCTGCTCTGATCTGTCACCGCTATTTCATCCGTCGCGTAGACGAATTGGTGGTCAACATGGAGCAGGAAGCCATCAAACTGGTGGAAGTGGTCCACGGAGACCGCGAAATCGACGTTGAAGGAGCCTGAACGCCGTGAAGTTCAAGCGCCAACGAAGCCAGGAAGTCGGGGTAGATCTGACGCCACTGATTGATGTGGTGTTCCTGCTGCTGATTTTCTTCATGGTGTCGACCACATTTACCCGGGAGAGTCATCTGCAGGTGGAGCTTCCGGAAGCCAGTGCAGAGCCGGCAGCTCCGTCTGAGGTCCGGCAGATTGATGTGGTGATCAATGCCGAGGGCCAGTACTTTCTGAACGACCGACCACTGGTTAACAATCGCCGGGAAACCCTCGAGCGTGGCGTCAGTGAGCTGGCCGAAGGCGACAACAGCCTGCCGTTCATCATCACTGCAGACGCCCAAACCCCCCATGAATTTGTGGTGCGGGCCATGGATGTTGCCGGTCGCCTGGGGTTTGCCAAGCTGAGCATAACCACAGAGCGGGAGGCTGAAAGCCAGTGATGCAGACAAGGCCGGAGCCGCTCAAGACGCCACCTGCCGGTAGCTGGACCACCTACAAACGCCTGCTCAAGTACGTCAAGCCTTTCTGGTTTGCGTTCTCCCTCGCCGTGTTCGGAAACATCATTTACGCCGCTGCATCCACCGGGATGGCCGCGGCGATGGAATATGTGATCACGGCGATCGAGAATCCGTCCGACCAGAACCGGATGTTGCTGACCGGGCTGATCGTGGGTGTTTTTGCCTTCAGAGGCGTTGGTACGTTTTTTAGCCAGTATTTTATCAGCTACGTCGGGCGCAACGTGATCAACGCCTTACGCAACGATGTGTTTGATCGCCTGATGTCTTTACCGTCACGATACTATGATGAAAACGCATCCGGGCGTCTGGTCTCGAAGCTCACCTTTAACGTTGAGCAGGTCGCGGATGCTGCGACCAATGCGGTGACTATCACCCTTCGCGAAGGGCTGACCATAGTGGGTCTGCTCGGCTTCATGCTGTACACCAACTGGAAGTTGACCCTGATTTTTCTTACGGCCGGTCCGGTCATTGGTCTGGTCGTGAATTATGCCAGCAAACGGTTTCGTCGAATCAGTAAGCGTATTCAGGGTTCCATGGGCGATATCACCCATGTGGCCTCCGAGTCGATCACCGGATACCGGGTGGTGCGCACCTTCGGAGGCGAAGATTATGAACGGGAGCGGTTTCGTGAGGTCAGTGCCCGTAACCTGAAACAGAGCCTGAAAATGGCTTCTACTCAGGCGATCAGTGTCCCGGTCATTCAGGTGCTGGTGGCTTTTGCTATCGCCGCGCTGGTGTGGACCATGCTTGCGCCGGAGATTCGGGGTGAGATGTCGACTGGTCAGCTGATTGCGTTCATCACCGCGGCGACGACGATGGCCAAGCCCATTCGCCAGGTCACTTCCGTGCACGCCAAGATTCAGAAGGGTGTGGCGGCTGCGTTTGATGTGTTCGAGACCATGGATGAAAAGCCGGAAGAGGACCAGGGCTCCTACAACCCGCAGCGGGTCAAAGGCGACATCACATTTGACCAGGTGTCTTTCCGATACCGGGATCAGCTCGACAATGTGCTTGAAGGGATAACCATCGATATTCCAGCCGGCCAGAGTGTCGCACTGGTGGGCCGGTCAGGCAGTGGTAAGTCGACCATGGTCAGCCTGTTACCCCGTTTCTACGAGTACACCGGGGGAGCTATCCGCATTGATGACCATGAACTGAAGGAGTTTTCGCTTCAGTCCCTGCGTGCCCAGATTGCTCTGGTGAACCAGAACGTGGTGCTGTTCAACGATACCATCGCCGCCAACATTGCCTACGGTTCCCTGCGCGACTGCAGCCGGGAAGAAATTATGGAAGCGGCTGAAAAGGCCCACGCGCTAGAGTTTATCAACCGCATGCCGGAAGGGCTCGACACCATGATTGGCGACAATGGTGTGATGCTTTCCGGTGGCCAGCGCCAACGGCTTGCGATTGCGCGGGCCATCCTCAAGGACGCCCCAATTCTCATTCTGGATGAGGCGACATCGGCGCTGGATACGGAATCCGAACGCCATATTCAGGAAGCGCTGGAAACGGTTATGCAGGGCCGTACCACGCTGGTGATCGCACACAGGCTATCCACCATTGAGAAGGCCGACCGGATTCTGGTCATGGACAATGGCCGCATTGTTGAGTCCGGAAGTCATGGTGAGCTGTTGGCTGCGGGTGGGGCATATGCCCAGCTGCATCAGATTCAGTTCAGCGAGCACGCATGAGCACCAGCCTGGTTGACCGGCTTTGGTACGGGCAGGGCAGGCCTCTTGCACTGCTCACACCACTGGCCTGGTTATATCGGGCGGTGTCTGAGTCCAGGCGTCGAAAGGCCTGGCATGCGCGAAACGAATTGCTGCCGGTCCCGGTTGTGGTGGTGGGCAATATCACCGCTGGCGGCACTGGTAAGTCACCTCTCACTGCCAGCCTGGTTCAGTGCATGAATCAACATGGCTGGAAACCGGTGATTCTCAGCCGTGGCTACGGTGGTAAAAGCTCTCAGTACCCCTTACTGGTCGCTGACGGGACCCCTGCGGGCATCTGTGGTGACGAACCCCTGATGCTGGCACGGTCCACCGGATGCCCGGTGGTGGTTGACCCGGATCGCTGTCGTGGGGCTCGCTGGGCGTTGGAGAATGGCCTGGGCGATGTACTGATCTGTGACGATGGCCTGCAGCACTACCGTCTGCCCAGAGACATTGAACTGGCAGTATTTGATGCCCGGCGTGGCACTGGAAACGGTGCCATCATTCCGGTCGGTCCGCTGCGGGAGCCGGTTGAACGGTTGAACGGTGTCGACTTTGTCGTTCTTAACGGAGCGGAGTTTCCGGAGGCTGGCGAGACCATCGAGAGCTTTGCCGGCGTTGATCATCCGGAGATTCATGCCATGGAGCTGGTGCCCTCGGCTCTGGTGAATCTGAATTCCGGTGAGACCCTGTCGCCGGGGCAGCTTGAAGGTAAACCGGTACGGGCGGTGGCGGGTATCGGTAATCCCGGTCGATTTTTCGATACCCTCCGGACTCTTGGCGCTCACGTCAATGAAGTGCCCTTTCCTGACCATCATCATTTTCGCCCCGAAGACCTGGCGTCGGGCGCTCTCGAATGGTTGGTAATGACGGCCAAAGATGCAGTGAAGTGCCAGGGCTTTGCTCCGGATAACGCCTGGGTCTTGACGGTTCAGGCCCGGTTGTCGGAACCTTTTGAACGGCATTTTCTGGAACGGCTCAGAGCCTGCTCTGGCCAGTTGCAACCTGATATCAGCGAGGAATCGAATCATGGATAAAAAACTGCTGGCCATGTTGGCCTGCCCGGTGTGCAAGGGTGAGCTCAAGCTCAACGATGCCCGCACCGAGTTGATTTGCTACCAGGATGCCATGGCGTTCCCCATTCGTGAGGGGATTCCGGTTATGCTGGCGGTTGAAGCCCGCACCCTCAGCACAGACGAGCGCCTCGACAAACACTGAGTCACCCGCAGGACGCAACCATGTCATTTACCGTTGTCATTCCCGCCCGATACGCTTCCAGCCGTTTGCCCGGCAAACCTCTGGCCATGATTGCCGGCAAGCCGATGATCCAGCATGTCTGCGAGCGGGCGAATGAGAGCCGCGCCAGCCGCGTGGTGGTCGCGACCGACGATGCCCGTATCGAGGAGGCGTGTCGAGGTTTTGGTGCCGAAGTCATCATGACCTCGCCCAACCATGCCAGTGGCACAGACCGCCTTGAGGAAGTGGCGAGGAAGCTGCAGCTGGATCCGGACCATCGCGTGGTCAACGTTCAGGGGGACGAGCCTCTGATTCCGCCTGAACTGATCAATCAGGTTGCCGATAACCTTGAACAGTACCAGGAGGCCGCCATCGCAACACTGTGCGAGCGGATTCACGATGCCCGCCAGGTGTTCAACCCCAATGTTGTGAAAGTGGTCTTCGATGCCCGGGGTATGGCTCATTATTTCAGTCGGGCACCGATTCCCTGGGCCAGGGACTTCTGGCCAGCGGGGGCTGCTACCCAGGACGTGGACCTTCCGGATGGCATCGGCTATTTCAGGCACATTGGCATCTATGGTTATCGTGCCAGTGTGCTCAGTGAGTTTGTTACCTGGCTGCCGGCCCCCACCGAACGGGTGGAATCCCTGGAACAGTTGCGGGCACTCTATAACGGCGCTCTTATTCATGTGGATGTGGCGGACCGGCCTCCTGCTCCGGGGGTAGATACCGAAGAGGATCTGGCCCGTCTGCGGGCGCTGATGGAAAAAGGGGGTGCCCGTGGCTGATCGTGTAAGCGTGCTGTTTGTCTGCCTGGGCAATATCTGTCGTTCTCCCAGTGCTGAGGGCGTTTTTCGCCACCTCGCCCGGGAACAGGGCCTGTTCGGCAGACTGCATATTGACTCCTGCGGCACCGGCAACTGGCATATCGGTAAATCTCCGGACGAGCGGGCAACTGCCGCCGCGGCGCGCCGTGGTATCGACATCAGCGACCTTCGTGCCCGCCAGTTCCGTGCAGAAGATCTGGATCAATTTGACTATGTGCTGGTGATGGATCGGTCTAATCTCGCGGATGTTCGAGAGGTCTGGCACCAGAATGGGGGCACGGAGCCGCGCTTGTTTCTGGATTACGGTGACTCCCGGTTGGCCGAGGTGCCCGATCCTTACTACGGCGGAGAGGATGGATTTGAGCACGTGCTTGATCTGATTCATGACGCCAGTTCCGGCCTCCTGGACGAAATCCGGAGGCGGCTGGCTTGAGTCAGGATCTGCAGATTCAGGAGTGGGCCAGCCTTCAGGGATTGAATACCCTGGCTGTGCCGGTAACGGCCCGATACCTGGTGGAAGTCGAAAATCCGGATCAGCTCAAACAGGCGCTTTCCTGGGCCTGTAACCACGAACAGTCCATTCTGGTACTGGGCGGTGGCAGTAATCTGGTGTTTGCCGGCGATTATCCCGGCCTGGTCATCCGGATGGCACTGCGTGGCCGAAGCTGGGAGCAGGTAGACGATCACGGCGCGGTACTGGTGTTGAAAGCCGGTGAGAACTGGCACGAGGCTGTGCTTTACGCCGCTCGTTCCGGTTATCGCGGGATCGAGAACCTGGCGTTGATCCCGGGCACCGCCGGTGCCGCCCCGGTACAGAACATCGGGGCTTATGGCACCGAATTGGGTGACTGTCTTGACAGTGTCACGGTACTGAACCGCCAGACTCTGAAGGTTGAAACCCTGCCTGCAAGCGCCTGCGAGTTCGGCTATCGCGACAGCCTGTTCAAGCACCGGCCGGGCTACTACATCATCCTTGAAATCCGGCTCCGGTTGTCCCGTAATGCGCCTTTGAAGATTGGCTATCGGGATCTTCAGGATTACTTTGGCGACGTTAACGAGGCTGAGTTAACACCCCTGGCGGTGGCCGAAGGCGTGATGGCCGTGCGCCATCGCAAACTGCCGGACCCTGCGGTATTGCCGAATGTAGGCAGTTTCTTCAAAAACCCGGTTATAGGATTGGCTCAGTTTCGGGAGCTTCAGGCCCGGTTTCCGGATGTTGTGTCCTATCCCGCGGATAGTCAGGTCAAACTGGCGGCTGCATGGCTTATTGACCAGGCCGGATGGAAGGGGTTTCGCAACAGTCGGGTGGGGGTTCACAACCGCCAGGCGCTGGTGCTGATCAATCATTCCGGTGGAACTGGCCAGGATGTACTGTCCCTGGCTGATGACGTGCGTCAGTCTGTGCTTGAGAAATTCGGCGTTGAGCTGGAGATGGAGCCGGGGATCGTGGGCAACGCCTGATCTGCGGAGACGTCGTTAACTCACCGGGAGACTGAAGGCAGTCTCCCGGTGAGTTTGATCAGGGTTACAAGCCGCCTTTGGGCGACGCCTTCACCAGGAACGACAGAGCCTCATCCACAGGAATATCCTGTTTTTCCTCGTCTCGCCGACCCTTGTATTCCAGGGTTCCGGCGCTCAGGCCGCGTTCTGAGACCACGAAGCGGTGGGGGATACCGATCAGCTCCATATCTGCGAATTTCACACCCGGGCGTTCGTTACGGTCGTCCAGCAGGACATCGTAACCAGCCTGGCGAAGCTGTTCGTACAGTTTGTCGCCAGCCTCGGCCACCACCGGAGATTTGTGGCCATTCAGGGTAACAATGGCCACCTCGAACGGTGCGATGGCATCCGGCCAGATGATGCCCTTCTCGTCGTGGTTCTGCTCGATGGACGCCGCGACGATGCGGGAAACGCCAATACCATAGCAGCCCATTTCCATTATCGAAGTCTTGCCGTGTTCATCCAGAACCGAGGCGTTCATGGCCTTGCTGTACTTGTTTCCTAGCTTGAAAATGTGGCCAACTTCAATACCGCGACGGATCTCCAGTGTGCCGTTCCCATCCGGGCTGGCATCGCCCTCGACCACATTGCGAAGATCTTCCACACGGCTGATTTCGGCATCACGTTCCCAGTTTACGCCAGTCAGGTGATAATCATCCTTGTTGGCGCCGCAGACAAAGTCTGCCAGGTGTGCTGCGCTGCGATCCACGATAACCGGCACCGGCAGCTTGACCGGGCCGATGGAGCCTGGCTTGCAGCCGATGGCTTTTTCGATTTCCTCGTCGGTTGCCATGGTCAGCGGCTCGGCAATGCCGGGGAGGTTCTCAGCCTTGATCTCATTCAGGGTGTGATCGCCGCGCAGAATCAGGGCCACCAGGCCGGATTCACCATTCTCATCCGCCTCTGCCTTTACCAGCAGTGTTTTCACACTGCGCTCAGCCGGCATGCCCAGGAACTGGGAAACGGCGTCGATGGTGCGTTGACCCGGTGTGTGAACTTCTTTCAGTTCCTCGCCGGGGGCAGGGCGCTCGCCGGCAGGTGCTACCGCTTCGGCTTTTTCGATGTTGGCGGCGTAGTCACCGCTGGTGCTGAATACGATGGCATCTTCGCCAGAGGAGGCTAGCACGTGGAATTCATGGGAGGAGCTGCCACCAATGGAACCGGAGTCCGCCTGTACCGGACGGTAGTCGAGCCCCAGCCGATCGAAAATGTTGCAGTAGGTCTGGTGCATCACCTTATAGGTTTCATCCAGGGATTCCGCGTTCAGATGGAATGAGTAAGCATCCTTCATGATGAACTCGCGGGCGCGCATCACGCCAAACCGCGGGCGGCGCTCATCGCGGAACTTGGTCTGGATCTGGTAGAAGTTGGCCGGCAGCTCTTTGTAGCTTTTCAGTTCGTTCCGGATCAGATCGGTGATAACTTCTTCATGAGTGGGGCCAAAGCAGAAATCGCGGCCATGGCGGTCGTTCAGGCGCAGCAGTTCTCCACCGTACTGTTCCCAGCGGCCGGATTCCTGCCACAGCTCGGCGGGTTGTACCGCCGGCATGAGAACTTCCTGGGCGCCGCTCTTGTCCATTTCTTCACGGACGATTCGCTCCACCTTACGCAGGGTGCGCAACCCTAACGGCAACCAGGTGTAAAGGCCGGCGGCCAGTTTACGGATCATGCCCGCCCGCAGCATCAGCTGGTGGCTGATAATCTCGGCGTCGGAAGGGGTCTCTTTCTGGGTAGCTATCAGGTAACGGCTCGCTCGCATCGTGTCTTCCGCTGTCATCAGAAAAGTGGGAGTCAGACTAATTGGCAAGGCGGGATGCCCGCCACAGCCTTTCATTGTCGTAGAGTGGGCGTTATTGTACGGAGCCTGCATCACAAGGTACAGATAATGACTGACGAATCCATCGATGTGTCACCCCGCCGGCGCCCGGTTCAGGCCCGCAGCCGGGAACGGGTGAACACCATACTGCAGCATGCTGCCGGGATCTTTCACGAGCAGGGCGTCGACAGTGCCAGTATGTCTGCCATTGCCCGCCAGTCCGGCATGTCTTTGGCATCGCTTTATCGCTATTTCCCGAATAAAGCGGCGATTGTCAACGCTATTGCGGAGCGACATGTTGAGAAGATGGAGCTGGCGTTGCGGGCCAAACTGCCTCAACTGAGCCTGAGCGATGCGGTAGATGTTCTGATCGATCTGTTTTACGAGTTCTACCGAACGGAGCCCGCCTATTCCGCGATCTGGAGCGGTGTGGAAGCCATGCCGGAACTGAGGGAGCTGGATCTTCGCGAACTCTACAGCAACGCCCGGGACCTGGATGCCCGTCTGCAGGAGGAGTATCCCGATTTGCCGGCAGATCGCCGCTGGACAGCCAGTTTGCTGTTACCCCGTTCCGCCGGCACGATTCTTCGGCTGGCGGCCACCCTGCCGGACGAGCAGGGCGTGCTGTTGGTGCAGGAAATGAAAGCCATGGCCCGTGCCTATCTGGACAACCTGGTGGCTCAGGACAGATAACCCAGCGGCAGTGCGGTGCTGTCGATGACGCGCCGGAGAACAAAGCTGGAGTGAACACCGCTAACACCGGGAATACGGGTTATCCTGTTCAACAGGAAGTGGTGGTAGTGGTCCATATCCGGCACGACCACTTTGAGCATGTAATCCGCACTCTGACCAGTGATCAGATAACACTCCTGAACCTCCGGGTATTCCCCCGCCTGTTCCTCAAACGCGGCAAAGCGCTCTGGTGTATGCCGGTCCATGCCAATGAGAATAATGGCGGTGAGCGACAGCCCCAGTTTTTTGTGATCCAGAATGGTGACCGTTCGCACGATAATGCCCGCCTCCTCGAGGGCGCGAACTCGCCGAAGGCAGGGGGAAGGGGATAGGCCGACCTTCTCGGCCAGTTGCTGATTGGTCAGTGAGCCGTCTTTTTGCAATTGTTCGAGGATTTTTCGATCGAGCCTGTCAATTTTGACAAGCGTTTTCTCGGTATCAGGCATTTTCTGTCTCTTATTTAAGAATTTATGAAATTATATGGCATTATCTGGTCGTGCGGCCAGAAAATGGCAACCAAATAGCTCGCTCCAGCCTTTACACTGTGTGTGTTCCAATCACTGTTTGATATCGGAAGGAATTTTCATCATGGCTTTTGACCATCGCAAATACGTTGCTTTCCAGCCGGTCGCCAAGAAAGACCGTCGCTGGCCCGATCAGGTTATCCAGAAAGCCCCGGCCTGGTGCGCTGTAGATCTTCGGGACGGCAACCAGGCCCTGGTCAAACCCATGTCTGTTGCCCAGAAGCAGCGCTTATTCGATTTGCTGGTCAAGCTGGGTTTCAAAGAGATCGAAATCGGTTTCCCGGCAGCCAGCCAGCCGGACTTTGATTTCTGTCGCAAGCTGATCGAAGAAAACCGGATTCCGGATGATGTAAAGATCCAGGTGCTGACCCAGGCTCGCCCTGAATTGATCGAGCGGACTTACCAGGCCCTTGAGGGTGCCAAACGGGCGATTGTTCACGTTTACAATTCCACCTCAACCGTGCAGCGTGAGCAGGTGTTCGGGCTGGACCGGGACGGTATCCGCGATATCGCGGTCCACGGCGCCACCATCGTGCGGGATATCGCCGCCCGCTATCCGGACACGGAGTGGACCTTCCAGTATTCGCCAGAGAGTTTTACCGGTACGGAGCTGGACTTTGCGGCCAGTGTGATTGATGCCGTCAACGATGTCTGGCGCCCGGACCAGGGGCAACCGGTTATCATTAACCTGCCGGCGACTGTTGAAATGGCAACGCCCAATGTCTTCGCAGATCAGGTGGAGTGGATCTGTGACAACATTCGCTATCGGGAGCACATCAGCATCAGCCTGCATACCCACAATGACCGGGGCTGCGCGGTGGCCGCTGCCGAACTCGGCGTGATGGCCGGGGCAGATCGGGTGGAAGGCACCCTGATGGGCAACGGCGAGCGCACCGGTAACATGGACCTGGTCACCATGGCTATGAACCTGTATTCCCAGGGGATTGACCCTACCCTGGATCTGTCCGGCATGGCCGAAATCACCGAAGTGGTGGAGGCGTGCACCGAAATTTCCACTCATCCGCGTCATCCCTATGCCGGTGAGCTGGTCTTTACCGCTTTCTCCGGCAGCCATCAGGACGCCATTCGCAAGTGTCTCTCCCGTCGGAAAGAGGGCGATGCCTGGAACGTGGCTTACCTGCCCATCGATCCGTTCGATGTCGGTCGCCGATACGAGGAAGTGGTTCGTATCAACAGTCAGTCCGGCAAAGGCGGCGTCGCTTACGTACTCGAGCGCGACTACGACATTACCTTGCCGCGGTGGCTGCAGATCGAGTTCAGCAAGGTGGTTCAGCGCGAGGCTGAAACCAATGGGGGCGAGATCGACTCACACACCATTCACCGTTTGTTTGAAGAGCGATATCTGAAGGTGCACAGCGATTGGGCTCTTCGCTCCTATGACCTGCATCGGGATGACAATGGGGTGCGGGCCGAGGTGGTTGTTGGGGGTGATGCCGCGCCGGTTACCCTTGAAGGTCGTGGGTTGGGAGCCGTTGAGGCCGTTTCCGATGCACTGTCCCGGCAGTTTGGGGTCTCGGTGGCGGTTGAAGCCTATGATGAGTTTGCGCTGGGCGAGGGTACCAATGCCAATGCTCTGGCATGCATACGGCTCACAGCCAATGGCAAGCACTGCAGTGCGGCAGCCCTGGCAGAGGATACCACCTCGGCAACGTTGCAAGCTCTGTTCTCGGCTGTAGCCCAGGTGCTCGATGATAGTCGGTCCGAGTCTGTTTCTGCAGAAGCAGCCGAGACTGCCTGAACGGATAATCCCTTAAACAAACAGAAAGGCCGGTAATCCCAGGATTACCGGCCTTTCTTGTTTCTGCCCGTGAGGGGCATCAGGACGTTAACATAACGGCTTAGAGCGGCGTTACGTTTTCGGCCTGCGGGCCTTTCGGGCCCTGGGTTACGGTGAACTGTACCTGCTGACCTTCGGCCAGAGTACGGAAACCGTTTGCGTTGATTGCACTGTAGTGAACGAAAACGTCACTGCCGCCTTCCTGGGCGATGAAGCCAAAGCCCTTGGATTCGTTGAACCACTTTACGTGGCCGGTTTTGGTATCGGACATCGATCTTTCCTGTCTTACTGATAATTTTCCCTCACGGGACCTTCTTTCGAGCTGGGACATCCGGAGCGCACTGAGGAAGGGGCAACGAAAAGCCAAGGGCAGGACGTTGTAACGCATTCGCCAAATAACGCTGCAGAAGTACACAGCAATTTTCAGTATAGACCGACTTTGAAAGGCGTCAATTGTTTTTTTTATGATCAGCAAGTGTTTTTTAATTGATAAAAAACAATAAGTTGTAATCAAAGTGAAACCCGGGGCTGCTCTCGACCAAGAGCGCCCCGGGTGTTCTGTGGCTCAGCGGATGGAGGTTTGATCAGCGACCGAATTTCTCGCTGATTTCTTCCAGAATGGCCGGGTCGTCGATGGTGCTGGGTACCGTGTACTCCTCGCCATCGGCAATCTGGCGAATAATACGTCGCAGGATCTTGCCGGAGCGGGTTTTGGGTAAACGGTCAACAACGATAGCCCGGCGGAAACAGGCAATAGCCCCGATCTTCTCGCGAACCATCTCTACCAGCTCCTCCTCCAGTTCATCCTGGTCAATGGTGGCGCCATCTTTGATCAGCACCAGGCCAACCGGAATCTGACCCTTCATATCGTCATGAGCGCCCACTACGCAGCATTCCGCGATCGCCGGGTGGGATGCAACGACTTCTTCCATCTCGCCGGTAGAGAGCCGGTGCCCGGCGACGTTAATTACATCATCCGTCCGCCCCATGATGAAGACATAGCCGTCATCATCGATAAAACCACCGTCGCCGGAGCTGTAGAAGCCAGGGATTGGCTTGAGGTAGCTGTTCTGGAAGCGCTGGTCGTCGCCCCATACGGTCATCAGGCAGCCCGGCGGTAATGGCAGTTTGACTGCAACCTGGCCCTGTTCGCCCGCGGGTACCTGGCTGCCTTCCATGTCCACTACCTGAACGTTGAAGCCGGGTGAGGGCACGGTTGCAGAGCCGGGTTTCGTAGTCATCATTTCAATGCCGACCGGGTTGCAGCATATGGCCCAGCCCGTTTCGGTCTGCCACCAGTGATCGAGGATGGGCAGCCCGGTATGCTCCTTCAGCCATTCATAGGTGGGTGGATCCAGGCGCTCGCCGGCCAGGAAAATCCGTTTGAGGGAGGAAACATCGTAGCGGCTCAACTGATCTGCTTCCGGGTCTTCCTTGCGCACTGCACGGAATGCGGTGGGCGCGGTAAACAGCATATTGACCTTGTGGTCCTGAACCACGCGCCAGAATGCGCCGGCATCCGGGGTTTTTACCGGTTTGCCCTCGTAAAAAATGGTGGTGCAGCCGGTAAAGAGCGGTGCATAAACAATGTAACTATGGCCTACCACCCAGCCAACATCTGAGGCCGCCCAGTAAACGTCTCCGGGTTTGGCGTCGTAGACCAGCTTCATGCTGTAAGTGAGGGCAACGGCGTGGCCCCCGTTGTCACGGACGACGCCTTTGGGTTTCCCGGTGGTACCGGAGGTGTAGAGAATATAAAGTGGGTCGTTGGCTTTGACGGGTACCGGTTCGGCCGGGGTGGCGTTGGCCACGATCTCGTTCCAGTCAAAGTCTCGGCCTTCCTGCATGGTTGCCTTGACCTGTGGCCGCTGGAATACCACGCACGCGTCCGGTTTGTGGCTGGATTGCTCTATGGCCTTGTCTACCAGCGGTTTGTATTCGATCACCTTGGTAACTTCGATGCCGCAGGAGGCGGTAATCAGTGCCTTGGGTTTGGCATCTTCAATGCGAACGGCCAGTTCGTGTGCTGCAAAACCGCCGAAGACCACCGAATGGACTGCGCCTAGCCTGGCGCAGGCCAGCATGGCGATGGCTGCCTGAGGAATCATCGGCATATAGATGATTACGCGGTCACCTTTTTCTACTCCGCGGGCACGCAGGGCGCCGGCGAACAGGGCAACTTCATCACGCAGTTCGTTGTAGGTGAATGACTGTTTGGTGTTGGTGACCGGGGAGTCATAAATCAGGGCTTTCTGGTCGCCGCGGCCGGCACGGATATTGGCATCCAGGGCTACGTCGCTGGTGTTCAGCTCACCGTCTGGAAACCACTCGCCATGGCCGTTATCGAGGGCGCGCCAGATCGTATTCGGGGCTTTGATCCAGTCGATGTGCTGCGCCTGCTCACGCCAGAAATCATCCCGCTGGTCAATGGACCGGCGAAATTCGGAGTTGTAGCTCATTGTGCTCCACCTCGGTTGTCCGTGTTGTTGTTTTATCGTTGTTATCGACAACTTTAGGAGCTTTGAAATCCGGGGCTAGTAGACCATAGGCGTAGTTGCCAGGCTCTGCGGCTCTATTCGCTCGAAGAATTGATCTCTGTCACCCGGGCGGACACCGAGCCATGACCAAGTCTTGCGGTAATCTGACTGCCAGTTTCCAGATCACCAGCCTTGCGAACGATCCGGTCATTGTCGTCTTTGACGATGGCGTAGCCTCTTCCAAGGGTGACCAGGGGGCTGACAACATGAAGGGTTTGTGCAATGTGCTGTAATCGCTCGTCTTTTTGGCGCAGCTGGTGACGGGTCGCGAGTGTCAGGCGTTCCTCGAGACGTTGGGTCTGTTCTCTTACCGTTTTTAGGGTTCGGCGTGGGGATTGTGCGCTCATCCTTTGAAGCAGGTAATCGGTTTTCTGCTTCTGCTGGTCCAGTCTGTCACGGATCGCCTTGTTCAGCCGCAGCTCAAGCTCATCCATGCGTTGCGCCTTTTCCAGCAGTTCCCGTCTCGGATCCCGAAGCCGGGCAGACAGGTGCCCCAACTGGTTATCCAGCCTTTGCAATAAGCGGCGTGCAGACTGGCCAAGACGCCCCTGCTGCTCGGTCAGTCGACGGAGCCAGTCCTGCTGGTCGGGCGAGATCTTCTCAGCGGCGGCCGACGGCGTGGGGGCTCTCAAGTCCGCGACAAAATCAGCAATGGTGACGTCGACCTCATGGCCAACGGCGCTGACGGTCGGGATGGGGCAGGCGGCAATGGCCCGCGCGACGGCTTCTTCGTTGAAGCACCACAAGTCTTCCAGGGAGCCGCCGCCCCGGCCGATGATCAGGACATCGGCCAGACCATGCTGCTGCGCCCGGTCAATGGCCTGGACAATATCTGCGGTGGCCGGCTGGCCCTGGACGGCGGTGGGATAGAGCGTGACCGGAATAGCCGGGCAGCGCCGCTTGAGTACCGTCAGAATATCGTGGATGGCGGCGCCAGTTGGCGAGGTAACCACACCAATATGTCTGGGCGTGGCGGGAATCGGTTTCTTTCGGGCCGGGTCAAACAGGCCTTCGCCCTGGAGTCTTGCTTTGAGGGCCTCGAAAGCCTGCTGCAGGGCGCCCAGCCCGGCGGGCTCGAGGTGTTCCACGATGATCTGGAAATCCCCGCGGTTCTCGTACAGGGTCACCTTGCCGCGAATCCGGATCTGGTCACCTTCCCGGGGCAGGGTGCGGATGCGCTGGTTGGCGCCACGGAACATGGCGCAGCGGATCTGGCATTTCTGATCCTTGAGTGAGAAATACCAGTGCCCTGACGAGGGTCTGGAAAAGCCCGAGAGTTCTCCCTCCACCCAGACCTGCATAAAGCTTGATTCCAGCAGGTGGCGCGCCTGGTGGTTGAGCTCACTGACTGTGAGTGCTCGTGGGCGGGTGTCCGGATAAGGGGTGCTCACAGGGCGGGCTCCAGGATTATTCATAAGCAATAGCCGAAAGAGATGGCCAAAAATAACGGAAATTCAAAAAGATGCAACCAAATGGCAAAAACCGCGCGGTTTACTGTCCTTACGCACCACTTTATAATAGATCGATTAAGGATTTTGCTTTGTCGCACCGCCGCGGGTGCGGCACGGAAATTCCCAACTTAGCATGTTCAAAAGGCGGATCCCAATGCTGCGTATTGCCGAAGAAGCCCTCACGTTTGACGACGTTCTGCTCGTGCCCGGATATTCTGAAGTTCTCCCTCACCAGGTCGACCTGAAAACCCAGCTGACCAAGGGTATTACCCTGAATATTCCGCTGGTCTCGGCGGCCATGGATACGGTAACCGAGGCGGAGCTGGCCATCGCCATGGCCCAGGAAGGCGGTATCGGTATCATGCACAAGAACATGACGGTGGAGCAGCAGGCGGCTGCTGTCCGCAAGGTCAAGAAGTTCGAAAGTGGTGTGGTCAAGGATCCGATCACCGTATCTCCGGGTACCACCGTGCGTGAGCTGGTCGATATCACCATGGCCAACAATATCTCCGGCCTCCCGGTTGTCGATGGCAATGACCTTGTCGGTATCGTGACTGGCCGTGATATCCGTTTTGAAAGCCGCATGGATACCCCCGTCCGGGATATCATGACGCCCAAGGACAAGCTTGTTACCGTCAAGGAAGGCGCCGATCTGGAAGAAGTAAAAGAGCTTCTGCATCGTCACCGCATTGAAAAAGTTCTGGTGGTAAACGATGAGTTCCAGCTTCGTGGCCTGATCACGGTAAAAGACATTCAGAAAGCCAAGGACTATCCGCTGGCGTGCAAGGACGAGCAGGGGCGCCTGCGAGTTGGCGCGGCGGTCAGCACCGGTGGTGACACCGAAGCTCGCGTAGCCGCACTGGCAGAAGCCGGGGTGGATGTGATCGTGGTGGATACCGCCCATGGCCATTCCAGGGGCGTGATCGATCGGGTTCGCTGGGTGAAACAAAACTACCCGGATGTTCAGGTCATTGGCGGCAATATCGCCACCAGTGATGCTGCCATCGCCCTGGCCGAAGCTGGCGCAGACGCCGTGAAGGTAGGTATTGGCCCCGGTTCCATTTGTACCACCCGGATCGTCGCCGGCATTGGTGTGCCCCAGATTTCTGCGGTTTCCAATGTCGCCGCTGCCCTGAAGGACCGCGGTGTGCCACTGATTGCAGACGGCGGTATCCGCTTCTCCGGAGACATCGCCAAGGCCATTGCTGCTGGCGCTCACTGCGTCATGATCGGCAGCCTGCTGGCAGGCACCGATGAGGCTCCGGGTGAAGTCGAACTGTTCCAGGGTCGCAGCTACAAAGCGTATCGCGGCATGGGCTCTATCGGCGCCATGGGGCAGGGTTCCAGCGACCGTTATTTCCAGGATGCCAGCAAAGGCATCGAGAAACTGGTGCCGGAGGGCATTGAGGGCCGCGTGGCCTGTAAAGGCCCGATGCGTAATATCGTGCATCAACTGGTTGGCGGTATCCGGGCCTCCATGGGCTACACCGGTAGCGCCACCATGGACGAAATGCGTACCAAGCCCGAGTTTGTTCGCATTACCAATGCCGGTATGCGTGAGAGTCACGTCCACGATGTGACCATCACCAAAGAAGCGCCCAACTACCGAATCGGTTAATCTTTGCCTGATCAGACGCGGCCCGGTTTCCGGGCCGCGTTGTTTCTTTACAGCCCGAGGACTCCATGGCCCAGAACATTCACGACCACCGTATCCTGATTCTCGATTTCGGTTCCCAGTACACCCAGTTGATCGCTCGTCGCGTTCGTGAAATCGGGGTTTACTGCGAGATCAAGGCATTCGATATCACCGATGACGAACTTAACGAGTTCAATCCCAAGGGTATTATTCTGGCGGGCGGCCCGGAATCGGTCACCCAGCTCGGTGGCCCGCGTGCCCCGGAAGGTCTGTTCGATCGTGGTATTCCGGTGCTGGGTATCTGCTACGGCATGCAGACCATGGCAGAGCAGCTTGGCGGTCGGGTTGCCAGTTCCGAGAAGCGGGAGTTCGGTTATGCCCAGGTGAAGGTTCGTGCCAAGGGCCCGCTGCTGGCAGACATTACCGACCACCTGACGCCGGCTGGTGATTCCCTGCTGGACGTCTGGATGAGCCACGGCGACAAAGTGGTCGCCATGCCGGAAGGCTTCGAGCTGTTGGCCTCCACTGAGAGCGCGCCGATTGCTGCCATGCAGGACCTGAGCCGCAACCTGTACGGCGTTCAGTTCCACCCGGAAGTGACTCACACCCTGCAGGGCAAGCGCATCCTCGAGCACTTTGTCCTGACCATCTCCGGCTGTGAGGCTCTGTGGACCCCGGCCAAGATCGTCGACGATGCCGTTCGGCAGATTCGCGAGCAGGTGGGTTCCGACAAGGTGCTGTTGGGCCTGTCCGGTGGTGTGGATTCTTCGGTTACGGCGGCGTTGTTGCATAAAGCCATCGGTGACCAGCTTACCTGCGTGTTCGTGGACAACGGCCTGCTGCGCCTGCACGAAGGCGATCAGGTGATGGACATGTTTGCCAGTAACATGGGCGTTAAGGTTATCCGTGTAGACGCTGAAGACCTGTTCCTGTCCAAGCTCAAGGGCGTGAACGACCCGGAGCAGAAGCGCAAGATCATCGGTAATACTTTCATTGACGTGTTCGACGACGAAGCGGCCAATATCAAAGACGTGAACTGGCTGGCCCAGGGCACAATTTACCCGGACGTGATCGAATCTGCGGCGTCCAAAACCGGTAAAGCTCACGTCATCAAGTCCCATCACAATGTGGGTGGCCTGCCGGAAACCATGAAGATGAAGCTGGTCGAGCCCCTGCGTGAGCTGTTTAAAGACGAAGTGCGCCGGATCGGCCTTGAGCTGGGCCTGCCATATGACATGGTGTATCGCCATCCATTCCCGGGGCCTGGGCTGGGCGTTCGTATCCTCGGCGAGGTCAAGAAAGAGTATGCGGACATTCTGCGTCGTGCCGACGCGATCTTCCTGGAAGAACTGCATCGTGCTGACCTGTACCATAAGACCAGTCAGGCGTTTGCTGTATTCCTGCCGGTGAAATCCGTGGGTGTAGTGGGTGATGCCCGCCGCTACGAATACGTGATCGCGATCCGTGCCGTGGAAACCGTGGACTTTATGACCGCACGCTGGGCGCGGCTCCCGTACGAACTGCTGGAAACCGTATCCAACCGGATTATCAACGAGATTTCCGGTGTATCACGGGTGACCTACGATATTTCGTCCAAGCCGCCCGCAACCATTGAATGGGAATGAGTCGGGCAGGCTAGAGCCGGAAGGCGGCAAGCAGGGATGCTTGCCGCCTTTTTTCGTTTTCAGGTCGTCATTCGGCGGTCAGCAACATCTTGACTGCTTTCTCCTTCGCCGCCTGGCTGAAGATGTCGTAGGCTTTTTCGATATCGTTGAGCTTGAGGCGGTGTGTGACCAGGTCCTCCGGCTTCACATCGCCACTCTCGACGACCTTCATCAGCACCGGAATGGTGTTGGTGCTCACCAAGCCGGTGCGTACCGTGATGTTTTTGATCCACAGGTCCTGCAGCCGGAATTCCACGCTTTTGCCGTGTACGCCGATGTTCGCGATGTTGCCGCCAGCGCGAATGATGCTCTGGCAGATATCGAAGGTCTCAGGTATGCCGACCGCCTCCATGGCAACGTCTACACCCTCACCGTTGGTCAGTTCTTTGATGGTTTCGATGGGGTCTCGGGCGATGGTGTCTGTGGCCCCCAGCATCCTGGCCATTGCCAGGCGGTTCTCGTCCGGATCAATCATGATGATACGCGCCGGTGAGTAGAAGCGGGAGGTCATTACGGCGGCCAGTCCGATGGGGCCGGCGCCGATGATGGCGACTGTGTCCCCCAGTTTGACTTCGCCGGCGAGAGCGCCAATCTCGTGTCCTGTGGGCAGGATGTCGCTGAGCATCACCGCGGCAGCTGGGTCCATTCCTGAAGGCAGGTGGTACAGGCTGTTGTCGGCATGGGGGATGCGTACATACTCGGCCTGGGTGCCATCGATCAAATGCCCCAGAATCCAGCCGCCGTCCCGGCAGTGGGCATAGATGCCGCGCTTACAGTAGTCGCAACGCCCGCAGGAGGTGACGCAGGAAATCAACACTTTGTCGCCAACCTTGATGTTACTTACTCCGTCACCCACTTCTTCGACCACTCCCACGCCTTCGTGGCCGAGAGTGCGACCTTTCGTGACCGCTGGCACATCGCCTTTCAGGATGTGCAGGTCGGTGCCGCAAATGGTGGTATGGGTGATGCGCACCACGGCATCTGTGGGTTTCTCGATTGCAGGCTGTGGCTTGTCTTCCCAGCTACGCTTTCCTGGTCCGTGAAATACCAATGCTTTCATAATGTTCTCTCCTTGAAGGATCTGCGGCTGCAGATGCGATTCAGGTCCTTGTAAGTCTTGCACGGACTGCACTGATTGAAACATGACGTATGTCAGTATAGGCCCCGAAAGGTAAAACGGTATGACAGTTGTCTGAGTAAAAAATCTTCTTTCAGTGCGGGTGCGCCCGGGGCCGTCGCTTGGTTAAGACGGCGAATAATGGTATTTTCGTGGCGCTTTCGGGGTTGGCCACTATCGTAGTTGTATAGGGCGCTATCAGTAGAGCCGCATTTATGTCGGATTCACCAAAGAATGATCAATACTGGATGGCCCGTGCACTGATGCTGGCGGAGCGGGCGGCCTCGATAGGCGAAGTGCCCGTTGGCGCGATTGTTGTCCGTGATGGTAAGGAGCTGGGCGTGGGTTACAATGCGCCCATTACCGGTTGTGATCCCACAGCCCACGCGGAGATTCGGGCTTTGCGGGATGCCTCCGCCAGGGTGGGGAACTACCGGCTGACCGGGGCAACTTTATACGTCACCCTTGAGCCTTGCACCATGTGTGTGGGCGCCATTGTGCACAGCCGAATCAGCCGCCTTGTTTATGGTGCCCGCGAGCCCAAAGCGGGTGCGGTAGAATCTGCCCGGCGTACGCTGGACGAGGCCCACCTTAACTGGCAAGTAGAAGCGGAAGGCAGTGTCCTGGAAGGCGAGTGCGGCCAGGTTATCAGTGATTTTTTCAGCCGGCGGCGGGCAGAGATTCGGCGGCGGCGTAAACAGAATTCAGGGAAGGAGTAACTCTGCGTGAAAGTACTTGTTACCGGCGGTGCCGGATATATCGGCAGTCACGTTGTGCGTCAGCTGGCGGCGGCAGGTCATGACATTGTCGTTTTTGATAACCTGTCTACCGGTTATCGCTGGGCCGTGACCGCCGGCGAGTTGGTGGTGGGCGACCTTGCCGATGAGCAAGCCCTCAGTGCGGTTTTTTCGCAGCATAAGTTCGAGGCGGTACTGCACTTTGCCGCCAATATCGTGGTACCGGAATCCGTTTCCAACCCCCTCAAGTACTACAGCAACAACACCCGGAACACCCTGAATCTTCTCAAGATGGTTGAGCACTATCAGGTTCCCTACATGGTGTTTTCCTCCACCGCAGCGGTTTACGGTATGCCCGAGCAAACCGTACTGACGGAAGACCTGCCGCTGGCTCCCATCAACCCCTACGGCGCCTCGAAAATGATGAGCGAGCGCATGATGATGGACCTCGCCGCTGCCAGCAGTCTGAATTACGTGATCCTTCGCTATTTCAATGTGGCCGGCGCCAACCCGGACGGCTTGTTGGGGCAGGCAACGCCGGAGGCAACGCACCTGATCAAGGTAGCCTGCGAGTGCGTGACCGGGCAGAGAGACGGCATGAGCGTGTTTGGCACTGACTACGAGACCCGTGACGGCACCTGTGTCCGCGACTACATCCATGTGGAAGATCTGGCCAAGGCCCATGTTATGGCGCTGGATTATATGGCCAAAGGTGGAGAGTCCCAGGTACTCAATTGCGGTTATGGCCGTGGTTTCACCGTGCGTGAAGTGATCGATGTGGTGAAAGCCGAGTCCGGCGTTGATTTCCTGGTACAGGAAACCGGACGCCGAGCCGGCGACCCGGCTGCGCTGATGGCCGATAACACACGGATCAAGAATGTTCTGGGCTGGCAGCCGGATTTCGATGACCTGAATACCATTGTGCGGACCGCACTGGCCTGGGAAAAGATCTGGCAGCAAAAGAAAGCAGGCCACTGACAGTTTTTATTCTAAATTTTCAGGAAGAGTTGCATGAAGATTACGATTTTCGGAACCGGTTATGTCGGCCTTGTGACTGGCGCCTGTCTGGCGGATGTCGGGCACCACGTGCTGTGCATGGATGTGGACCAGGGCAAGATCGAAAAACTGAAGAACGGCCAGATTCCTATTTACGAGCCAGGCCTGGACAACATCGTCAAGCACACCGTTGAGGCTGGTCGCCTGGCATTTACCACGGACACCGAGGAAGCGGTCAAGCACGGTACCCTTCAGTTTATCGCCGTTGGCACGCCACCGGATGAAGATGGTTCTGCGGACCTTCAGTATGTTCTGGCAGTGGCGAAATCCATTGGGCAGCACATGGAGGATTACAAGGTGGTGGTGGACAAGTCCACCGTACCGGTCGGGACTGGCGACAAGGTAAAGGCGGCGGTTCGTGCCCAGCTGGACAAGCGGGGGTTGGAACTGGATTTTGATGTGGTGTCCAATCCGGAATTCCTGAAAGAAGGTGCTGCCATCAACGATTTCATGAAGCCGGACAGGATTGTGGTCGGCACCGAGAGCGAAAAGGCGGCGGATTTGTTGCGGGAAGTGTACTACCCGTTCAACCGCAACCACGATCGCATGATCTTCATGGACATCCGTTCTGCTGAGCTGACCAAGTACGCGGCCAATGCCATGCTGGCCACCAAGATCAGCTTCATGAACGAAGTGGCAAACCTGGCCGAGCGGCTGGGCGCGGATATTGAAGAAGTGCGCCGGGGTATCGGTTCTGATCCGCGTATCGGTTACCACTTTATCTACCCGGGTTGCGGTTACGGCGGTTCCTGCTTCCCGAAAGATGTGCAGGCCCTGGCCCGCACCGCCCGAGACTGTGATTACGAATCCAAGCTGCTGAATGCCGTAGAAGCCGTCAACTATGCCCAGAAGCACGTGCTGTTCGACAAGGTCTCGCACTACTTTCAGGGTGATCTGAAGGGCAAGACCGTGGCGCTCTGGGGTCTGGCGTTCAAGCCCAACACAGATGACATGCGCGAAGCATCTTCCCGCACCCTGATGGAAGATCTCTGGAAAGCTGGTGCGAAGGTGCAGGCTTTCGATCCGGAAGCCATGGAGGAAACCCAGCGCATCTACGGGGATCACGACGGACTGACTTTGTGCGGTACCAAGGAACAGGCGTTGAAGGGTGCTGACGTATTGGTGATCTGCACCGAGTGGAAAGAGTTCCGCTCACCGGACTTTGATGTGATTGCCTCCACCTTGAGTGAGCCGGTGGTGTTTGACGGCCGCAACCTGTACGAGCCGGAAATGCTGGAGCGTCATGGCCTGATCTACTACGCCATTGGCCGCGGCCGTAACCAGTTCCATTCAGCGGTCTGACGGCCGGGGAGGGGTGTTGATGTTCCAGCTTCATGAGCGTTTGGCGGCGGATACCCACAAGCTGGGAGAGAGTCGTCTTTGCGATATCTTGCTGATGAACGACAGCACCTGGCCCTGGATCATTCTGGTGCCCCGGGTATCCGGCATCCGGGAAATCTACCAGTTGGCGAGCGAACAGCAGCAACAATTGCTGGCGGAGTCCTCGGTGCTGAGTGAGGGGATGATGGATCTGTTTGCGGGAGACAAGATGAATGTGGCAGCGCTGGGCAATATGGTGCCCCAGTTGCACTTGCATCATATTGTCCGCTATCAGGGCGACCCGGCCTGGCCGGGCCCGGTGTGGGGCAAGCAGCCTCCTGTACCTTACACAGAAGAGCAGCTAGCCAGTGTGAAAGCAAAGCTGCAGCCGCTACTTGAGCAACTTGCCTAAGATTTAGTAGCTCAATCCAGACCCTGCTGCCACTGGACCAGGGTCTGGGAACCCACCAGAATCATTCTCAGCTCGGTTTTCAATTTCTGCTTGAGTTCTTCTCGCTCTTCCGGGGTTGCATCCAGCGCCTCGGCGCCTTGATTGAAGACCAGTGTGACCATGGCTTCGGCGACAATCCTGGCTTCCGCCAGGGGTTTGTTCTGTTCGTCGGCAAACCGGCCAAGATCGTCGGCCAGCTCCGTTACGAAATGGTCGATTTCTGCTTTCACCGCCGTCCGGAAAGGCTTGGATACGCCGGTGCGCTCCCTCAGCATCAGGCGGAACAGGTTGGCGTTATTACCCAGGTACTCCATGAAGGTGTCCACCGAAGTGGAAATCGCACTGCCGTCCCGGGCAATACGTTTACGGGCCTGGCGCATCAGCTGCCGCAGGGCCACGCCGCCTTCGTCCACCAGGGCCAGGCCAAGCTCGTCCAGCTCGGCGAAGTGCCGATAAAAGGATGTGGGGGCAATGCCGGCCTCCCGGGCGACTTCCCGCAAACTCAGGCTGCCAAAGCCCCGATCTGCGCTCAGTTGGGCGAGGGCAGCGTCCATCAGTGCTCGACGGGTTTTCAGTTTCTGTTCCGCTCGGGTGGCCAACGTCTTACTCCATGGTCCGGTCAAACCATGCATTCTAGCCCCCGGTTTTTTGATAGTCATCCCGCTGCCGGATATCCGGTGTCAATTCTGTTTCGGGACGCCTGATTTTCAAAGTCATTGTGTTTATAATGGGCGGCTTTTCGGCTATAGCCGCCCAAATTCTTTGATTCAACGCGAACACATTCAGAACGAACGGGAACCGATATGCGCAGCCATTATTGCGGTGGGATTAACGAATCTCACATCGATCAGGAAGTCACACTCTGCGGATGGGTACACCGCCGCCGTGACCACGGTGGGGTCATCTTTCTGGATCTGCGAGATCGGGATGGCATGTCTCAGGTTGTGGTCGATCCGGACACCCCTGAAAGTTTTGCTCTGGCGGAGAAAGTCCGCAGCGAATTTGTTATCAAGGTGACCGGCCGCGTTCGTCGTCGCCCCGCGGGTACCGAGAACAACAACATGCCCACTGGCCAGGTCGAGCTGTTGGGCAAAGAGCTGGTCATTCTGAACGCAGCCGCCACCCCGCCGTTCCCGCTGGATGAGCACGTCGACGTGGGCGAGGATGTTCGCCTGCGCTACCGTTTCGTAGATCTGCGTCGCCCGGAGATGATCAACCGTCTGCGGTTCCGTTCCCGTGTGACCAGTTACATCCGGAACTTCCTGGACAGCCGCGGATTCATGGATGTGGAAACCCCGATCTTGACCCGTGCCACCCCGGAAGGTGCCCGTGACTACCTGGTACCGAGCCGTACCCACGAAGGTTCCTTCTTCGCTCTGCCACAGTCGCCGCAGCTGTTCAAGCAGTTGCTGATGGTGTCTGGTGTAGATCGCTACTACCAGATTGCCAAGTGTTTCCGCGATGAAGATCTGCGTGCCGATCGTCAGCCCGAGTTTACCCAGGTGGACATCGAGGCTTCTTTCATCGATGAAGAAACCCTGATGGGCCTGAACGAGGAAATGATTCGTTCCCTGTTCAAGGATGTGCTGGATGTTGAGCTGCCGGAGTTTCCGCGCATGCCGTATTCTGAAGCCATGCAGCGTTACGGCAGCGACAAGCCGGACCTTCGTATCCCTCTGGAACTTCAGGATGTGGGTGATCTGGTGGAAAGCGTGGACTTCAAGGTGTTCGCTGGTCCCGCCAAAGATCCGAAAGGCCGTGTCGCCGCCCTTCGCGTGCCCAAGGGTGCCGAGCTGACCCGTAAACAGATTGATGACTACACCAAGTTTGTTGGTATCTACGGTGCCAAGGGCCTGGCCTACATCAAGGTAAACGAACTGGCCAAGGGTGCCGAAGGCCTGCAGTCGCCAATCGTGAAATTCCTGGGTGACGACGTTGCGCTGGCCATCATGGAGCGCGTAGGTGCGGAAGATGGCGATATCGTCTTCTTCGGCGCCGATAAGGCTACCGTCGTGAATGAAGCGCTGGGCGCCCTGCGTATCAAGGTAGGACACGACCTCAACATGCTTACCTGCGAGTGGGCACCAATGTGGGTTGTAGACTTCCCGATGTTCGAGGAGCTGCCGGATGGCAATCTGACCGCCATTCACCACCCGTTCACGGCGCCGTCCTGCAGTCCGGAAGATCTGGCAGCAGACCCGGCGAACGCCTTGTCCCGTGCCTATGACATGGTGCTCAATGGTACCGAGCTGGGCGGTGGTTCTATCCGTATCCACGACGAGAAAATGCAGGAAGCGGTGTTCCGTATCCTGGGTATCGGAGAGGAAGAGGCTCGTGCCAAGTTTGGCTTCCTGCTGGATGCCCTGAAATTTGGTTGCCCGCCTCACGGTGGTCTGGCCTTTGGTCTGGATCGTCTAGTGATGCTGATGACCGGTTCTTCGTCAATCCGCGACGTCATCGCTTTCCCGAAAACCCAGAGCGCCACCTGTCTGATGACTCAGGCGCCGGGCGAGGTAGACGAGAAGCAGCTGAAGGAGCTGCATATTCGTCTGCGCCGTTCCGCTAAAGCCGTTGAAGGCAACAAGGCAGAAGATAAAGAGTAATAAAGGCACGATGCCGGAGGTGGCGCGCCATCTCCGGCACGGCCAGACTCTCTCACTTCCGAGGGCAGGCGGATGGCAATCATCCTGGGGGTAGACCCCGGCTCCCGCATCACCGGCTACGGTCTTATTCGTTCTGAAGGCCGGCTTCTTGAGTACCTCGACAGTGGCTGCATCCGAGTAGGTGAAAAGCCAATGGCGGAGAGGCTGCAGACTATTTTCCACAGTCTCGCCGTGCTGATTGGCGAATATCGCCCGGAGGAGTTCGCTATTGAGCAGGTGTTCATGGCGCGCAACCCGGACTCGGCCCTGAAGCTCGGTCAGGCAAGGGGAGCTGCAATCGTCAGTGCCGCCAACAGCGGCCTGGCAGTCCATGAGTATTCTGCCCGGCAGGTGAAGCAGGCGGTGGTGGGTACTGGTGGAGCGGATAAATCCCAGGTGCAGCACATGGTGCAGGCGCTTCTGGGACTGTCCCGAAAACCACAGGCGGATGCCGCCGATGCCCTGGCCATAGCCCTGTGCCATGCCCATATGAACCAGAGTGTATTACGTATGGCCAGGACCGGAGGTAAGGTCAGAAGCGGCCGCGTACGCCAACCATAAGCGGCGGTTTGCCGCGACAGGAGAGCCGGTTTGATTGGTCGAATCCGAGGAATGCTGATTGAAAAGTCTCCCGGGCAGGCGCTGGTGGAATGTTCCGGCCTGGGTTACGAAATTGACATTCCCTACACCACGTTTTTTCATCTGCCCGAGACCGGGCAGGAAGTAACCCTTCATACCCATTTCGCCGTTCGTGAAGACGCCCAGAGCCTTTATGGTTTTGCCTCCCGTCTGGATCGAAATCTGTTCCGGCTGCTGATCAAGGTTAACGGTGTTGGCCCCAAACTTGCTGTGGGCATTCTGTCGGGCCTGGATGCTCAGCAATTCATCCGCTGTGTCGAGGCTCGGGACGCGAATTCGCTGGTGAAACTGCCCGGTGTCGGCAAAAAAACGGCCGAGAGGCTGTTGATTGAAATGGCCGACAGGATAGGGCAGCTGGAAGGGCAGTTCGTCCCGTCTCAGCCCGATGTGCCGACTGGAGCCGGGGCGGCTATGGCGAGTCAGGCTGGACCTGACCCACGTGAGGAGGCGGAGGCCGCATTGATTGCGCTTGGCTACAAGCCCCAGGAGGCGGCCAAGGCGATCAGCAAGGTGGCCGGCCCGGATATGAACAGCGAAACGCTGATACGTCTGGCCCTGAAGAATATGATTCCCGCCGGGTAACAACCCGGCGTTTTTGTGTCGGCTATGGCCACAGAACCATGACACCAATGTGTATAGAGCGTAACGTGACTCACAAGCGCCCCTTTGTACAATTGGTGCAACCTGACTTACAGGGTGAGCCAGCGGGCATGTTGTTTATTCCCAGCAAGCGGATAATGCCATGATTGAATCGGACCGATTGATATCGGCCAAGGCCGGAGAATATGAGGAAGTGCATGATCGGGCCATCCGTCCGACGTTGCTTTCCGAGTATGTGGGCCAGCCTACGGTACGCGAACAGATGGAGATTTTTATCTCCGCTGCCCGGGGCCGCCAGGAAGCGCTGGATCATGTGCTGATTTTCGGCCCTCCCGGGCTTGGTAAAACCACTCTGGCCAACATCATTGCCAATGAGATGGGTGTCTCGATCAAGACGACGTCCGGCCCGGTACTGGAAAAGGCCGGAGACCTGGCTGCCATGCTCACCAACCTCGAGGAAGGTGACGTCCTGTTTATCGACGAGATCCATCGCTTGAGTGCGGCGGTGGAGGAAGTGCTCTATCCGGCCATGGAAGACTATCAGCTGGATATCATGATTGGTGAAGGGCCGGCTGCACGGTCTATCAAGCTGGATCTGCCGCCGTTTACGCTGGTGGGGGCAACCACTCGTGCTGGTCTGCTGACGTCGCCACTGAGAGACCGGTTCGGCATTGTCCAGCGCCTGGAGTTCTACAATCACCAGGACCTCACCCATATTATTACCCGTTCGGCCCGGCTGTCGTCGGTGGAAATCGACGAGGCTGGGGCGTTCGAGATTGCCCGCCGGTCCCGGGGAACCCCGAGGATTGCCAACCGGCTGCTGCGCCGGGTCAGGGATTTTGCGGAAGTGCGCTCCAATGGCCATATCACGGCGGATATTGCCGACCAGGCACTGAACATGCTGAAGGTGGACAGCCAGGGCTTCGACCACATGGACCGTCGCCTGTTGCTGGCCATGATCGAGAAATTTGATGGTGGCCCGGTGGGTGTGGAGAGTCTGGCGGCCGCAATCAGTGAGGAGCGGGGGACCATTGAGGACGTACTGGAGCCGTTCTTGATTCAGCAGGGGTACATGGTGCGTACACCGAGAGGGCGTATGGTAACGTCGAATGCCTACCAGCATTTCGGAGTGGTGCCGCCCAGATCCGGCCGGGAGGACGACCTGTTTGAGTGATCCCTCTGCCAGCTTTGAATTGCCGGTTCGGGTCTACATAGAAGATACAGATGCCGGTGGCATTGTTTTTCATGCCAAATACCTGCACTACATGGAGCGTGCCAGAACGGAGTGGGTCCGTAGCCAGGGTGTCGGGCTTCGTGCGGGGCTGGAGCACAACATCAGCTACGTGGTGCAAAAGATGAATCTGCACTTCCGGATGCCCGCGAAGCTGGATGATCAGTTGCTGGTTACGACTGAGCTGAAAGCGGCATCCCGGGTCTGGATGGGCTTTCGGCAATGCGTGTATCGCGCGGATGATCGGCAGTTGCTGTGTGATGCAGACGTTCGTGTGGCCTGTGTTGCACTGGATACCGGCAAACCCCGGCGTCTTCCGGAAAATATGCAAGAAATTCTTAAGAATTTCGTATAATTTGTTGAAAGATTTACAAAACTACTTGGGAGTGAACAGTGGAAACGGAACTGTCAGTCTGGCATCTGATTGCGAATGCAGGGATTTTGGTGCAGTTGGTCATGCTGTTGCTGATGCTGGCATCGGTCGTCTCCTGGGCACTGATTTTCCAGCGCCTGCAGGTCTTCCGGAAAGCCCGTCAGGCTCAGCTGGAATTTGAGGACCGGTTCTGGTCCGGCATGGATCTGGGCCAGCTTTACAAAGAAGTGAGTGCGGAGCCAACGCCGTTTTCCGGTATGGAGTCTGTGTTCCGGGCAGGGTTCAAGGAGTTCTCCCGCCTTCGTCAGCAGAGCAGGGATGCCGACGCCGTGATGGAAGGTACCCAAAGGGCCATGCGCGTGGCTTTTTCCCGGGAGCAAGAGCGCCTGGAAACCCATCTGCCGTTCCTGGCCACGGTCGGTTCCACCAGTCCCTACGTTGGCCTGTTCGGTACCGTGTGGGGCATCATGAACTCCTTCCGCGGTCTGGCGCAGGTGCAGCAGGCCACGCTGGCCACGGTGGCGCCGGGTATCTCTGAGGCGTTGATTGCCACCGCCATGGGCCTGTTCGCGGCCATCCCTGCGGTCATTGCCTATAACCGGTTCTCGGCCATGTCCGACGCCTTGCTGAAGAACTATGAAACCTTTGCGGAAGAGTTTTCCAGCATTCTGCATCGCCGGGTCCACAACAGCGATCAGGCCGCAGCATAAGTTGCCATCTGGCGGTAACAGGAGTGTAGCGAGATGAAAGGTATGGGAATGATGCCTCAGCAACGGCGCAAGCCGATGTCTGAGATCAACGTAGTCCCCTACATCGATGTGATGCTGGTGCTTCTGGTGATCTTCATGGTGACGGCACCGATGCTCACCCAGGGCGTGAAGGTGGATCTGCCGGAGACAACCTCCGATCCGATTCAGCAGGACAAAGACGTGGAGTCCATCACCGTGTCTGTCGATAGCAATGGCGCCTACTACCTGGAAGTGGGTGACGACGCCAGCGAGCCGATGGCGCTGGACGAGGTGCGCAACCAGGTGGCAAAGATTCTGTCCCAACGGAGCAACGGTGAAGTGCTCGTCCGGGGCGATGAGTACGTGGACTACGGTGTGGTGGTGCGCCTGATGGCTGAGCTTCAGGCTGCCGGGGCCACCGGGATTGGCCTGATTACCGACGCGCCCAATGATAATCAGTAATTGGATGATGGTGACATTTTGAAGGGCCACAAGCGGGACATCGTCAGTACCGGAAAAGCACCTCTGAAATCGCCGGTGGCGGTCTCGGTAGGGCTGCACCTGCTGGTGTTCGGTATTGCTCTGGCCGGGTGGTCGTGGAATACGCCACCAGAACCGGAGCCCAGAAGTATTTCGGCCCGGCTGATCAGTCCTGAACCAAGGCCGACACCGGTGGTGGAAGAGCAGGACGAGGCGGATAAAGAGCAGGAGCGCAAGCAGGCACAGGCGCGCGAGCGGGAAGAAGCCGAACGCCAGCGTCAGGCTGAAGAAAAAGCCCGGCAGGAGGCGGAACGGAAGGCTCAGGAAGAAGCTCGCAGGCGCGAAGAAGAGCGTCGTCAGCAAGAGGCGCAGGCAAAGGAGCTGGCAGAGAAGCAAGCCAGAGAGCGTGAAGCGGCGCGCCAGAAAGCGGAAGCCGAAGCCAAAGAGCGGGAGCGGCAGAAAGCTGAGGAAGAGCGCAAGCGGCAAGAAGAAGCTAAACGCCGGGCCGAGGAAGAAAAGCGCCGCCAGGAAGAACAGCGAAAGAAAGAAGAGGCTGAACGACAGCGCCGCGAAGAGGAAGCTCGCAAAGAGGCGGAGCGGAAACGTCTTGAGGCTGAGAGGCGCCTGCGTGAACAGCAGCTGGAAGCACTGGCGGATCAGGCCAGACAGGAGCGTGAAGCGGAAGCCCGCCGCCAGCAGGAAGCCGCGGCAGCACGTGCAAGAGAAGCACAGATGTTGAGCGAGAGTGAGAAGTATAAGGCACTGATACGGGAGAAGCTGACTCAGGCTTGGTTTATGCCATCTTCCGCGACCAAGGATATGACAGTTAGGTTGCAGATAACGCTTCTGCCATCCGGTGAGTTAGCTGGTGTGACAGTGGCGAGTAGTAGTGGCAACACTGCCTTTGATAATTCGGCCTTGAACGCAGTGCGAGATCTAAATCGCTATCCGATCCCTAATGATCGTGACACGTTTGAGCGCTATTTTCGCCAGTTTACTATTGAATTCAATCCGAGCCAGAAATCGCGTTGAGGCTGATAATGTTTATGAAAAGCAGATCCCGTTGCTCTGGTAGCTTTCTGAAGACTCCGGTTATTGCCTGCCTGGTGCTTTTTTTGACGGCATCCCTGAGCGCCCGGGCGGAATTGTTGATCCGCATCACCGAAGGCGCAGGGTCGGCCATTCCGATTGCCGTAGTGCCATTTGCAGAGAGTGGCAGTATGCCGGCCGGAGACAAGGTAGGCAGCATCGTGCAGGCGGATCTGACCATGAGTGGCGAGTTCCGCCCTCTGGAGCCGTCGAAAATGCTGAGCCTTCCCTCGGAACGCTCCGAGGTGTATTTCCGGGACTGGCGTCTGCTGGGTCAGCGCTATGTGCTGGTGGGGCAACTGACCCGCAATGGTGATCGGATTCAGGCCCGCTACGAGTTGTTTGATGTTAACCAGGAGAAGCGGATTCTTGGTGAAACGGCGGCAGTTCCTGCCTCTAACCTGCGATCTCTGGGCCACCACATCAGTGACCGGGTGCATGAGGCTATTACCGGAGCTCCCGGTGTATTCTCCACCAAGCTGGCGTACATCACCGTGTCTGGTGAGGGCGAGCAGACCCGTTACCGGCTTCAGGTCAGCGATGTGGATGGTAAGCGCTCCAAAGTCCGGCTGGAAAGCCGGGAGCCCATTCTGTCACCGGCCTGGTCGCCGGATGGAAAGAAACTGGCCTATGTTTCCTTCGAGACTGGCAAGCCGGTGATTTTTGTCCACGAACTGGCTACCGGTGAGCGCCAGAAGGTCGCAGACTTTCCGGGGCTGAACTCGGCACCGGCCTGGTCGGCCGATGGCCGTTCCCTGTTGATGACGCTTTCCCGTGACGGTAACGCCGAGATTTACCGAATGGACCTTGCCAGCCGCAATCTGACGCGTTTGACAGACCATTGGGCGATTGATACCGAAGCCGCATGGGACCATGCCGACCGGGGTATCTACTTTACCTCTGATCGCTCCGGTGGGCCGCAGATCTATCACATGGAACGCCCGGGGGCTGAGCCGCGTCGAATCACCTTTGGCAGTCGCTACAACGCCAGGCCGCGACCGAGCCCCACGGGTGACTATGTCTATTACGTTCATCAGCGCGACAGTGCCTTCCATATTGCCAGAACGAACCTGGAGACCGGCGAAGAGACGGTTATTACCCGAACCGGCTCCGATGAATCACCCAGTGTGGCTCCCAATGGCAGGTTGCTGATCTACGCAACCCGTCAGAATGGGGAAGGCGTACTGACCGTGGTATCCGCAGACGGAGGCGCGGCGTATAGCCTGCCGGCCTCTGAGGGCGAAGTGCGGGAGCCGGCCTGGGGGCCGGTTACCCGCTGAAAATGCACTGAACTGAATTAATTCAACGAAGACCTGAAAAGAGGAAATAACGTGATGAAGATGTCTTTCTCTGCAAAAGCGTTTGCCATGCTCCTGTCCGCCGGCCTGGTTGCTGGTTGTAGCTCCACCGGTGAAAACATGGAAGAGGGTACTTACGGTTCTGACGTGGCCGCGATTGATCAGGATGGCGGTTCTACCGTTTACGGTGGTGCGGATGGCTCCAGCGTTTCCGCCTCCGAGCTGACTGATGACGAGCGTCGGGCCGCTCAGGAGCAAGCCGAGCAGGAAGCCCTGCGTGACATTACCACCTTCTACTTCGATTTCGATACGTCCGAAATCAAGCCGGACGCCCGTGACGTGCTGGTTGCCCACGCTCGCTACCTGGCGGACAACCCGCGTCAGCAGGTACGCCTGGAAGGTCATGCTGACGAGCGTGGTACCAAGGAATACAACCTGGCTCTGGGTGAGCGCCGCGCGAACGCCGTACAGCGCTTCCTGATTGTAAACGGCGCTTCCCGTGGCCAGATTGAAACCGTAAGCTATGGTGAAGAGAAGCCGGCCGTGCGTGGTTCCACTGAAAGTGCCTGGGCACAGAACCGTCGCGTAGAGCTGGTATTCCAGTAAAACCGACCTAGACGGACGTATCCATGAGAAAACACCTCATGGCGGCCGTGCTGATCCCGCTGGGCCTTGGCCTGGCGGGAGTCACCCATGCACAGTCGTCCACACCCGCATTCCAGAACAACAGCTCCGAGGCCCAGCGTAAGGCCGGCAACAACCAGGCCACGGCAGAGCTGTTCTACATGATTCAGCAACTGCAGCGCGAAGTGAGAGACCTGCGGGGCCAGGTTGAAGAACAGCAGCACCAGATCAGTCGCCTGCAACAGCAGGGCAGGGACCGCTATGTGGATCTGGATCAGCGGATACTGGAGCTGTCCAAGGCCGTCGAGTCCGGGGCCAGTGCTGCACAGCAGCCGACTGCAGCGGGGGCTTCAGCAGATAGTGGAAGACTGACGCCTGCCCGGGTGTATCGCTCGCCGGAACCGGAAGAGCAGAAAACCTATAACGACATTATCGACCTTATCCGTAACAAGAAAGACTACGACACGGCGATAACGCGCCTGTACGAGTTTGTGGATACCTATCCCGAGGGCGACCTCACCGTTAATGCCTATTACTGGCTTGGTGAAGTCTATCTGGCGAAACCCCAGCTGGAGCAGGCCCGTCAGGCTTTTACCATTGTTGCGACGCGCTATAGTGATCATCGCAAGGCACCCGACGCTGTGTACAAGCTGGGGGTGACCCTGGATCGTCTGGGCGAAAAAGATGAAGCTCGGCGCCGGATGACCTCCGTAGTTGAGCAGTACCCGAATTCAGGAGCGGCAGAGTTGGCGAAGAAGTATCTGGATTCCGCCCAGGGTTGATCGGTATCTGGTCAACCTGCACGGATCTTGATCGGTCATTGAAAAAAGTTGGTCGACCATGAAAAAAAGGGGTTGATCACCAAAAAAATATCAGTAATATGTGCGCCTCGTTTGGGTCGTTAGCTCAGTTGGTAGAGCAGTTGGCTTTTAACCAATTGGTCGAAGGTTCGAATCCTTCACGACCCACCAAATTCAGAGCGCGAGGTTTGTGCCACGCGTTCGCTGGATGAAAAGCCAGCACAGCCAGTTAGGGGTCGTTAGCTCAGTTGGTAGAGCAGTTGGCTTTTAACCAATTGGTCGAAGGTTCGAATCCTTCACGACCCACCAACAAGGCAAGCCGTCACTACGGGGTTTGCGGAAAAAAGAGCCGAAAGGCTCTTTTTTTTTTGCCTGCAAGAACCCACCTATACCCACAGGACGGACGCTATCCTGCAACCTGGCATACCCACATTGCAGGATCATGAAACCAAAGGCAGAAGTGATATACTCTGGCCGTTAACGTCAATCAGAGAATAAGTGATGACTAAAGCGCAAGACCGCATTCTGGTTCAGGAACATCTCGCCCATCAGGCGGAGCCCAAGCCCCTGAGCGCCTCAGAGAAAGCTGATCTCGAGGCCAGGATCAAGGTGGCTCTGAAGGAGAAGGATGCCGTTCTGGTAGCGCATTATTACACCGACCCGGACATCCAGCGGCTGGCAGAAGAGACCGGTGGTTGTGTGGCGGATTCCCTGGAAATGGCGCGCTTCGGTAACCAACACCCGGCCTCCACCGTTGTCGTTGCCGGCGTTCGTTTCATGGGAGAGACGGCAAAGATTCTGAATCCGGAGAAAAAGGTTCTGATGCCGACTTTGGAGGCAACTTGCTCGCTTGATGTTGGTTGCCCGGCAGACGAGTTCTCCGAGTTCTGTGATCAGCACCCGGATCGCACCGTCGTGGTTTATGCCAACACCTCGGCTGCGGTGAAAGCCCGGGCCGATTGGGTGGTCACCTCCAGTTGCGCCCAGGCCATTGTTGAGCATCTGGACGCCAAAGGTGAAAAAATCCTGTGGGCGCCAGACAAACACCTGGGCGGCTATGTACAGAAAACCACAGGCGCAGACGTTCTGCTGTGGGACGGCTCCTGCATCGTGCACGAGGAATTCAAGTACCGTGGCCTGGAAGACCTCAAGGCTCTGTACCCGGATGCAGCAATCCTGGTGCACCCGGAGTCACCCGATGCGGTGGTACAGATGGCGGATGTGGTCGGTTCAACCTCGCAACTGATTCACGCGGTGCAAACGCTTCCGAACGAAGAGTTTATCGTTGCAACCGACAACGGCATTTTCTACAAGATGCAACAGCTGGCGCCCAACAAAACGTTGATTGAGGCGCCCACCGCGGGCAACGGCGCAACCTGCCGAAGCTGTGCCCATTGTCCCTGGATGGCCATGAACGGTCTGGAGAATCTGCTGCACGTGCTCGAGCATGGCGACCAGGAAGTGCATGTGGATGACGCGCTGCGAGAAGACGCGCTGCGCCCGCTGCGCCGCATGCTGGACTTTACCGCCAACATGAACCTCAAAGCTGCCGGCAACGCCTGAAGGTTCCGTGGTTATTCCTAACCGGCTTCGCGCGCCTGAAGCCGGTTGGTCAGCTCTCCAAGGCGCTCGCTGACCACCTGACGTTCGGCGGAGCCGGCCGGCAGTTTTTCTTGAGCCTGGCGCAATTGCCGCTGTGCTGATTTCAGATCGCCCATCAGTACGTCGTATTCCGCTCTCGCCCGGTGCACCCCGACAATATTCCGAGCCATACCTTCGGCTTCGGCCAGTCTCAACCATAGCTGCTCCTGGCTGGGCAGGCGGCGAGTCAGTTCCCTCAGGTAGTCGGCAGCGGCGGCCCCGTTACCATCGGCAATCTCTATGGCCGCCAGCGTGGAGGTTATTGGATAGTTGCCGGGATTGCGAGCCAGTGCCTCCTGCATAAGCGCTCTGGCGTCTTCATACCGTTTCTGGCTGATCAGTACCTCCGCCAGTGATACCTGGAACGTGATGCGCCCGGGGTTGGCTTTCAGTAATTCCCGCATTAACTGTTCGGCCTGTTCGTAGCGCCGGCTTTCCTGATAAGCCACCGCCAGACCATAGCGGATAGCATCGTTGCGCTGGGCGTCTTCCCGAGCCAGGTAGGCCTCGAAGGTTTCTATCGCCGTTTCCGGGGATTCGCTGTAGTGCACCTGCAGGCGACTGCGCACCAGGTGGTATTCCTGGCCATCCTGCACCCGGGTATCAGGGTATTGTTCGGCCCGGTTGCGGGTGTCGGCAACCCGGTTCTGGGTCAGGGGGTGAGTGGAAAGGTATTCCGGCAGGCGATTCCCCTGCAGGCGGTTCTGGCGCATCATGATTTCGAACATCTCGGGCATGCCTCGCGGGTCCATGCCGGCACTGGCCAGGATGTCCATGCCAACCCGGTCGGCTTCCTGTTCGTGAGAGCGGCTGTAGGCCAGCATGTTCTGTACCGCCATGGCCTGGGTGCCGGCAATGGCGGCAATGCCAATGTCTGACTGGGTAACTGCAGATAGCACGATGCCGGCGATCATGCCTGCCAGCGTCAGCGGAGCGCTGGTTTCCTGTTGCTGCATTCTGCGGGCAAAGTGGCGCTGGCTGAGGTGGGCCAGTTCGTGGGCCAGGACCGAGGCAAACTGTTGTTCGGTTGCCGCATTGAGGAAAAGGCCCCCATTCACGCCCACGACACCGCCGGGTACGGCGAAGGCGTTGATGGCCGGGCTGTCAATCAGAACCAGTTTCAGGTCGCGGTTGTCCAGCGGTGCAGATGGCACCAGGCGATAGATAATCGCGCTCAGGTAGTCATAAACCAGTGGGTCCTGCAGTTGCGGGGCGGAGCGGCGAATGGAGGCCATAACCTGTTGGCCAATATCGGCTTCCATCTGTCCGGAAATCAGGCCGCCGCTACCACCGATGCTTGGCAGGTCTGACGACTGCGCGCGTGTGGCCGGGCTGATGACCGCCATGGTGAGGGCCAGAAAAACGATCAGGGCCCAGGAGCAGCGGTGTTGGCCTTCTTGCTGGTACTTCATATGTCTGAGAGTGCCTCGAATTCATGTTGCCCGTTTGACAAGGCGGCAGCCGGCAAGTTCTCCGGAGTATTACCAACTCTTGTGATGCAATAGAGTAACACCAGCGGCATAATGCCTGCCTGGTTACTGTATGAAACGTAATGGTAAATGCTGATTATGGCTGACAGAACCCTGGATACCAGCGGCCTGCGTTGTCCCATGCCGCTGCTGAAGACCAAGCTGGAACTCAATTCCATGACCCCCGGGGAGGAGTTGGAGGTTGTTGCCACGGATACCGGCTCACTGAGGGACATACCTGCCTGGCTGGCATTGTCGGCCCATACGCTTGTCAGCCAATCGGAGAGTAATGGGGAATATCGTTTCGTGATAAAGTGCGGCGGTTAATTTCCGGAGTTATTCATGGTCAGAATTCTACGCGGTCTAGCCCACAAATATTTTTCAGACGAAGAAGCCGTCATCCTGTTTTTGCTGCTGGTGACTGGCACCGTCTTTATCATCTGGTTCGGGGCCATGCTGGCGCCAGCCATCGCTTCCCTGATTGTGGCGTTCATTCTGCAGGGCCTGGTGTCGAAACTGAACCGGATGGGTGTGCCTGAGCTGATCGCCGTGATAGGTGTGTTTGTGGTGTTCCTGGGCGTGCTGGTGGGTTTTATCTTCGGCCTGTTGCCGTTGATCTGGACTCAGCTGAGTACCCTTGCCGGCGAAGCGCCCCGGATTATCAGGGAGCTCCAGTCCTATCTTGAAGTCCTGCCCGAGCAGTACCCCCATCTGGTCTCAGTCGAATCTGTGAACACCATGTATCAGCAGATCTCGGCGGAAGTAGGGCACCTGACTCAATGGCTGGTGTCCTTCTCGCTGTCCAGCATTCCGGACCTTGTGGCCTTGCTGATCTACATGGTTCTGGTGCCTATCCTGGTGTTTTTCTTCCTGAAAGACCGCCGGGTTCTGGTGAACTCTTTCGCCCGTCTGCTGCCTCCGCAGCGGCCGATGATGGTTCGCATCTGGCATGAAGTAAACCTGCAGTGCGCCAATTATGTCCGCGGCAAGGCGGTGGAAATTCTGATTGTCGGTGGCGTCACCTATGTCGCCTTCAAGTTCCTCGGTATGCCCTATGCGGCACTGCTCTCCCTGTTGGTGGGGCTGAGTGTGGTGATTCCCTACATTGGTGCCGCGGTGGTCACCATTCCGGTGGCAGTGATCGCCCTGTTTGCGTTCGGCTGGGGCAGCCATTTTATCTGGGTCATGGTGATCTACGGCATTATTCAGGCGCTTGATGGCAATGTCCTGGTACCGATACTGTTCTCGGAAGTGAATAACCTGCACCCGGTGGCGATTATTGTCGCCGTGCTGTTCTTTGGCGGGATCTGGGGCTTGTGGGGCGTGTTTTTTGCGATTCCGCTGGCGACGATGCTGAAAGCGGTCTTCGCCGCCTGGCCGGTGAAGGAGTCGCCTCCGCCACCAGCCATCGCGGAATAGGGTATTACAGGGCCTTGACGGCCTCCAGCACCTCGTCGGCGTGGCCTTTGACCTTGACACCGCGCCATTCCTTGCGCAGCACGCCTTCCTTGTCGATCAGGAAGGTGCTGCGTTCAATGCCAAGGTGCTCCTTGCCATAAAGCTTCTTGAGCTTGATAACGTCGAACAGCTTGCACAGGGATTCGTCCTTGTCTGAAATCAGGTGGAACGGAAACCCGTGTTTGGCCCGGAAGTTTTCATGGGCTTTCAGGCCATCCCGCGAGACGCCGAAAATCTCGGTGTCCTCGGCAGCGAAGGCCTCCATTCTGTCCCGGAAGTCCTGGCCCTCGGTGGTGCAGCCCGGTGTATTGTCTTTCGGATAGAAATAAATAACGATGTTCCGGCCTTTCAGGTCGCTCAGGCGAACGGTCTGATCGCCAGTGGCCTCAGCCTGAAACTCTGGCACGGGTTGATTCAATGCTACGGATGACATGACATCTCCTTTAATTCCCTTGTGTCAGTTCGAGCCCAACATTACCATATCGGTTTTATTTGGACGGAGCTTTTATGATTACGGGTAGCCTTGTCGCACTGGTCACGCCCATGCATCCAAACGGTGATATTCACTGGGAGGATCTGGACAAGCTGGTGGACTTTCATATCGAAAACGGCACCCATGGCATTGTTGCTGTGGGCACCACTGGCGAATCCGCAACCCTGGATCCGGAGGAACACATCCGGACGATCGGGCATATCATAAAACGTGTAAACGGCCGGATTCCCGTTATTGCCGGTACCGGTGGTAACAGTACGCGCGAAGCCATCGAATTGACCACCGAAGCCCACAAACTCGGTGCGGATGCCTGTCTGCTCGTAGTGCCTTACTACAATAAGCCGACCCAGGAAGGCCTGTATCAGCACTTCAAGGCCATCGCGGAAGCGGTACCGTGCATGAACCAGATTCTCTACAACGTACCGGGCCGCACCGCCTGCGATATGCTGAACGAGACGGTCGTCCGTCTGGCCGATATCCCCAATATCGTTGGTATCAAGGATGCGACCGGGAACATTCCCCGTGGCGCCGAGCTGATCGAAGCCCTGGGTGGCCGCCTTGCGGTGTATTCCGGTGACGACGCCACAGCGGCGGATCTGATGCTGGCGGGCGCGAAAGGTAATGTTTCGGTAACGGCCAACGTTGCTCCGAAAGCCATGGCCGAGCTCTGTGAAGCGGCCATTGCGGGCAACGAAGACGAAACCCGCCGCTTGAATGAGCTTTTGATGCCGCTTAATCGCAAGCTGTTCCTGGAAGCCAACCCGATTCCGGTAAAATGGGCGCTGTACCGCATGGGCATGATCGGTGAGGGCATTCGTCTGCCACTGACGCCGCTCAGCGAGAAGTTCCACGGCGAGGTGGAAGACGCGCTCAAGGCCTCAGGTGTTCTCTGAGGCCACCGTTACCGTTAACCGGAGTAACCCGATGCAGGTTCCTGCAAGAGCCCGTAAGAAAACCGTTTTGTTCGTTCGACCTGTTTCGGCGCTGGTGCTTGCCAGTGCCCTGGCCGGTTGCAGTCTGATCGATGATCGTTCCGAAGGCTATGTCAACGCACCGGAAGGCGAGCCGATTCAGGTGCCTGAAGGCCTCGACAGCTCCCGGCTGAGCGAGACCATGCCGATACGGGCTATCAACACCGCCGATTCCCGCAATCTTTACCCGTCGTCGATTCCCCGTCCGCCGGATATGACATCCGAGATTCTGGACGAAAACTACGTGATTGAAGAGTTGGACGGCCGTATCTGGCTGCTGGTCAATGAGGTGCCAGGACGACTCTGGCCCGTGGTCAGTGCCTGGATGAATGAGAGCGGCCTGGGCATTGCCCATGACAGTCCCCAACTTGGGATTATTCAGAGTGAACTGGCGAACTTCAGCAAGCGCAGCCGTACACTGCTGGGGCTCGCCGATAATCCGACCGCCACAGAACCCAAGGTGGTGATGCAGGCCCGCCTGGCCCCTGGCATTCGGCGTAAAACCACCGAAATCCGCGTGCGTATTCTGGAGCTGGAGCAGGCTCCGGAAGAGCTTCTGCCCTGGGACAGTAGCACGGTGTCCGATGCAACCTTCGAGCAACAACAACGGGTGCTGTTGGCCGAGTTGGGGGATTTCCTCAAACAGCGTGAGGACAATAAATCCTTCTCGCGGGCGGCCTCAGGCATGGTATCCGAGCCGCTCGTGCGCTTGCAGTCGGAACAGGATGAAGCGGTCGCCATTCGGGTAGAGCTGGACTTCGGCCGCACCTGGGCAGAGGTCAATCGGTCCCTGGAGGAAATGGGGCTGCCGGTACTGGATCTGAATCGCAGTGAAGGCTGGTTGCAGGTGGATTTCCGCACGGAAGACGAGCGCAGTCCGGGCTGGTTCTCGTGGTTCAGCGATGCTGAAAAGCCGGTCCACACCCACACAATCCGGATTCAGCAGGGTGCCGACGCCATGAGCGTTACCGCCGAGCAGCACGACAGCTACGAGGGTGAACGCAGTTCAGCAGATCTGCTCACCCAACTCTTTGAACATCTGTATTGATTAACGGGGTGGCCGAGGCCACCGGCCGTTTGGAGAAAGTAATGGAAAAGCGCGAAGAGCTTTATGCCGGCAAGGCAAAATCGGTTTACCGCACGGACGACCCCGAACGGTTTGTTCTGGTGTTCCGCGACGATACCTCTGCTTTTGACGGAGAGAAAAAAGAACAGCTGAACCGCAAGGGCATGGTGAACAACAAGTTCAATGCCTTCATCATGGAAAAGCTGGAAGCGGCCGGCGTACCTACCCACTTCGAAGGGCTGCTGTCGGATACCGAGTCCCTGGTCAAGAAGCTCGAGATGATCCCGGTTGAATGCGTGGTGCGCAATGTGTCTGCGGGCAGCCTGTGCCGTCGCCTTGGCGTGGAAGAGGGTCAGGAGCTGAACCCGTCCACCTTTGAGCTCTTTCTGAAAAACGACGCGCTGCACGATCCGATGGTGAACGAATCCCTGGCGGTCAGCTTCGGCTGGGCCAAGGCCGATGAGCTGGCCCGGATGAAAGAGCTGACCTATAAGGTCAACGACGTGCTGAAAAAACTGTTTGACGACGCCGGCATGCTGCTGGTGGACTATAAGCTGGAATTTGGCCGCAGTGGTGGTCAGATCGTTCTGGGTGACGAATTCAGCCCCGATGGCTGTCGTATCTGGGACAAGGAAACCCGCAAGAAGATGGACAAGGATCGCTTCCGCCAGGGCCTTGGCGAAGTGATCGAAACCTATGAAGAAGTCGGTCGTCGTCTCGGCATAAAGTTTGACTGACCGGGCAATACAACCACAAAAAACGGGTGCGTTATGCGTAAACTGATGATTGTTGTAGGTGGCTCACTGGCTTTGGCCGCGCCGCTGGCCAATGCTGATGTACTGGGCGTTGGCGCCAACGTTAGCTATTGGGATTCCGATTTCTCTGGCGAAGTGGTCAACAAGGATTCGGCCGTTGATATTGAAAAGGATCTCAACCTCGACAGCGACAGCAACGCGAACTTCACGGCGTTTTTCGAGCATCCGATTCCGGTGCTGCCGAACGTAAGGTTGAATTACACCAGCATTTCCCAGAGTGGGCGTGGTGAGATTGGGCCGGAAGAATTCGACGGTATTGTTAACACGGATGTTAAATCTGATCTCGATATTGATCAGTTCGATGTCACCCTGTACTACGAAGTGCTTGATAACTGGGTGAATCTCGATCTGGGCCTGACTGCCCGTAATTTTGACGGGGAGCTCGTTGTTAGGGACCAAGCCAACATAGCCAACATCAGCAAAACCTCCGTCGACGCCGTCGTCCCCATGGGCTACCTCGCTGCCCGTTTCGACTTGCCGTTCACCGGCGTGTCCGTAGGTGCTGAGGGCAACATCATCAGCTACAGCGGCGACTCCCTGCACGACTTCAATGCCTATGGCCAGTACGAGTTTGCCATGCTGCAGCTGCGGGCCGGCTATCGCCAGATGTCTATCGACTATGAAGACGATGATGACAAGCTGGATGTGGAAATGTCCGGACCCTTCGCCAGTGTTGGCGTGGCGTTCTGACCAGGACAGCTAGAAGGCGCCTTCGGGCGCCATTTTTCATGGAGAACAGATCTTGAAAATCCTCGTTACGGGAACCGCCGGCTTTATTGGCTCGCATCTTGCTCACCGTTTGCTCGATCGTGGCGATGAAGTGATTGGCGTGGACAACGTCAACGACTATTACGACGTCAATCTCAAGGAAGCGCGGCTGGCCCGCCTGCTGAACAAGCCCGGTTTCACCGAAGTACGCCAGGACGTGGCCGACCGCGAGGCCATGGAAGCGGTTTTTCGTGAACACAAGCCCGAGCGGGTAGTGCACCTGGCGGCCCAGGCCGGAGTCCGGTATTCCCTGGAGAACCCTCATGCCTATGTGGATGCCAATCTGGTCGGCTTCATGAACATCCTTGAGGGTTGCCGTCATAACGAGGTCAAGCACCTGGTGTATGCCTCCAGCAGCTCCGTGTACGGGGCCAATGAGACCATGCCATTCTCCGTGCACGATAACGTGGATCATCCGCTGAGCCTGTACGCGGCGTCCAAGAAAGCCAACGAGCTGATGGCCCATACATACAGCCATCTGTACAACCTGCCCACCACCGGGCTGCGCTTCTTTACCGTTTACGGCCCCTGGGGCCGGCCGGATATGGCGCTGTTTATCTTTACCAAAAAGATCCTGGCCGGTGAGCCCATCGACGTGTTTAACCACGGGCATCACAAGCGGGACTTCACCTACATCGACGACATCGTCGAAGGCGTTATCCGCACTCTGGACAACGTAGCCCAGCCGAACCAGGACTGGAGCGGGGCCCAGCCGGATCCGGGCACCAGTAAGGGGCCTTACCGCATCTACAACATCGGCAGTAATAACCCGGTGGAGCTGTCCCGTTTTATCGAGATCATTGAGGAGCGGGTGGGCAAGAAAGCCGAGAAGAACCTGCTGCCGTTGCAACCGGGTGACGTGCCGGCCACCTATGCCAATGTCGATGACCTGATCAACGATGTGGGGTACAAGCCGTCTACCACGGTGGAAGAGGGCATTGCCAACTTCGTGGACTGGTATCGGGATTTTTACAACGCCTGAGCGTCCATCATCGCTTATGAATAAGGCCAGCCGAGACGCTGGCCTTATTTGTTTATGGTCGCTGTTCCGGAAGCCTGAATACCTGGGGTTTACGGGTGAGGGGGCACTGGAAGGCCAGCTCAACAGCGGTAAGTTGCAGGCCGGCCGGATTGGCCGTGCCATACAGCCGATCCCCGATAATCGGGTGACCAATGCCGGCCAGGTGCCGTCGGATCTGATGTTTACGTCCGGTTTCGATTCGTACCTGTACATCAGTCGTGTTTGATTCCTCATCCCGGTTCAGCGTGGTTATGCGACTGATGGAGTCCTTGCCATCCAGTGGCGAGTCGATGCGAAGATCATCCGCCACCAGGTTACCGGTGACCCGTGCCCGGTAGATCTTGGTCATGGCGCGCCCGGCAAACAATTCTGAAAGGGCCGCCGCGGCCTTGCCATCCTGGGCAATCAGCATCAGGCCCGCAGCGTCAGCGTCCAGGCGGTGTACCAGAAAGCAGGGTGTGTTCAGTTCAATTTCTGCCAGGCGCAGCAGGCTGCAGTGGTCGCCCCATTGAGACCCTTGTGATAAAAGCCCGTGGGGCTTGAACCAGACACTGTAACGTCCTTTGTTCTCCAGCAGCGTCGGTGTTTCCGGCTTGCGCGCCAACACCTGATCATCGTAGAACAGCTGAATACGGGTACCGGGTTTCAGTTCCCGCTTGGCCTTGCGTAAACGTACCTGCTTTCCCTTCTGTGTCCACCAGCACGCGCCCTTGGCCATGGCATCCTTGATGCGCTGCTTGGGCAGGCCCGAGGCGCCTGCAAGCGCATCCACAGCCGTCGTGCTCTGGTCTACGGTGACATCAAACTGTTTGCGCATCGGCGTTTTTATCCGGAAGGAGAAGATCCAAGATGATTGCCGGCAATGATACGGAGCGGGGAATGTATCGACAAGGCGCTTGTACCTCAAGGCACATTGATGACAGTGAGCGCTGAGGGTGTACACTGATGAAAAGCCACCTCAAGGAGATATCGACATGCCAATGATTGGCTGGCTGTTTATACTCGCCGCATTCGCGATGATTGTGGGAAGCCTGCTGCTACTCAGAGATGGGGCCAATATGAAAATCCCCAAAGAAAAGCTTGAGAAGATTCGTCAGCGCAAAGCAGAACAGGACGCGAAAGATAAAAAAGAGGGGGATAGCTGGTAGCGCCAGAACCATGAACCAGTCCACGACTTTTGAGTCTGCCCCCGCCTGAACCTTTCGCGACCTAACGATATGTCGCATGATTAGACATCACTGCCCGGATATGGACTAGACGACACCGGATGTCGCCGCTACGAGTGCGCAATTCCTGCAAGAGTTATCCCGTCTTTTTCATCAATGCCGCAACCAGAAGCGCACAGACTGTATCGCCTCGGGAATGGCAGTGATCGCGCCTGAAGAATAAGCCTGAAATCATAAGAAAAAAGGAAAGAACATGATCCAGTTGAGCCGTATTGGATGGGGGCCCGTGTTGCCCATGGTGCTTGTATTATCTGCCTGCGGTGGCGGAAGCGGGGGTGGAGGTAATGATCAGCCTGAAGAGCAGACTGGGCCTCAGTTGAGCTACGACAACAAGAACTTTGCCCAAAAATCAGTATCGATAACCAGAGATAGCGGTGCTGAAGGCTTGATACGCCTCCGCGACGATCTTGCGTTGGGGTGGTCAATTATTGATGAGTACACGTCGGCTATTCAAGATATGTCGGTCCTGGAGCAGGGCACTTACCCATGTGCGGGTGGTGGTAACCTGGAAATCCGCTGGACAGAGACTGAGAACTCCCTGGAGGAGACCACCCGATTCAGCAGATGCGTACTGGATACCCCGACCCATGGCCCTATTATGATCAGTGGCAGCACCATCTACGAAAGCGTCCTGATCGCCGAATCGGAAACCGCTGCCAGTTGGAAGAGTTCTTACATGGACGATCTGTCCGGAACAATCCGGCGCACGGGTGAGTCGCTTCGTTTCAGTGGCGCACTTCGTATGAGCGATTATCTGAATGAGAATGGTGGAGTCACGAGCTGGCGCTACGTTCGGGATATCAAACGATACGAGATGATGCTGGGTAAGCGCTACGTCGCCATTGCCGACGCTCAGAACCGGGATTCGGGAACGGATGCAGACTCGGAGTATTCGGTTCGCGCCACCATTGTCGGCTCGGCGATTGGTGGTTACATGAAGCTGGAGACCCCGGATCCGGTGGAGTTTTCCTCCAACCTGGAGTGCCCGGTGTCCGGAATCGTAAAACTGTCCAGCAACGGTGAGGCCGAGGTTCGCTTTGGTAGCAGCGCAGGCGGTACCGCCAAGGCAGTTGCGGTCTGGGTTGATGGTGCCGTTGTCGAGAGTTATGACGATTGCAGTGAAATAGGTGTGGTTCTGTACTTCTGACCGGAGGAGGGCAGGCTTCTCTGGTCTGCCCTCTACGACTGCTAACAGCAAATGCGAGGCACAAAAAAAGCCGCCCAGCAAAGCTGTAAGCGACTTCTTCTGCAGGATTGGTAGGACCACGCGGATTCGAACCGCGGACCTCTACCATGTCAAAACAAAATGGGATCAAGCGGGACAAGGGCTGTAGACGATAAAACAATAACTTAGACTATATTTGTGTTCGTGGTAGACCACTTTTGTTCGTGTTTGTGTTACCATAAAGGTCACAGATTGGTGACACGGGGTGACACATGGCTAAGAAAAAGCAGATTGACCTTTGCAGCTTTTCAGATGACGAGGCTTTTTATTTCCTTCAGTCGTCCTCTGATCGGGCTACAAAGTGGTGCGAGAACATACCCGGCCTCCATCTGCTCAAGACCAAAACCGGCGGAAGTTGGCGCTATCGGTACACAGACCCGACCGGCAAGCGCAAGACTGCAACGGTAGGTCGTTATCCATCCATGAAGCCACAACAAGCCGCCGAAAAGGCAATGGCATGGCGTAATGATGATGTGGACGTTCTGGCGGAGAAGGAGAAGCGAAAGCAACAGGCTCACGCTGAGAAACAACGCGCAGAGCATAGGACCATGCAAGCCTACCTCGACGGTCCATATACTCGCTATCAAGACCGCCGCCGCGCTGGTGATGCCACCATTGCAATCCTGAAATCGAATTTTGAGAACCTTCTCGACCGCGATATGGCCAGCCTAACCCGCGCTGACATTCAGGCATGGCAATCTGACCGAGAAAAGAAAGGCCGCGCTCATTCCACCCTGAAACGCGCCTATGGGGCATTGCGGACGATGCTACGGCAAGCGATTGTCGATGGCGTGCTCGACGACAACCCGCTCGAACATGTGTCACTTGAGAAACCGCTCGACGATGAGCGATCAAAAGAGCTACGCGAGAAAAGAGAGGCCACTCGTCGTCTGCTGAAACCGGAAGAGCTAAAGGCTTTTCATAGTGGCCTAGATGTATTTGCCGAGGAAATCCGACAGGGCAGGCGAAACAGTCGCAAGCATGGCAAGCCGCATCTCCCAGACCTCGACAATGTAGTCTTTCCCCATTGGTTCATTCCGTTTGCGAAGTTGAGCCTCTACACCGGATTGCGTCCCGGCGATCTCTATTCGCTGACCTGGACCAATGAGCTAAACCCTACCTTTGGCCGTTTGACCAAGACCCCGGAGAAAACGAGACACCACGGCGAGGATAAAGCCGCGCGTGTCGAGATGGATCTCCCGCCGGAGGCGCTGGAAGTTGTCAAAGAGTGGTGGACGCAAAACGGCAAGCCGGAATCCGGCCTTGTGTTTCCATCTCCGGTGACTGGCAGGCGTATGGATAAGAACGCACACGACAAGCCGTGGAGGCGCGTTAAAAAGCTGGCAGGCTTGCCCAATGATCTAACCCTGTATGCGCTGAGACACCACTTTATATCGAGTCTGGTGGCGGCTGGTGTGCCGTTGTTTGCAGTGGCAAAGCTGGCAGGTCACAAGTCGGTAACGATGATCGAAAACCACTATGGCCACCAGTGTCCTGATGCAGCGAAAGACATCATGAAAATATACGGTGCGAGTGTTTCAGGTGTAAGGGAGGCGGTATGAGAAACAAAAATCTTGACCCGTGGATTTCGGAACAATTACCGATTCAAGATCTCGATGCTTTTCTGCAAAAAGCACTTAGCCTCGATGCAAACCACTATAAAAATCAATATGACCGTTATTTCGTTTGGGCGTTACAGGGTTCAATCTACGGCAACAATGAACTGATAAGTGGTTTCCTTTCTGAAGAAGATTGGTTCGAAAACCTTTCGCCTCCCAAAAGGCAAGTTATCGCCTTGATTCTTAATTCCCCGCGTTCGCGTCGAAAAGCGATGGAGCGAAGCCGAAATAATATGATGTATTTTGCCCATATGGTCGCGGAACTGACAGAGTGGTGTGGATATGGGAAAACTCAAGCCATACAGACGATTGTTGAAAAGTGGGTAGACCATCCGACGGCAGAGAAAACCCTCGAAGCTGCTGATAAAAGAGAGCAGAAAAAGGAAAGCCTAAAAACACAAATTTTCCGCGAAATAGGGAAAGGTGGGAAGGCTCACGATTATTTTAATACGCAGGTCGCAGAGATTCGACAGCGCAATAAAGAGCGCCTTGAGAGAGTAAAGCAAAGGTCTGACGGCTAGTAACTTTTCCCGAAAAGTTGTTTCTATAAGCCTACGGAAATATGCGGAGAATTAGGTATCACCATGAACAACTGAGGTGATACTCGATGCAACCGCAAGCACAACCCGACCAAGCATTTTTCCGTCCCGCAGATGCGTGTAAATATCTCGGAATCGGCAGAACAAAACTGCATGAACTTTCCGAATATGACGCATCCTTTCCCCGCAAAATTCGCATCTCTCGCAGGTGCGTAGGTTGGACCCGTGGACAGCTCGATTCCTGGCTCGAATCTAAGCAACAGGAGGTCGAGGCGTGAGGATGAATCCCGGCACTTTTCACAATCACGGCAACAGCCTTGAATACATCGTTCTGACGCGAGCGGCTGACGCTGCTGGCGTCCCTGCTCACGTTATCACCAACGCAATCAGCAACGGCGACTTGCCTGTTCACGAGGTAAGCGGCTGCAAGTGCGTCACGCTGGCGGATCTGCTCAGGCTGAAAAGCGAGGTGGCACAATGAAAGCAGTATTTAACCCCTCAGCTACAAACGACGACATAAACCGCGCTGCTTCAGAGTTCTATAACGGCGGTTATCGCTCAGTCTGGGTAAACGGCAATATGAGCCGCCGCCATATGCGCCGCCAACTGCAAAAAATGGGAATGACCAAAGAGCAGGCGGAAAAGCATTTAACCGATATGGGAATGCCAAAGAAACAACCGGCGCGGAGGGGCAAATAATGGAACACCAAAAAGAGACCCTCGCAGCCGGACAGACTAACGAGGGCGCATATCAAAATCAGCCAGATAATTATAGCACTCGGTCTCATGCCTACCTAGAGCGCAAAGAGATTGACCTCTCCGATTTGCAGGCTGTATGCGCCGCTAAAGTTGAAATAAGACCTACAGCTATCGGCAAGTTCAAAGGACAAGCTGTATTCCGTGAGCTTGTGGACGTTAACGGTGAATCACAGGGTTTCGAGAGAATCTTGTCGGAAAGAATCGCGTTTGATGGAGGCAAGCCGAACGACAAGTTTACGGAGCGTGGCAGTAAGGTATCGGGCACGTTTACACCAATCGGATTTGACCCCGGCGAACTATTCAGCATGAGCAAGCCTCTAATTGTTTGTGCTGGCCTCGCTGATGGTTACAGACTGCATAAGGCAACCGGCGATCCGGTCGCGTGCTGCGTAGGTGAGCAGAATATCCGAAGCGTGGTCGAAGCTATCCAGCAACTTATGCCAAACCTATTTGCCGCAGTGGACAACGACGACGCAGGTAGGCGCGCCGCTGAGGTCCTATCAGTGCCTTGGTGTCACCCAGAGACCGATAAAGACTGGAGCGATGTATACCAGACCAAAGGTCTGGATGAGGTCAAAAGGCAATTTGAAGCAGGCGTAACGCAATCACAGTTTTCGGCGCAAGACGCTGACTCCTCGAAACTGAATCAATGGATTGATGCGGTAGACCTGTTCTCTGAAAACGTTGTTCCGGCTTTCCCGATGGATATTTTGCCGCAGCCATTCAGGGAGCTGGCTAAGGAGAAGTCGGAGCAGTCCGGTTTTGATCCTGGAGCCTATGGCTTTTGTTTGCTCGTCTCCGCTGCCAATACGATCGACCACAGAGCAAAGCTCGATCTCGGACCGTTCAGCGTACCGGCCTACCTTTGGGGCGGTCTAGTGGGTGACTCAGGGACCGCTAAAAGCCCAATTTTGAATGATGCGAAACGATCGGCGGAGCATATCGACAAGGCGCTACTCGATGAATCACGCCGCGCTATTTCGAGGTGGATGGATGCGTGCCAAAGGGCAAAAGAGGATAAGGCAGAGGTGCCGCCAAAACCGCCGTGGAAGCAACGACACGCAACGGACACCACGACAGAGGCGCTTGGTTTGCTCCTGCAAGACAACCCCGAAGGCGTGAATATGTATCACCACGAGATCACCGAGTTTATCGGAAGGATGGATGCATACTCAGGTAAGGATGGTGGCAAGGATCGAGGCGTTTATCTTCGGTCGTATGATGGCGGCTACGTGACGATCAACCGAGCGGGAAGGGCGCAGCCGCTTGTTATCGACAATTTCAGCGTGGGGATCCTGGCAGGGATTCAGCCGGAGAAGCTGGCCTATCTGTTCAAGAAATCCGGCGGCGGATCTGATGGGCTATATCAGCGGTTTATGATGTATTGCCTGCAACCTGCTGGCGAGGTCAATTACATGGCCAAGGAAAGCCCGTTCACGCAGAGCAACGTGGATATGATCGTCGAGCGCATCCATAACTGGACAGGACAAACCAAAGTTTCGGCGAGGCTCTCAGATTCGGCCAAGTCGATGATGCAGGATTATCACAACAACATCCGAAAGCTGGCCACTCGAACCGCCGCGCAGCGTTTTGGGGAGCATTTGAACAAGTTTCCCGGCACTTTGGGGCGTGTCGCGTTTGCCTTGCATTGTGTCCATGCCGCCGCCGAGGACAAGGACCCTGCTGGCGTGGTAACGGCTGAGACTATGGCAATGGCCATTCGGTTTATGCGTGTCATGTATCGGCACTCTGAGGCCGTGTATCGCATTCTGGATCAGGAGGCCGGAGACATACGCGGGCTGGTGGTATCTGCTGCTGAGGCCATTCTCAGCAAGTCGTGGGACACCTTCAAACGTGGCGATCTGACGAGGAATGCAACGTACTGGCAAGGCGCTGACAACCGCCAGTCAGAGAACGCTATCGACTACCTAATCGAACTGGGATGGATTGCAGACATTACACCTCCCGCAATGCCTGGTAGGCGAGGGCGGCGGTCTGATGGTGTGTACGCCGTAAATCCGTCTGTCCATGCTCAGTTTCAAGAGCATACCGCGCGCATTAAGTCTGCAAGGGCAGAGCGGTACCAAGCAATAAAGGAGGCCGCCGGTTAATTAGTTGGAAAAGTTGTATGTGCGTACGAGACGGAAAGTATAAATAACCATCTTAATTAATTTTTGTACTTCGCACGCGCATACAACTAATTCAACTTATAGATGATGTGAGTAATTCGGGTATTGGCTCAGAACAAAATTACCCTTATCTCTAAGTATAGGTTTAGGCTATTGATAGCCCTTTATAGATAGCCTCGAATACCTGCAATCTGGACCCCAGTACCCTGCTAAAACACGCCAGAACCATAGACCTCTACCCTGTTATAGTATTTTAGAGCCCTGCAAATAGGGTTTTTGTTCGTGTAAGTCCGTTGCGTGTTATCAATATGTCACCGTTGATGGGAAAATAGGCTGCATATAGAGCAGATATACCGGCCATTTATGACCCAGACACAAGCAATCCCGAAAGAATACTCGCCTGATTGGCTGGAGCGGTTAGACGGTCGCACTCGTCTGGCTCAGGTTATCAATAGCCGTTACCACCAACTGACCACGGATCTCGGCGGAGTTGATGCGCTCAGTTATCAGCAACGTAGCCTCTGCCGCAGAGCGCTATGGTTCGAGGCCATGCTCGAACAGTGGGAAGCGGCGCTTTCACGTGGCGAAGATGTAGACCCCGGAAAGCTCACCAATACGACGAATACCCTTATCGGTTTATACAAGGCTCTCGGATTGAACCGCCAGACCCGTGAGGTCTCTCTCGCTGACGTTCTGAATGGGAGCAAAAGCGAATGAATATCCTTGAGGCAATGCAGACCCCTGAACTGTTTGGCGATGCCTTCAAGGGGGATTCATGGGAGACCTGGAGGGCGGTTCTTTCAGGCGCGTTTGCGCTCCCGATGGACGATGACCGGATGGCCACGTTCAAGTCGGTGGCTGGAGACCGTGAGCCGCCCTCAGAGCGTGTTAGAGAGTTGTGGTGTATCGCTGGCAGGCGTAGCGCAAAGACGCACACGGCGGCTGCTATCGCGGTCTATCTGGCAACCGTTGGCGCTGCTATCGAAAGGCTGACCGACAAGCTATCTGCTGGCGAGCGTGGAGTTATCGCGTTGCTGGCCACTGACCGCAATCAGGCGAAAGTGGCGCTCAACTACATCCACGGCTTATTCGATGCGTCTCCCGCCTTACGAGGCATGATCGAGAAGCGAGGCGCAGAGAGTATCGACCTTAACAACCGGATCAGTGTTGAGGTTTCCACGTCCAACTACAGGGCCATCCGAGGCCGCACTTTGCTGGCGGTTCTGCTGGACGAATGCGCATTTTTTCGCGACAGCGAGACAAGCGCAGCCAACGACAAGGAAATCTATCGCGCTGCCGTTCCTGGCCTTGCGACCACTGGCGGGATGCTCATCGGCATTAGTTCGCCCTATGCAAAGCGGGGATTGCTGTTCGACAAATACCGCAAGCACTACGGCAACGACTCTGACATTCTGGTGGTCAAGGGACCGACAACCGCATTCAATCCGACACTGAACCCGAAGATCATCGAGGATGCGCTCGTTGATGATCCCGAAGCGGCCAAAACCGAATGGCTTGGCGAGTTCCGCGAAGGAGTGTCGTCTTTCCTCGACCGCATAGTGGTGGACTCCTGCACTCGCTCTAAACCACTGGTGGTGCCTCCCGCTACTGGCGTTACGTACTTCGGATTTACTGACCCCGCAGGCGGTGGCAAAGGCCCTAATGCTGACCAGTTCACGCTGGCTATCGGCTATTACGACCGCAAGGTGGCTCAAGTGGTGGTTTGTGGTGTTTGGGGCCGTAAGGGCTCCCCGGCGGAGATTGTCAAAGAGTACAGCGACATCCTGAAAAGCTACGGCGTCCGGCGCGTGTTCTCTGATAGGTATGCCGGAAGCTGGCCCGCAGAAGAATACAAGCGTCACGGTGTGCATCTCCGATACACCGAATACAACCGCTCTCAGCTCTATCAGGAAGTTTTGCCGATGTTCAACACCGGCAGAATTGAAATCCCGAACGACCCCTATCTAGTCAACCAGTTTTGCAGTCTGGAGCGCCGTGTCGGGCGCAATTCCGACATTATCGACCATCCACCCGGAGGTCACGACGATCTAAGTAATGCCGTTAGTGGCCTAGCAGTACACGCAGCCAATGGCATGAACTATGACGCACCGATTCTAGTAGTCGGTTACTAACAGCGAGGAATCACCATGTCAGACCAACGATTCATTGAAGCCCAGATCCGAGGATTGGGAGCCCTAAAAAGCCGCTTGAGCGAAAGCTCTTTCGCCCTCAACCACGTCACACGACTGCACACGGCAGCGGAAGCCCTTGGCACCATTGCCAGCTCTAATGATGGATCAGGAGCCCGTGCGCAACGACTGGCAGACGCGAGCAAGCGTTACCTTGATGCCATCCAGCGAACCAAAGCGGAGATTCAGGAGCGGGAACTCGGCGGGCTTAGAAGTCTGTCTCAGGAGTTCGCAGAGCGGGTAGGTTTGCAGGCGGATCGTTACGCCAATGAGATTGTGCAAGCCTTCGGACGGGCTGGCCAGAAAGAGCGCATCGCCTGGCTATCGAAAATCGCAGAGGACGGCGACGGACGCGCGCTTGCCGCCTTGCAGGAAGCCCCGGATTTCATCACCGGCCTAGACCGTGAAACGATTGGCAAGTTTCGGTCAGTAATGGAGCAACGCCATTGCCCTGATCTTGCCGAGAAACGCCAGACGTTTAACGCCGATGTTGAGGCCGCAAAGGGGGCGATTGCTCAGGCTTCACAGATTGCAGAGACGGCGCTGAAGATTGACGATGTAGATGATGCCATTGCCGCCAGAGATAGGGTTAACGAGGCTCAGGCAGCGTTTGAGGCTGCAACCGAGTAATGGCAGAGCCGGTGCCAGATTGTCCGGTAGCGGAAGGCAAGGAAGCTGGCCGGGCAGAACTGACGATGTGGAATCACGCCCTATGGTTGCTGATTTCAGACGCTAGACGTTACTGGCAGGGCAAAACCGTTGCCCTAGAGGCAGAACAAGCCTTTGATGATGTATGCAGAAACGGGCCGATGATAAGGCGGTTATGCTGCTTTACCGGCCATGATTCGGAATGGCTCAGTCAGGGCTTTCTAAGGTGGTGTGAAAATATGGCCTGAAGCCGGTGACGGGCTATAGACCTGATCCGGTGGATGGCCGCCCTTATCGGTGCCGGTCTCTCCCGACTGTCCCACCATTTCCGGCAGGTGGCGCAACCGCTGGGCAATGTACTGCCTGCATCCATGCGAGCGGTTATGTTCTGATTTCATGGTCACATATTGGTGACATTAAGACTATGCATGTTACCAGAAACGAAAAAAGCAACCCGGCTTTCGCTCTAAGTGACTGTCATTGTTGCAGAAATTGGTAGGACCACGCGGATTCGAACCGCGGACCTCTACCATGTCAAGGTAGCGCTCTAACCAACTGAGCTATGGTCCTGTCCTGCAACGGGGTGGAAATATACGGATTTCGGGTGCCCTGGTCAACCTCTTTGCGGGGGATTTTTCGCTTTCATCAGGCCCTTGATGGCGCGGCTGAGGGCGTTCCAGCGATTGACCAGAAGCGCGGCAAAAATCAGCGCGCAGCCGGCTATTTGCAGCAGGGTCATGGTCTCGCCGAACCAGGCAACCGCGAAGACAGCAACCCACACCGGTTCCAGTACCAGTATCACTACACCGTGGCTGTTAACCGACAGGCTCTGGGCATAGGTCTGCAACAGGAAACGTCCCGCTGTGGCAATCAAGGCACTGGCCAGTACCCAGATATAGAGCATGGGTTCGGGGTTGGTCAGTGTGTGAGTCCAACGCTCGCTGATGGCGGACTCCGCCAAGGTCACGGTCCCAACGGTAAGCAGGGCAATGGCCGTCAGCGGCAGTGCCGGTACTTTCTTTTTCTCCACCGATTTGCCTTGCTTGTCGACCACGATGCGTTGGTTGGCGGCGCGCGTATTGAGCGTGAAGTACAGGGCAAAGATGGTTGCCGCCAGAACGAAATAGAGCTGCCCCGGGTCTGGCCTGAAGCCGTTTTCCAGGGACAAAAGCGCCAGACCGGCCACCGCAATCGGTATCGCCAGCCAGGTGCTCAAAGGCTGCTGTTCGCCAAATACTGTGCGGGCAATGATCGGGACAATCACCACGCCCAGGCTGGTCAGAAACGCGCCCTCGCCCATGCTGTCGGTGTGATACAGCCCCATGATCCAGCAGGTCATGGCAATGCCGAACACAAAGCCCACGCCCAGGCTTCGGAGTATCTGGTCCCGGGTAAGCCTTAACAGTGAGGGTAAGGCCAGCAGGGCGAGAAAGGCGCCGGCAATCAGAAAGCGAGCCGCCATGAACATCAGGGGCGGCATCATTAAAACCGCCTCTTTAGACAGCATCCAGCCAATCGCCGCCAGCAGGGTAACGAGTACCAGGTAAAGATCAGATTTGTGGGCGTCAGACATGATTGAACCGGCATCAATAGAAATCAGAGGGCTCAATCTATAGTTTGCGAACTAAAAAAGATAGCAGCGAAAACCGAGGGAGTGGCTCATCCCTGAGCCTTTGCAACAACGATCGATCAGTTGTTGAGTGTGGTGTAGACAAGATTGGACAGACTGGTCTGGCTGGAGTTCGGCACTTCAATGTACTGATCGCCAGAGCCCCAGAACTGCCACCACGCACGCTGATTGTAGGTGCGGCTGGCGAAGTCCACACGCAGGCCGTTCAGGGTGGTGTTGTTCACCACGGGGACAGCGGTGTTGCCGGTCTGGGTATTGATCACGTCGCCATGGTTGGCGCCCTCGCTCATCAGCACCGGGTAGTGGTTGTAATACAACCCGGACGGGCCGTTCTGTCCGCTGACTTTACCGGCCAGGCTGATGCTGTTGGGGCTGACGGCCAGGTTGGCCAGTTCCGTGCTACCACCGGCACCGGCCATGTCCAGTACTGCCAGGATTTTCAGCGGTTGCAGGCCCAGTCGATACGGGCTTCGGCCCGGTTCAGCCAGTATTCCCGCCAGTTATCTTCGCCGGCCTGCTGGACTTCCTGGAAGTTGGCCGGTGGGTTGGACAGATCATCCATCATGAAGCCGTGAACCAGGATCACATTGTGGCCGGCCAACTGCGCACTTGCGCCAGTGGCAAACAGGCCGCCAGCCAGCGCAGTCGCAAGGGCGGTTTTCGTCAAGCATCCTCTTCTTTTCATTGTCATTGGTTGCTCCGTTTCTTTCCGATTTATTGTTGTGGTGTTATCAGAACTTGTCCGCCAGTTGCCGCAGCAGGGCAGCACGTTGTTCTGATTCGGGATTCATCGCCGGCTGGTCTCGGAGGCCGTCCAGATCCGGCGGTGAAAATTCATAGCCTTCCTCGGGGCCGAAGGCGTAATCGGTCCGGTCGCCCGGGGTGGCGGACAGAGACTGGCCGAACACCTGACGACCATTCAGGGACGCCACCACCAGAATCGGCTCACCCTGGCTGAAGCGGAATTTGTCCAGCGTCACCACAAAGCGGCCATCACCCTCGAGCGGGAGCACGACCGGGTGGTAGCGGTTGCCCTGGTAAGCCTCTGCCTGAGCTTTGGTCAGCGGCACCGAATAATCCGGGTACCGAATAGTCTGTTGGTATTCCTCTGCAACACTTGCCAGCATGAAGCCCAGCGCATTTTCAGAGGGTGGCTCGGGAACAGGCCCGGCAGGTGTGGCCGGAGCTACGGTATCCTGGTTAGCAACCATTTGGGGCGCGGAAGAGTTGGTGTCTTGCAGCGGGCCCCGGAAGCTGCCCTCGTTCTCGGCAGAGAGCAGCCACACGGTGCCGGCCACACCGGCGGTGATGGCCAGGGTTAGGCTTAATGCCCGGTACGGCATTGTCAGACCCCGTTATTGTTGTTGATGGTTGGGTTAACTTTTAACCATAGGGTCGGATTGTTCTAAACGGCAAAAATTTAGGCCGAAATTGCGGAGGTTTTGTGTCGTTTTGAGAGGCGGTTCTCAAAGTCAGAACCAGCCACTGTCTTTGATGGCCTCAAAGCCGAAGCGCAACCGCACTTCGTCTCCCACCAGCCCGTTTTCCAGGCCGTAGGTCATGCCCCAATCGCTGCGGTTGATGACAGCCTCCGCGCTTATGCCCAGGGTGTAGTCTTCATGGCCGATGGGATACTCCGCGGCCTTGTTCAGGGTGACATTCACATCGACCGGTCGGGTCTGCCCCAGCAAGGTCAGGTCGCCGGTCACTACGCCAGTATTGTCACCGGTTTTTTTAAAGTCACTCACCACAAAGGTAATCTCCGGGTATTTGCTGGCGTCCAGAAAATCGGGCTTGCGGAGGTGGTCGTCCCGTTTATCGTGGTTGGTAAAGACACTGCTGGCTTTGAAAACCAGCTTCCCGGAATTCAGTTCTCCGGTTTCTTCGTTGTATTCAAACTGGCCTTCAATATCCCGGAACATGCCCATCACCGGGGCATAACCGATATGCATGATTTCGAAGCTCATGGAAAAGTGCTCTTCGTCCACTTCGAACTTAGCCGGCTCTGCAGACACACTGGTAGCGGTGGCCAGCAGGATTGAGGTTGTCAGAGCTTCAGGAAATGACAGTTTCATGATTTTGTCTCCTTTGGTAGAGCCAGCGCACGTCCAGATAAAAGGACCAGGCAAGCAACGCCAGAGCGAGCCCGAGCGTCAGGCTGGCGAACAATGCAGGGGTAATGGGCACAACGGCGACCATCAGTGTGACCACCTGCCAGACACAGATGGTCTTCCGTCGGAAGCTGTCTGGCAGCGGGTTATTCAGCCAGGGCAGCGGCCAACTGGCCAATATGAACAGATAGCGCATCAGGCCCAGGGCAAGTACCCAGCTACCGGCTTTCTCCAGAGCCAGTGTGGCAACGCACAGCCCGAGGATAAAGAGCGCGTCCAGCTCCATATCGAAACGGGCACCGAAGGCGCTATGGCTTCCTGTTGCCCGGGCGATTTTGCCGTCGACACCGTCCAACAACAGAGCGATCAGGCTGATAACCGCATAACTCCAGAGCGCGGGTGAGGCTGCTGAAGAGGAGTGGTCACCGAGGAACGGAGCCCAGCCAACCAGTGCCAGCACCAAAACCGAGCGCAGCAGCGTGGCGCGGTTGGCCCAGCCGAAGTCGGCTCTCCAACGCCAGTGCCGGAGGACAAGGACACTTTGCCCGAGATAGAACGCAAAGGTGATTAACCAGAAGCCGGTTGGCAGATCAAAGGCTTTGGCCAGAAAAAACGAAACGCCAGCCAGGCCCAGCATTCCCAGGATCAGATCACTGATGGGGCTGAAACTTCCTTTCATTGAGGTGCTGGTGGAATCCATACGCCATTGCGTCCGTATAGCCTGTGAGTGGCGTTAGCAAGCTCCCATTCTATGACTATAGTTTGGAGAGACTGCTTTTGCGTACGCGGCCATTCATCAAATGGACTATTCATGGACGTTGAGAACAACACTGCCTTTTGGATTACCGGGTATCAGGAGGCCAGGTTAGGGCCAGTGCCCGAGCCGACATTTCCCGCTTCTGAAACACCGTATGTGATCGTTCGTTCCCGCTATTCCGGCATCAGCCGGGGGACGGAATCCCTCGTCTACAACAACCAGGTTCCTGAAAACGAATACCAGAGAATGCGGGCACCGTTTCAGGAAGGCGAATTTCCGTTTCCGGTGAAATACGGCTATGCCAGTGTAGGAGAGGTTGTGGACGGGCCGGAAGCCCTGCTGGGGCAGAACGTATTCTGCCTCTATCCTCACCAGCAGCGATACGCGGTGCCCGCATCCGCGGTTCTGCCTTTGCCAGCCAAGGTTCCAGCCGAGCGAGCAGTGCTGGCGGCCAACATGGAGACCGCCATCAACGGCGTCTGGGACGGGCAGCCTGCGGTTGGTGACCGGATTGCGGTGATTGGTCTTGGCGTGGTGGGCTTGTTGGTGGCCTGGCTGGTCAATCGCATTCCCGGCGTGGAATTGATCGGAGTTGATACCAATGAAGGGCGAAGATCGGTGGCTCAAGCCCTTGGAGTACGTTTCACTACCGAGCCGGACATCCAGAACTGTGACCTGGTATTTCATGCCTCAGGGCACCCCTCTGGGTTGGCCAAAGCCCTGGCGCTGGCGGGGCCGGATGCCCGTGTGGTTGAACTGAGCTGGTATGGCGACACGCCTGTTTCCGTGCCGCTGGGCCACGCGTTTCACCCGAACCGGCTGACTCTGAAATCAAGCCAGGTGGGGCAGCTATCGCCGGAGCGGAGGCCGCGCTGGAACCATCGCCGCCGCATGGAGCTGGCGCTTTCCCTGCTGTCAGAGCCGGTTCTGGATGCGCTGATCAGTGGAGAGTCGAGCTTTGACCAGCTTCCGCAAGTCGCCAGAGATATCCTGATGCCGGGCGCCGATGCGCTTTGCCACCGAATCGTTTACTTACCAGGGAGAGACTATGTTCAGCCTGACCGTTCGTGATCACATGATGATCGCCCACAGCTTTAACGGTGAGATTTTCGGGCCTGCCCAGGGCGTTCACGGGGCAACCTATGTGGTGGATGTTACTTTCGAGCGCCACGTACTCGACAACAACGACCTGATTGTCGACATCGGGCAGGCTTCGGCGTTGCTCAAGGACGTGTTGTCGGAATTCAACATGAAGAACCTGGATGATATTCCCCAGTTTGCGGGACGAAACACCACCACAGAGTTCATGGCCAAGGTTGTGTTCGACCGCATGGCAGCGGCCATTCACGCCGGGCGTCTGGGTGAGGACGGTAAAGGCGTGGTCAGCTTGAAAGTGACCCTCAGCGAGTCGCACATCGCGTGGGCCAGCTACCATGCCGGCATCTGAACTCTGGTTCGTGGTGCCGGGAGACCCCGGCCAGAACACCGGCGGTTACCGTTATGTTCGGCGCCTGGTCGAGGCGTTGGTCAAGGCGGGCATTCCGGTAAAGCTGGCCGGGCTGGAGGGAGCGTTTCCCAAACCGGATGACTTTGCCAGGCAGTCGCTGGATCGGTTCCTTGCGGGTTTGCCAGACGGAACCCGGGTCGTGCTGGATGGCCTGGCGATGGGCGGCCTGCCTGAGGTTTTACAGCGACACCAGAGCCGGTTGAACCTGATTGCGCTGGTGCATCACCCGCTGGCGGATGAGAACGGCCTGAGTGAGCAGGAGCAAGCCTGGTTCAAGCACTCGGAAACGACGGCATTGGCCTGTGTTGGCGCCGTATTCACCACCAGCTATTACACGGCGGAACGGCTGCAGGCATTCGGAGTGACGCCGGCGCGGGTGACCACCGCCTTGCCCGCTGTCGACGACGCATTTTTTCAGCAGTCGCCCCGGATTGGCCGGCGTGATGCCACCAGGGCGATTCACCTGTTGTGTGTCGGTCATCTGTCGCCACGAAAAGCGCAGCATCAGTTGATTCAGGCGCTTGCTCAACTCACACATCTGGACTGGCGCTTGAGGCTGGTTGGCAGTGCCGGGCGAGCCACGGATTATGCCTCGGGGGTTCGTGCCCTGGTCCGTGAATCCGGGCTGGAAAGCCGCGTTGAGTTTGCTGGCGAGTTGGGAGAAGCAGATGTGCTGAAGGCTTATCAGCAAGCCGATCTGTTTGTGTTTCCCTCGCTTTACGAGGGCTATGGCATGGTAATCGATGAGGCCCTCGCAGCCGGTCTGCCGGTGTTGAGTTCCGACGGTGGCGCGCTGGCTTTGACTGGCGCCAAACCAGGGGTTGAGTTGTATGAAGCGGGCAATGTAGCGGCTCTGGCCACCAGATTGACCCGGCTGATTGCCGAACCGGATGACGTTGAAGCACTGGTCGCCGGCGCCATGCAGTCCCGGTGCGAGATCCGTCGCTGGTCTGAAACCGCGCAAGATTTCCTTGCCGGGCTGGAAAAGGGCAGGCCGCGTAATCCGGTTCAATTTGCCGCGGATTGGCTGGAAGCAAGGGAGCCCGCCGATCACCAGGCCCGTGATGATGGGCTGACGGCCCGACTCGCCGAATGGCTTACCGAACGATATGACTGTCGGGCGTCGGGTAGTAAACCGGGGGCGCCCCTTCACCTTGTGGATCTCGGTACCGGTCGGGGCTCCAATCCCGTCTACCTTAGCCCGAAACTACCGGTACCCCAGCGTTGGACTCTGGTTGAGCCGGACCAAACCCTGGCCGGGATCGCCCTTCAGCGGGTTGAAAAGCTGGATGCACCGGCTGTGCTGGAAACAATGGTCTTGACGAAAGATAACCTCAGTACGGCGTTGCCCGCAGACGCCGACCTGGTGACGTCTTCGGCCTTGGTCGACCTGGTTTCCGAACCCTGGTTGAGCGCCTTGTCTGCAGCGGTGGCCAAACGTCAGGCGGCATTGTTGGTCGTCATCACTTACAGCGGCTATTTTACCCTGGAACCTGCACATCCCTTCGATGACGAACTGCGCGCTCTGGTCAATGCCCATCAACATCGGGAGAAGGGCAGTGGCGCTGCGCTCGGCCCGGACGCCACGGCCTGTTTGAGCCGTCTGATGTCTAACAAGGGCTATCACATCCAAACGGCAGATAGTCCCTGGGTATTGACGGGTGAGCAGGCCAGCCTCGCCGCAATGTTGCTTGAGGGCTGGGCGGAGGCTGCCACAGAACAGCAGCCGGAACAGGAGAACGATATCCAATCCTGGCTCGAAACCCGTCGGCAACAGCTGGATACCGGCGCCCTCGTCATTACCGTGAGCCATACGGATCTGCTGGCATGGCCGAAGCAGGTCTGAACCCGGAGAGGCCGGTCCCCGGCTTTGGGCGAGGGGTGTTTCGCTGGTGCGTCACCTTGCTGCTCCTGGGGATTGTTTTTGTTTTCGTCGACATCGATAGGCTAGCCCAGAGGCTGGCGATGGTTCCGCCAACGATCGTCCTTGCGGTATTGGTGGTCTCGCTGATTCAGATCGCACTGTCGGCCTGGCGCTGGCGGTATACCGCGAACCGGCTCGGTGTAGTCATGGGCTTTGGCTTTGCCTTTCGGGAGTATTACCTGGCCGGGTTTCTGAATCAGGTGCTTCCCGGGGGCGTGATGGGGGACGTAAATCGAGCCTGGCGCCACAGCCGTTCGGCGAAGCGTTTGCAGCAATTAGCGATTGTCCATGCGGTTGTGCTGGAGCGCCTGTCAGGCCAGTTGGTGCTGGTACCGGTTGTACTGATTGCGGTGTCCGGGCTTTGGTGGACCGGGCAGTTAAATAGCCAGGTCGGTGACGCAGGCGTATCCCTGAACCTGGGCTATTGGCTGATTCTGCCCGCGTTGGCCGTGCTCGGGGTTTTGCTGGTCTCTATGACGGGGTTCGGGGCCCGGTTCAGGCGTTATGTCCGACGATTAAGCGGGGATGTGCGTCGGGCTTTTCTGGGTTGTCGGAATGCCCTGGTGCAGGTTGGTACCTCGGTTCTGGTTTTCCTGACCTATATGGCGGTGTTCATGTTAATGGCCACGGGCATGGACTTGTTTGCCGACGGCACACCCTGGCTGTTGGTCGTGGCCCTGTGCCCGCTGCTGCTTTTGGCCATGGTTATGCCGGTAACGGTGTCCGGCTGGGGCGTCAGAGAAGGTGTAGCGGCCATTCTATGGCCATTGGTGGGGTTGCCCGCAGAGCAGGGCGTGGCGCTGAGTGTTGGCTATGGTGCTGCGGTGTTTCTGGTGAGCTTGCCGGGCGCGCTGGCGCTGCTTGTCCGCCGGTAATCAGGGTTTGGCGGTGTCGAACGCCAGATCAAAGAGCATGTCGCTACCAAGGTTAACCAGCTGGGCTTTGGGGCGAAGCGCTTCATCCAGCTGGTCAATCTCCGGCAGGGAGAACGCTGGCCGGCCGCTGCCGATGATCATGGGGGCAACCATCACATGTAAGCGGTCCAGTAATCCCGCCTTCAGGAAAGACGAGACGGTAACGCCTCCGCCCTCGATAAAAATCTTGCGAAGTCCAAAATCCTGTAACACCTGCAGGATACGTTCGGGAGAAGCAGGGGTTTCGTTTTCTGCGGAGCCCAGGCAAGGCACTGTTGTAACCCCGGTCGGATCCAGCGTTTTGGGGCCTGGCTGATAATCGCCGGCAATCAGGTGCAGGGTAGGAGCATCGCCGTCGGTGAACAGGTGGTGGCTGGCAGGCACCCGCTGCCGGCGGTCGATCACGACGCGCACCGGGTTGCGGCCAGAGGTTCGGCGCACGGTCAGGCGCGGATTGTCGGTGCTGGCCGTTCCGGCACCGACCACCACGGCGTCACACAGGGCGCGGATTCGGTGCAGGTGGGTGATGCCGTCGTCACCGTTGATAAACCGGGAGCAGCCGGTGACCGTGGCGATCCGTCCATCCAGGCTCTGGCCAAGCTGGCCGATCACCCGGCTGTTATTGGTGACGGGCTGGCACAAGGGCAGGAACAACGATAGCAGGTTCCTCGCCTGTTCGGATGCCGGCTGAACGAGTTCCCAGCTTTTGCCGTTGATCTTCACCGCGGGTTGATCAGAACCGGGCACGGGCAGGGTGATATTGCTCCGGTTGATCGCGCTGAGTACCAGATCCCAGGCGTTATCGGTGTCCAGTGCGTCATTTGCCATGTGGTACCTGCTCGTTCGTTGTTCGTTTCAGTATAGGCAGATTGTGTCCAAAGCTATATGTACGATACATTTCCGGTTTGATTCACTTTTTCGGCCAACTTTTCAGGGGCACGGAGCCATGCGGTACCTGCAATCTTTTAACCGTCGTCTGCGTCGTATTCGGGAGCAGGGCCAGTTGTCCCTGGGGGATGTGGCCGAAATGTGTGGCGTGGACGAGGCCCGTGTCCGCAGCTGGGAGGCGACGGACGCACGCCAGAGAGGGTACCCCGGGGTTAGTGAATTGCTGGATTTTTGCCTGAAAACCGAAACACCTCTGGAACGTCTGCTGGATATGGACGATGACGGTGAGGATGGGCAACTGGAACTGCCGGGGCTGGCGTTCAGCAACAGTGATGATCTGTCAGTGGCGCTGAAAGAGCTTGAGCAGGAGATCAATCGAATCCAGCTCAGTGATGACGAAATCGAGCTGTTGCGCCGGTTCCGCAAGGCAAGTGCAGATAACCGGCGCATGGTGTTGCAGCTATTGGGGCGCTAAAGGGCCCGGGTCGCCTCTATTTTCCCTTCTTGTAGATGTTCTCGTACACGAAGTTGGTGGCCTCCACGAAACCGTCGATGCTGCCGCAGTCAAAACGCTGACCTTTAAACTGGTAGGCCAGCACGCAACCATTCTTCGCCTGCTCCAGCAGGGCATCGGTAATCTGAACCTCACCATTCTTACCCGGCGGTGTACGCTCGATAATGTCGAAAATGTCCGGGGTCAGGATGTAGCGCCCGATAATCGCCAGGTTGCTGGGCGCGTCTTCCGGTGCTGGTTTCTCCACCATGTCGGTAATACGGTAAAGGCCATCCTTCATGGATTCACCCGCAATCACACCGTACTTGTGGGTTTCGTCTTCCGGTACTTCTTCAATGGCCACAATGGAGCAGCGGAACTGGTTATACAGTTTGACCATCTGGGTCAGAACGCCGTCACCATCTTCCGGGCCCACGCAGAAGTCATCCGCGAGCACAACCGCGAACGGGTTGTCGCCCACCAGGTTGCGGCCAGTCAGGATGGCGTGGCCCAGTCCCTTCATTTCATTCTGACGGGTGAAGGCAAAAGAGTTGTTGTTGATCAGATCCCGGATAGAGGTAAGCAGGCCTTCCTTGCCGGTACCGGCAATCTGGTGCTCGAGCTCGTAACTGATATCAAAATGATCTTCGATGGCGCGTTTGCCGCGGCCGGTGACAAAGCCGAATTCATGAATGCCGGCATCTGCGGCTTCCTCCACCCCGTACTGCACCAGTGGCTTGTTAACGATCGGCAGAATTTCCTTGGGCATGGCCTTGGTGGCCGGAAGGAAACGGGTGCCGTATCCGGCAACCGGGAAGAGGCACTTTTTGATCATGATTGTTCGTCCTTAATCAGGTGGTTTACTGCTTTGTTTACCCACAAAGCGTGCCAAGTGTAACCAAGTTGTATGCCGAGTTGGAGGGTTTCATTTCCGAGTGTTGATTTCTGGTAATTCTGTCGACTGGTTCCGATCTGTCCGGGGTGACTGAAATGCCTAGAAAATTGTTTCACTCCCCCTTTTAACTACATGATTTTAAGTAACATTAAATTTGTAAATTTATGATGATAATGGTGGCCTGAGAGCGGCCTATCTTTTAAAGTTGCACCGAATTAATGGGTTTACATGAAATTGACATTGCTTCGGGTTTTCCAGAGTGCCGCCATCGATCTTCAAACTGCCTGTTCGTCACTTCTCATTGTCTGCACTGTTTTTGTGCGCGACAGCGAGCTGGTGTCTGCCAGCCTACGGTTCAGAGACGGCGCTTGATGGTGATACCCCGGAAACCAGCCGGCAGGCGTTGCTTCCCGAGAACAGTCTGAAGCTGACCCGTGAACATTGGCTGCGCTCCAAAATGAAGTTTTCCGGGCGCACCAACCGGGACACCGATCATCGGGATGGGGCGCTGAACGTGGGCCTGAATGGTCTTTTCTGGGCGAATCATCGTGCCGGCGTCCGCTACAGTGACGCCAAGACCTATCGGGTGGGCAATGAGCGCCGAGTACTCGGCTTCAGTTATGGCCTTCCGGTAGGGCGTAACCATCTGGATATTGAACTCCGGAATACCGCTTATGAAGAGGTGTCCAGGGCAGACGGTTCCCGTTTTCAGAAAGAAGGACGCACCCGGGATCTCACTATCACCGGCAGGCGGGCCCTGTTCTCTACGTTCGGCTATCAGTTCCTCGGCCGTGCCGGATACTCTTCCGTAAACCAGTACTGGACCCGAAGAACGGATGAAGTGCATCGTTCCAGTTACCAGTTATCGACTGTGGGGTTTGAGGCTAACGGACATCACAATCTGTACGGTGGTTTTGACCTGAGCAGCGGACTGCGCGCGGTCACGGGTATTGAGGCCGAGATAGAGCGTGCGACCGATTCGGAACAGGGGCGGCGTGAAGAGCAGTTTGGGCGCATGGTTCTCAGTGCATCGCTTGACCGAGAGTTACTGGCCTGGCAATGGGGGCTGGACGGGGAATACCAGTTGGCGTCTGCCGATATTCCGGGTTCTCAGCACCTGAGGGTTGCCGGATCGGGGCTGGTGGCGGGTTTCAACGGCCAGTCACTTAGCGTAGCCGAAGGTGGGTGGCTGCGCCTGGGTAGCCGTAGCCCGGAATTCGATATTCCGTTCTTTCCCAGGCTGTCGTCCAGTGTCCGCCTTTCTGTTCTGCGCGGCTGGATTCCCGATGAGTCATTTCAGCAGCATCAGGCGGGGCATGTGACGTCGGGAGAGCTCTCATGGGGGCTATCTGCGCGGCAGTTCAGCGCCGATGTCAGCCTGGGGCGGGTGCTGAACACAACCACAGATGCCATAGCCGTACCTGATCAACCGGATGTCCGCTTTACCATGAGCTTGCAGATCTGAAGCAACTCTGCCTCACGTCGTTTCATTTGATTTCGATTCGCTTACGAACTTGTCACTTGTAGCAGCCCTCGGGCGCGGTGCTACATTGAATGGACAAACCGTGAACCGAGGAAGGAAACGATGCACGCAGGGAAAGTAGGTCTGGTGGTTCTGGGATTGTTCTTGTTTGCTCCCCTTTATGCCCAGGCGTTCCAGTTTCAGGATGTTGTGGAAAAAGCGAAATCGAAGGCGAGTGCGGCGTACGAGCCGGTCCCTGGAATTCCCGACTTCATGGCAGGCCTGAGCTACGACGAATACCAGTCTATCCGCTTTGATCCTTCAAAAAGCCTCTGGCGAGAAGGGGATTCCCGTTTCCAGGTAATGCTCATTCCCGCTGGTAAATTTTACACCCGTCCAGTAAGCATCCACGTAGTGGACAGCGAGGGCATCCATCCGCTGTCGTTCGATAAGAGTCTGTTCAATGTCGACGACGAGGCGCTCAGAAAACGGGTGCCGGCCGATCTAGGCTATGCCGGACTCAAGTTGACGTTCCCTTTTGATGGTCCCGACGTAGCCAATCAGTTCCTGGTGTTCGCGGGCGCAAGCTATTTTCGCGGCGTCAGTAAGGAAACCTCTTTCGGGCTATCTGCGCGGGGTATCGCTGTAGACACGGGTTTGCCGACCGGTGAGGAGTTTCCTGATTTCACGGAGTTCTGGTTGGAGCGCCCCGCTCCCGACAGCGACCATGTTCGTGTCTACGCATTGTTGGATGGTCCAAGCCTGACCGGGGCCTATGAGTTCACGGTCTACCCCGGGGAGCAGACCCGGGTAGATGTGAAAGCCCGCCTGTTTATGCGGGAAGACATCGAGTTGCTGGGGCTCGCACCACTCACTTCGATGTTCTATTACGGGGAACATACTCCCAGGCCGCTTGGTGAGTGGCGCCCCCAGGTGCACGATTCGGACGGATTGTTAATCCATGATGATGCAACCGGCGAATGGCTATGGCGCCCGCTGATGAACCCGGATCGACTTGCCGCAAGTTTCCACAGTGTCCGTCGTGTTGGCGGCTTTGGTCTGATTCAGCGTGATCGGGAGTTTCGTCACTACGAAGATCTGGAGGCCCGATATGAGCGCAGGCCCAGCGCCTGGGTGAGCGCCGAGGGGGACTGGGGGAAAGGAAATGTGGTTCTGGTGGAGATACCTACGGACGACGAAACCAATGACAACATAGTCGCTTTCTGGAGTCCGGGAGGTGAAGTGTCCGCAGGCACGTCGCGGGATCTGAACTACTCGATTCAGTTCGGCGGTCCCGGCGTGGCGCCACATCCCGGCGGCAAGGTGGTAAACACCTTCGTCGGCGCAGGGGATCGTATAGGCGGCGGTGATCAGGCGGGTGCCTATCGGATTCTGGTGGATTTTGCCGGCGGTCCCTTGTCGGAGCTCAACGCGGAGTCTCCCGTAGTCAGCAAAGTGACCGGGGGCGAGGGTGTTGAGGTGCTTGAACACTTTGTGGAGTGGGTAGCGCCAGAGAATCATTGGCGATTGTCGATCCTGGCCAAGCCCGCGCCGGATCAGATTCTTCAGCTGCGGGGTTTTCTGATGGTGGATGATGAGGTCGCCACGGAGACGTGGAGCTACTCCCTGCCGCCGGGGACAGGCCTGCGGGCAGAACCCTGATCCTGGAGGATCGTATGGACGCGCAAACCTCTTACCAGTTGCTGGGAAAGCTGTTGGTGTACCTTGAATTGAGTGGCGCCAGTAACGACCGTAAAACGTTCAATGGCGCACTGGCCTTACTCGCGGACGGCGTTGCCGGAAACGAACACAGCGTTCGGTTTGAGGACCTTTTGGCCCGCATTCCTGACTACTTTGAGTTGGATGAGCCAAGTCTTCCGCCGGTAGCACCGCCGATTCGCCGCAGCAGTATCGGGTATTTCACCGATGACTGAGTCAGCGACTGTGTCCCGCCCCTGGCACCTGCAGGCGACGATCCGACGCCTGGTGCTGACTGCTTTTGTGGCTGGCCAGACGGGGCTGGCATCCTGGTTTCTGCTCCAGGTGCTGCCTTATCACGGCGGCAATGTGGTGGAGTGGCTGATCGTTGCTGTTTTCGCGGTACTTTACCTTTGGATTGCCTTTGGCTTCTGGATCGCGGTATACGGTTTCCTGCTGCGCTTGCTGGGCGGAGATCGGGCATCGTTACTGAAGCGCCATACTCAGAATGAGCTGGCGGCAACGCCGCTGTCGAAAACCGCAATTGTCATGCCGTTGTATCACGAGCCGGTAAGCTGGACGCTGAAGGGGCTCAAAGCCATTTACCTCGATCTGGCGCGATCAGGCCGCCTGGATGATTTTGATTTTTATATTCTCTCAGACAGTCAGGATCCTGATGTCTGGCTGCAAGAACAGCAGGTCTGGTTGAAACTGGTGGAAGAGCTCGGCGCTCAGGGTCGGCTCTTCTATCGCCGGCGTCGGGTTAATCTCAACTACAAAAGCGGCAACGTGGCTGATTTCTTGAGGCGCTGGGGAAGTCAGTATCAGTATATGGTCGTTCTGGATGCCGATAGCCTCCTCGCCGGTGACACTATTCGGACCATGGTGCAGGTGATGAACCGGGAACCGCAGGTTGGTATCCTTCAGACTGCTCCTACCATTATTAACGCTCGCTCCGCGTTTGCTCGTATCCAACAGTTTGCCAATCGGCTTTACTCGCCGCTTTTCGCCACGGGCCTGGCTGCCATCCAGATGGGGGATGCTGCATTCTGGGGCCACAACGCTGTGATACGCGTTGCTCCATTTATGGCGCATTGTGGTTTGCCAAAGCTCAAAGGCGCTGGTATCTGGCAAGGGCCGATCATGAGCCATGATTTCGTAGAGGCGGCGTTTCTGGGGAGAGCAGGGTATGAAGTCTGGCTGGAACCGGCTTTGGGGGCCAGTTATGAAGAATCTCCGCCCACGCTTGATGACGAACTTGCCCGAGATCAGCGCTGGTCGAAAGGGAATCTGCAGCACGCAGCGCTGATGCTATTCTCGCCTCGATTGCGCCTGGCACATCGTTTTGCTTTTTTGAATGGCATCATGGCGTACGCGTCGTCCCCGTTGTGGTTGTTGTTCCTGGTCCTGACAACGATTGCTGCTGTGCAACTGACCATCGCGCCTATCGATTATTTTCCGGACGGGCGTGAGAGCCCCTTTCCTTTATGGCCAGAATGGCGGCCGACATGGGCCATCACCCTGGTCGTCAGCACCATGGCGCTATTGTTTTTGCCGAAGTTTCTGGCCATTGTTGACGTCGTCGTCCATCGGGCTCTGAGTGGATTTGGCGGCTTTTTCAGGTTGTTGTCCAGCGTGTTGCTCGAAATCGTCGTCTCAGTGTTGCTTGCCCCCATCCGGATGCTTGCCCACAGTCATTCCGTCGTTTCGGCCCTGTTAAACGTTCGGCTGAGTTGGGCAGGCCAGAATCGTACCGAGGAGACCGGTTGGCGAGAGGCTGCTATGCGACATCTGCCCGGACTTATCATCGGTAGCGCCTGGTCGGCCTTTGCCTGGACCCTGGACCCGATGTTCTTTTTATGGTCATTACCCGTGTCTGTCCCTCTGGCACTGGCAGCGCCAACAACGGTTTGGCTGAGCCGGTCAAGCAGCGGTGAGTCCCTGAGTTGCAGGGGCTTATTGTTAACACCTGAGGAGCGAACCCGTATGCCGTTGCTTGATGATGCAAGGGGCTTTCGAGAGGAAGCAGAGAGTGAGGTTGCTCTCACGCCGGTTGAGCAGGCGGTACTGATCCCTGCGGTCAATCGGCTGCACCGCCACCTTGCCGGGCGTGGCGCCAAGGGCCTGAAGAAAGAAGTCATTGAGGGAGAGCTCGATGCCTGCGTCAGCCGAGGCTACCGGGGAATCGAAAAGGGCCGGCTTTCGCTTTTGCTGGAAGACCCGCAGGCACTGACAGCCCTGCATCGGCGAGCCTGGAGTGCGCCTTCGGACTCATTCTGGGGGCAACGCGTTCGCAATCTCGTGCTGCACGCGCAAGGTTTGCAGGATCTGTAAACAATCATACTTAAGCCTAACTCACAATTGTTGACAATCAGAGAAGTCAGGCGTAGTTTCACGCTAAATAACCTCTGGATTGTTAACAAAGCATGATTCAGGCACAGTTGCAAACCCAAACCCGCGCCGATGAGGCCTTTGATTGTCTGCAAACGGCGATTGTGAAGGGTGATCTGGCGCCGGGCGAAAAGATCGGCGAAGTCGAGCTCTGTTCCCGCTTTAACCTTACCCGAGGCCCGCTGCGTGAAGCGTTGGGCCGCCTTGAATCCCGTGGATTACTGGTCAGGCGCCCTCACGCTGGTGTGAAGGTGGTGTCCGTTAGTGCCGCAGAGCTTCTTGAGTTGTACCGAATTCGTGAAGTCATGGAGGGGCTGGCAGCCCGTCAGGCGGCCGAACGCATGCCCGATGAAGAAATCCGTGATCTCCTGGCCACGCTCGATAGTCATGAAAAAATGATTGAGGAAGCCCAGGGCCAGGCCTACTACCAGGCCGAGGGTGACTACGACTTCCACCACCGGATTGCCACCGGCAGTCGCAATACCAAGCTGGCCCAGATGCTTCTGGGTGATCTTTACTACATGGTGCGGATGTACCGTTACCGGTTAAGCACCTCGGCCGGGCGCCCCCATCTGGCGCTGGGTGAACACCGCCGTATCGTCGAGGCCATTGCCCAGCGCGATGGCGAACTCGCCGAATTCCTGATGAAACGACACATTAATGCCGCACGCCAGAACATCGAGAAGAAAATCGAAGAAGGCGTTCTCACCATCTGATAAGAGAGGAAAAACCCATGGCTAACAAACTCTCCCCGGGCGCCCGTTTTCGTAAAGCCCTGAAAGAAAACCAGCCACTGCAGATTGTTGGTACCATCAACGCCTACGCGGCCATGATGGCCGAGCGGGTAGGGCACCAGGCCATTTATCTGTCTGGTGGTGGTGTAGCGAACGCCTCCTATGGTTTGCCGGACCTGGGCATGACCACCATGAATGACGTGGTGGAAGATGTGCGCCGGATTACCGCCGCGGTTGATGTTCCGCTGCTGGTCGATATCGATACTGGCTGGGGCGGGGCGTTTAACATTGCCCGTACCATTCGGGAGATGGAGCGTGCCGGCGCCGCTGCCGTACACATTGAAGACCAGGTCGCCCAGAAGCGCTGCGGCCACCGCCCGAACAAGGAAATCGTTTCCAAAGAGGAAATGGTAGACCGTATTAAAGCCGCAGCCGACGCTCGTGAAGACAAAGACTTCTTCATCATGGCCCGTACCGATGCGTTCCAGAAAGAAGGTCTGGACGCGGCCATCGATCGTGCCAAGGCCTGTATCGAAGCCGGTGCCGATGGCATTTTTGCGGAAGCCGTGCACGAACTGAGTGACTACAAAGCCTTTGCCGAGGCGATCGATGCGCCGATTCTGGCCAACATCACCGAATTTGGCGCCACGCCGCTGTACAACCGGAAAGAACTGGCGGATGCCGGCGCGGCGATGGTGCTGTACCCGCTGAGCGCCTTCCGTGCCATGAACAAGGCAGCGTTGACGGTATACCAGAATATTCTGGAAAAAGGTGACCAGAAAGACGTGGTTGACCTGATGCAGACCCGTATGGAGCTGTACGATTTCCTCAACTACCACGATTTCGAGCAGAAGCTGGACCAGCTGTTCGCTCAGAAAAAAGACTGATTGCGTTAAACTGAACAAAATATAAACAGAAAATCTGGGAGACCAACATGGCTGAAGCAAAGAAACTCGGTGGCGCTGGCCTGCGTGGCCAGGTAGCTGGTGAAACCGCCCTGTGCACCGTTGGCAAAACCGGTACCGGCCTGACCTACCGCGGATACGATATTACCGATCTGGCGGATAACGCCCAGTTCGAAGAAGTGGCTTACCTTCTGCTGCGAGGCAAACTGCCGAACCAGGCCGAGCTGGATGCCTACAAAACCAAGCTCAAGAGCCTGCGTAACCTACCGGAAGCGCTGAAGCTGGTGCTGGAGCAGATCCCTAAGGACGCGCATCCGATGGATGTGATGCGTACCGGTTGCTCCATGCTCGGTAACCTGGAAACCGAACAGGATTTCAGCGAGCAGGACGACAAGATCGACCGCATGCTGGCGGTGTTCCCGGCCATCATCACCTACTGGTACCGCTTTGCCCACGAAGGCATTCGCATTGATACCGCCAATACCGAATGCGATTCCATTGGTGGCGTGTTCCTGGAGCTCCTGCATGGCAAGAAGCCCAGCGAGCTGCATGAGCGGGTGATGAACGTCTCCCTGATTCTGTACGCGGAGCACGAGTTCAACGCCTCCACCTTCACGGCACGTGTATGCGCCTCCACGTTGTCTGACATCCACAGCTGCGTGACCGGTGCTATCGGCTCCCTGCGCGGCCCGCTGCACGGCGGCGCCAACGAAGCGGCGATGGAACTGATTCAGAAGTTCAAGACCCCGGAAGAGGCCGAAGCCGGCCTGATGGGCATGCTGGAACGCAAAGAAAAAATCATGGGCTTCGGACACGCCATCTACAGCGAATCCGACCCGCGCAATGCCATTATCAAAAAGTGGTCTGAAAAGCTGGCCAAGGAAGTGGGCGATACCGTGCTGTACCCGGTTTCCGTTCGCTGTGAAGAAGTCATGTGGCGCGAGAAGAAGCTGTTCTGTAACGCCGACTTCTTCCACGCCTCGGCCTATCACTTCATGGGCATTCCGACCGAGTTGTTCACGCCCATCTTCGTGATGTCCCGGGTATCCGGCTGGACCGCCCACGTGAAAGAGCAACGCGCCAACAACCGAATTATCCGCCCGAGCGCTGAGTACACAGGCCCTGAACATCAGGACTGGTTGCCCATCGACAAGCGGAGCTGAGAGAGACTATGAATACCCAATACCGTAAAGCCCTGCCGGGCACGGAACTGAAATACTACGATACGCGCCAGGCGGTAGAAGACATCCAGCCGGGCGCCTATGCCAAGCTGCCTTATACCTCCAAGATTCTGGCGGAGCAGCTGGTGCGCCGTTGCGATGCGGAGTCTCTGACGGATTCCCTCAAGCAGCTGATTGAGCGTCGCCGCGACCTGGATTTCCCCTGGTACCCGGCGCGGGTGGTGTGCCATGACATCCTGGGCCAGACCGCCCTGGTGGACCTGGCCGGCCTGCGTGATGCCATCGCCGAGAAGGGGGGTGATCCCTCCAAGGTCAACCCGGTGGTTCAGACCCAGCTGATTGTTGACCATTCCCTGGCCGTTGAAGCCCCGGGTTTTGACCCGGATGCCTTCGAGAAGAACCGCGCCATCGAAGACCGCCGTAACGAAGATCGTTTTCACTTCATCAACTGGACCCGCACCGCATTCAAGAATGTGGACGTGATTCCGGCCGGTAACGGCATCATGCACCAGATCAATCTGGAGAAGATGTCGCCGGTGATCCAGAACCGCCCGGACGAAGACGGTCACCCGATTGCCTTCCCGGATACCTGCGTGGGCACCGACAGCCATACGCCTCACATTGATGCGTTGGGTGTTATCGCCGTAGGCGTGGGCGGTCTGGAAGCGGAAACTGTGATGCTGGGGCGTCCGTCCATGATGCGTCTGCCCGATATCGTGGGTGTGAAGCTGACTGGCAAGCGCCAGCCTGGCATTACCGCCACCGATATTGTTCTGGCGATTACCGAGTTCCTGCGTAAGGAGCGCGTGGTCGGCGCCTACCTGGAATTCTTCGGCGAAGGTGCGTCCAGTCTGACCATTGGCGACCGCGCCACCATTTCCAACATGACCCCGGAATACGGCGCTACGGCCGCGATGTTCTACATCGACGAGCAGACCGTTGACTACCTGAAGCTGACCGGCCGTGAGCCAGAGCAGGTAGACCTGGTTGAGAAGTACGCCAAAGAAACCGGCCTGTGGGCCAGCGAGATGACCGGGGCTCAGTACGAGCGCGTGCTGGAGTTTGATCTGTCTACCGTGGTCCGTAACGTGGCCGGCCCGTCCAACCCGCACCGCCGTGTCGCCACGTCCGATCTGCACGATCGCGGCATTGCCGTGAATCTGGACAAGGCACTGGAAGAGGAGAAAAAGGGCCTGATGCCGGATGGCGCGGTCATCATCGCTGCCATTACCTCCTGCACCAACACTTCCAACCCCCGCAACGTGGTGGCGGCTGGCCTGCTGGCCAAGAAAGCCAACGAACTGGGGCTGGTGCGCAAACCCTGGGTGAAATCTTCCTTCGCACCGGGTTCCAAAGTGGCCCGCCTGTATCTGGAAGAAGCCGGTTTGTTACCAGAACTGGAGAAACTGGGTTTCGGTATCGTGGCCTATGCCTGCACCACCTGTAACGGCATGTCTGGCGCCCTGGACCCGAAAATCCAGCAGGAGATCATTGATCGGGACCTGTATTCCACCGCCGTTCTCTCCGGTAACCGGAACTTCGATGGCCGGATTCATCCGTACGCGAAACAGGCCTTCCTGGCGTCACCTCCGCTGGTCGTCGCCTATGCCATCGCCGGTACCGTTCGGTTCGATATCGAACAGGACGCCCTGGGCTACGACAAGGATGGCAACCCCGTCACCCTGAAAGACCTGTGGCCGTCTGATGAAGAAATCGACCGCATTGTCGGCGAATACGTGAAGCCGGAGCAGTTCAAGCAGGTGTACATCCCGATGTTCAACCTGGATGAAGCCGAGCAGGCCAAGAGCCCGTTGTACGAGTGGCGCCCGCAGTCCACCTACATCCGTCGGCCGCCATACTGGGAAGGCACCATGGCCGCCGAGCGCGCGCTCAAGGGTATGCGCCCGCTGGCGATCCTGCCGGACAACATCACCACAGACCACCTGTCGCCATCCAACGCCATCATGATGGACTCGGCTGCCGGTGAGTACCTGCACAAGATGGGCCTGCCGGAGGAAGACTTCAACTCCTACGCCACCCACCGTGGTGACCACCTGACTGCCCAGCGAGCGACCCTGGCCAACCCGAAACTGTTCAACGAAATGGTCCGGGACGAAAACGGGGAAGTGGTGCAGGGTTCCCTGGCCCGCGTGGAGCCGGAAGGCAAAACCATGCGTATGTGGGAAGCCATTGAAACCTATATGGAACGCAAGCAGCCGCTGATCATCATTGCCGGTGCAGACTACGGGCAGGGTTCTTCCCGTGACTGGGCGGCCAAGGGTGTTGCCCTTGCAGGTGTAGAGACCATCGTCGCCGAAGGCTTCGAGCGGATTCACCGCACCAACCTGATCGGTATGGGTGTGATGCCGCTGCAGTTCGAAGAAGGCACCACGCGCCACACGCTTCAGCTGGATGGTACCGAGACCTACGACGTGGAAGGCAAGCCCGCCCCCGGCGCCAAGCTGGAACTGGTCATTCACCGCAAGAGTGGTGAAGTGGACCGGGTGCCGGTGATCTGTCGTCTGGATACCGCGGAAGAGGTCACCGTGTACTCTGCCGGTGGCGTACTGCAGCGCTTTGCCCAGGATTTCCTGGCGTCTGAAAGCGCCGCCTGATCGCCATGGCAAGGTCAGGCGGGAGTTGTTCCTGGCTCCCGCCTGAAACATTCATTCAAGTGAGGCTCGCTCAATGAGTTTTGCTCCCCAAGTTCGTATTCCTGCCACCTACATGCGTGGCGGTACCAGTAAAGGCGTCTTCTTCCGCCTGCAAGATCTGCCCGAAGTCTGCCAGGTACCCGGTGAAGCGCGAGACAAGCTTTTGCTGCGCGTAATTGGTAGCCCCGATCCCTACGAAAAGCAGATCGATGGCCTGGGCAATGCCACCTCCAGCACCAGTAAATCGGTAATCCTGGCAGCGCCCACGCAACCGGATCACGACGTCGATTATCTGTTCGGTCAGGTGTCCATCGACAAACCCTTTGTCGACTGGAGCGGTAACTGCGGCAATCTCACCGCCGCCGTAGGCGCATTCGCCATTAACGGCGGCTTTGTGGCCAAAGAGCGCATTCCCGAAAACGGCATCTGCACCGTTCGTATCTGGCAGGCCAACATCCGCAAAACCATCGTGGCCCACGTGCCCATCACCAACGGTGAAGTACAGGAAACCGGTGATTTTGAACTGGATGGCGTAACCTTCCCGGCGGCGGAAGTGCAGATCGAGTTTATGGACCCTGCCGATGGTGAAGGGGCCATGTTCCCCACGGGTAACCTGGTGGATGAGCTGGAAGTGCCGGGTGTCGGCACCCTGAACGCCACCATGATCAATGCCGGTATCCCGACCATTTTCATCAATGCCGAAGATATTGGCTACAAGGGCACCGAGCTGCAGAACGACATCAACAGCGACCCCAAGGCGCTGGCCATGTTCGAAACCATTCGCGCCCATGGCGCGGTGAAAATGGGACTGATCTCGGATATCGCGGAAGCTGCCAGTCGCCAGCACACCCCGAAAGTGGCGTTTGTGGCCAAACCTTCGGATTACGTGTCTTCCAGCGGTAAACAGATCAATGCGGCCGATATCGATGTACTGGTTCGGGCGCTGTCCATGGGCAAGCTGCACCACGCCATGATGGGTACCGCTGCGGTGGCTATTGCAACGGCCTCTGCTATTCCCGGTACGCTGGTTAATCTGGCAGCTGGCGGCGGAGACCGTACCCATGTGACTTTCGGGCATCCGTCTGGAACCCTTCGGGTGGGGGCGGAAGCGAAGGAAGTAAATGGTCAGTGGACTGCCACCAAGGCGATCATGAGCCGCAGTGCGCGGATTATCATGGAAGGTTGGGTGAGGGTACCTGGCGACAGCTTCTGATGGCTCCTATAGTTGGGACAGGAGAGGAGGGCCGTAATATGTCTGCCACTTACGATCTCAACGAACGCCCGGACTACGACGACGTACTGCAACAAATCGCCGACTATGCCCTTGATTACCGCATAGAAAGCGAAGAAGCCTGGGAAACGGCCCGTTATTGCCTGATGGACACCCTGGGCTGCGGTTTGCTGGCGTTGCGTTTTCCGGAATGCACCAAACACCTGGGCCCGCTGGTGGAAGGCACGATCGTTCCCCACGGCGCCCGGGTGCCTGGCACTCCATACCGCCTGGACCCGGTGAAAGCCGCCTGGGACATTGGCTGTATCGTCCGCTGGCTGGATTACAACGATACCTGGCTGGCGGCCGAATGGGGCCACCCCTCCGATAATCTTGGCGCCATTCTTGCGGTTGCCGATCACCTCTCGCAGAAGCGCGTTGCCGATGGCCACGCGCCATTGGCCATGAAGGCCGTTCTTGAGGCCATGATTCTGGCCCATGAAATTCAGGGTGTACTTGCCCTTGAGAACTCGTTTAACCGGGTCGGGCTGGATCATGTTGTGTTGGTGAAGGTGGCGTCGACCGCCGTCAGTGCCAAACTGATGGGCGCCAACCGGGAACAGATGCTCTCCGCGCTGTCTCATGCCTGGGTCGATGGCCAGGCCCTGCGCACCTATCGCCACGCGCCCAACGCCAGTTCCCGTAAATCCTGGGCGGCAGGCGATGCCACCTCGCGGGGTGTTCGCCTGGCAGATATTGCCATGCGAGGGGAGATGGGCATTCCCGGGGTGCTGACGGCGCCACAATGGGGCTTCTACGACGTCCTCTTCAGCAAGACCAATCGAGATCAGGCCCTGAAACCTGAATCATCACGTAGCTTCGCATTACCACAGCCTTTCGGCTCCTACGTGATGGAAAACATCTTGTTCAAGATCTCCTTCCCGGCAGAGTTTCATGCCCAGACCGCCGCCGAGGCAGCGGTATCACTGCACCCGCAAGTGAGGGGCCGACTGGACGACATTGATCGCGTAGAGATCACTACCCACGAGTCGGCTATTCGCATCATTTCCAAGCAGGGCAAGCTCGCCAACCCCGCAGACCGGGATCACTGCCTGCAGTACATGACGGCGGTGCCACTGATCTTTGGCAGCCTGACAGCTGAGCATTACGAAGACAGCTTTCACCAGGCCCATCCAGAAATCGACCGCCTGAGAGAAAAAATGCAGGTCATCGAGGATGAACGATATACCCGCGAATACCTCGAGGCCGATAAACGATCAATCGCCAATGCGATACAGGTTTTCTTCAAGGATGGCTCCAGTACCGACAAGATTGCAGTGGAATACCCGATAGGGCACCGGCGCCGGCGAGAGGAGGGTATGCCGCTGCTGGTGAAGAAATTCCGCGCCAATCTTCAGACGCGCTTTCCTGCCCAGCAATGCGACGCCATTATGGACAGTTGTGCTAGTCTAGGGCGGCTTGAGGTGATGCCGGTGCACGAGTTTGTGTCACAACTATAAAATATTTGTAAAATCGAACGAAATGGGCGAGTGGCCCACATTGCAGTTTCAATGAATTGCCGTACAATCCCGTAACGGTTTGTTACAGTGTGTAGCAAAGGATGCTTGCAGTACAGGCAGTGTGAACCGCACAAGGAGTCGACGTGGCCCACGTCAGGTTGTTCAGACACTATATACACTTACCTTTTGTTATTCTCGGCCTGATCGATCTGATCGTCATGGGCCTTGCGTTCGCACTGGCGGTGTTTTTCCGCTTCTTCGGCGAGCTCGAATTCTTCCTCGATAATCTGGTTTTTGTCCTCCCTTCCATCACGATCTTTGCGTTGTTCAATCTGATCGTCATGATCGCTCTGGGCGTGCACCAGTCCCGTGTGGAAGAAGGCATGTCCGGCATGATGCTACGCACCATCATGGCCATGATTCTCGCCATACCGCTGCACGGCTTTGCCTATTTCGTGGCCGATGACTGGCTCTGGTATCTGGGCAGCTTCGGGTTACTGACATCGGCGACTGTGCTGGCGATATTTTCGCTGGGGATTGCCAGAGTGGTGTTCTTTGCTGTAGTAGGCAAGGACCGCTTCAAGCGCCGGGTTCTGGTGCTGGGTGCCGGCCGCCGGGCAAAACAGATGTTCGAGGACCTGACCACTCCTTTCAACCGCAAAGGATTTTCACTGGACGGCTTCGTTCCCATGCCGGATGACACGGTGGAAGTGGATGAGCAGTACCTCATTAACCTTCCAACCTCCTTGCATGACTACGTACTTCGACACCCGGTAAGGGAGATTGTGGTTGCGGTGGACGACCGCCGTCGGGGCTTGCCGATGGAAGACCTTCTGGAATGCAAAATGGAAGGTGTGCACATTATCGACGGTGCTAACTTCTACGAGCGTGAATCCCGTAAGGTGGCTCTGGAAATGATCACCCGCGGCTGGCTGGTGTTCTCTGACGGATTCACGGTTTCTTCGGTGTATGGCGTCGGCAAGCGGGCGCTGGACGTTCTGGCCTCTGGTACGCTCCTGCTGGCTACGTTCCCGATCATGGTTCTCACCGCCATCGCCATCAAACTGGAAGACGGATTAAAAGCTCCGGTGATTTACAGCCAGGAACGGGTAGGTCTGAACAACCAGGTGTTCAAGGTGCACAAGTTTCGGTCCATGATTACCGACGCGGAAAAGAACGGCGCGGTCTGGGCCAGGAAGAACGATACCCGGGTGACACGGGTTGGCGAATTTATCCGTAAGGTGCGGATTGATGAACTGCCACAGATCTTTAATGTACTGAATGGCACCATGGCCTTTGTCGGGCCGAGGCCAGAACGGCCGGTGTTCGTTGAACAGCTGTCTGAAAAGATTCCGTTTTATGCAGAAAGGCACCGGGTAAAGCCCGGGCTGACCGGTTGGGCCCAATTGTGTTTCGCCTATGCGGACAACGAAGAGGACACCCGGGAAAAGCTGCGCTACGACCTCTACTACATCAAGAACCAGAGTTTACTTCTTGATCTGTTGATTATAATTCAGACAGTAGAAGTGGTATTGTTCAAAAAAGGATCAAGGTAGTTTCGGGAGTCAGCTGTTCCCGGAACATGGAATAAAGCACGGACCTCACAAGAGAGGAATAAAGATGTCACGGAAGTATCTCATCCAAGGGCTTATTGTGTCCCTCATGGCGGTAGCTTTGGCAACGGGTTGTGCCGGCCCTTCCGCTTCCTCTTCAGAACAGATCCAGCGTGCATTGGCCGTTGATACCCGGGATAGCGTGGACCAGTACATACTGGGCGCAACCGATGTCGTACGGGTTTCTGTGTGGCGCAACGAGGATCTCAGCATCTCCGTTCCGGTTCGGCCTGACGGCAAGATTTCCGTGCCGCTGGTAGGGGATGTTCAGGCCAGTGGCCGCACGCCCGAAGAGTTGGCCAGCTCCATTCGTACGTCCCTGACTGAGTACATTCGTGAGCCACAGGTGAGTGTGGTTGTGACCTCCATGGGCAGCCATGAATTCACAGACCGGGTGCGGGTAACCGGTGCGGTTCGCCAGCCCATTTCAGTGCCTCACCAGAGCGGCATGACGGTTCTGGATATCTTCCTGAATGCCGGTGGTGCGAATGAGTTTGCCGCGCTAAACAACGCCATGCTGTATCGGAAGCTTGAGGGCGAGGTGGTTGCCATTCCCGTAAAACTGGACGACATCCTTAACAAAGGCCGGGTTGAAACCAACTACGGCATGCGGCCGGGTGACATTCTTACCATTCCAGAGCGCAGTTTCTGAGTGGTTGCAGAGCTAAAAGGTCTGAAGGCGGGTTAGGTTATGGCATTACCGTTATCCCAGTTACCGCAGGAGATCATTCGCGAGGTCCGGGGCCGGAAGGGCCTCGCGTTTCTTGCGTTTGTGATTGTCAGTTTTGCTGTGCTTGGAGCAGGCTTTGTATGGCCCTATAAGTATCAGTCTGAGACCATCATCTTCGTAGACGACCGCAACATCATTGCGCCGTTGATGGAAGGGCGCGCCGTGGCCACGGAGATTAACGACCGTACCTCGGCTGCAAAAGAATTGCTGATGAGCCGGAGCCTGATCGAGAAAGTGGCTTTGGATCCTGAAATTTATCCGGATGCGCCCTCTGACCCGGCGGCACTTGAGTACCGGATTGCGAACATTCGCTCGGGTTTGTCGGTCAGGCCCCGGGGCGACAGTTATTTCAGTATTGGCTTCTCGTCCACTTCCCAGATGGAAGCATTCCGCGTTGCCCAGAAACTGGGGCAGGTCTTTATAGAAGAAACCAAAGACCGTAAGCGGGCCGAAAGCCGCAACGCCTACGATTTCATCGACAAACAGGTCAAAAGCTACGAGCAGCAACTGGCCCAGGCTGAGAACCGGCTCAAGGAGTTCCTCTCTGAAAACACCGATGGAACGGAGCAGGAAGCCAATGCCCGCATGGCGCAGCTTCGTAATCAGCTGGAACTGGCCGAACTCGAGAAAAAAGAACTTGAAACCCGTGCGGCTTCCCTTCAGAGCCAGCTCGGAGGCATCCGGCCCACGATCACGCAAGGCCGAACTGAGGATGCCTACAGAGAGCGGATCCGGATCCTGGAAGAGCGCCTGGATAGTCTGCGGCTGCAATACCACGATACCTACCCGGATATCGTGATACTCCGGGAACAGCTGGCGGAACTGCGCAAACAACGAGACCAGGCGGCAGAACGGCCGACGGACGTGAGTTCACTTGAGGGCGAAGAAGCTGTTAACCCGCTCTACCAGGAACTGCGGGCAAACCTCTCTACCACGCGGGCGGATATGGCCACCGTGGATACAAGAATTACTTCGCTCTCCCGTCTGCTGGAACAGCAAGCAAAGCGCATGGAGCGCATCCAGGCCAACAAAGCCCAGTACTCTGAGCTCACCCGCGACATGGAAGTGAACCGTGAGATTTACGATGACCTGCTCAAACGCCGGGAAAAAGCGCGGGTCTCCATGCATCTCGACATTGAAGGGCAGGGGCTCAACTACCGCATTAATGAAACCGCTCAATTCCCGCGCACGCCCTCTGGCCCCCAGTTCTCCATGTTTGCTGCGGCTGGATTGTTCCTGGGGCTGGCGGCACCCTTTGGAGCGGTTGCGGGTCTGTTACAGGTAGATCCCCGGATTCGTGCCAGGAAGCAGTTGGAAGACGACATTGGTTTGCCGGTTCTTGTTGAGATTCCGGAGGTACGAACACCCTACGAAAAGCGACGGGATCGAAAGGTTACGTTACTGATCGGGATTTTCGCGGTGCTCACGGTAACAGTGTATGTGACCATCGTTGTGCTAGCTCAAATGGGAGTGATCTGATGCCAGAACAACGAAATGATCGGTCCGGATTTGATCCCGAGGAATCCCAGGATTCTGGCAATGAGACAACCGGCAGCAGCCCGGCGGGCAGTGAAGAGCATTCCTTTTGGCTGAAGCGCAAGGAGCGTTTGAAACAAGAGCTGGATTTCCGGGATGACGAAGACTCCCGCATGCTGGTGCCAAGCTCTCTGGAACTGGGGCCCGGCGCGGTTGATAAATACGTTATCAGTAAGCAGATCGTGCGTATGCAGGAGCCCAGAAGGCTCACGCACGACGACCTCGACGAGCGTCGGATTATCTATCCCGAGTCCCGCAACCGCGCGCTGGTCAACCGTTTCCGGGATCTGAGAACCAAGCTGCTGGAGGTTTCCGGAGGCAATAACTTCACTCTGGTCGTGAGCGGTGCCAGCTCTGGCGCCGGTTCCTCGTTTGTAGCCCTGAATCTTGCTGCAGCCTTTGCCTTTGATCAGGCCAAGACGGCTTTGATCATCGACTGCAACCTGCGCGAACCGTCTTTGCACTCCACACTGGATGTGATGCCCGAGACAGGCCTGACCGACTTTCTGGATGACCCGGACTACGACATTTCCAGGATTCTCTATCCGACCGGTATTCCCAGGCTGAGGCTGATTCCGGCGGGCAGTCGCCGTGAAACACCGGCCGAGTTTTTTACCTCCTTCCGGATGAAGCAATTCCTGCAGGCAATCCGTCGTCGCTATCCAGACCGTTTCATCGTGCTGGACACGGCGCCGATATCCGAATCTCCGGATGCCCGCATTCTGACCGAACTCTGCGATTACGCCATGCTGGTGGTACCTCACGGCAAGATCACTGCGGCGATGGCCGAACAAGCTGCGACGGCTTTCAATCCGGACAAGTTTGTAGGAGCGGTGATCAATGGCTGATCGGCAGAGGGTAGGGACACCCGTTGCAATAACGGCAATACCAGTAATGTTACTGGCTGGTGCCTGCTCGTTCCCCGTGTTTGCGCAAAGTGAGGTCACGTTCGGGCTGGACAGCCGCTTCACCGACAATGCCCGCAAGGCAGATACGAATGAAGACAGCGATTTCGAGACCCGTGCCTACCTGACCGCCGGTTACCAGACAGATCCCGGACGCTGCAACGCTGATTTCCTGGGCACTCTGGGGTATTCCTGGTGGCAGGACGATAGCTTTGACAGCGAGAGCTTCGCGGAAATGGACTTCCAGGGCGATTGCGAGCTCGCCAACCAGCTTTACTGGGAAGTGGACAACAACCTTAGGGAAGTGAACCAGGACACTCGCCAGAGTGACACACCGGACAACCGAACCCGAAAAAACGTGTTCAGCACTGGCCCCAGATACCTCTGGCGTCTGAATGACACCAACTGGCTCAATCTTTCTGCCCGCTACGCCAACACCGAGTACGACGAACCGGAGGAAACGGACAGCGAACGCTATACCGGTTCTATCGCCTGGAACCACCTGTTCAGTTCCACATTCACCGGGGGCCTGAGTATTTCCCACAGTCAAACCGAGTTCGACTATGGCGCAGAAGTGGATGTGAATAGTGCCCAGGTTACCTTCGAGAACCGTTGGGCGACCACGTCTCTTTCCGGTTCTGTTGGCGTGAGTGAAATCGAAACGGATTACGCCAATACCAACCAGTCGAGCGATGGGCTGGTAGGCCAGATAAACCTTACCCGGCAAATCAATCCGAGTACCGAATGGTACCTGAATGCCTCAAGGGAGCTGACAGACCGCACGTCCACGCTTGACCTTCGTTTCGGAGAGTTCGAGTTCAACCTCCGCGAAAGCATCACCGTTGAAAACAGCGTTTTGTCGACCGGCATCAACAAGCAGTTTTCCGACGCCTCCTCACTGAATCTTGACCTCTATGCTTATCGCTCGGATTACCTGGAAAGCGACGAGAAAGAAGACAAAGCCGGCATTAATGCCCGCTATTCTCGCCAGTTTTCGGAACTGACCACCGGATACCTGGCGCTGGGCTTCGACCACCTGAGTTATGAACGCGACGACACCCAGGACGAAGTTGCCCGGCTTGTGATCGGCGCTGAGCACCAGGCAACCAGGGATTTGAGTTTGTTGGCCAGGGTAGGGCACGACACCAAGTCCAGCGATATTTCCAGCCGGGAATACGATGAGAACTGGGTGTTGGTTGGTCTGGAATACCGACTGCGCTGATCAACACAGGAAGTGTGAGGCTATGGCCATGAAAGAACCGATACAGAACGCCCTGACAATTGATGTGGAAGACTACTTTCAGGTAGCTGCGTTGGCAGAGGCCGTTCGCTACGACGACTGGTCCTCCATGGAGTATCGGGTTGAAGCGAATACAGATCGCATTCTCGCGTTATTCGAGAGGGCAGGTGTAAAAGCGACCTTTTTTACCCTTGGGTGGGTCGCTGAGCGTTCTCCAGAGCTGGTGAAACGGATTGCGGCTCAAGGCCATGAAGTTGCCAGCCATGGTTACAGTCATCAGTTGATCTATAACCAGACGCCGGAAGTTTTCAAAGAAGAAACCCGGCGATCGAAGGTTATTCTTGAGGACATTCTCGGTGCGCCGGTAACAGGGTATCGTGCGGCCAGCTATTCCATCACCAATCAATCGCGTTGGGCGCTGGATATCCTTGCCGAGCAGGGGTTTACCTGGGATTCGTCCATCTTTCCAGTGCATCACGACCGCTATGGCATGCCCGGCACGCCACGCTGGCCCCATCGGCTGACCACCGATAAAGGATATGAGCTGGCGGAGTTTCCGCTAAGCACGTTCAAGTTGCCGGGCTACACCCTTCCAATTGCTGGTGGTGGATATTTCCGGCTTTTCCCGTACTGGTTCAGTCGATACGGACTGGGCTCCATCAACCGGCAGGGACGGCCTTTTGTGTTCTACCTTCACCCCTGGGAAGTAGATCCGGACCAGCCGCGCCTGGATGTAAAGTGGTTCTCCCGCTTCCGTCATTACAACAATCTGGATGTGTGTGAACAGAGATTGGCCAGATTGTTGTCTGATTTCCGGTTTACCACCATGAGCCAGGTTCTGGAAAGCGAAGGGGTTCTTGAGCCCTCATCGAACACCCTAGGTTCCAGCTCTGTGGCAGGGATGGCATGATGGTCGCAGTATTCTGGATATCTTTCCTGTTGTTGGCTTACATCTACTTCGGCTATCCCGTCTGTATCAGACTGCTGGCATCCGCACGACCCTTGCCCGTAAACAAAAGCGGCGCTTACCAGCCGAAAGTCTCGATTCTTATCGCCGCCTACAACGAGGCCAAAGACATTGAGGCTACACTCAGGAATAAGCTGGCGTTGGACTATCCCAGGGAGCAATTGGAAATCCTGGTGGTTTCCGATGAGTCGGAGGACGGAACCGACGAGATTGTCCAGGCTGTTGCTGCTGATGCGCCTTTCCCGGTCAAACTGTTTCGTCAGGTACCCCGTCAGGGCAAAACCGCGGGGCTCAACATGCTCAAACAGCATGCGGAAGGGGAGATCCTGGCGTTCTCGGATGCCAACTCCGAATGGGATCAACAAGCCCTGAAAGCACTGGTGAGTAACTTCAACGACCCAGCGGTGGGATACGTAACCGGAAAAATGGTCTATGTGAACCCGGAGGGCGCCCTGATTGGCGACGGCTGCAGCGCTTACATGAAGTATGAGAACTGGCTCAGGGCACAGGAGACTCTGGTAGGCTCTGTGGTAGGCGTAGACGGTGGCATTGACGCCATGCGTAAAGAACTGCACTCCGAGCTGAATGCCGATCAGTTGCCGGATTTTGTTCAGCCACTCAAAGTGGTTGAACAGGGGTACCGCGTTGTTTATGAACCTGGGGCGCTGCTTAAGGAAGAAGCGTTAAGCGATGGGGGCAGTGAATTCAGCATGCGGGTGCGGGTAAGCCTGCGTGCACTGTGGGCGCTCAAAGACATGAAACAGCTCATGAGCCCGGCCAACGATCCAGTGTTTGCCTGGCAGCTTATCTCCCACAAGCTGCTGCGCTACGCGGCCTTTGCACCCATGATAACCCTTGCGATTGCTGCCCTTTACCTGGCGCCGGTGAAAGGGTTGTATGCGTTAGCCGCGATAGGGTACGGCCTGTTTCTCTATTTCGCGTGGGCGGGCTATCAAAAAGAGAGCCGGGGGCAATCGCTTTCTAGCGTGTATGCCCTGCCTTACTACTTCGTGTTGTTAAACCTTGCGTCCTTTAAGGCATTTGTCGCCTTCGCCAAGGGCGAGAAGAAGGTTGTCTGGAACCCAAGGAAGGGATAATGGCATTGCCCAACCTGGAAGCCTTGCTGGAGGAGAAAAAACTCCCCGGGCTTGATGGATTTCGAATGGTTGCCGTCATGGCCGTGGTGCTGGCTCACTCAGGGGTAGGCACGCTGTTCTTTTCGGCACGCCATGGCGTGATTCTCAGTGGTTTGCTTGCCTCAGCGTCTTACCATTTCCTCGAAAAACGATTCCTGCGATTAAAGCACCGCTATGAGGTAGTGGGAGCAAAGACTGGACGCTCACCGAAGGCGGGTAATCCATCCGGAATGGAGAGCCTCGCGGCCAGGGAGCGTTCCAGTTGAAGGTATTGCACCTGATTGATAGTGGCGGCCTGTATGGCGCAGAGCGAATGCTGTTGGCTCTGGTAGCAGAGCAAATCAAGCAGGGGCTGGAGCCCATGATTCTCAGTGCCGGCGAGCAGGGGATTCACCAAAAGCCGCTTGAGATCGAGGCTGAGAAACTGGGATTGCCGCTTGTAGTTTGGCGAATGACTCCGGGCTTGAACTACTCGGAAACTCGGAAAATCTGTGAGTGGGCCGAGCATTGGGGTGTCGACCTGGTGCATTCCCACGGGTACAAGTTCAATATTCTGATGTCTCTCTTTGGTCGGCTTAGTCGGAAGGTTCCGGTTGTGAGTACCTTGCACGGGTATGTTCACGCGCCTCGCTTTTCCAGGATGTGGGTATATGAATTGCTTGATCGACTGGCGATCAGTCGGTTGGATGGAGTGATCATGGTTGGCGCGGCGATGAAGAAGGAACTATCAACGGGACTGATTCGTCCCCGTCGCCTCACGACAATAAGAAACGGACTGGCGGTAGACGACACTCAGCGCAAGGCAACTGAACCCTTGCCAGAGGCGCTGGAAGAGTTTTTTAGCACCCATGAGCCGGTGATTCTGGGGGTTGGTCGTCTATCCAACGAAAAGGGCTTCAGTCATCTTATTGATAGCTTCCGTAAGATCAAACAATCTGCTCCTAAAGCTGGGTTGCTGATTGTTGGCGATGGAATGCTGCGTAAGGATCTGGAAGACCAGGTTGCGCGTCTCGGTCTTGGCGGCGATGTCTGCTTGCCCGGGTATTGCGACAATGTGCCTGCTTTGATGGCGCGCTCGTCTGCATTGGTTATTTCCTCGTCTACCGAGGGCTTGCCGATCACCTTGCTCGAAGCGATGGCTGTCCGCCTGCCCGTTGTATCTACCGATGTTGGCGAGATCCCGTTTGTTCTGGATGAAGGGGATAGCGGCGTTCTGGTAACGGATCCTGCTTCAGAGTTGGTTGATGCCATAGAACTCGTGCTCAACGAGACAGAGGCCACTCATCGGAAAACTGAGCACGCTTTTCATAAAGTCTCCGGAGAGTTGTCTGCAAGATCAATGGCCGAACAGTATCTGCGCGTATATAACGGGGTGGTGGCATCTTGAAGGCTTTGTTCTTTTTTCGGTATGTCTTGGCGCGCTTAACCTACCTGGTTCTGCGGCTTCCTGTTGCCAGGTTTCAGGCTGAAGTAGAGGAGCTTTGGGGATTAGAGCCAAACGAAAGACTGCAGCGGCTGTCTTGTATACTCAACAAGAATCAGCCTAAAGATGCCCAGGGTGTGGCAGTGCATTCTCTGTCGGAATTGCCGGATAGACCGCCAATGAGCAAGGCTGATCTCAGAGCAATGTCCGCTGCCAGCAGCACTGTGGCATCGAGTTTTTCCCGGCACACGGCGGGCACTACCGGAGAGCCAACACATATTTCTCTGTCCAGAACTGAGCTGGCGCAGATGCTTGCCATCAGGGCGTATTGCTATAGCAAGCACGGTCTGAAACTTGGTCAGAGAGAAGCGCGAGTATGGGGTAGGGCAGCCAATTCCCTAACGGCAAAGATCCGCGATTTTTTGTTGAACCGTAAGGTGTTCTACCCGGCGGAGGATGGTGCTGAAGAAACGGTTGAAAAACTGGTCAAGTGGAGCCCTGAGTATCTGTATGGATATACGTCGCTCATCCTTGAGGCCGCGCAGATTGCGCAAAAGAAGGGACTTAAGCCAAGGGGCGTAAAAGCCGTGATCTGCACGGCGGAGTCGATCCTGCCCGCACAGAAGAAGTTTATCGCAGAGGTGTTTGGAGCTCCGGTTTTTGAGGAATATGGGTCCACCGAGTTTGATGTCATCGCCTTTGAATGCTCAAGAGGACATTTGCACTTGGTAAATCCCTGGCTTTGGGTTGAGGAAGAAGAAGACACGGTGTTGATCACGGATGTCTCTCGCAAATCTCAAAGTATCGTTCGTTATCAGCTGGGAGATGCAGTTAGCCTTGCCAAGGCTGATTGTAGTGAGTTGGGTTCGATGTGCTCGATCGAAGAGCTGCGTGGACGTACAGCTCAGCAGTTTGCTTATATCAATCCGAAGCAAAAATTTCACGCTGTCGTATTTGGAAGAGTCCTTGACTCTTATATGCGGAATTTCAATGATTGTTTTAGATTTACAATCAGGCAAAAGGAATATAACTCGTTTTATTTTTATCTATCTGAACAGCCATCGCTTGGAGTGAGGCATTTTAGAAGCTGGATAAGTTCAGAGCTAATAACCAAACTCGAATTACAGCAAGATTTGAATATCGTCGTTTCATGCGATAATACCAAAGCTGGGCGAGAAAAATTCACCTACTTTGTACAAGAGATAAAATCTTAGATTTTTATATTAAGATTACAATGATTTTATTTTAAGCAATAATTTATGAGTTGATACAAATAATGAAGAATATATGGATAACTTGGGAAGATCATCGGCGCTCACGAGAGTTGGCAGAGTCTTTTGATGCAGAATATATCTTTGTAAAATCTCCAAAAAACCGATTGGCAAAATATATTTATTCAACTGTTCTTACATTATATCTGATCGCTCGAAAGAGGCCTGATAATGTTTTTTGTCAGAACCCGTCGGTAATGCTTGCCTATGTTGTTGTTTTAATGAAAAAATTCTTTCGCTATAAAGCAATTGTTGATAGGCATTCAAATTTTAAGATTGATAAATTGGATGATGGAAGCCTTAAATGGAGAATTTTTCACTACTTGAGCAACTACTCGTTGTCTAATGCAGATATTACAATAGTGACAAATGACTACGCAAAAGATTATATTTCATCATTAGCGAGAAGCGTTGCCATTTTACCGGACCGAATTCCAAGGATCGAATGTAAGGCTTGCTCTGAAAAGTTTGAAGTTGATGTCGCCGAGAAAAAAAAGGTTCTTTTTGTTACTACATTTGATGATGATGAGCCAATAAATGAGATGCTAGAAGCGGCGAAAAGCTTAGATTCGGTTAGCGTTTATCTTACCGGAAACTACAAAAAAAAGTTTTCTGAATCTGAGGTAATTGAGTTCAAAAGACATGACATAATTTTCACAGGATTTGTTCCAAATTCGGTTTATGAAACGTTGCTTTGTGAGTCGGATTTGGTGGTTGTTCTTACTGACAAAGATCTAATTTTGAATTGTGGTGCTTACGAAGCTTTATCGCTAAATAAGCCGTTAATACTAAGCAATACCAAAACCCTCAAGTCCTACTTTGGAGGTCCAGGAATAATTTATGTAAATAATTCTAGATTGGATATCTTGGGCGGTATAAACGAAGCATTGTCTTCTTTGGATGTCATGAAAAGTAATATAGTGGAGCGAAGAAAAGAGATTGATAAAGATTGGCAGTCCAAGAAAGATGATCTGATGAGTCTTATTCATCATTAGTATGGTTCTATATAAAGAATTTTTGACTATAGATAATTGTGATAAAGCTTCCGGACTAAAGCAATGAGCCTCTACTATAATTATTCAACCACGATAGGAGGATTCGAAATGGCTAGTTCGGTATCAAAACGTGTGAGTGCTCTAGTTGCTGGGCTAACTGTAATTTCTCTTGGATGCCTTGGAACTGCCGTCTACGCGGCGCCAAGTATCGGTTCAGTTGTAGCTGAGAGAGTATCAGATGACGTCTTTCGCGTCAGGGTTCAAGGGGCGGGCTTCACTGAGAAAACAGATGGCAACCCGGTTCTCTACGATCATGTTGATGTCACTTGGGAGAACGGTAAACCAAATTTTCATCAGTCCCAGTTTAAAGATGGCCAGGTGGTGCAAAGACAGGACTCAGATCCGAATACGATTTGGGCGAAGCCTTCACTTCCTAACGATGACAATACGGGGATGTTGGTAGTTAAGTCGAAAGCACACCGGACATCCAACGGCGTTGCTCATTATTTCGGTAAAGGTGGTGATAATTACCTCGGATGGCCGATGGCGAGTGGGGGAGAAACTATAAATTACAGTTCCCGCAGTATGTATGCTTCATTTTGGATAAAACTCCCGTACGACATGGCTCGTTACTATGCTATTCCGGGTTCTCGAGAGTCATACCGGTTTATAGACGGAGGTGATGGCAGTTATGGGGAGGGTATAAAGATATCAGGACTCGACGGTACAGGAAAAATCATACGCTACAAGTCCGACTTAGGTAATCAAGAATACGGCTGGCTGTTTTTTGAGCCGCCCGAAGGTGTCAGCACGCGCGACATGCTAGGCCAGCAAATAGTTGGCTTGGAGTCAGGTGCATCTACCATATTCCCGTCATCGCCATCGAATAATAAGTTTGATGATTTTGGATATATACCGCCTAGGGGCAAGTATGCAAGATTCTGGAGTGACTCAAGCGGAAAAGGGTATGGCTTCGCTTTAGGTAATATCAGCTGGGCCGGTCATGGATTGTCGTTGTGGTCTAATGAGTACGGGAGCGTCTCTGCAGAACCCGGACGATGGAATCTGGTTGAAGTTGAGATTAGCTTGGGAAATAGTGAAGGAACGATTCCTCCGCGGCTAGCGGTATACATGAACGGCCAAACTTTCGTAAGGTCTGATGATAAATGGGAGCAAGAAATTTTAAATGTCAATTTTGATGATAGTTCAGGGCTAACAATTGCTCTTTTGGGGATTAATGACTTTATGTCCGTTCCCTTTTCCGTTGAGGTTGACGATATATACTTAGATAAATCTTTGCATCGCGTAAAAATTTGTAACGTTAGTGATTACACTCTTTATCGTCAAGGCAAAGGTACTTGCGAAGTTCAAAGAACAACTCGCTGGACTGATACTGAAGTAGTTTTTGAAAAGTATCTTGGTGCTTTGGATAGTAATGACAATTATTATATTTATATTTTTGATAAACTTGGTCATTTCAATCAGAAGGGCGTATTAATTGGGGCCAAAAACGTTCCGCCTAGCCCAATTGAAAGCATTGAAATTAATTGATTAGAGTATGGTAGGCGAGTGTATCCAACCCCGCGGCGCTCTAGGAAATGACGGAACTTGAGGGGCGTGGCTTCGCACGGCAACCGGTCCAAGTTCCGGTCGGCGGACTTACGCATAGATACGATCTCTTACGGGGCATCTTCCATAGCCGGGTCGCTGAGGTATCAGCACAACTGCATGCAGTGAACGCGGAGCATCGTAGGCAGCGGTTAATGGTGGGCTACCTTTTACCCGACCTGTTTCCCGGGGATCAGCTTGTCCATCCGTTCCAAAAAAAATCTTGCAGCGGGTTTTGCGTTTCTTGGTCTGGTACTGGACTTCGGAGAAGATGGTCTGATCCATGGCGCCACTGAATTCTATGCGGTTGACAGTGGCCGTGTTATTCCTGATTTTGAGATTTATTCATAGTTTTCCTAGACTCGATTGCGTCGATAGGAAATAACGCAGACCAAGAAACGCTTCAGAACATATATTTATCAGAAATTTATATGAATAATACTATTCAGTGGATTGTTATCAGTGACGTACAGAATTATGAAGCTCTTAGTTACTATGAAATACAGCGTTTAGTCGGCTGGAACGAGAATCCAACTTAGCTCTCTGTAGACTTTTGGGTATAGGATCGTACATTTTACCTTTATCTTTACGTATTTGATGAAAATGGTAGACCAAGCCAGGAACGCTTTGCGTTGTGTGAAAGTTTCGATTGCCCTTCGCGACGTAATTTTATTAATTTGTAGGTAAACTGAGTTGTAATCTTCCCGCCTTTCGACGCATATTCGTTCAGGAGAACTTGAAATGATAAATAAATTAAAGCGGGAGTTGTTTAACCTCGCTCGCGAATCAGATCTCGCCGGTTGGCTATTTCTGGTTCGTATGATCTGGAGTCGTGTTGCTAGCGTTTCGCGGGCGGGAGGTAGTTTCAGGCTTAATCAGCTTGCGGGCACTTTAGGTTACTTTCCTGGGAACCGCCGCCATAAACGTCAGCTATCTGAAGCGCTGGATATTGCCTGCTCAGTCAATCGGTCTGTTAAGGAAGCGAAACCAGTATCGCTTAGTTACTGCGCGGTATTGAAGCCCTTTATCTCGGAGTCTGAAAAGGGCATATTGTTGGTTTCGTTCGAGAACCAGTTGGCGAAGTTGCTCGACTCCGGTCGTATTGATGACGTTCTTGCTCGCTATCATCTGGTTTTTATCCCTTCTTGGAGTGGTCTGTACTCTAAAGAATTATTCAGATTAGTCGCTGCTGCAGGCCAAGAACCTGTTTTCGTCTTGCCAGTTCATAGTCATGAGCGAGAGTTGGTTACGACGCTTGGTAGTAATTGCCATTCGCTTCCGTTTAACGCAGCCAGTTGGGTTAATTCTGATTTTTTTGAAAGGCCGGCTCAAGAAAGAGATATTGATTGCCTGATGGTTGCCAACTTCGCCAGTTTCAAAAGGCACTGGCTGTTATTCAAGGCATTAAAGGAGTTGCCCGAGGATATTCGGGTAACATGTGTTGGCGTTCCTTTGGGTTCCCGAACAGCCGAGAGCATCCGCCAGGAGGCAGCGGAATACGGAGTATTAGGTCAGGTAACAATTGTCGAGGATCCTAGCCAGGAGGAACTGAGGCGATATTTTCGAAGGGCAAAAATGTTTTGCGCAATGTCTTACCGCGAAGGCTCGTTTATTGCTGTTGCGGAGTCTTTGATGTCTGGCACGCCTGTTCTCATGTTTCGCAAGGCACATATCGGTACAAAGAGTCTCATCAATGAAAGGACTGGCGCGCTGGTGAAGTCTGTCAGAGAGTTGCGGAAGAAAATATTGGAGTACAGGAACTTTGAAGGGCACGATCAGGTTCGTCAGATTGCTATAGAGAATATCAGTGGACAGGCTAATTCTCGTAAACTTAACAGCATGCTCCGGGACTGGTCAAACAGCAATGGCAAGGCCTGGTCGGTTGGCGTAGAACCATTCTACAGTCAGCGACTGGACTTTTATTACTTTAGTGATGAAAGCTGTGATCGTCTCGTAAACGACTATAAGTATCTGTCTGAGCTAGGTATTGGATTTCCGAGTCACTCCTGACGCCATTCAATTGGCGCACTTTGTCTATACATCGTTTGCAGAGTGGTTCAGGTTGTATCAGAATGTAACTTTGGGTCATTGACTACTTGGTATCAATTGAGCTTCTATCAGTTTGCGACCTACGAACATCAAGGTATTTTCCATGGATCAGGATTCGCTTCCCGTAGTTTCGGTTATAACTCCATCATTCAACCGAGTTGATTTGCTCCCCGCCACGTTAGATTCTGTACTTTCTCAAAGTTACCGGCAGTTTGAGTACATAGTCGTTGACGACGGGTCTACCGATGGAACTTGGGAGTGGCTCAACCGCATCGACGATCCGCGAGTGAAGGTCTTCACTCATACAGATAGGAAGAACCGCGGGCAGTCAGCGTCAATCAATCTAGGATTACGCCATGCCAGTGGGCGATATGTTGTAATCCTTGACAGCGATGACCTTCTTGCCCAAGGAGCGCTTGCAGGCCACGTTGAAGTGCTGGATAACAATCCGTCGGTTGGTATGGTTTATGGTCAGGGGTACGCTGTTGACGAGGGGGCGGCGAGGCTCTATCAGCTTTTTCCCTCGACCCATCAGGAGGAAAGTGACCCCAATCGACTTTTACTCGATTGCTACATAGTGTCCCCCGGGCTTTGCATGTTCCGAAAAAACGTGATTTCCAAGGTTGGACAACTAGAAGAGACCTTTAGGGCGGCTCAGGATCACGACTTTGTGCTGCGGATCGCAGAGGTATCCCAGATCGCATATTCCGGCGTTGAATGTTTTTATTACAGAAAGCACGGTGGAACGATTAGCGCAAATGGAAAGCTGACTCGCTGGCAGAATGGATTCAAAATCCTTGAGCGGGCGGCGGCTCGGTATCCATATCCACGTTCTACGCTGCGGAGGCGCCGAGCCGTATTGTATTTCCGATTAGGGCAGGTTTACTTTGAAAAACGGATGTACGTAAAGGCAATTTTCTCCTTCCTGACTTGTTCACTATTGGACCCAAGAAGAGCGATCGATGTAGGGCTAAAAGGTGCTAAGCGCCCCGAGATGAGCGTTTCGACTATTCATGAGTAGCTCTACGCCACCAACACCTATTCTATTTGTAATTGATTTTTTTCGTAATCCCCATGCTGGCACGGAAGGGCAGTTATACCAATTAATCACTGGGCTTGATAGGCGACGGTTTGAACCAACTCTTCTAGTGTTCAAGCCCTCCGAATACCTAGATTCGGCCGAGTTCCCGTGTGCGGTGAAGGTGCTTGGGCATAGTCGTTTGCTATCTATTAAAACTTGGTTAAGTTTGTGGGTGGCTGCCAAGAAATTCCGTTCGGAAGGAGGTCGGGTAGCCCATGTTTTTTTTAATGATCCATCGGTAATCTGTCCTCCGGTTTTCGGAATGCTGGGCATCCAAACCATTATCTCCCGCCGGGACATGGGTTATTGGTACACACGAAAATATCTGGCGATGTTGAATCTTAGTGGACGATTTGCTGCTTTGGCTATCACTAATAGCCAAGCGGTGAGGAAAGTTACTGTCGAACATGAGCCATTTGATCTGACAAGCACTCATGTGATTTATAACGGCTATGTATTTGAGGAGAGGCAGCCGGAGATACCTGTTGATCTAAAGGAATTGCGTCGGATGTATCCAGAAGCAGTATTTGCCGTAATCGTTGCTAACATCCGGCCTATAAAACGGTTGGAAGACGCAGTGCGAGCTTTGGGGGCGTTGCCAGGGGAAATTCCGGCTTTACATCTGGTCATTATTGGAGATGGAGATCCAAAGGCACTCAAGGCGACATCAAAAGAGCTGGGCGTTGAGGGGCGCGTTCACTTTTTGGGAGCGAGGCGTGATGTAAAGGAGTGTCTTACCGGGCTTGATATAGGCTTGTTATGTTCCGATTCCGAAGGTTTTTCTAATTCATTGGTGGAGTATATGCAGGCTGGCTTAGCGGTTGTATGCAGCGCGGTGGGAGGTAACCCGGAAGCGATAACTCACGGAGAAACCGGGCTTTTGTATACGTGTGGTAATTTGGATGAATTGGCTATTTGCCTTGAAAAACTGGTAACGGATGGTGAACTCCGTGAACGTTTAGGGAAAAATGCGAAATCTACCGCAAGACAACGCTTCAGTATGGAAACGATGGTTCAGCAGCATCAGGAACTTTATGACTCCCTGCTGAACAAGGAGTAATGCAGTATGGGCTTGTTCTCCAAAACCATTCGCACGCTGGGACCTTGGGGTGGTTATCAATTAGCCAGACAGATCTGCCGGAAGCAGCCACGCATTTTAATGTATCACCGGTTCTCCAATCCGCCAGTTAAAGATTGGGCAAGCCCAAAGTACTTTGAGCAGCAGGTTCGACACATCAAGGAGAACTATAACTCCTTTTCCTTGGTGGGCTTGATGCAATACAAACGTGAGCATGGGCACATGCCACGTCACGCCGTTGTCATCACTGTTGATGACGGATATCGCGATTTCTATCATTATGCGTACCCAATCCTCAGAAAATATCAGGTTCCCGCTACACTGTTTGTTACCACCGGCTTTATAGACCGTAGACTCTGGCTGTGGCCAGACAAGATTACTTGGCTCTTGAGCCAGGTCGATCGTATTCCGGAAGCAATAAAGATTGGCTCTTTTCGGAGTGGAGCTGGAGAAGTTGATTTCGAAACTCGTCCGTTATACTGGAAACAATGGATCCATCACGCACTGTCCTTACCTGACGTTGAAAAGCATTTTTTTATTGACCAGCTTGCTTCTGGGCTAGGAAAAACTTTCCCTGATTCCATTCCCCCTGAATTCGAACCAGTGAACTGGCTTGAGCTTTCAGAAATGCAGGATAATGGCATTGAGATTGGCGGACACACTGTTACTCATCCGTCGCTTGGGCGAGTAACCAAATCTCAGGCGAGAGAGGAGATATTTGGTTGCCGAGACGCCTTGAATGCTAGACTGGGAGGTCGATGTCGAACGTTTTGCTATCCAAATGGGCAGCCCTCCGATTTCCGGGATTTTTTGCCAGGCCTTGTCCAAGAAGCAGGGTTTCTTGGTGCTGTAACTGCCTTTCCGGATGCATTCGGAACCCGTGAGCCTATGCTCATGCGACGCCATGTTAGTGGTGATGACATGTTTCAGTTTTTCAAGTCTGTTTCTGGCGTCGAATTAATAGGGTTGAGGCTTCGGAAAGAAGTTCGTATGGGGTTGAGTGGTGCGGTGTCTGGTTATGCCGGGTAAGGTGGTAACTACACCGCAGCAGGCAAAAGTATCTGATCAGGTGGTCAGCTCCTTTACGTTTGTCTTTTTTCTATATTTTACTTTGGATTTTTTCCTTCGCTTTTCAGTTCGGATACCAGGCTATTCAAGTCTCCGCCCTACATTGGTGGCTGTGGTTGTTCTGGCGCTATCTCTATTCTTACAGCGTGAAAAACTGGTTGAGAAGTTTCAGCATCCTATTTTCAAGCCTATATTTGTCTTGCTTGCCTACATAGTGATAAGCCTGCCTCTTGTGGAGTGGCCAGGTAGCGTTATCCGGAATAACTTGGATCCTTTTGTTAAAGCTATTGTCTTTTTATTTTTTACTGCGCTGATTGTAGATACTCGTAAAAGGCTGGTCTGGTTTATTGTTATATTCGTTTTTTGTCAGGTAGTTCGGGTACTTGAGCCGCTATATTTGAATTTGACCCAGGGATACTGGGGTAGCTCAACCTATTTAAGTACCAACGAGTTTGCTAACCGACTTGCCGGCGCTCCGACTGATGTGATCAATCCTAACGAGCTCGGGTTTGTGATCGTTACGGTAATTCCGTTTTTACACTATCTCCTATGGACCGGAAGGTGGAGGCTTAAAGTTTTTTACCTGGTTTTGATGCCGTTATTGTTATATGCCCTGATTTTGACTATGTCGCGTGGTGCGTTTCTTGCTTTGATGGTCGTCAGCTTTTTTATTTTCAAGGAATCACGACACAAGACTGCTCTTGTTGGAGTGGCCGTAATGGCGATTGTGACAGCGTTTTCCGTAATGACGCCCGTCCAGAAGGAACGCTATCTTTCGATTATTGACCGTGATGTTGAAGGCGGCGCATCCGCCGAAGGTCGTATTCAAGGGATGATCCAGGAGTTCCGGCTTGGGCTGAGTCGGCCTGTTGTGGGGCATGGACTTGGCACAACGGGTGAGGCGAAAGCACATAAACTGGGTCGACGCCAGGCAAGTCACAATCTATATGCTGAGCTGTTAATTGAGATCGGGTTTATCGGGTTTGCAATATTCATGGTCTTTTTATTTCGTGCCTTCAGGCAGCTGAAATGTCTTCAAATAGAGTTTGGCCGAACCGCTAGGACAAAAGTTTCCTTCTATGAAAACCTTAATAAAGTACTTATCTGTTTGTTTTGGATGTACGCAGTCTACAGCATTAACTATTGGGGTTTGTCTCAGTACTACTGGTACTTGTTCGGCGGTCTGACTATCGCATTGGGCCGTTTAGCGATGTTACAAAAGTCGATCCCTATGAGAGAGGCTGGTGCCATTGAAGAAATCAGTGAAAATGGGCGTTTCACTCTAGCAGAAAAACTTCGTAATGGTCGGCACTATTTCAGCTGATGTGATGCTAGATTATGAAAGACTTCATGAAATTACGGACTATTACAGTGTGAACGTACCACACCAGCACTGAATTTTGTTTTATAAAAGGATTTATTGATGAGAGTTTTAGTTTTTGCCAGGCATCCGAGCGGTGGAATTAGGACGTATTTTTCTTATGTATATGGCGATAAATCTCTGCGAGATAACAGCTTTAACCTAGTAACACCTGAGTCCGAGGCGCTTCGAACACTTGTAGGGCCATTAGCTAATGTTAAAGTATCTGCTCAGCCTTCTGATAACCTGGTTATGTTATTCCTCGCGCTCTTGAAACAGGTGGTAAAGGTCAGGCCGGCAATAGTCCACTCCCACGGGTTTACAGCGGGACTGATTGCGGCTTTGCCGCTTCGTATACTCCGTATACCTCATGTCATAACGACTCACGATGTATTTATGCCGGGACAGTTCCAAGGTCTGGTGGGAAAGTTGAAGAAACGGATAATGGCTAGCCTGTTCTCCTTAGCAGATGTCATAAATCCGGTGGGTGAGGACGCGGCTTTGAATTTTATAGATACCTTTCCCATTTTGGGTTCCCGCGGACGCGTGAAGGAGATTCGGAATGGAATTAAAGCTGAGGCTTTTATAGGGAATAGTGTCAGGAATCTCCGCAACGAGGCCGGTATTCCTCCCGATGCTCTTGTTATCGGTTTTTTTGGGCGGTTCATGGCTCAAAAGGGGTTTGGCCTATTGGTCAATGCTGTCGAGAGTTTGAATCGCGAGGGTATTGGAAAGCCAGTTCACGTATGCTGTTTTGGTTGGGGTGGGTTTATTAGAGAGGAGCAGGCCGACATTCGGTCCCGGGATTTGGAGCCATTCTTCCATTTCTTCCCAGCGACAGATTTGATGTCGGAGGCCATACGAGGTGTAGATGTCGTTGTGATGCCGTCAAAATGGGAGGCGTGCCCGCTTTTACCGATGGAAGTGATGGTATCTGGTCGACCATTCATTGCATCCAACTGTATCGGAATGAAGGAAGTGGTCGCCGATTCTCCTGCACTCGTATTCGAGGTCGGATCACTGGACGGACTTCTTGATAAGATCCGCTTATTTGTAGCGGATCAGAACTTCTTTCAGCTTGAGTCGGATAGATTCAGACAAGAAGCCGCTTCGAGATTTGATGTCAGCCAAACCGCAGGTGAATTGGCGCACCTTTATAAAGGGGTTTTGATGAAGCCGGAGTCCGATAGGTGATTCGGACTTTATTGGTCAATACCGGCTCAAATATCTTGGTGATGATCGTTAAATTGGTCATTACTTTCATTATGACCCCAATATTTGTCCATAATCTGGGCGAATACGATTACGGCCTTTGGGAAATGATCGGAGCGGTTATCGGCTACATGGGTATACTTGATCTTGGCCTTCGCCCCGCTATCAGCCGTTATGCCGCCAAGCATCTGGCAGAGAGAGATGAAACCGCGCTTCAGGCTGTATACATGTCGGCGCTTGTCTTCATGGCCCTGGTTGGTTTGCTACTGTTTTTGTTCTTTTTCTCCTGGGGATATTGGTTCGGGGGGGCGTTGGCGCCCGAGGGTGCGCCTCATCAAAAGTACCAGTTATTTTTGATAATTATTGGCGCTTATCTATTGATTGCCTTCCCCGGGTATGTGGCAGAAAGTTACCTTGAGGGTTTTCAGAAGTACTACCTGAAAAACAACATTACTATCGTGAATTCCGTAATCGGAGGTGTTTTGTTGTATACCCTGATTACACCGGAAAATGGGTTGGTGCTTCTCGCGGGTATTAATGCGATCGGTCTTACTGTGAAGTATCTGCTGTTTATGTGGATTCTTTCGCGCCCAGCCTACGGTGCCATTCGCGCCCAGTGGAAGACGTTTTCTTGGACGAGGCTGAAGGAGCTTATCGTCTTCGGCTTTAAGTCGTTTGTTCAGGGTATAGCAACACGTGTTGAGAATGCGACAGACGTTCTGGTCATCGGCTTAATTCTGGGACCGGCAGCTGTGCCATTCTACAGTATACCCGCAAACCTGACGCAGCATATACGAGGTTTGGGATGGACGTTAACCCATGCCTTTATGCCTTTGTTTAGTGGCCTCAGTGCTAAGGATGAGTATGAGACAATTCGGCAAGTTTTTCTTATTTCATCCCGTTACGTCGTCTGTGTGCTTTTTGCTATGGGGACCGGCGCTTTACTACTTGGCGCGCCATTTATTTCAGTTTGGCTAGGCCCCGAGTTTGGTGAAAAAGCTAAGTGGCTCATCTTGTTTCTGGTCTTTTTTACGATATTGCCATTCATAAATCCTTTTGCCAGCCGTTACCTTACGGCCATTAATAAGCATGGAATTTTTGCTCGCCTTACGCCATTGGCGGCATTGCTTAATATCGGACTTAGCCTTGTGCTTGTCTATCCATTTGGGCTTGAGGGCGTTGCCTTTGCCTCTGTCGTCCCGGGATTGATTTTTGTGCCTCTGTATCTTCGGTATACCTGTCGGCATTTGGACTTGCCGGTTAGGCAATATCTGCGGGCGTCTGTGCTGCCGGGGGTTGCGCCGGCCGGTTTTATGGCTTTGATTATCCTGGGACTCGGCGAATATCTGGTATACGACTCATATGGTCATATTTTGCTAGGCGCTATATTGGGAAGTGTGGGTTGGTTAGCGGCCTTTTGGTTGCTGGTGTTGAATCGGGAAGAGCGAGACTACGTGGGCGCTCGATTGACTCGCATTGCAGGAAGGAACTAATCCATGTGCGGTTTTGCAGGATTCGTAAACAGGGATGTGGGTCGAGGGCCCGAAACGACGCTGGAACGTATGGGTGAGGCTATCATTCACCGGGGCCCAGACGACGCCGGTGTTTGGTTTAGGGCCGAGCTTGGTGTTGGTCTGGTGCACAGGCGGCTGGCCATTCAGGATCTGTCACCGGCGGGTGCGCAGCCGATGGCGTCAGCGAGCGGGCGCTTTGTTATTGCCTTCAATGGGGAAATCTATAACTTTCGGCAGCTGCGAGCAGAGCTTGAAAAGGAGGGATGCACCTTTCGGGGCCACTCAGACACGGAAGTGATGCTCCACGCAATTGAGCGTTGGGGGTTGGAAGAGAGTCTACCGAAGTTTTCGGGAATGTTTGCTTTTGCGCTGGTGGATCTGAAAAGCCGGGATCTGATTCTGGCCCGAGACCGAATGGGTGAAAAGCCACTGTATTATGGATGGCAAGGCAACACTCTGTTATTTGGTTCGGAGCTCAAGGCGCTTCGGGTACATCCTGCATGGCAAGGCGGTGTAGAGCCTGGGGCGCTGGCGCTGTTGCTCCGGCACAACGTGATACCAGCACCGATCAGTATTCACAGAGGAATTTTAAAACTACCGCCTGCCTCACTGGTTCGTTTTCCTCTTGATGGATCCTCACCGGCTACGTTACCGGAACCGCAGCGCTACTGGTGCCTTGAGGATTGCTTTACAGAGAGCCGGGCGCCGGAAAGCTTTGAGGCTGCCAGTGACCAGTTGGAGGCTTTACTCGGGAACGTGATCGAAGACCAGATGGTATCGGACGTCCCTTTAGGTGCTTTTCTCTCCGGCGGTATCGACTCTTCCACCGTGGTTGCACTTATGCAAGCCCGTGCAAGCCAGAACGTGAGAACGTTCAGTATTGGCTTTGATGAGCCGGGCTTTAATGAGGCAGAGCATGCTGCACAGGTTGCCCATCATCTGGGAACCGAACACACGGAGTTGTACGTAACTCCCGAGGATGCGCTTGACCTCGTGCCACGGTTGCCAGATCTATACGACGAGCCTTTCGCGGATTCCTCGCAGCTGCCTACTTTTCTTGTCAGCGAGATGACCCGAAAACATGTCACGGTGGCGCTGTCTGGCGACGGCGGCGATGAGCTTTTTTGCGGTTACTCCCGATATCCGTCGGTTCATAAACGTTGGCAGGTGCGAAACGGTGTTGGCGGTGCTGCCCGACGTTTGCTCACTCGTTTGCCAGAGGGCCCAACTGCGCATGTTATTCGGTCACTAATACCTTCGCAGCGTGGGCGCTCGGCTCTGGCGATTCGCCATCGACTGAAAGCGGAGCGAGCGTTGGCCTCGGCCGCCAGTCTCTCGGAATTCTACCGCCAATCGGTGTCTTTCTGGACCGAGCCAGAATGTTTCCTGAGCAATGTTAATGAGCCGCTCTACGGTTTGAGCGGGAATCTTCCGAATGTCATTCCTCAAGACAGCCTTAAAACTCTCATGTGGCGCGATCTGAATTGGTACCTGCCAGATGACATTCTGGTTAAGGTGGATAGGGCGGCCATGGCTTGCAGCCTTGAGACCCGGATACCGATGTTGGATCCCAACGTAGTTGCCTTCGCGCTATCTTTGCCGTTGAGCTATAACCTGAAAGGCGGCATTGGCAAACAGGTACTGCGAAGTGTGCTCTACCGACATGTGCCTCAGTCGATGGTTGACAGGCCGAAACAGGGTTTTGCAGTGCCGGTGGGACAATGGCTTAGGGGTCCATTACGTCCTTGGGCCGAGTCTTTGTTGCAGCCCTCGGTGTTCGATAAGCAAGATTACCTTGATCGTTTGGTCGTTCATGCCTATTGGCAAGAACATCTGAAAGGACGGGAAGATTATTCCGCAGAATTATGGGGCATTCTGATGTTTCTTGCCTGGCTGGAGCGTACCGGTGGTTGAGATTAAACCCTACGAGGAGCACCGACACAGGGAGCAGGTACTCAATCTTTTCTCTGATGTAGCGTTCAAGCGTGATATCTGGGATTACCAGTTTCTGGATAATCCCGGGGCTCGGGCTCGGGGCTTTGCCCCCGTGGTGGCAGAAGAAGAAGGCTCCGTTGTCGGGTTCAATGCTGTGGTTCCCGTGTCCATATTGTGGGAGGGCAGGCCTACTTCTGCGATGTGGAGCTGCGATTTCAAGGTTAACCAAGGCCTGCGAGGAAAGGGCATTGGTAGGCTGATCAAGGTGGAGCTTGCGCAGCGTTCCCCCATTCTAATGTCGTTTGGTATCAGTCCTGTGGCCGCCATTGTTCTGGAGCGGATGGGATGGCAAGCCAATAACGAGGTGCATTTTCTCAGGCGAATTCGAGAGCCCCGTTCATTCCGTGACTGGGCATTGATGGTTTTTCAATTCGGGACAAAGTTGATAACCCGCAGAACACCTCCAATGGCGGATTCCATATCGGTAACAAAGCAGCTTCCGGCCAAAGATGAGATCGACGCGCTGTGGAATTCGATAGCAAAAGGCTACGACAAGGCAGTAGTGCGGAATTGGAGCTATCTGGATTGGCGATATCAGCAACATCCGTTTGCAAATTATCAGTTTATAGAATTGAGAGACCGAGGCCGCACTCTGAAAGCTCTTGGAGTGGTACGAGAGTATGGTAGACAGGTGCGCCTGGTGGATTACCTCGGGCCGGCCAAATCGAAGGGGATAAAAGCAGCGGTTATTGAAGCAATACTCAGTAATTGGCCTGGTGCGTCGTCTTATTCCGCAATGACATCTGATCTGGAATTAAAGCAAGTAATGAAAGCTGCCGGTTTCTATCAGGGGCGCGAGCAACCCAGGTTTTTTGTGTGGGCCTCCCCGGAAAGTGAGTCTGTAGCCGAGACCCAGCAGTGCATACAAGGTTGGTTCATCATGGGGGGGGATTCCGATGGTGAATTACTGCAGTCTGCTCGAGAAAACTGGAACGAAAAAGATACGAACAAGGAAGGCGGCGAATGTCGGTTGAAAACCCTTTAGTCACTATTATCACTCCGACATACAACCGTTCGGAATTCATCCTGGAAGCAGTTGAGAGTGTCATAAAACAGAGTTATCCGCACTTTGAGTTCCTCATCGTTGATGATGGCTCAACGGACAACACGGTCGAGTTGCTTCAGCCCTATCTCAAGGACGAGAGAGTACGTTTGTTCCAACAGGAAAACCGGGGGCAAAGTGTGGCCAGGAATGTTGCTCTTGCAGAGGCGGCTGGGGAGTTTATCTGTTTTCTGGATTCCGATAATTACTGGCCCCTGGATAAACTGGAAAACCAGATTCGTATTTTTGAAAAGCATCCGGAAGTGGATGTGCTCTACGGCGATAATGTGATTATCAATGAGCAGGGTAAGGAAATCAGCCGGAAAAACATGTCCCGCTATTCCGGCCGAATTGCAGCCAGAATGATTCAGGATAACTGCGTTGCGATGAATACGACCATGGCCAGGCGGCGCTGCTTCGAAGAAATGGGCGGTATGAGTGGTAAGCGAAGAGTGGCGGACGACTATGACCTCTGGCTGCGGTTTTCTGCCCGGTATGAATTCCGATATGAACCGGAATACTGGGCCTGGTACCGTGTGATGGAAGATCAGATTTCTTCAGATAAAACCCAACGCTTTAAAGTTAACGAAGCCATTATTCACGATTTCCGGCGTGAGTATCCCGAGGCGCTGAGTACCAGGGATTTTGATAAAGGATTTGCTCATTTCTATATCCGGAAGGGCCGCTACCTCGGAGCAACTGGCGAGAAGGCCGCCGGTCTAAAGGAGATTGTGAAAGCACTCAAGTACGCGCCTGCGGAGTCGAATGTCTGGCGCGCACTCTTTGCGGTAGCGCTGAAATAACAACAATGCTGAACAAGACAGGGAAGTAAAGTGGTCATGTCTTTGAGTCCTTTGGTGTCAGTCATTACGCCAACATTCAACCGAGCGGATTATCTGCCATTCGCAGTTGAGAGTGTGCTTTCACAGTCATTCGATGATCTGGAGTTGATTGTCGTTGATGATGGCTCCACTGATGGTACAGCTGAGTTGATGAAGAAGTATTTCTCAGATCCTCGTGTGCGGTATCTGCATCAGAAGAACCAGGGCCAGAGCGTGGCCAGGAATCGGGGCATTGATGAAGCACGAGGTCAGTTCATCTGCTTTCTTGACTCTGATAATGCCTGGGTCAGAACCAAGTTAGAACGCACGCTCAAGGCTTTCGAGGCAAATCCTCAGGCAGATATAGCCTATGGCGATTATATGGTCATAGACGGGGAAGGGCAGGAACGTGGCGTTAACCGAATGAAGCGCTATTCCGGTCGCATAACCCCTCATTTGCTGCGAGACAATTTTGTCAGTATGAACACCACCATGACTCGAAGGCGCTGTTTTGACGAGATGGGTGGCTTCGATAATGCAGACCGGCTGGCAGAGGATTACGGGCTTTGGTTGCGATTCTCTACTCGTTATCGGTTTCTCTACATTCCGGAAATCCTGGGGTATTACCGGGTAATGGAGAACCAGATTTCCTCTGACAAAGACAGCCGCTTTCGAGCTAACGAGCAGATTGTTCACAGTTTTCTGCAAGCCTTTCCTGAGTCGGTCACCCCAAGAGAAGCCCGTAGGGGGTTGAGCTATTTCCAAATTCGGAAAGGCCGGCATGAGCTTTCGGTAGGCCGACGTGATCAGGCTTTTCAATGCCTTCTTCGCGCCCTTAGACAGGATCCTTTTTGGTCCGGGCCATGGAGGTTTGCCTTCAAATTCGGGTTTGTTCCCGGTGCAGGGAGGCGCACATGAGCTATACCGTTCGCCGTCTATTTGAGAGGGATTTTTTCAACCTGCAGGATCAATGGGACGCTCTGCTCAACACAAGCAATGCAGACCCGTTATTTATGAGTTGGGCTTGGCAGGTGTCCTGGTGGGAAACCTGGGGCAATAAACTCGATTTAGAGCTATTGCTTCTCGCAGTATTCGACGGCGACGAAAACCTTGTAGGAATTGCGCCACTATACTTGAGCTCTGTCACCACACCGCTGGGATGGAAGGTTCGCAGGCTGCACGTGGTTGGCAATGCCTGGAAGCTTGGTCCCACGGTTCGGACAGAATACGTGGGCGTGATCGTTGAGCGCCGCCAACAGCAATCGGTGATGGATACGCTTTCTGATTATCTTGCGGGTCTTGATTGGGACGAAATGATCTTCGCTGATGCTTCAGCTCGGTCTATGAATATGGTTGAGACCAGTCTGTGTGACCGTATGGATTTATCTCGCCTGGTCCGGAGTGAATCGGGCGGAGTAGTGATTCCGGTGCAGGGGGTGTTTGCCGATTGGTTGGCGCGCCTTGGCAAAAATACCCGATTGAAAGTCTATAACCGCCGTGACTGGTTTGAGAACTCGTTACAGGGGCGATATGAGGAATGTCATGATCCCCAGAGGTTTCTTGAGCAACTGAACCACTTTCATTGGGAGCGTTGGGGGAAACCGTGTTTTGACGAGAACGCTGTTCGCTTTCATCAAGCTATGCTCGCCCGTCTTTCTCGCAATCAGAGGCCCAGCTTGTCTGTGTTGACAGCCAACGGAGAGGTGGTCTCTGTGCTTTATGATGTGCAAGCGGGTAACCGGGTATATAACCTTCAGGCGGGTTTTATGGAGAATTTGAACAGCAAGGTATCTTTGGGAACCCTACACCTGGGATATGCCATTGAGCGGGCGTTCCGGGACACTGAGGTTTTCAGTTACGATTTATTGGCCGGGGCGGGAAAGAACACCTTTTATAAAAGTCATTTCCGGGGCGAAGATGTGCTGTTTACAACCGTGGAGTATGTGCGTTCCCCGGTTCTGAAGTTGGCGTACAGTGCAAGAGGTTGCTTGCCTTCTCGCTTGGTATCGTCGATCAACCGTTTTTTTCGTCTTTAGTCAGGAGTTGTGATGACCGAGGAAAGGATGCCGTCTATGAATTTAATGAGTCGTCTATGGCCATTTCTTGCTTTGCTAGGTTTGCTGGCACTGGTTACGTTTCCCTCGATCGACGGTATTGTAAACCGATGGCTCAAGTTGGATGAATCATACTCCCACGGCATCCTGCTTGCGGCGGTATCTGTGTATTTGACAGCACGTGCAGCAAAGGCTCATCCAGTCGTTCCCGGGTTTTATCCGTTATGGCTTTTACCGTTGCTGGCCTGCTTTGGGGCGTATTGGGTAGGAGGCCTGATCCGGCTTCAGGCATTACAACACCTGTCACTGGTACCTATGCTACTGAGCGCTTGCGCCACGCTAATGGGGTGGCGACAGGTACGGTGGTTCCTTGTGCCGCTGGGTTTGCTGTTTCTGACCATTCCTGTGTGGGACTTCCTGGCCTGGACGCTACAGGTAATTACCGTTGTCGTTAATAAGGTCCTGTTGGGTTTTTTCGATATTGATTTTGAGGTGGAGGGCGTTTTCGTTTACCTCATCGGTGTCGGAACCTTTGAAGTTGCTCATGGGTGCTCTGGACTCCGGTATCTGCTGGTGGGACAGGCGCTGGTTCTGATTTATGGCGAGTTATACCTGTCGAGGTTACGATCCCGCGTCACGTTATTCTGTTTGGGGGTGGCATTCGCTCTACTTGCCAACTGGATCCGGGTGTTCGTCATCATCTACATGGGGTATGAAACGAACATGCAGTCCGGCCTGATTGAGGATCACGATGATTTTGGCTGGTGGGTGTTTGCGGGCACGCTTGTTCCCCTTTATTTTCTGGCTCGTCAGCTTGAGAAACGGGATGACCAGGTTGTTGCCGGTCAGGCCAGTGACGAGAAACAAGATAAGGTTGAATCCGCAGGGAAGGCTGCCGTTGCTGTTGTGGTTGTGGCAATCTTGGGATTAGTTACCTGGATCTCTTTGCCGGACAAGCGCGGCAATATTACGTCTGAATCTGAAGGTTATGCCATTGATTTGGGTGAAAGGTATGCCCCGGTGTTTGGGGCGGGACTGCAGGGATGGCGGCCCAAAATTCTTAATCCAGATAGGGTTTATGCGCAAACCCTGTTCGACCGTTTACAAGCCCGCGCAGGGCAAGGTTTGGGCACAACCTACTATCTGGGCGCTTTTACCTATGACTATCAAAGGCATCGTGCGGAACTCATCCAGTACAGTAACCGCCTTTATGACCGTGATTTCTGGATTCCGGAAGGCTTCTTTGATGTTGAAAACAGCCTGAATATCCCGGTGCAGGGAGTCACCCTGAAACATCGTGTTTCCGGACAACGTGTGCATCTGGGGTATAGCTACTTTGTTCAGGGGCAGTGGGAAACCGATCAGTGGCGCGCGAAGCTTGCTCAAGTGGGTGGGTTCTTCAGTGGCCGTGATGATGCCTCTTTACTCATCTCTGCAGTGGCGTGCGATGGCTGTGAGGTGGCTGCAACTCTCGCTGAGTTTATCGAGTCTACCTTTCCGGTGATTCTTGAGCAGATTGATCAAGAGGTGGTGCGACCAGATCTTTGAGCTGGCTCTCTAATCGGGAAAGAAACTGTTCGTGATTGGTTGAATACCATTCGATTGCCCGCCTGGACATGTGGGCCAGCGTGGCCGGTGGCTGGTCTATCGCAGCTTGAATGCTCTGCTCCAGAGCTTGCTCTGAGACAAGGTAACGGGTGCCCAGGCGAAACGTCAGCTTTCTTTCCACGTGGGCCAGAAAGCCTCTGTCCTTCCCAACCAGCTCGTTCATGGGCGGTGCATCAGTTGTTATTGTAATACAGCCGTAAGCCATGGCCTCTGCCAGTACCTGGCCATAACCCTCCACCTCAGAAGGTAGTACCGCGAAACCGGCCTGGGCCCAGAGTGTGTTTAGTTCATTGTTCGTGAGATTTTTCTCTACCCTGATATTGGCGGCGGGGGGGGTGTCCAGATGCTGGGAGACGACGACCAGTTCTGGCCATTCAGGGTGCCTCTGCCAACATGCCATAACACGTTGCGTGCCCTTGAACTGACTGTTGCCAGCTACATGCAAAGCCAAACCGTAGTCTTTCCTTTCTGAACCGTTTTGAGCGCTAACTTCACCGCCGGTAAAGCCGAGGTATTGGGTGTCTGCATGTAAGGCGGAAAAAATCGATACCGCGTGCTGTGTTTTGCAGAGTATACGGTTGGTAAAGCTGAGGTAGGGACCTCTCGATTCAATGAACCATTCCTGGTTAGGGATGAGCCAGTGGTGTCGGCCAGCAGCCAATTGAGATATCCAGATATTCTCGAGGTGAATGACGAGATCTGCCCGTTGACCCGTATGGAGCGGCCGGAGTAAAGCAATTTGAGTTCGATAGAAGAGTTTGCTGAGAAATCTGGGGCAAAGTCGTTCTAATGCCTTGAAACGATAAGCTGAAAGGCGGGAACGCCATAAGGGAGTAGGGGGCAGTTGAACCTGCCTGGCCTGGTGCCCAAGCCGCTGTAGGGCTGCTTCCAGTATCCTGGCATCTTTTTGCAGCCCTCTGCCGCTATTGGCATAAACAATCAGTACATCCATGAACCTGACCTGAAATGAAAAAGCCCTGCAAGTGCAGGGCTTTTAAAGCGTAGCATAGAACTCGATGTCAGGCTTTTTTACGGCCTTTCATCCGGACGGCAATGCCAGCGAGACCAAGGCCAAGCAGTGCCAGCGTGCCAGGCTCGGGAACCTTGGTAGCGCGAACTGCGATCACCATATCGTCGTGGTTATCGTCGCCTACGTAACCGTCATCCAGGCTGATTACAAAGTAATCATCTTCAACATAGAAGAGGTTGAAGTTTGTGCTGGAATTGGGCTTGGTAATGTCGTTGAACTGCCCGCCATTATTAGCGTCGTTATTAATGGTAACGCCTCTGCCATTGATGAACTTGAAGTTCAGCAGGGCGTCAAGACCACCGTAAAATACAGCACTGTATTGGTCATCTACGGAACTATTGGTATCGAATACCAGCGTGTTACCCCAGTAGAACTGGTTGTTGTCTGAAGCTTCCTTACCCAGGTAGGTGAAGGTCAGCTTGAACAGATCGGAGCTGGTGGATTTCAGGTTGTGGCCGAACAGTACGGTATCACCCACGTTGTACAGAGGTGCATCGGCTGTCCAGGTACCACTAATGCGAGTGGCGTAATCGTTGTCTCCCGGAACACTTTGCTCAGCTACAGCGCCAGGTGCGTTTGCATTGGCAACAGCATCGATATAGGCAGCCTGAGCTACTCCAGCAAAACCGACGGCTGCAGCCATTGCCAAGCCTTGAGTCAATTTTTTCATTTGAGTCACTCCTCCAGTGAGTGGTCTTTGCGTTACGTCATCCTCTAATAAGCAGGCTTCGTGCCAGATTTTAAGTCATTGAATATTAATGAACTTTTCTGGTCGCTGCTGTTTGGTTGTAAAATAACTCGACAACTAAAATGCTCACTTAGTTAACCTGATGCTCTACCGGATCAGACGGTTCACTACTCAATCCATTGATATCAATTACCTGAATCGTAAAGTACCAGGTGCCGGGCGCCAGGCCGGTAACCGTGGTTGAGGTTGTGCCTGCCGGCACCTCCAGAGTTTGAGTCAGGTTTGCAGCATCCTGTCCGTAGTTGATCCGGTAACGGTCAATTTCGCTCAGAGAAATGCTGCTGCCATCTACCCTGGTGCCGGGAGGCGTCCACGACAATGTCACACTGCCGCTGGCATCGCCGGTACCACCGGGCTGACTGGTGACCGGTGATTCTGGTTCCGATACGGTTTCGAGCGTGTACGGGTGCAGGCCCGATTGATAAGCCTCAAGAACCGTCACGCCGCTATCGTTAAGCACCCGGCTGGCTGATGGTTGCATCAGGGGGAGTCCGTAGCGAAGTTTGTAAAGATCGTCGATGCCGTCGTTCAAGGTGCTTTCGGCGAACTCGCTGTCCAATGCCAGATGCTGGACGGTGTTGGTCGTGGATATGGCATCTCCAGTGGCGGCGTCGGTAATCGCCAGTTGTGCAGTGGCGCCCCAGCCGAACTCAAAGTACTCCATGGTGATGGCAACGGGGGTCCCCGCTTCGAGACTCGCTGTGGCGTTGTAGCTGGTGGGGGATTGGTTCTTCCACTGATCAATGACGGTAGAGCCGTTGAGGAAAAGCCGAACACCATCATCCGTAGTGGTGGTGAAGGTGTAGTCCCGGGTTCCTTCATTGTGAGGTGGTGTGAACCATCCCTGCCAACGCACGCTGAACCGGTCCCTTGGAAGCTCCGCTGACGGGCTTCCACTATTCCAGTTGAAGTTGACCGTCGCATCCCGCTGACTGTAAACGAAGCTGTCAAACTCGGTGCCTGTGAAGTACTGGCCGACGAATCCGGTTGCGTACACTTCCTGAGGGGCAGGGAAGTCGCTGGCATCGGTGGGATTGGTGCCCGCCTGGTACTCTTGCAGGATGGTGTAGCCATCACCGTCAAGATCTACATTGGCATCGCCCGGGTTGGTGGGGTCCGTGCCATAGGCGTATTCGTACCCATCCGGAATACCGTCATTATCAGTATCTTCGGTGCCGGGATTGGTCCTGGCCCAGAACTCATCCATGGCGGTAAGCAGGTCATTGTCGGTATCGGATTTGGCGTCGGCCGCATTGGATGGATCCAGCCCGTACACAATCTCCCAGTTGTCGTACAGATCATCACTGTCCGCATCAAGTGGTGGGTACTGGCTGTTGAATGAGAGTCCCTGTTCAGCGTCAAAGTAGCCGATTCGGTAACCCAGATGGTAGGCATCTTCGGTTGTCATCTCGGGGGCCGAGTCAGGGGCTTTCTGAGCGTAGCTGTGTAGCGCGCTGCCGCTGATCACTTGCTGAGAGATGCCGGGGCCGGACCAGGCAACGGTAAAGTGGTCGTCCCATCCACCTTCCTTGTGTCTGAATTCAAAGTAATATTTTTTGCCGGCCTCCAGATATTGTACGCCGGAGGTTTGTGAGGCGTAGCGGGTGAAATTATCGAGGGGCGTGGACATGGTGGAGGCGATCTGAACCGCACCGTCCGGGTTCTGGGAATCAGATAACCACAGTTGTGTCTGATCGTCGCCACTGATGTAAAAGGTGTATTCGCCCGTTTCGGGGGGCTCGATAAAGCCCCGGATCAGCGTGCCGTAATTATTGGCTCGGCTGGTGGCTTGGCGCAGTTGGGTGAGTTCAGTGATTTCATCGGGCGAATCCGGATATTTCTCTGCGTCCAGCATGCCCTGAACGTAGTTCCCGGAGATACCGTCAAAATACCAGACATCGACCTTTCCCGGTTCGCTCGTCTCTGGTATCGCGGCTGTCGGTGGCAAATCCTCAATATCCCTGAACTGCCAGTTCTGACAGCCGCTGAGCAGAACCACCACGGTGCCTACGCTCAACACTTTGATAGCAGCCATAACCCACCTTCCTTGCTATTGGAAACAATATGTAAAGTATTGTTGCAGTGGGTCAGGGCTGCCACCGGCGGCTAGGAACGTTTCGTTATGTCCTCTCTTTGGTTATAGCGTGAGTAATGATTAGCCGTTGTTGCCTGCGCTGAACTTGTCCATGATCTGCTGGGCCGCATCCGTGCGGCCGGTGGCTCGATAAGCTTCGGCCAGATGCATGGCAATTTCCTGGGAATCCGGTGCCAGGGAATGGGCTCTTTCCAGTACCGCCAGGCTTTGCTCGTGTTCACCAGCCTCGAACAGGATCCAGCCGTAGGTATCTGCAATCGCAGCATTTTCGGGCACCAGTTCGTAGGCGCGTTTGGCCAGTGATGCCGCTTCGCTGTTGCCGGCCTCGTAATACAGCCAGGCGAGATTGTTCAGCGCCAGGGCGTTGTCCGGGGTCAGTTGCAGAACCTGCTGGTAGTGCTCAATGGCCGCATCCGTCTGGCCTGCTTGCTGGGTTTGAAGCGCCAGTGTAAGCAGAATTGACGAATTGTTCGGGAATTGTTTGTTGGCTTCCTGCAGTGCTTCTATCGAATTCTGAGATCGGCCGGCGTTAGAGAGTGCGCGAGCATGGGCGATGGCCAGTTCCGCCGTTTGTCGCTTGGCCAGCGCCAGTTGATAAAGCTCAGCAGCTTGCTGATGTTCGCCCTGGTTTTCGTAATAGCTGGCTTCTACCTGGTAGGGCGCGGGGGAGTCCGGGTGATGCTGCTTGGCATCCTGCAGCGCGCTGCGCGCGGCGGTTGCGTTGCCATTGCTGAATTCGATGGCAGCCACTTTTAGGGCGATGGCCTCGTTCTCTGGGAAGAGCGCTCGTCCGCGGCTCAGGATCTCCAGAGCGCGCTCGCTGTTGTCGCGCTGTGCCATTTGAGTGGCAATGCCTTCATACACCGCAGCGACCAGCGGTTCAGACGGTGAGGGCTGGTCTTCGCGCTCTCTTTCCATCAACCGGGCGGTAAGTTCATCGGCTCGCAACGTCTCGTTGTTGATCAGCGCGGATTCCAGAAGGATCAGCCGCGGTCCGTTTGCCTCAGGATGTTGCGTGCTGATTTCCTGCATCAGCCCGGTAAGTTGATCGCGCTTCATCACACCGGCAAGGGCCTGAATGGCGGGCAGGTTGTTCGGGTTGGTTTCGACCGCCTGGCGGTACCAGGCAATCGCCTGCTCCGTGTTCTGCTGTTCGCGGGCAAGGTTGCCCAGAGCTACCAGAGGAGCTGCTTCTTCCGGATGTTGCTTGTGCGCCCGCTCAAAGTAGCTGGCCGCCTGTTGGGTGTTGTTCAGGCTGCTGGCCAGGTTTCCGCGGGCGATCAAAGCCGCCATGCTGTCCGGATTGGCTTTAAGCCAGGTGTCGAGGGTGTCTGTTGCCGCCTGCGAATTGCCAGACAAAGCCTGGGCCTGGGATGTCAGGATTGTCGCCTGCAGGGCCTCCGTGGCATCCGACGGAATCTGTCTGGCCTGTTTGATGGCATTGGCGAAATCTCGGGTTTGAGTGAGGTAAGCCGCATAGCGCAAACGCAGGTTGTGGTTGTCTGGTGCCAGTTCCAGCGACTTTTCCAGGAGCTGGCGGCCACTCTGGTCATCGCCAGAAGCCAGGCTTGCAATGCCTACCAGTGCCAGTGTTTGTGGATCGGCGTCGCTGCCCTCCAGGTCTTCCAGCAGTGATTTTGCGCCAGCCGGGTCGCGCATGGATATGCGGGTGGCGGCCAGGAGTTTGCGTACTTCATCGGCGTTTTCCATATTGGCCAGCGGTGCAAGCAGTTTCTCCGCCTCCTCGGGGCGGCCTTGCCGATAACGTATTACGCCCAGCATCAATGCGCTTTGTTGATGGTTGGGAACCTGGTTAAGGACTTCCTGCAGATACCTGGCGGCGGTATTCAGGTCGCCATCATTATAGGCTGAGGCCGCGGCTTCCAGGTTGCTTTTGATCGTACCCGGGCCGGACTTGGCAAGGATTTCCTCGTAGACAAATGCCTCCGCCGATTTGCCCTGCTCACGCAAAACGGTGATCAGGGCCGAAATGGTCTGGTATTTCCGGAAGGTCATAACGTCGAACTGGCCAATGGTCTCCAGTGCGCGTATGTACGCCTGTTCTGCTTCGGCCCATTGTTGTTGGGCATGGGCGAATTGCGCTCTCCAGAGCCAGACGTCCTCGTGTTCAGCGTCAATTTCTATGGCTTTCTCAAGGCGTTCCTTTGCAGTGTCGAAGTCGCCCTTGGCCGTGGCAACCCGGGACAGGCCGACCATGGCAACAACGTTATTGCTGTGTTTGTCGAACGCGCTCTGGTAGGCCTCTTCGGCTTTGTCAAAGTCGCCGCTGGTCAACCAGGCGCGACCTTTCAGGTTGTCTGCCTGCAACTGTTGATCCGGAGAGGGCGATGAAATCTGGTCCAGAGACTCCAGGGCTTCCTGGTGTTTACCCTGGAGAATACGGGCTTCAGCCCGGATCAACGCAGCCTGGTTGCGTTCCGATTGGCCCAGCTCCTCAAGGTTCGTCTTCTCAAGGAGCTTGTCCAGTTGCCGTTCAGCGTTCGCCGCATCACCGGCAGTTAGCAGGTTGTGGATGATGACAAAGTAGGGGGCGGCGCGATTCGGCTGGAGATCGATGGCGCTTCGGGCCTCGATGGTGCTTGCTTTCAGCTCACCCTGGCGCTGGAAAAACCGTGCCTGGTCTACATGGCTGATGTACTGAATGTCTTCCTGAGACATGTCCGGTTCGCTGTTGCACCCCGTCACGGCCAAAGCGATGGCAGCGGATAGCAGTGATGCACGCGCAATAGTTCTTATCTTCATGCCCTGGTCCTTCCTTCGTCGGGTCTTGTTCTGTTCCAGCATTGGGTGTCTCAGGCCTCGTTCGGGGCGGTGTTGGTCTCGATCCGGTACTTGTCGGTCAGGTTGTACAGCGTCGGGCGGGTAACGCCCAGAAGGCGCGATGCCTGAGCCATGTTGAAATTACTGGTGGTGAGGGCCTGAATAATCGCCTTTCGTTCTGCCGCTTCACGTACCTGGCGCAGGTTGAGCTGAAAGTCGGTGTCGCAGCCTTCGAGCGGCAGAACCAGGTCCTCGGCGGTGATGCGCTTGCCATCGGCCATGATGATCGCCCGCTTCACCTTGTTGATCATTTCACGCACATTGCCTGGCCAGCTGTAGGCATTGATGGCCTGAACCGCATCGTCCGAGAACGTGAGGTTAGGGCGGTCCATTTGTTTCCCCAGGGTTTTCAGGAGGGATTGTGCGATCACCAGTGGGTCGCCATCCCGTTCACGCAGGGCAGGCACATCCAGTGTGATTTCACTGATCCGGTAATACAGGTCTTCCCGGAAATCGCCCTGGGCAATCAGGTCCTGAACATTCCGGTGGGTGGCGCACACCACCCGGACATCAACGGGAATCGGTTTTACCGAACCTACCCGGTCGACCACTCGTTCCTGCAGGAAGCGAAGCAGTTTGGCCTGCAGTGCCATCGGCATATCGCCAATCTCGTCGAGAAACAGGGTGCCGCCGTTGGCGCTCTCAATCTTGCCTTTCTTGGATTGGGTCGCGCCGGTAAAGGAGCCTTTCTCGAACCCGAACAGTTCGCTCTCCAGCAGGTTTTCCGGAATGGCGGCGCAGTTGATGGCCGCAAAGGGTTTGTCGGCGCGATGGCTCAGGTCGTGCAGGGCCCGGGCCAGGAGTTCCTTGCCGGTACCGGTTTCGCCGGTAATCAGGGTGGTGACATCGGTAGGCGCAACCTTTTCAACCGTGCGGCAAATCACCAGCATTTCGGGGCTGGCGGCAACAATGCCTTTGATGTTGGTGCCATTGCCTTGCGAGGACAGTTCGCGGTTTTCTTTTTCCAGTTCCGCGAGGCGGAATGCCCGATTTACCACAAAGGTGAGGATGTCGGCATCCAGCGGCTTCTGGTAGAAGTCGCAGGCTCCCATGCCTATGGCCTTGACGGCGTTTTCCTTGTCTTCCCGCCCAGTCACCACGATCACTTTGGTCATGGGCGCCAGGCGAAGGATATCTTCCAGCAGGGCGAAACCCTCAGTGGCGCCGCCGGGGTCGGGTGGCAAGCCAAGATCCAGCGTCACCACTTCAGGCTCGAGACGCCGAAGTGCCGTTAGCGCTGCCTCCCGGTCAGCGGCCACCGAGACTTCAATGTCTTCACTGAAGCACCATCGCATCTGGCTCTGGAGGCCAGGATCATCCTCGACTATCAATAACTGCTTCACAACAACAACCAGTCCTTTGTTCCGTGTTCATATCGGATAGACGCCCATGAGGCGAACGCGATTCCATGACTCTGATTCTTAACTGAACATTGACACTTTGCAATGCTCGCTTAATAAAATAGTCTTCTCCGCCGGTTAATTGACGGCTTGCCTGCCTTCCTGCAAGCCGGAATCTGTCGGTTCCGGCTTGTTCCCGGCTGATTCGCCGGTCGCTGCATTGGCCAGCGGAATACGTACCGAAAAGCAGGAGCCCAGGCCGGGTTCGCTGGTTACGTCAATCGAACCGCCGAGTTCCTGTATGTATTCCCGGGCCTGATAGGCTCCAATCCCCATACCGGTAAGCCCTTTGGTGCTTTCGAAGGGTTTGAAAAGCCGGGTGCGGATAAACTCTTCCGTCATGCCGCTGCCGGTATCCTGGATAAACAGCACCACGCTGCCTTTAGCCGTTTTCAGGTTCAGTGTGATTTCCCCGGTTGGAGCCGTGGCGTCCTGGGCGTTACTAATCAGGTGGCCCAGCACGCTGCGCAGTTGTTCTTGGTCGGCACATACCTGGATGGAGGGTGGAGCGCCCAGTAGCACCGGTGCCGGGCTGCGGCGGCTGTTGTCTTCAATCAGCTCGCGGACCAGTTGGGTCAGGTCTATGGGAGCACGTTGCTCGCCCGCCCCGGAGGATGGTTTGCGGATATGATCCACGAGGTTCGACATTTTACGGACCGCATGATCGGTGGTGGCAATCATGTCGTCGATAAAGGCTGGGTTGTTGCGATGTTTGGGCGCATTCTTGACCAGCAGGGACAGCTGGGCGATCAGCGTTTTCAGGTCATGCACCATGAACGCGCTGGCCTTGCTGACGGCTTCAAACTGCATGGCCCGTGAGAGCCGGTTCTGGGCATCGTTCTGGGCGATGAGGTTGCAGGTCTGGCGGGCTACCACCTTGATCAGGTCGAAGTTCTCCCAGTTAAGCTCCACCCTGGCGTAAGGCGCGCCGACCATGACAATGCCGTAGAGTTCGTTATCAAGATACAGCGGGATGACCAGCCAGGCTTCCGGGGTTTTGGTGATGGAGTCCGGTATCTCCAGCAGGTTGTAGCTCACCGGGTCTTCCCGGTATTCACTCAGATCAATGATCCACTCACGATCTTTAAAGAACTTCACCATATCCGAGTCTTCGTCAATGATGGTGTACTTCGGAGTCGCGATATTGACGCTTGCTTTCAGGTGGAAATCTTTCTGCTCGCCCTTTATCCAGAGCGCGCCGGCATTGCTTTCCACCAGTCCGGCCAGAATGCGCACTACTCGTTCGGGCAGGGGTGGTTCGTTGCTCAGGTTGGCAAGTTCCTTGGTGAGCTTGAGCCATTCATCGCGATAATCGTACTTGTAGTCGAAGAAGTTCTGGCTGATGAAGACCATCAGGCGGCCGCGAATACGCCGCGACAGCAGAAGTGTGACCAGAAACGCCAGGGAAACGGTGATGAACAGAACCTGCAGGGCTTCGCCCCACTCACCACCCAGGGCGCGTACGTAGTAACCGCCGATGGCCAGCAGTAACAGGTATCCGCCCGCGAAGATGAGTGTGCCAGCGTGAAATACGGCCGAACGGGACAGCTGGAAGTCTACAGGTTGTTTGCGTGTGTTAACCACGTTAATGGCAAAAAGGGGCATGAGTGCGGCGTTCACAAAACCGCGCGCATTCCAGAACGAATCCGCGACTTGCCCGAACAGCAGAGCATCAGCATACATGAAGAAATCAAAGGCGAAGATGGTGGCAACGCCAATGCACAGGTATTTCATGCTGGAGCGGCCGAAGACAGTAGAGTTTCGCCAGATTTGCTCGACCATCGACAGGCCCAGGAGTGACAGGGCGATCTGGCCAATCACCTTGGTCTTACCGCTGACCAGATCGATGTGGAGGGCGAACTCCAGTGTACCAAGGGCCAGCAAGGTGATGATCAGTATCGCCGTTGCGGCACCCAATACCTTCTTTATTTGACTGGTGAACCGGCCTTGCCGAAAGCCGTCGCGAAGCATGGCGAACAGCAGGAGTAACCAGGCTGTGTCTCTGAGCAGTTCCAGGAGGTAGCGGGTGAAGAATCCGGGCGATCCCCAGAGGCTTTGGGTAACCAGGACGGAGGCCCACAGGGCGGTAACAATGGCGGCAAGGAACAGAGCACGATCAATGTCGCGGCGAAGATAACGGGTTGCCACAAGAACGGCCAGAACCGCAAAGACAGCGGCTGCCGCACCGTGACTGATCACGCTGAGATCCCTGAACATTAGCTCTTTCCTTGAACACCGGGAATCCCGGGCCTGCCGGTGCCCGGGTACTGTATTTAATATGTACAGGGTAGCGCCGAAAAGGGCCGTTCGTCTATTTGAATACTCAAATTACCGATGAGTTTCACACCGGTTTTTTGTTATCGCGATAATACCGGAAAATCTCTTTCAATGGCCGTTTGGGCTCAAAACCGAATTCCCGGGCGAAGGCGCGACCGTCAATCACCACCGGATATTTGAAGAATGCCATCAGGTACGGAGGGAAGCTGCGCAGGTTCAGAACCCGGGCAATGGCCTTCGGCACGCTCGGTGGAATGGAGGGAATGGGTATGGTTTTGCAACCGCAGAGCTTCAGGGCGTGCTGGTAGGCGACCCAGTCTTGCGGCGCGACATTGAACACACCTTTTACGGGCTTTGCCCAGGCGGCGACAATGGCGTCTGCCATATCGTCGATATGGATGAACTGCATCATCGGCGAAAAGCCAGCCAATACGGGTGCCCGCGCACTGCTGAGCAGGGTGCTCATGGTATTGCGAACACCGGGGCCCACGATGTTGCAGGGCCGAAGAATAGTGATGTTGAGTTCCGGGTAGCGCCAAAGATAGATGTTGGCGAGGTTCTCAAGCTCCACTGAATCCACCAGGTCGGCACTCAGGCCTGCGCTTTTGAGCGGGGCGGACTCGTCAATCAGCGCCGGGTTATAGGCCACGGCACCATAGACGTGGTAGGTGGATAGCACAATCACCCGGCGTATGCCGTATTTGTGGGATAGGTCCAGTAGCTTCTGGGTGCCCAGTACATTGGCGTTATAGCGGCGCATGCGGGTCAGTTGGCTGGAGAGGATGCGGCCGAGATGTATCACGCCATCAAACTCGTAGCGTCGGAACAGGTCTTCAAAGACCCGCTTGTTGAAGTCAATGCAGTAGCTGGGAATGTCGTCGCCCAGATAAACCTGTTCCCGGAAATCGACGGCCACCAGGTCGCAGCTTTCTCGCAGGCGGCGGATCACCTGCTGGGCCAGCGCACCGGCAGCACCGGTGATCAGAATGCGGGGTCTTTGGTGCTTGCTCATCAGAACAGCCTTTTCCTTTCGCTCAGTCCCTTGTCAATCAGTCGGCTGATCTCGGCTTTCACAGCCTCTACCCGTTCGGTGACCTGTTCTTCAGGGATTTCGGTATCATCAAAATACATGGGTTCCCCGAAATTCAGGTGTACCTTGGCGGGGAGCACCACGGGCAGGGCGACAGGAACGTAGGGTACGCCCAGGGCATTGGCCAGGGGTTTGATGTTGGCAATGGCCGGGATGGTCTCTTCGCAGCCCACTACGCCCACAGGCACAATGGGCGCCTTGTACTTCATGGCCAGATGCATAAAACCGTTGCCGAAACGCTTCAGTTGATACCTGTCCCGGTAGAGCTTGCCGGAGCCTCTTACGCCCTCCGGAAACACAATCACTGCTTCGTTGTTGGCGAGCATCTTCGCGCAGTTAACCGGGTCTCCGAGCACGGCGCCGATTTCGTTCAGGAGATTGCCAAGCCACGGCACCGTCGGAAAGAAGCGCTCGATCATGGCGCGGGGAATTCGAGGATTTTTTTCCCGTGAGGCGAGGGCATAACCAATGAGCAGGCCGTCGATGGGTAACTGGCCGGAGTGGTTGGCAATAATCAGCACCGGGCCCTCTGCCGGCACATTGTCAACGCCGGAGGCGCTGACCCGAAAGTATTTCTCGTAGATTTGTCGGGCAACGGAAAAACCGTACTTCACCGCTTCGTTGTTATAACCCCATGGATCGTAGCCCAGTGTGCCGATGGGTTTGCGAATGCGGTTTACCTGTTCGTCCAGTTCCGCTGGTATCAGTTTCGATCTCAGATACGATGCCAGGCCCATGCCCGCTCCCTGTGTCAAAGAAGTTGCCGCTCAGGCGCGGCCGATGAATACGCCCAGTGTGTGGCTCTGGCCTTCATTTAATACCCGATAATCCGATGCTGCATTGGCTGTTTCGACGCACAGCATTTTCTGCCAGGCAGAGTCCGGAAAATCTGAAAGGCGCTGCGCTTTTCCTGGGCCAGGATTCCATACCACGGTTGAATCACTACCCACAGACGTAAGCTTACGTTTGCCTGAAGGTGTTACTACGGTCAGTGCTTCGCCGGTCTCGTATATCCGGTCCACTTCACCTTCGAAATACACTGGCCCTTCCTGTGAGACGTAGTCCCAGTCTTTCAGCGTGTCGATGTACTGACTGTTTCCCAGGCCCAGCACGCGGGTTCGCTGAATGTCGTCAGTGGGCAGGTAAGTGTGAAGGGCCTGGCTGAACGCCAGCGGTGCTTTCGAAAGATTGGTGGTTGTCAGTGCGATCTGGCAACCGCGAATGGAAAAACTGAAGGTGATCAGGGCCAGGGCGTGGCCGTCCCAGTGTTCCTGGAAATCGTCGTTGGCGCTGAGGGACAGGCTGACTTCTACCTCGTGGGCGCTTTCCCGAACATCTTCCAGCCGCCATAAAGCGGTGCGGGCAAAGCCATGGGCTGAGGATGACGCTATGCGCTTGCGGATTTCCGGCGGGTTCCGGAGTGGGTCTCCAAACCAGGGCCAGCACACGGGAATGCCACCGCGAATTGCTCGGCCAGGTTGAAAACGGGCGAGTTCACTGAGCCAGAGCCAGTTGCGTTCATCCTTTGGCGCGAAATGGGTGAGGTGTGCCCCCTGTAGAAACAACGTGGCCTGGAACAATGGGTGATGAACTTCAAGTGCCTCCAGTTGCCCGATGGTACTCCAGCGGGTAAATGACCAGTTGCCCGGGCCTCCGGTTGCTGGCGGCTTGCTACTGCTGTCCGACATATTCAGAAACGGCTTCCTTTAGGTAAAACTCCGTAGCTTCAGAGTAATTTAAAACCGTGCGCGCGGCGAGTTTCTGAATACAATACGTCAAAATTGTGAGGGTCTGAACATGGAATCAGAAAATCCGGTAGCGTCGGTCTTGCCGATGCCGGAGCCGCTTCTCGAGCAGTCCGCGGGCCAGTTGGACAAGGTGGCTGGAGACATTATCGGGGCAGCTGGCCGCTGTGATTCTTTGTTAGTCTCCGATGGCTGGTTAGATGAACTCGCCGATAGCCTGAGCGAGAAAGCCTGGATTGAGCTGGATCTGCTCGGTCATTTGCCCGTTGGCCTGATCGCTGCGCTTCGTAACGAGGTAGAGATACTGGACCGTACCGAAGCCATGGGGCGAGCAGGGATTGGGCGCGGTGCCGATCTGACCCGTGATCGCAGCGTCCGCCGGGATAAAATCGCCTGGCTTGATGGCTATACCGCCGCCCAGTCGGAGCTGTTCCGGTTCTTTGATGCCTTGCGGGTTGGTCTGAACCAGCGCCTGTTTCTTGGGCTGAAGCGCTATGAAGCGCATTATGCCACCTACCAGCCTGGCGATTTCTACAAGCGCCACCTGGACAGTTTCCGGGGCAGGGCATCCCGAGTGGTCAGCCTGGTGCTGTATCTGAATGAAGGATGGCAGCTGCAAGACGGGGGAGAGTTGCGGGTGTTCAGCCCCGACAACGAAGATCAGATGGTTGGTCTGGTGCGGCCGGAAGCAGGGCGTGCGGCACTGTTTCTGAGTGAGGATGTGCCCCACGAGGTATTACCCGCCAATCGCACCCGGTACAGCATTGCCTGTTGGTTCCGGCAGGACGAAGTCCCTTTGCCGTTGTAGTCCTTATACCCTTCTGTTAATATGCGCGCCGCTTTCGAGGGAAATGCCCCGAAACGCCGTTATGGTGGCCCCATTGGTGCCTCCGCAACATGAAACCGTGAACCCGGTCAGGCCCGGAAGGGAGCAGCCGAAGCGGTGGATGTGTGTGCCGGGGGATCGCTGGTGGGGTCACCCCCATATCCTGCCTCTTGTTTTGCCTGTTTCCTCTCCCGTTTGTTGCGCAAGCGCATGCTTCTTCTCATTGCCTGTCCATGCTAGAGTTGTTCCCATTTTTCAGAGCAGTTGATGGATCATGAGCTATCAGGTTTTAGCCCGGAAATGGCGCCCCCGTACCTTTGAAGACATGGTGGGGCAGGAACATGTGTTACAGGCGCTTATTCACGCCCTGGAACACCAGCGCCTGCACCATGCCTATCTGTTTACCGGCACCCGGGGCGTGGGCAAAACCACCATTGGCCGCCTGCTGGCCCGCTGTCTGAACTGTGAGACCGGCATAACGCCGAATCCCTGCGGTGAATGCGACAGCTGCAAGGAGATCCTGGAGAACCGTTTTGTTGATCTGATCGAAATCGATGCTGCCTCCCGCACCGGTGTAGATGACATGCGGGAACTGACCGACAACGTGCAGTACGCTCCCACGCGCGGCCGCTACAAGGTGTACCTCATCGATGAGGTGCACATGCTCACCAACCAGTCCTTCAACGCCTTTCTGAAAACCCTGGAAGAGCCTCCTGAACACGTCAAGTTCCTGTTGGCCACCACTGATCCCCAGAAGCTGCCGGTGACGGTGCTTTCCCGGTGTCTGCAGTTCAATCTCAAGCGGATGACGCCGGAGCACATTGTTGGCCACCTGAAGCACGTTCTGACCGAAGAACAGATCCCGTTTGAAGACCCGGCCCTGTGGCTGTTGGCGAGGGCGGCCGATGGCAGTATGAGGGATGCCCTCAGCCTGACCGACCAGGCGATTGCATTCGGCAACGAGAACCTGGCTGCCAGTGATGTCAGCAATATGCTGGGCACCATCGATCAGCGCGATATCCAGCGCATTGTTAACGCATTGGTTGAGCGTGATGGCCCCGGTCTGCTGTCTGAAATTAACCGGATCTCGGATTTTGCCCCGGATTATGGAGTCATTCTGTCCGATATGCTGTCCCTGTTTCATCGCGTCACCATGGAGCAGGTGGTACCGGGCAGTGCCGACAACGCCATGGGCGATGCTGCCCAGGTGCAGGAACTGGCCCGTCGTCTGAGTGCCGAAGATGCCCAGTTGTTTTACCAGACCGCGTTGATTGGCCGGAAAGATCTGTCGGTAACACCGGATGCCCGTATGGGCTTTGAAATGACCTTGCTGCGCATGCTGGCGTTTCGACCGGGTACCGATCGCCGGGAACCGCCGGCGCTGGCCTCTGGCAACAGCAACAATGGCCCGGCGGATTCAGAACCTGAGCCTGGCCCGGTTTCGCAATCCGCGCCCACCCAGGCTGTCGCCGCGGCACCGCAACCCGAGCCCGCGCCTCAGCCGGTTCCCAGTCCGGAGCCGGTAGCTGAACTTGAACCACAGCCACCCATGGTGGATGACCCGCCACCCTGGGAGCCAGAAGACTACGGCGTTCAGGCTGAATCACCCGAGTGGCAAGAGCCGGTCCCGCAATCGGATTCCAGTATTGAGCCTGACGCAAGCGCGACATCCGCGCCAGAGTCAGCGCCGGAACCAGTTTTGGCCCCTGATCCGGTGCAGTCAGAGCAAAATGCTGACCAGACCATGGTGAACGAACCTGAGCCGGCACCTGCCGAGCCCGAGCAACCGGTCACCGCCGACGGGTTTGTCTGGGAACGTGATTTCCGCTCGCTGGGTATTACCGGCATGCCTGGAAACCTGGCCAGCTATTCGTCCATGAGAATGGAAGGGCAGGCGGTTGTGCTGACTCTGGATGAGGGGCATGCGCGGCTGCTCAATGCTCGCCACGAAGAAAAAATACTGGCGGCCTTGAGATCACGCTTCGGCGACGCCACACAGTTGAAGATAGAGCAGGGTGTGCCGGGGTTGCATACGCCCGCCGCCTTTGAGGAGCGCCAGCGAGCTGCGCGCCAGAAAGCCGCGGAAGAGTCCATCCGGCAGGATCCTCTGGTCAAGAGTATTGTGGAACGATTTGAAGGGCGGGTCGTCGAAGAAAGTATCCGCCCCGCAGAAACAGCCAGGAGATAAGCAGATGATGAATAATATGGGCGACCTGATGAAAAAGGCCCAGCAGATGCAGGAGCAGATGCAGAAGGCTCAGGAAGAGATCGCCAAAGCTGAAGTCACCGGTGAATCCGGCGCAGGGTTGGTGAAAGTCACCATGAACGGCCGGCACGATGTCCGCAAGGTGGATATCGATCCGTCTCTGCTGTCTGAAGACAAGGAAATTCTGGAAGACCTGCTGGCTGCCGCCGTGAACGATGCGGTTCGCCGGGTAGAAGCAAACCAGAAAGACAAAATGTCCGGCATGATGTCTGGCATGGGGATGCCGCCCGGTTTCAAGATGCCGTTCTGAGCCGGCCTGCCATCGATTTTTTGAGGAGTAGTCATGGCATTCAGCCCCCTGGTTGATGAATTGGTGGAATCCCTGAGATGCCTGCCGGGTGTTGGCCAGAAAACGGCCCAGCGCATGGCCTTTCATCTGCTGGAGCGGGGCCGCTCTGGCGGAACCCGGCTGGCAGCGGCGTTGAATCATGCGATGGACGGCGTGCGCCGTTGCGACAGCTGCCAGAATTTTTCGGATACCGAAATCTGCCAGATCTGCGAAAAACCCGAGCGCCGCAATGGCACCCTGTGTGTTGTTGAAAGCCCTTCAGACCTGCTTGCCATTGAGCAGGCCGGCGATTACAAAGGCAGTTACTTCGTGTTGATGGGGCACCTGTCTCCCATCGATGGCGTGGGCCCGGAGGAGATCGGGATCGAGCGTCTGCTTGATAGAGTGCGCCGTGAAGGCGTAACCGAATTGATCCTGGCCACCAACCCCACGGTGGAAGGTGAAGCTACCGCCCACTACATTGCTGACCGCCTTGATGGCCAGAATATCCTGATCACACGCCTGGCCCATGGCATTCCCGTTGGCGGTGAGCTGGGCTATGTTGACGGCTTTACACTCACCCATGCATTCCGGGGTCGCAAACCCCTGTCTGAATAAGTCCTCAGGTTCTGTCTATGACTCACACCGACCCGGCCGTAACCATTCCAGCGGCCCCGGATACCGTTCGCTGGCTGGAGACACCCGAGCAACTGGATCAGTGGCTCGGCTGTCTTGACCCCGGCATTCCGGTTGCACTTGATACCGAGTTTGAACGGGTATCCACCTTCTACCCGATTCCAGGCCTCGTGCAGTTAGGCGCTGACGGACAGTTCTGGCTGGTGGATCCGGAGGTAGCCGAGGCCGCTGGGTCGTTCCGGGCCATGCTGGCCGATGAAAGCCGGCCAAAACTGCTGTATGCCATGAGCGAGGATCTGGAGTTATTTCGCCATTGGCTGAATGTGGAGCCAGCGGGTGTGCTGGATTTGCAGATCGGTGCCGCACTGGCCGGTGCCGGATTTTCCGTTGGTTATGCCCGCCTGGTTGAGACCCTGTTCGGAGAGGCGCTCGATAAATCCGCCACCCGTTCGGACTGGGTGTCACGGCCACTGACGCCGGCCCAGGAACGCTACGCTCTGGACGACATCCGTTTTCTTGGGCCACTTTACGGATGGGTGTTGGCTAACCTCAGGCAGCGTAACCTGGAACATGCCCTGGCGGATGAGTCCCGGCGATTTGCCAACGAGGCCGCTACCCAGGAAGACCCGGAGCAGCATTACCTGAAACTCCGGGGCGGCTGGACCCTGAACCGGGAACAGCAAGCGGTTCTCCGGGCACTGGTCGTCTGGCGCGAGCAGGAGTGCCGACGCCAGGACCGGCCACGCAACAGGGTCCTGAACGATGGCTTGCTGATTGCCATTGCTGAGCGTTTGCCGTCATCTGCTGCGGTGATCAGGGATGTTCAGGGCGTACCCGGAGGGTTCGTTAAACGCTATGGCGAGCAGTTGGTTGAACTTGTGCAGGCCGCCCGTGCTACCGATAATTCCGGGCTTGAGCTCATCCCCAGACCGCTGAGCCGGGATCAGCAAGCGCTTTACAAGAAGGTTAAGCGTTACTTTAGCAATGCAGCCGAACGCTTTGATATTCCAATGGAAATATTGGCGCCACGTAAACGTATTGAGAAACTGATCCAGGATGGCACCCTGGCGGGCCAGACGTTTTTTGAGGGATGGCGTGAGGATATTATCGCGCCGGTAAAGCAAGATATTGAGGAACTGCTCAACCAATGACTGAACGCGAATTTGTATCGGTGTTTCGCAGCAGCAAGAAAGGCGACACCTATCTCTTTGTCCGCCGAGGGCAAAAGTGGGACGATTTACCGGAGGCGCTGAGAGGTATCTTTGGCTCGCCCATCCACTCGATGGATCTGCTGCTGACGCCAGACAAGAAGCTCGCGCGCACTACCGGAAAGGAAGTGTTGGCGGCAATTGAGGAAAAGGACTTTTTCCTGCAGATGCCGGAAGAACAGGAAACCTACATCGTCGACTTCAAGCGCAAGATTGAGCAGCACCGGAAATGATTGCGCAGATTCCTTTCTGGCAGCGCAAACGATTGGCGGAAATGACTCAGCCGGAATGGGAATCCCTTTGTGATGGCTGCGGTAAGTGCTGTTTACAAAAGCTGGAGGATGAGGATACGGGGGAGGTGTATCACACCGATCTTGTATGCCGTTACATGGACCTGGATACCTGTGGCTGTTCGGTCTATGAGCAACGATTGAAAAAGGTACCGGGGTGTACGGTACTGACCGCTGATACGGTTCTCAGCTACCACTGGTTACCATACACCTGTGCGTACCGGACCCTCGCTGAGGGAAGGCCTCTGCCGGACTGGCACCCGCTTCGTAGCGGTGATCCGGATACCGTTCATCAAGCCCGTGTTTCGGTGCGGGGAAACGTGGTGTCGGAAGATTCTGTGCCGGAAGAGGATTGGGAAGAACACATTATTCACTGGATTCTGTAATGATGGATACAGACGCGTCACTCGCTTATGGGGTTTTCTGGGCGGCCTATGCAGTCGCTTTCGTTGTGTTTTTCTACATGATGAAATCACTGTTCCGGGTATTGCCCTTTTATGGTCTGCGGACACTGCTTTTGTCTGCGCTTTTGGTGCTGGTGCTGACCCCCGTGGAATCGCCAGACGTGGCCGGCTGGTGGATACCGGCCTGGCTGTTTGCGGGCTATGAGCTGATTCTTGGTGACACCGATGCCGCCGGTCGCGCGCTGTTCAATTTCAGCATCGCCGCGATTGTTATGCTACTGGTATGGATACTTGATCTGGTTCGGTACCGACTGGTTCGCAAATAGACGATTTCTGAGAACTACAAAAGATAAGGGCGCAGTTCAATGAACGGGTTCAAACGCATTTGGGTGGCTGCAGCTTTGCTGCTGATTTCTTGGCAAGCAGGTGCGCAGGACCCGGCACTGTCTCTGCCCGGCAATGCAGATGTGCGCATTGTGGTGGATATTTCCGGCTCCATGAAGGAAACCGATCCACAGAATCTCCGCCGCCCAGCGGTTCGTCTGCTGGCCCGGACATTGCCGGAAGGAGCCAGTGCCGGTCTCTGGACTTTCGGGCAGTACGTTAACATGCTGGTGCCCTACGGTGTGGTTGACCAGTCCTGGCGCGACACTGCTATTGAGCGTTCCGAGCAGATCAATTCGGTAGCGCTGCATACGAACCTCGGTTTGGCGATGGAGAAAGCCGCCAACGACTGGCTGTCTGGCGGTACCCTCGAGAATACTCATCTTATCGTCCTCAGCGATGGCAAGGTCGACGTGCCAGGCGGTGACGACGCAAGTCTGGCTGAGGAAAAACGCATAGTCGATTCCTTGTTGCCAGCGCTGAAAGACAAGGGCGCCACAATTCATACGGTTGGTCTGTCTGAGAAAGCGGACATCCGGTTTCTTCGTAACCTGGCCCGGGAAACCGGTGGCAGCTTCCAGCTGGCGCAATCTGCCGAGGCGTTGAATCTGGCGTTTGCCAATGCGCTGAATACCGCAGTGCCGCAGGAACAGGTTCCCATTGAGGGCGATGGCTTTGCCGTTGATGATGGCGTCAGCGAGTTTACGGCACTGATCTTCTCCGGACAGGATGCTTCTGGCGAAGAGCCGTTGGCACTTGCTCAGCCTGGTGGTGAGCCGTTCACCCGGGAGAGCGCTCCGGATAATGTCCGTTGGGCATCTGAGCCGGGCTATGATCTGATCACGGTTACTGAACCGGTCTCGGGCCGCTGGCGTATCATTGGCGATCTTGGCCAGGGGAGCCGCGTGACGGTGGTCAGTGATCTGCGCATGGCCGTGAATCCGATTCCCGCTGAGTTTACCGAAGAGCAGCCTCTGGCCATTGAAGTGGCTTTTTTTGAGGAAACCGAAAAGATTACCGGGTCCGATTTTCTCTCGGTCATGGACGTTAGCCTGTCGATAACCGCGAGTGATGGTCGGCAAGGTACTAAGGTTTTGTCTCCCGATACCCCGCCGGAAGACGGCGTATATCGGGACACCGTACCCAGATTGCCTGCGCCTGGCCGCTATCAGGTTGATGTGGTGGCGGATGGCGGAACTTTCTCCCGCAAATTCAGTGCCATGACGACGTTTACCGTGCCAGGGGAAGAGCCACCTCTGGAGGTGGTGACCGAACCCATGGTGCCAGACCTGTCTGAACAGGCGGAGCCGCTGCCGGATTTTGATGGCGGAGCCAACTCTTCAGAACCGGAGCCGCCAGTGGAAGCTGAGCCTCCGGTCGAAGCCCCGGTTCAGGAATCTGAGCCGGAACCAGAGCCAGAGCCAGCATCGGTCGTTGAGCCGGAGCCCGAAGCGCCGGTCGAACAGCCGATCGCTGACACGGAGCCGGAGAAGGGTACCCTTCTGGGTATCCCGGTTTGGGCCTGGGGTGCTGGCGCAGCCTTGCTGGTTGCTATCGTGGGCCTTGGTTTGTTTGCATGGCGTCAGAAAAAAGCGAGGGCAGAACAGGAGCAGGCGGCAGCGGCTGAGCGTGAAACCCTGGAAGACCTGGCTGAAGAGTCTGAGGAGCCACCAGTGGTTGAGCCGGAGCCTCCGGCAGCGGCGGCGTCAGAGTCGGTGGAAGCGGAGGCTGAACCTGAACCTGAACCTGCCCCGGAAAAAGAGCCAGAGCTGGCGTCTGCCGAAGAGCCGGAACCGGAACCTGAAGACATTCCGGAACTCTCGCAAGCTGACAGCGAACCGGATGAGATTCCGGATGAGGCCGTACCCGAAGTAACGGAAGAGCTGCCATCGGCTGAACTGGAACCGGAAGAGGATGACATCCCCTTGGCAGACGATACGGTTGGCGCCGAGGCGGAGCCAGATCCTTCTGAAGCTGATGAGATCAGCGAGTCGGAGTTCGACATTGATGAGGACGAGTTTGGTCTGGAAGACTTCGACCTCTCCGAATTCGACGATTTGCCCGATTATGATGAAGAGTCCCCGGAGGACGAAAAATCCAAACCGGCGGACAAGAAAGAGAATCCGAAAAAGTAACCAACAGGAATCAGACACATGAAGTTTACCGGCACCGATAAATACGTAGCCACCGATGACCTGCAAATGGCAGTCAATGCAGCGATCGCGCTGCAGCGTCCGTTGTTGATCAAGGGTGAACCCGGCACCGGTAAAACCCTGCTGGCGGAGGAAATGGCCGCGGCGCTGGGAATGACTCTGATTCCCTGGCACATCAAGTCGACCACCAAGGCCCAGCAAGGCCTGTACGAATATGATGCGGTGTCCCGCCTTCGGGATTCCCAACTCGGGGACGAGAAGGTCAAAGACATTCGCAACTACATTGTGAAGGGCAAGCTCTGGGAAGCCTTTGAGGCGGACGAGCAGGTGGTTCTGCTGATCGACGAAATTGACAAGGCGGATATCGAGTTCCCGAACGACCTGTTGCTGGAACTGGATCGAATGGAGTTTTTCGTTTACGAAACCCAGGAGTTTGTGAAAGCGAAGAAACGCCCGATTGTGGTCATCACCAGTAACAACGAGAAAGAGCTGCCAGATGCCTTCCTGCGCCGCTGCTTCTTCCACTACATCAGCTTCCCGGATCACGACACCATGAAGAACATCGTGGATGTGCACTTCCCGGGAATTCAGCAGCAGGTGGTGCGGGATGCGCTGGAAGTGTTTTTTGACGTTCGCAAGGTGCCGGGGCTCAAGAAGAAACCGTCGACATCCGAGCTGATCGACTGGCTCAAGTTGCTGATGGCGGATGAGCTCTCTGCCAAAGCCCTGCAGGAGAAAGACTCCAGCTCGGCTCTGCCACCGCTCTATGGTGCCCTGGTGAAGAATGAGCAGGACGTTCATTTGCTGCAGAAGCTGGCTTTCATGGCGCGTCGCCGAAACTGATCACCGACAAGAGCCCTGCTTTATGTTGATTGATTTTTTCCTCGAAGTACGGCGGGCCAGGGTGCCGGCCAGTCTGCGGGAATTCCTGGACCTGCTGGAGGCCATTCAGCAGCGCCTGGCATTCGCGGACATGGAGGAGTTCTACTACCTGGCCAGGGTGTGTCTGGTTAAGGATGAGCGGCACTTTGACAAGTTTGATCGCGCCTTCCAGGCTTATTTTGAAGGCATCGAGAATCTCGATGATCTGCTCGAGGCGCTGATACCGGACGATTGGCTGCGCGCCGAATTCGAGAAACACCTGACCGATGAAGAGAAAGCCAAGATCGAGTCTCTCGGCGGGCTGGAAGAGTTGATCGAAACCTTCAAAAAGCGCATGGAAGAGCAGAAGGAGCGTCACGCCGGCGGTAACAAATGGATTGGTACCGGCGGAACCTCACCGTTTGGTGCCAACGGTTACAACCCGGAAGGTTTCCGCATCGGCCAGAACAAGGGTCGCCACGGCCGGGCGGTTAAAGTCTGGGAAAAGCGTGAGTTCCGTGATCTGGACGACAGCATCACCCTCGGCATCCGCAACATCAAGGTCGCCTTGCGCCGGCTGCGTAAATTTGCCCGACAGGGCGCGGCAGACCAGCTCGACATGGATGACACCATCCGCTCAACGGCCCGCAATGCAGGATACCTGGACCTGAAAATGGTTCCGGAGCGGCACAACGCCGTGAAGGTTCTGATCTTTTTTGATGTGGGCGGTTCAATGGATCCTCACGTTCGCGTGTGTGAAGAGCTGTTCTCCGCGGCACGTCTTGAGTTCAAGCACATGGAGTATTTCTACTTCCACAATTTCATTTATGAAAGCGTGTGGAAGAATAACATCCGGCGCATGAACGAGACGCTCAGCACCTGGGACATCCTGCATAAATATACGCCGGACTATAAGGTGATTTTTGTCGGGGATGCCACCATGGCGCCTTATGAGATCACGCATCCCGGTGGCTCGATCGAACACTGGAATGAGGAAGCAGGCGCCACCTGGTTCCAGCGTGTGACCGAGCATTTCCGAAAGGTGGTGTGGCTCAACCCGTTACCAGAAAGCTACTGGGGATCGGGTGGTTCACTGGGCATTACCCAGCAATTGGTCAATAATCATATGTACCCTTTGACCATTGAGGGGCTCGAATCGGCCATGAGGCAGTTGAGTAAATAAAAAAAAGCCGATGCGGTTGAGGGCATCGGCAAAGCTCGGCATATTCAAGCGGGGGTTGCCCGAAAGGCGCTCCCGCCATCTCTGGTAGAGCAATTCCGGGGCCATGCCCCTGTATCTGCTTTTAGTATCAATAAGTTGCCTCGTCATAGGGCTGTCCAGTCCTCTGTGATCCGCATCCCTTTTCTTTGTTTCTGTCAAATTAGTCGACGCTTTTCGTTGCCAATACCCGGCCAAATGCTCATTTGGTGAAATGGATACCGTTCTTGGTTGTTAGCGGGTGTTACTCTTTATTTCGAAATGTTACCTGAGCCGCGCACCAGCGCGGCCCGGCAAGGCAGGAAAGTGATGTTCGGCAGACAAAAACCACAAAAGTGCCGGATTGCCCCAGGGATCAGGGGGTTTTGTATATCCGGAATGATCATTGCCGCGATGGCGGCAACCTCCCACGCATCGTCGCTCGATGAGCAGATCGAGCGTCTGAACGCTGACATTACCCGGCATACCGCGAGTGTGCATGCCCTTGAGCAGAAACTGCTGCACCCGGTGAATACCCGGGTGGCGGTTTTTCTGTCTTTGGCGAACCGGCAGGCCCTGGAGCTGGATTCGGTAGAACTGTTCGTCAATGAGCAGCCGGTTACCGCTCATCTGTACACAGAAAACGAACGGAGCTCACTGGGCCAGGGCGGTGTACATCAACTGTTTATCGGCAACCTCGCGGACGGAAGACATACTCTCAAGGCAGTGATCAACGCCCGGGCGGCCAACAATCGTTTCGTGCGCCGGGAGATTGTCCACGATTTCCGGAAACAGCCCGGCACTTTGCGCCTGCAGATGACGCTGAACGCCAAGGCACCGGACTATGAACCGGAAGTCTCATTTGTTGAGTGGAAATAACCGGCCATGAATGGGCGCATGTCTCTGTTCCTCCGAAACAGTATTGGTGTCATGGCAGCGATGCTGGCAGGTGTGGCAACGCCGGTAGCAAATGCCATGGATAACTCGTTGGCATCTGGTGTGGTTCGCTTTGCGCTGGATACCGGTGAGGCTTCCTCGGTTGTCGGGTTGGCAATGAAGCTTGAAGGCGAATCGGCCGATTACCTTCAGGCCCGGCTTATGCTGGCCTCGGGGCAGCATGACGAGGCCAGGGCTGGGTTTGAGGGTGTATTTAACGGTGCGTCTCACCGTGGCGAAGCGGCATTGGCTCTGGCTGAAATGGCACAGGAAGATGGCGATCTCACCGGTGCGGAAAACTGGTACCAACAGGCGCGCCGAACCGGCTATGGCGAAGTGGCTCAAAAAGCGCTTCTTGGTCTGGCGGAGCTGGCCAGAATACAAGGGAAGACCGACGCGGCCGGTCAATACCTTGCGCGTATGGAAGATGGCTACTGGGCGGCTGTGGGCTATATGAACCTGGCGGCGGATTTCGCCCGCGATGATCTCGATTCGTCACGGGCCCTGGTTTCGCTCCGGGTTGCCATGGCCATGGCTGCCAAGGATACCGACACCAGCCGGAGCCGGGCACTGCTGGATCAGCTCAATCTCCGGGCCGGCTATCTTGCATTGGGTAGCGAAGATTACGACAAAGCGATTGATTTCCTGGAGAAGGTCTCTCTGGAAAGCTATCACACACCTCAGGCTCTCTACCTTCATGGACTGGCGCTGTCGCGCAAAGGTAACCACCGTGTCGCCATGCAGAGCTGGCACCGTGCCAAGAAATTTCCGCTGGCGTTTCCCGGTGTTTCAGATGCGTGGATTGGTATGGGCCGTGGTTACGATCTTTCCGGGTACCCGGGCCAGGCGGGAGAATCCTGGTTGGCAGCCAACGCGGCCTATGAGGGAGAACGGGTTACCCTTGGCAAGTTGTCCGAAAGGATCACGGCTGAAGGAGCCTACAAAGCTCTGGTTCAGGATGCCCGTAGCGACGACATTCAATGGTTTTTGGCCGATAACCGAACGTTAACCCAGCCACGAATGGCGTATCTTCTGCGCTTCATGGAAGAACCCGGGGCCCAGGTGGCGGTGCGGAGGGTGGCGCGCCTTGATGAGATGGTCGCAACACTGGATGCGAGCAAGTACAACCTGGAGGTTTTCATCCAGGCCCTTGAAGGCTTTATGGCCTCGGCCGGTTCAGGGGGGGCGGCGTCACAAACCGTGGTGCTTGAGCAGCAGCAAAGTGATCTGGAATCCAGATTGAATGGGTTGGTGGAGCAGGCGGCAACGCCTGCCCAGGTCACAGAGTTGCGTCAGCTAAAACAGTCCCTGGCAGGAGCCGGCCGCCGCATGGGCGCGTTGAATGAGCAGATCCTCCAAAGGCCTGAGCGCCTGGAGACGGTTCTGGACGAAGCTCGTGCATTGAGCGACGCCACCAAGGATTTACGTTACAAGACCCTCAGTCTCCGGGAGCAGGCTGCGCGAGAACTGGATGCACTGGCACTGGCGTTTGTTAAAACGCAGACCCAGCGCATGACTCACGCGCTGGACAAAACCGAGCAGCAAATCGCCCATCTCTACGAGTATCTCGCTCTGGAAAATCTCGGGGAGGGTGCACAGTGAATCTGCCTTTTGCTCCGAAGTCCTTTGCGGCATCCCTTGTCATGATTATGGCGTTGGCCCAAGCGCCGGTTTCTGCGCAGGAATCGTTCCGCGTGGAGTTGGGGCGGGATGGTGAAACCCTGGGGGATATGCGCCCGGTGTTTCTGAAATTTGAGAGCCGGCCACTGCCGGCGATTTCGCCTCTTGAAGTGGCTCGCCGTTATCAGAAGCTGTTTGAGTCCTCGGATGAGCCTGAAGTGCGGATAGACGCCCTGAACCGGCTCAACAACATCCGTGATAGGTCGGGAGAGGACGTCGGGTTCTCCGAAGAGCGGGAAGCGGCCATCTATGAGGAAGTGCTCGAGAGCTACGAAAGCATTCTGGCCAAAGGGTCCTTTTCCGGGCGTCTCGACGAGTTGCTGTACCAGATGGCCAAGGCCCACGCGCTGACCGGTCAACCGGAGCAGTCCATCGCAAGACTGAAACAGCTTGTTGGGCTTTACCCGAACTCGGAACTGGTACCTGAGGCCCGTTTTCGCATAGCGGAAGCGGCCTTCTCCGCCGGCCGTTACGCAGAGGCTGAGGCCGGTTACCTGCAGTTGCTGGAGCATGACAGCCATCAGGAGCTCGCCGCCAAAGCCCGCTACATGCTCGGCTGGAGTCAGTTTAAACAGGGTGAGCCCGCCTGGACCCGCGCGGCAGCGACGTTCATGGCGGTACTGGATCAGCAATTGCCAGACCAATCCACGCTGGTCAACCCGCCGGCGCAGTCCATGGATATGCTGGAGGACACCTTCCGGGTGCTGGCTTTGATGGCGTCCCGCCAGAGTGATGCCCGGACCCTTGTCGGCTGGCTGGATGGTCGTGAGTCATCAGCATGGCAGCATCTGTTATACGACCGGCTTGCGGATCTGCATGCGGTGGAACGTCGTTATGAACGGGCGGTGTCAGTCAACAACGCTTTTGTGTCCGAGTTTCCGGGCCACACAGCGAGCCCGGATTTCCTGGCCCAGAGTGTGTCCTACTGGCAACTGGCCGGTAATACCTCAAAAGCTCTGGCGGCGCGGGATGATTACGTCCAGCGTTTGGGGGCAGAGGCCCGATTCCAGACGATGACTCCTGAGCAGAAGGGGCTTTGGGCGCAATACACCCGCTTCCTCGCTGATCACTACTACGCCACCGGTACAGACCTCAGTAGCCGGAACCAAACGGCTGCCGCCAGTGAAGCCTGGGCCAAAGCCGCCCATTATTACGAACGGCTGGCACCTCGCTCGGATCAAGCCGGGGAACTGCTCCATCTCGCAGGCGATGCCCGGTTACTGGCTGGCGATCGGGCTGAAGCCGTCAGGAATTTCCGGGCCGCAGCCTACGACCATCGCCACGGGGATTCCCGGGATTCGGCCTGGGCCGCGATCCGAATTGTTCGTGAGGATCTTGAGCTGGCATCAGGAGAGAGCAGAACTGCGACGCTGCTCGTCCTGAGCAACGAAGAGCAGCAATATGCAGAGGCGTTTGGCCCGGATGAACGTCTGTCGGGGCTCCGTGCCGACCTTGCCAACCGTTGGTACGACCTGGGCGAATTCGAGCGTGCCCTGCAATACGCCAGTTCTACACTGACCTGGGAGCGGGCGGGGGTTACCGAGCGTTACGCCGCGTGGTTGGTGACCGCACGTATTCGACAGAAAAACAACGAATTTGGGCTAGCTGAACGTGCGTGGCGCCAGGCTTTGCCATTGGCTGACGAAGCCAGCCCGGATGCAGAAAGCCAAAGGCGCAGTCTTCTGGAACAACTCGCGTCCGCTATCTATCAGCAGGGTGAAAAGGCTGCTCGTGCCGGCGACGCAACTTTGGCCGTGGCGCATTTCCAGAGGGTTGAGGGCGTTATGCCGGGCTCTGAAATTGCGATCAAGGCTCGCTATGATGCCGCGAATACCCTGCTTCGGGCATCCGACTGGCTGGCTGCCATCAATGAACTCCAACGCTTCCGGATGGATTATCCGAGTCATGAGCTTACGCCTGAAACCAGTGAGAAGCTGGTTCTTGCCTATCAGGAATCTGGCCAGGGATTAAAAGCCGCGGAGGAGCTGCTGAGTCGCTCAGAAACGCTTGCGGACCCGTGGCCCACCAGGCTGCGTGCTGCGGCCATTTTCCACGCAGAGGGTGACAGCGCTTCCAGAAACCAGCTTTACAAAAACTGGCTGGCGGTTGCACCCACGCCCGATTCCGCCGAGGAGCATGTTCAACAGCAGACCATGCGCCAGCGCTTGATCGAATCGGGAGACTCGGCGGTTGCTGTGCGTGAACAACTGCTGGCTCAGGAAAGAGCCAGCCAGTGGCATTCCGACGATACCCTGCAATGGGCGGCAGATGCGGCACTGTTCTTTGGTGCACAGACGGCAGAGCGTTTTGCCGGTATTGCTCTGGCTCACCCGCTGGAGAAGTCACTTGCACGAAAACAGGCCGCCATGCAGCAGGCTCAGGAGTACCTGCAGGAGGCGGAGTCCTTTGCCGGCGAGGGGGTTCGTTCGGAGGTTTTATATCGCCGTGCAGAACTCTATCGAACACTGGCGTCTGACCTCATGTCCTCTGAAATACCCGCAGAGCTGAACGAAATGGAAGCGATGCAGTATCAGATGCTTCTGGAAGAGGAAGCGTTTCCGCTTGAGGAAGAGGCCATGGCGCTGCACGCCCGCAACCACGAACGTATCCCCACGGAGGGTTTCGATGAGTGGATTCAGCGCAGCCTGGAGGCCCTGGCCACCATGCACCCCGGGCGCTACGACCGACAGCTTCGCTGGATGAGTTGGACGACGGACACCAATCAGGGAGGCTCATGATGAGGTTGAGAGGGATACCCCAGGTTTTCCGGTTTTTACTTCTTCTGGTTCTTGCGGGGTTGGCTGGCTGCGCTTCCAAAGCGCCGGCACCTGAAAAAGTGGCGCCGGTGTATCAGCCGGAACAGTCAAAAGAGTGGGAGCGGCAGGGCCGGCAGGCCTACGAAGCCGGTGACCGGAAGACGGCGCTGGAGGCCTGGCACCAGGCGGTTGCGGCGGATCCTGCCAACGTGAGGGTCCGCAACAATCTGGCACTGCTTCTTAAAGAGCAGGAGCGCTTTGAGGAAGCCGCCGAGATGCTGGAAGCGGGGTTGAAGGTGACGCCGAAGGTGGCGGAACTGCATTACAACCTGGCGGTGATATCGGAGCTCTACCTGCTGGACCTCGACAAGGCGCTGGAACATTACCAGCAATATCAGTCCCTGGTGGGGGAGGAAGGCTCGCAGGTTGCCGGCTGGATTGCAGATCTTGAACGGAGGCTGGAATGATGCTGTCCAGGTTAACGTGCTGCGGTTTCCCCCTGTTTGTTCTGTTACTTTGGCCGGCCATCGGCTATTCCGCAGAAGGGATCAGTGAGGCGGGGCAGAGCCAACAGAACGTTCTGCAGGTACGGGGGCTCTCCGCTGGCACCGGCGAAGACGATCCGAGAATTCTGTACATATTGCCCTGGCAAACGCCGAGCCTGCCCCGGCGCCCGAGAACCGAACTCAATCAACAGGCACCGGAACTTTTGCATCCGGTACCTCAACCGGTTCTGGAGAACCACCGCCAGTTCCGCGAAACCCTGAACCCCCTTGTGCTGACACCAACGCTTTCTGCAGGGCAGGGCGCCGCACCAGTCGAGTCGCAACCGTAACGTCGCAGTAGATGGAGAACTACACCATGCTTGATACCGTTATCCGCTTTTTCCAGGAGGGTGGTCCCTTCATGTACCCGATTGCCATTGTGCTTGCACTGGGGCTGGCGATCACTCTGGAACGTTTCCTGTATCTCGGAGCGGTTCGCCGTCGAAACCGGGTGGCATTTGAGCGCGGCATTCTGCCCGCCCTGCAAAAACGTGATTACCAGCGCGCCATGAAGGCGGCGTCCAGCTCAGACAGCGCAATTGCCTCAGTGCTTGGCGCTGGCATTGCCCGGTTGATCAATAACTGCCGGCGTGAAGACATCGAATACGCGATGGAAGAGGGGCTGATGGAAGTGCTGCCCCGATTGGAAAAGCGCACGCAGTATCTCGCCACCCTGGCCAACATTGCGACGCTGCTGGGCTTGCTTGGCACCATCATTGGCTTGATTGCGGCATTCACCGCGGTTGCTGCCGCAGACCCCGCGCAGAAGGCATCGCTGTTATCGGAAAGTATTTCAGTGGCCATGAATACCACTGCTTTTGGCCTGATGTCGGCCATTCCGCTGCTCCTGTTCCATGCGGTACTGCAGACCCGCACCAACGAGATTGTCGACAGTTTTGAAATGGCGGGGGTCAAGCTCCTTAACATGGTGTCTGAGTCCGCAAACCGGCCGGCGGCGGCCGCCTGATGGTGCCGGCAATCCAGGATCTGATCAGGAGTAGCCGAACATGAGACGTCGACATCGCAGACTGACGGCCTCGGCAGACCTCGACATTACCGCCTTTCTCAATCTGATGATTGTGCTGGTGCCGGTGTTGCTTCTGGGCATGGTGTTCAGCCAGATCCGGATGATCGAGCTTAACTTTCCGGGCATGGAAGCGGGGCAGGCGCCGGATGCCGAATCGTTCCGGCTGGTGGTGACGGTCCTCCCGGAGGGTATTGAGGTGGCGGACAGCGACCGCGGCCTCATTGATGTGTTGCCTGTTACCGGGCAGGGCCAGGCCTATTCACGGCTGAGTGAACTGTTGCAGCAGATTAAATCCCGGATGCCCGACAAGACGGACGTGATCCTGGAAGTCGGACCAGACGTTGACTACCAGACTCTGGTGTCGGTTATGGATACGGTGCGCTCTTACCAGGCGGTGGTGGCAGCGAGCGTTGTGGAAGCAGAGCTCTTTCCGGATGTGTCTTTGATGGATGCTGGTGAGGATCGCAATCTGGCCGCGCGACCGATGGAAGGCAAAGGAGAAGGCGCGTGAAGTTGTCGAGACGAGCCCGACTGCGCCAGCGACACTATGGCCGGATGCACAAGGCGGGTGGCCTGAACCTGGTGTCACTGATGGATATCTTTACCATCCTGGTGTTCTTCCTGATGGTGAATTCCTCGGATGTTAAGGTCATGCAGAACACTGCGGATGTTCCCCTGCCCAGTTCGACCGCCCAACAGGAAGCCGTGGAAAATCTGACGGTACAGGTGGTCGGCCAGTCCATTCTGGTCCAGGGCCGGGAAGTGGCGCGCCTGGACGGCATAGAAGCCACGGATACTCGCATTGCCGGCTTGTCCGAAGAGTTGGCGTACCGAAGGAACCGTTGGGCTGAGGTACCGGAAAACGGTCTTGAAGTTACGATTATGGCAGCGAAAGATACCGATTACCGGTTGCTGAGAAAGATCATGCAGACCTGTGTCGATGAGCAGTTCCGGCAGGTACGACTGGCGGTGGAGTCGGAGGTTCGTAATGGTTGATCACAGGGAGCTGTCGCAACCTTCCCGGCTGCCCTGGTCCAGGGACAGAGCAGAGTCAGGCCGCTTCGGCCTGATAACCGGGCTGATGCTGGCGCTGTTTCTGATTCCTGCCCTCATTATTCCGGGCCTGCAGGTACCGGAACCTGAGCGTGAACAGGCGGAGCAATTGCCGCCTCGGCTGGCGAAGCTGGTACAGCCACCCAAGCCGGTTGAGCCACCCGAGCCGGTTGTGGAGCCAGAACCTGAGCAACCCAAGCCAGAGCCAGAGCCGGAACCGACGCAGGTTGAGGAGCCGCCACAGACCCGTCCTGAGCCGACTGTCGCAAAAACGGAGCCGAAGCCTGCGCCGCAGACGACCGAGCAGGCTCGTGAAACCGCCTCACGTTCCGGCCTGTTTGCCATGAAAGACCGGCTCAGTGCTCTGACGTCTGTGGACACTCCGGCACCTGAGGTGCAGCGTGTCGCGAATGTTAATAACAGTCAGGCGGTTGGCCTGGCACCGGAAACGCCGAATGATTCGGTACTGCAAGGCAGCGGCGGTGTTGAAACCCGCGAAGGGCCAGTTCGGGAAGTCGAACTGGCAAAGCATGAAACCAGTGACGTAGCCGCTCCCCGGGAAACCGCGCCTCAGGTGGCAAGCCAGCCGGAACCCGCCCGGCCGTCAGTGGGCGAGCGTGCCATGAGCAATATCCGGCAAGTATTTGATGCCCAGAAGAGCGTGCTCTATTCGCTGTACCAGCGGGAGTTAAGGCAGGATCCAACCCTTGAGGGTAAGGTTACCCTGGAACTGGTGATTGAGCCGGATGGCAGTGTCTCAGCCTGTGACGTGGTGGGTTCTGAACTGGATCACCCGATGCTGGAGAAGCGCATTGCTTTGCGCGTACAGATGTTCAATTTCGGGGCAGCCAATGTGGAAACCCGGAAGGTACGATTCCCCATCGATTTCCTTCCGGGGTAATGCCAGCCGAAACTCAGTTTTCAATGGTGATTTTCGGCAAGCGGGGTTTTTGCAACGAAATCTTTTCGGTGGGGGCAATCACCTTGGCCTCGCCGGTAACCACCTGATCACCGTTCTGATTGCGCACATCGCAGCCAAAAGAGACACGGTTTTTAGGTTCCTTGCGAAGCACCGACAAGGTGACGGTCAGTGTGTCGTCCAGCTTGACCGGTCGTTTGAACGACAGGCTCTGTTCCAGGTAGATGGTGCCGGGGCCGGGCATGACTGTGGCCAGGGCGGCAGAAATCAGTGAGCCACTCCACATACCATGAGCGATGCGCTCCCGGAACATGGATTCTGCGGCAAACTCCGAATCCAGGTGCACCGGGTTTACGTCCCCGGATACTGCAGCAAACAGCACCAGCTCATCTTCGGTGAGGGTGCGTGTGAAGGTGGCTGAATCGCCTTCGTTCAGTTCGTCGTAGGTAATGTTTTCCAGCGTATCCAGGGTGTCGCTCATCACAGGCTCCGGTGATTCAGTGTTCGAGTACGGTTGTACCGTTTGCTGATCTGAAAACTACCTCATCGTTAACAAAACTGCTATTCTCTCCCCACTTTTTTGAGGCTGATACTTTCGTCGGGTTGATTTTCCCGAGCGATCGGTCTTGGCAAAACATTACAATCAGGGGGCTTCTGAACCCATCCGGTAGTACCCCACAGCGCCAATCAGACAGGAGATGGTGATGGATTTTGAGCAGTTCTATCAAGACAAATACCCAGCTGGCATCCCCCGGGAAATCGATCTCAATAAATACAAGAACATGGTGGATGTTTTTGAGCAGGCGGTACAGAAGTTTGCAGACAAGCCTGCGTTTACAGCAGTTGGCGTTACCCTGACCTATCGGGATCTTGATACTCAGAGCCGTAACTTCGCGGCCTGGCTGCAGAACAAGACTGACCTGAAACCGGGCGACCGCATTGCGGTACAGATGCCGAACGTAACCCAGTATCCGGTGGTTGTGTTTGGGGCCATGCGCGCTGGCCTGATTGTGGTGAACACCAACCCCCTGTACACCACTCGTGAGATGGAGCACCAGTTTAACGATTCTGGCGCAAAGGCTCTGGTTGTTCTGGCCAATATGGCCGACAACGCGGAGAAGGTGTTGCCTCATACCGGCATCGAGCACGTGATCGTGACCGAGATTGCCGATATGCATTCCCCCATCAAGCGTACCCTGATGAATGCCGCGGTGAAGCACCTCAAGAAGATGGTTCCGGCGTTCAACATTCCGGGTGCTCATAAGCTGCCGGCGGTACTCAGTGCCGGTGCCCGTGAAAAGTTTACCCCGGTCGACATCAAGCTGGATGACCTGGCCGTGCTGCAGTACACCGGTGGTACCACTGGTGTTGCCAAGGGTGCCATGCTGACTCACGCCAACCTGGTGGCCAACCTGACACAAGTCCGGCCAATGCTGGAAGATCAGGTGGAAGAGGGCAAGGAAGTGGTGATTGCACCGCTGCCGCTGTACCACATTTACTCCTTCACCCTGAACTGCGGCATTATGCTGGAAGCAGGTGCCCATAACGTTCTGATTCCGAACCCGCGTGATATCCCCGGCTTTGTTAAAGAGCTGCAGAAGCAGAAGTTCTCTGCCTTTATTGGCCTGAATACCTTGTTTGTGGCCCTGTGCAACAACGAGGATTTCCAGGATCTGGACTTCTCTGGCCTCAAGCTGACTGCCTCTGGTGGTATGGCCCTGACCAGTGATACCGCGAAAATGTGGCAGCGTGTGACCGGTTGCGAAATCAGCGAAGGCTACGGTATGACCGAGACCTCGCCGGTGGTTACCTTCAACCCCCGCAGCGCCATCCAGATTGGAACCATCGGTCTGCCGATTCCGTCCACTGTGGTCAAAACCATTGACGACGACGGCAATGAAACACCGGTCGGCGAGCCGGGGGAACTGTGTGTAAGAGGCCCGCAGGTGATGCGCGGTTACTGGCAGCGTCCGGATGATACACAGAAGTCGTTCACCGATGACGGTTTCCTGAAGACCGGCGATGTGGCCCTGATCCAGGAAGACGGTTACATCCGCATTGTGGATCGTAAGAAGGACATGATCATCGTGTCCGGTTTCAACGTGTTCCCGAACGAAATCGAAGATGTTGTGACCACACACCCGAAAGTGGTGGAGTGTGCCGCCGTGGGGATCCCCGATGCCAAGAGCGGTGAAGCGGTGAAGGTTTATGTAGTGCCCACCAAAGAAGGTGTAACCGCCAACGAACTCAAGGAGTTCTGTCGGGAGCGTCTGACCGCCTACAAGGTACCCAAGCACTTTGAGTTCCGTGATGAACTGCCAAAGAGCAACGTAGGCAAGATCCTGCGCCGTGAGCTGCGGGACGAGGCCAACGCCAAGTAACAGGCGAGGCCCTCATGCCAACCAAAGACCCTGCTTCGGCGGGGTCTTTGTGTTTCTTGGCTCCGGTTTTCGTTAGACTGTTTCGCCCTGACGTTCCACCTATCCATTGATGAGCCTGCAGCTGTTAATGACTGACAACACTCGTTCCGATACTCCTGTTGACCCCCGGGCCGCCGTCAAAGCGATGATGAGCCAGCTGGACGCCTGTAACCAGCAGGAGGCCGCCCGCATCATTCGCCGTGTAAGCCGTTGTAAGGGTAGCCCCGGCAATAAGGATCTGGAAAAGATGGCGCAATGGCTGGATCAGGGGCTGGAGAAGGTACGTAAGCGTCAGGCTCTGCACAAGCCGGCCACCTTTCCCGCCGGGTTGCCGGTCAGCGATCGCGTCGAGGACATCAGTGATGCCATCAATAACCATCAGGTGGTGATCATTGCTGGTGAGACCGGGTCCGGTAAAACCACTCAGATTCCGAAGATTTGCCTGAACCTGGGGCGGGGCATCCGCGGGCTTATTGGCCATACCCAGCCCCGGCGTATCGCCGCGCGCAGTGTTTCCAGCCGGATTGCCGAAGAACTGGGTGAGACGGTAGGCCAGCAGGTCGGGTATCAGGTGCGGTTTACCGACAACACCTCGGAATCGTCCCGGGTCAAGGTAATGACCGACGGCATCCTTCTGGCAGAAGTGCAGCATGACCGTTTTCTGGATCGCTATGACACGCTGATTATCGATGAGGCCCACGAGCGCAGCCTGAATATTGATTTTCTGCTCGGCTATCTCAAGCAACTGTTGCCGAAGCGCCCGGATCTGAAAGTCATCATCACCTCGGCCACGATCGAGGTGGAGCGCTTCAGCGAGTTTTTCAACGAAGCGCCGGTGATTGAAGTCAGCGGTCGTACCTTTCCGGTAGATATTCGATATCGCCCCCTGGTTGGGGACGAGGACGACAGGGATCAGGGCTGGACCGATGGTGTTCTCTCGGCGTTGGACGAGATTGAACAGCATGAACGCCAGGAAAAGCAGCCTCCGGGCGATGTACTGGTTTTTCTGCCAGGCGAGCGCGAGATCCGGGCCGTGAGCAAGGTGCTGCGCCACGCCGACCTGCGTCATACCGAAGTGTTGCCGTTGTATTCCCGCCTGAGTAACCAGGAACAGAACCGGGTGTTTCAGGGCCACAAGGGACGGCGGATTGTGTTGTCCACCAACGTGGCTGAGACCTCGCTGACCGTGCCCGGTATTCGCTACGTGATTGATACCGGCGTTGCGCGCATCAGCCGGTACAGTGTGCGCTCGAAAATACAGCGGCTGCCAATTGAACCGATTTCCCAGGCCAGTGCCAACCAGCGGGCAGGCCGGTGTGGCCGTGTGGCGCCGGGGATCTGTTTCCGTCTGTACGACGAAACGGACTTTTTGAACCGCCCGGAATACACCGATCCCGAAATCCTGAGAACCAACCTGGCCTCCGTTATCCTGCAAATGGCGACATCCGGACTGGGTGAGATCCGGCATTTTCCGTTTCTTGAGGCGCCGGACCGTCGTCAGGTCAACGATGGTTACAAGCTGCTGGAAGAGCTTAGCGCCGTCGATGACAAACGGCGTGTCACCAGGCTTGGGCGCACCATGGCCCGATTGCCGCTGGATCCCCGGTTAGCCCGGATGCTGGTGACCTCAGCAGAGCAGGGCAGTCTGGCGGAAGTGTCGATTGTGATTGCCGGCCTGAGCGTTCAGGACCCCAGGGAACGCCCACAGGACAAGCAGCAGGCGGCCGACCAGGCTCACGCACCGTTCAACGACAAGGAATCGGATTTCGCTACCCTGCTGAATATCTGGAACTGGTTTGAGGAGCAGCGGCAGGAATTGTCCCAGAACCAGCTCAAGAAACTGTGCCAGAAAACTTTCCTGAGCTGGATGCGAATGCGTGAGTGGCGGGACATTCACCGCCAGCTCACCCTGATCTGCCGGGAGCAGAAGCTGACATTGAATAGCCAGCCGGCCAACTACGACGCAGTGCATAAAGCCATTCTGGCCGGCTTGCTTGGCCAGGTGGCGGTGAAAGTGGAAAAGCGGGAGTATCTGGCCACCCGAAACCGCAAGGTAATGATTTTCCCGGGTTCCAAAGTTGGCAAGACGGCACCCAAGTGGATTGTGGCGGCCGAGATCGTCGAAACCAGCAAGGTGTTTGCCCGAATGGTGGCGGCCATTCAGCCCGAATGGGTGGAGCCGCTGGCCGGCCACGTGGTAAAGCACCACTTTTTTGAGCCCCACTGGGAGCAGAAGCGTGCGCAGGTGATGGGGTATGAGAAGGTCACACTTTATGGCCTGGATGTGGTCCCCAAGCGCCGCATTCCTTACGCTAAGGTAGACCCCGCCGAGTGCCGGAATCTGTTTATTCGCCGTGCCCTGGTTGAGGGGGATTTCCAGTCCAGGGCGCCGTTTATTGCCCGTAACCGCGAAATGCTGGATACCGTCGAGAATCTGGAGAAGAAAACCCGGCGGCGGGATCTTCTGGTGGATGATGAAGTTTTAGTGGCGTTCTACGATCAGAGACTGCCATCGGATATCGTTAGTGGCCGACATTTTGAGTCCTGGTGGAAAGGATTATCTGCCGAGGAACTGAAGAAGTTGGAGCTGACAGAGGCCGACGTTCTGCAAAGGCCTCTGGATGAGTCCTCGGCCCAGCAGTATCCCGACTACCTGGAATGGGAGGGGGTGAAGTACCCTCTGAGCTACGAATTTGAGCCAACCAGTGAGCGCGACGGTGTCACCCTCAACGTGCCCTTGATGGCTTTGCGACAGATACCCGCCCGACGTCTGGAATGGCTGGTACCGGGGCTGCTTCGGGAAAAATGCATTGCCTTGGTAAAAGGTCTGCCGAAAGCGCTGCGCCGAAATTTTGTGCCGGTACCGGACTTTGTCGACGCCGCGCTGGCCAACCTGCAGCCGGGCAATGAGCCTCTGGCGATCAAACTGGGCGAACAGCTGCGTCGCATGACGGGGGTCCAGATTGATCCGGATGCCTGGCCGGAGGAGGAGCTGCCCCGCCACCTGAGGATGAACCTGAGGGTGACCGGCGATAAAGGCAAGGTCATCGCCGAAAGCCGAGACACCGATGAGCTCCAGGCCAGACTGGAGGGCCGGGCCGAAGAAGCGCTGGCCTCGGCGACGAGAGATGAACCCGGGCAAAAACAGGCGGGTGAATACACCGACTGGCAATTCGGCGCCTTCCCGGAGCAGGTTCAAACAGAAAAAGGCGGTATGCAGGTCACGGTGTACCCGGCTCTGGAAGATCTGGGTAATAAGGTGCGGGCTTCTCGTTGCCTGGACAAGCTCACCGCCGAGGATACCCATCGTCGCGGCGTTGCGCGGCTGATTGTGAACCGGTTCGGCAATACCCTGGTGGATCTTGAACGAAAGCTGCCCCGGTTCAAGCAGTCTGCGTTGATGTTTGCACCGATCGGCCAGGCAAAGGGACTGCTGGATGATCTGGTGTTGTCGACGGTTATGCAGCATTTTCTGGCGGATCAACTGCCCAGAACCGAACAGGCGTTCGCAGAGCTGTTCGACCGCCACCGGGGGGACTTCATTCCTGCTCTGGAAGCTGCTGACGAGCGTCTGTTTCAGGCTATGAACGGCTACCAGAAAGTCGCGAAACAGCTCAAGGGCAAGATCAATCTGGCGCTGGCGGCAAGCATGGCTGACCTCAAATTCCAGTTGCAACATCTGGTGTACCCGGGATTCCTGGTCAATACCCCGGCTCAGTGGCTGGAACGGTTCGGCACCTACTTTGAAGCGGCGGACATCCGGTTGGAAAAAATGCCGCGGGAAATGGGCCGTGAGCGGGAATTTCTTCACACCATTGAGCCATTATGGGCGCGGTATGCCGCGAAACTGGAGCAACAGAAGCGCCAGGGCGTGCGAGACCCGGAGCTGGAAACCTACCGCTGGATGATGGAGGAGTTCCGGGTGTCGTTTTTTGCCCAACAACTGGGCACGGTAATGACGGTTTCGGCGAAGCGGCTGGATAAACAATGGGAAAAGACCCGTATATAACGTTTTCGGATGCACTATAACGGGGCCACTGGACGATAGTCCCACGGGCAATTCTGCCGGACTGTGTTAGTATTTCTGACATCGTGATGTCAGAAACCGTTTTTATAATTGTGACGTGGGGTTATTGTGATTAAAGCCGTCATCAGCGGAACCGGCCTGTATACGCCGCCCGCCATTATCGAGAATGATGAACTGGTTGAAGCGTTCAATCAGTACGTGGAGCTGTTCAACAACGAGCATGCCGACGAAATTGCCCGTGGTGAGGTCGCTGCCCTGCAACCCTCGTCTTCTGCCTTTATTGAAAAAGCCTCCGGTATCAAGCGCCGGCATGTTATTGATCGGGATGGTATTCTTGATCCCCACCGGATGACCCCCTACATTCCGGAGCGCAGCAACGATGAACCGTCGGTACAGTGTGATATGGCTGTGGCCGCGAGCAAGGAAGCCCTGGCCCAGGCGGGTAAAACGGCGGCCGATGTCGATGCCGTCATTGTTGCCTGTTCCAACCTGCAAAGGCCGTATCCGGCCATCGCCATTGAAGTGCAGGAAGCCCTGGGTATTGAAGGCTTTGCCTATGACATGAACGTGGCGTGCAGTTCTGCCACTTTCGGCCTGCAGGCGGCAGTCAACTCGGTCGAAAATGGTGCAGCACGTTCGGTGCTGGTGGTCAGCCCGGAAATCTGCTCCGGCCACTTGAATTTCAGGGATCGGGACAGCCACTTTATCTTCGGTGATGCCTGCACGGCGATACTGGTTGAGCGTGAGGAAGACACCAAAGCCGGCCAGGGTTTTGAAATTCTGGGTACTCGTCTGAAAACCAAGTTTTCCAACAACATCCGGAATAACTTCGGCTTCCTCAATCGTGCCGATGAATCCGGCATTGGCAAGGCGGACAAACTGTTTATCCAGCAAGGGCGGAAGGTGTTCAAGGAAGTCTCGCCCCTGGTGGCCGAGACCATTCAGGGCCACCTGGCATCCCTTTCCCTCAGCCCGGATAATCTCACCCGAATGTGGCTGCATCAGGCCAACCTGAACATGAACCAGTTAATTGCGCGCAAGGTTCTGGGTCGCGATGCCAGTGTGGAAGAGGCTCCGGTGATTCTGGACGAATACGCTAACACCAGTTCCGCTGGTTCCATCATCGCGTTCCACAAATACAAGGACGATCTGAAAGCCGGCGATCTGGGCGTGATCTGCTCATTCGGCGCCGGCTATTCCATTGGCAGCGTCGTGGTTCGCCACCGCTGAGCAGGTTTATCTCGCTGCCAGTGCCCGCAGGGTATCTGGCAGCGGGGTGGATTTGCGTGTCGCCCGGTCCGTCCAGACGATTTTCGCATAGCCTTCCGCGTAGATATCTCCGGTATCCTTGTCTTTCAACAGGTGGTAAGTGTCCAGGCTGGTATTTCCGGCTTTGTCCGCGTAAGTTTCCACCACCACATTGGCGGGGTGAGTCAGCTCCTTCAGGAATGTGGCGCTGGTCTTTATAATGACCGGCCCGGTGGCGTCTTTGGCACCACCGAGTTCCAGTGAGGCAAGCCAGACAATCCGGGCTTCTTCAAAGAAACGAAAGTAAACTGTGTTATTGGCGTGGCCGTATGCATCCATATCACCCCATCGCAGTGCCATGGTGAGGGAGCTGACGGGATTTCCCGGTACTGACATCGGATTTCCTCCGGAAGGTTGAAAAATAATAATAAAGCGCCGGTATTGTTGACGAAACTGAACAGGTTAAACAACCCAAGAGAGCGACATGAAAGAGCGTAAGTCCCGGCGCTGGTCATCCTGGATGGTCATCGCAGTTTTCCCGGCCCTGGCGGTCTTTAATCCGGCCACGGCCCAGAATCTTCAGGAGCCCCCGGGTGAACAGACTATGCCGGTTGAAACCGGCGATCCCTATGAAAACTGGAACCGAAAGGTCTTCGCCTTTAATGATGCTATTGACCGGTGGTTTCTCCGGCCGGTAGCCAAGGGCTATCGCACCGTCACACCAGATCTGGTGGACCGGGGGATTACCAATTTTTTCAATAACCTGACCGAAATCCGTAACTTCACCAACAGCCTTCTGCAGCTGAAGGGTGAGTCTGCGGTTGTGGCGTTTGGCCGTTTTACCTACAACACGGTTTTCGGCCTTGGTGGTTTCTTTGATGTTGCCAACGCCTTCGAGCTGCCCGAGCGGCCAGAGGATTTCGGCCAGACCCTGGCAACCTGGGGAGTGGATTCCGGTCCTTACCTGATGCTGCCGTTGCTTGGGCCGTCCACGCCCCGGTATTTCACGGGTATGGCGGCGGACGGGTTCATGCTGCCTTCGGCGTGGGACTCGGTCGAGAACCCCGAATGGTATTACCTGCGAATGCTCCAGATTGTGGATAAGCGGGCAGACCTGATCCCGGCGGAGAATTTCATTTCCGGGGATCGGTACACGTTTATGCGCAATGCCTTCCTGCAGCGTCGTGAATTCCTGATTAACGATGGTAAGATCACCGAAGATCCTTTCGCGAGTGATGATGACGATCTGATGCTCGACGATTTCTGAGTGTACAAGCCGGGAGGCGACAGGTGATCAAGGACCCGAGAATAACCCGTTTCCGAAAAATGCTGGCGCAGGCCTCGAATTATGAACAGTGGAAAGCGGCCGCACTGGAGCTGGATTTTCTTGAGGGCAATGCTGAATGGAAAGAGGATTTTGCCTCCGATCTTTACCATTACGAGCTGATCTATGATCGCCTGTCCAATCTCAAGCAGTATCGCCAACAGAATGATTTCGAGCGCCTGAAGCGCGCGCTCAGGGAAGGGTTGCATCACGACCTTGGTAACATGGGGAATCCGGCGCTGTACACCCGCTCCCGCGTCGGTACCAAACACCTGATTGAAGAATATATCACTCAGGTCTGTGAGTCGCTGGATTACCTGTGTGACCACCCGGTCCCTGGCTTCCCGGTGTATGACAAACTGCAGTTTTTCCGCGACACCCTGACAAGCTACGGGCGGCCCACCTTACTGTTGAGTGGTGGCGCCAGTCTGGGCATGTTCCATTTCGGGGTTATCAAGGCGCTCTGGGAGAAAGGCCTTTTGCCGCAGGTGATTGCCGGCTCCAGCATCGGCGCCATTATCGCCGGCATTCTGGGAGTTCATACCGATGCTGAAATTCCTGAAATGCTGGTGCCTGAAAGCCATAACCTGAAAGCATGGAAATGGCGGGGGTTGTTAAGCGCCATGCGCGGAACCGGTCTGATGGATCAGGACACATTGCGCCGATGCCTGCGGGAGAATATTGGCGACTATACCTTTGAGGAAGCCTACCAGCGCACGGGGCGCAGTATTAATATCAGTGTGTCTCCGGTGCAGGCGCATCAGAAAGCCCGCTTGCTGTGCGGTTACACGTCACCGTACCTGTTGGTGTGGAGTGCTGCCCTGGCTAGTGCCGCTGTACCGGGTATTTTCCCGCCGGTAACGCTGATGAAAAAAGATCTTAACGGTAATTCGCTGCCCTACATGCCGCGGCTCAAGTTTGTGGACGGCTCTGTTGTGAGCGATCTGCCTATTGAACGACTGATGCACCTTTATGATGTAAATTTCACCATTGTCAGCCAGACCAACCCTCACGTGGTGCCGTTTCTGACGGATCGTGGCCAGGATGAAAAACTGTCGCTGACCAATCTGCCGTCCCACTTGCTGAAATCCGAGATACAGTTCCACGGGCAAGGCGTATTCGATTACCTTCGAAAACGTGTTCGGCCAGAGATCCTGCGGCAGCTTTCCGGCCAGATGTATACCATTATGGCTCAGCGATACTCCGGCGATGTGACCATCGCACCAAACTATTCCCTGCGGCATTTTCGGCGTATGCTTGCCAACCCGAGCCCTGAGTATGTTCGTGAGATGATTCTGGAAGGTGAGCGGGCGACCTGGCCCAAGATATCCATGATCCGCTCCCACGCACGGATCTCGAAAACCCTGGAGCGTTGCGTTCGCCGCCTGAAACAGCAAAACCGGCGCGCAGCGGAACTCAAACTGGTAAGCGGTGATACCCCGGCCAGGCCCTGAGGAACCATGTACTACGATTTCTTCGGCTTTCGTGAGCCGCCATTTTCAATCGCTCCCGACCCCCGATATCTCTACCTCAGCGATCGCCACAAGGAAGCACTGGCGCACCTGATGTACGGTGTGCAGGGGCAGGGCGGTTTCATTGTGATCACTGGCGAGGTGGGCACCGGTAAAACCACGGTTTGCCGCTGCTTCATAGAAAACGCGCCGGCACATGTGGATATTGCGTTGGTCCTGAATCCGCGCCTGTCCGCCAGGGAACTGTTGTCGTCCGTTTGTGATGAACTGGAAATAGCGCATCAACCTGATGCCAGTATCAAAACCCTGGTCGACAGCATCAACCAGGATTTGTTGAAAGCCCACGCTGCGGGCCGGCACAAGGTGTTGATTATTGATGAGGCCCAGAACCTCTCTGCTGAGGTGCTCGAACAGCTGCGCCTGCTGACCAACCTGGAAACCTCGGAAAAGAAACTGCTGCAGATTGTTCTGCTTGGCCAGCCGGAATTGCAGGAGATCCTGGCTCTGCCGGAACTTCGCCAGCTTAATCAAAGGGTCACGGCACGCTACCACCTGGATGCAATAGACCGGCAGGAATTGCCTGCCTATCTGCAGTACCGGCTTAATGTTGCCGGTATGCGGGGTGATATTTTTACCCCCGGGGCGGTCCGTAGACTGTATCGGGAAAGTCAGGGCGTACCCCGGCTTATCAATCTGATCAGCGACCGGGCACTGCTCGGCGCCTATGCGGAGGGAGATCATCTGATCTCCGTCACCCACATTCGCAAAGCGGCAAAAGAGGTCAATGGCGGGCTGGCGATGGCCCCGGCCGGCGGGACGTTCCGAAGCCGGGGCAGTCATGTATGGTTGGTTGTCGCCTCGGTCATACTGGCCATCATTGGCACCTTGTGGCTGCTTGAACTTCCTGGTTCACCCACCCCGGCACTCGCCGAGCCCAAGGCCGAACGGTCCGTTGCAGGTGTGATTGAACGGGAGGCAGAGCCTGAGCCCCAAACGGTATCAGATTCTGACCAGCCGGAAATCGTGGCGCCGGAGCCAACATCGCAGGGGTTCGTGTTCAACCAGCACACCCAGTCGTTGGCTGAGGCCTTCGGCGCTTTGTTTGATCTGTGGGGCAAGAATTATGAACCGTCGGCCAACCCGATCGCCTGTGATTACGCCGCAACGGTAGGGCTGGCCTGCCTTGAACGCCAGGGCAGTCGGAGAAGCCTGGAGTTTATCAATCGGCCGGCCATCCTTCAGTTAAGGGATGAACGCGGTCGTACCCGCCAGGTAGTTGTGGAACAGCTGGATGGTGAGCTGGCCATGATTGCGACGCCGGTGGGCAGCCAACAAGTGCCGTTTCGCGAGATTGAGGAATACTGGTACGGTGATTTCAGGGTACTTTGGCGAATTCCTGAATTCATGACCGGCGATGGTTTCTACGGCGATGATTCTGGCCAGCAGTTATGGATCGGTGCCCGGATGATGGAGCTTGCAGAGCGTCTGAGCAGTGGTGGGCAGGAGGCGGCCCGGGTGAAGCGTATGGAGATGACGGACCAGGTGCGCTGGTATCAGGAAAAACGTGGGCTCACTGTGGATGGTATTGCAGGCGCCATGACCATTATCCAGATGAACAACGATCTGGCCGAGAATATTCCACGTCTGGTTTCGTCGGTGATGGTCAGGAGCGGGTAGCGTATGTCGTATATTCTCGATGCGCTCCGAAAATCTGAAGCGGAGCGCCGACAGGGCAAAGCGCCTGATCTCGGACAACCGGTACAGATGGTATACCGCCCCAAACGTAAGCCGGTATCGGCCGTGGTGTGGGTTGCACTGGCCTTGTTAGTGAACGCGGGTGTGCTTGCCTGGTTGTTCTGGCCGGAGCGAGACGCAAAGATCGTGACGGTGCAGGAGGCTCCTGCTGTAGCCCAGGAACAGTCCGAACCGGTACCCGATGTGCCGGCGGCTCAGCCTGAGCCTGAGCCGCTTCCAGAGACTGAAATAGCGGATCCGGTCCGGGTTTCCGGAGGGCAGGACCTGTCTCAGGCAACAGGTACAGGTGTGGTCACTGAGGCAGATGATGCCATGTCAGATGAGTCCGGGGTCAACCAGCAGTCCTGGGACGAACCTGTCGTCATTGTTCCAAGTCGGTCCGAAAGTGAGCCGTTACCACAATCTGCCTTGACGGAACGGGTGCCGCAGGGCAGGGTGCCTCATCTCGTGGAACTGCCCCTTTCTTTTCAGAAGAGTGTCCCTGATTTGACCTTTAACAGTCATATTTTTGCATCTGATCCTTCCGCCAGTCGGGTGATGATTAATGGTCATTACCTGAAACCGGGAGATGGCTTTGGGCCGCTGTTGGTGGAACGTATTACCGAAGACGGCGTGGTGCTCAGCAAGAACGGCCAGTTTTTCCGTGTAGGTACCGTGCGTGACTGGGTGAGCCCGAGATAATGGCGCTGACCGAGGACGTTAAACAGCAGATTCAGAAAGCCTATCGGGATGTGTTGGCGGGCAAGGATATCCGTGCCCGTTATGGCCAGCGCTTGATGATTGCGGAGATTGCCCGGTATATGGGGGAAATCACCGATAACGATGGCCAGCGCACTTCCCCGCCGGCTACCTGCGTGGTGGAGGCTGGTACCGGTACAGGTAAAACGCTGGCCTACCTCATCGCCGCCATTCCGGTGGCGAAAGCCCTTGGCAAGACTCTGGTGATTTCCACCGCCACGGTGGCGCTTCAGGATCAAATCGTTCTGAAAGATCTGCCAGACCTGCGTAAACACAGCAAGCTGGATTTCAGCTGGACTCTTGCCAAAGGCCGTGGTCGTTACCTGTGTATGTCGCGACTGGAAGCGAGGCTGCACGATGAGGGCCATGGTGACAGCGATACCATGCCGTTGTTCCTGTTGGATCAGCCGGTAGACGACGAAGCCCGTAGCCGGGCCACCTTTGAAAACATGCTTGCCAGTTATGGTTCCCGGGACTGGGACGGCGACCGGGATCACTGGCCGGAACAGATTCCCGATGAAATCTGGCGTCAGGTGACGACTGATCATCGCCAGTGCACCAACCGGCACTGCGCCTACTTTGACAGTTGTGCGTTCTTTGATGCCCGCAAGGATCTGGACGATGCCGATGTGGTGGTGGCCAATCACGACCTGGTGCTGGCGGATCTGGCCCTGGGCGGTGGTGCCATTCTCCCGGAGCCGGAGAACGCGCTGTTCATCTTCGATGAAGCCCATCACCTGCCAGACAAGGCCCTGAACCATTTCGCCGCGTCAGTGCCGCTGAACTCCACCCGGCAATGGCTGAAACAGCTTTCCCAGGCGCTGGTCAAGATGCAGCCCTGGCTTCCAGCGGGCTCCCAGGCCGCCAAAGCGGTTGAAAAGATCAGTACCGCGGGCCGGGACCTGGACCTGGCTCTCACTCGCGTGTACGAAGAGGTTGAGCAGAATACCGGCTGGGAATTCAACGAAGAGCGCCGCAGTGCCCAGTGGCGGTATCCGGATGGTGCCTTGCCCGAGAAGCTGGCCGAACTGGCTGGGGAAACACGAATCGCCACGGCAGGGTTGTGTCGGCACCTCGGAACATTGGTCGATGAACTCCAGAGCGCATTCGATGAGCGCAAGGATCCGGAGCTGGACCGGGACACAGCAGATTCCTGGTATCCGGTAGTAGGTTCCTTTCATGCAAGGGCGGAAGATCAGCTGCGGTTGTGGATTGCCTGGAGCGAAGGTGTCGCCATCGTCAGTGATGAAGAGGAGCCGGTGGTCGAAGCTCCTGCCCGTAAAGGCCCACCGGCGGCAAGGTGGGCAGTGCGCCAGCGCTGGGACCATGCAGAAGACATTACCTTGTTCAGCTCGCCGGTACTGGCCGATAACCTGCTTTATTCGAGATTGTGGTCGAGGGCTTACGGAGCGGTACTTACCAGCGCCACGCTGACGGCGCTCGGGCGCTTTGATCGCCTTCGTTCACGGGCCGGATTGCCTGAGGCCAGCCGTTATCTGGTAGTGCCCAGTTCTTTCCGGTACGCCGAAATGGCGACGGTGGAAGTGCCGGCCATGGTCGCGATGCCTACCGACGATGGTTTCGCCGATGCCCTGGTCAAGCGTTTACCGGAGCTCTGGGCCGGAGAAAAGGCAACACTGGTCCTGTTCACGTCGCGCCGTCAGATGCAGCAGGTTCGTGATGCGCTGGCGCCTGAATACCCGGAACTGATCCTGACCCAGGACGATATGGCCAAGAATGAGGTGCTCAGGGTGCATTGCAGCCGGGTTGACGAAGGTAAGCCCAGTGTACTGTTTGGTGTGGCCAGTTTTGCAGAGGGCATTGACCTGCCGGGGCGCTATCTGCACCACGTGGTGATCACCCGGTTGCCCTTTTCGGTACCGGATGACCCCATTGAAGCCAGTCTGGCCGAGTGGGTGACCCAGCGCGGAGGCAATCCCTTTATGGAAATCACGGTGCCGGATGCTTCTGTCAAACTGGTACAGGCCGTTGGCCGCCTGCTGCGAACGGAACAGGACACGGGGCGGGTGACCATTCTGGACCGCAGGATTGTGGCGCGACGCTACGGCCAGTTGCTGTTGGATGCACTCCCGCCGTTTCGCCGCATCATTGAACATTAGGTTTCTCGCAAATCTGTAAACTGACCCATAAAAAAAGAGCCAGCCCGCAAGGGGTGGCTCTCATGGAAGGGGTTCTTAACGAACCCGGGCGTCGAAACAACGCGGAACAAGAAGTCTGAAGGCCTGAATTTCAGATTTCGAGGTAAGGCGTTAACCTCACCATGGTTAAATGATAGGGCTTAAAGGGGCGTAAACGGATCGTCCAAAGGGCGTAGTGACCAGGCTTAATTGGTGTCAAATGTGATGTTCATCACATTTTCGCGACATCCTCCAGCAACCCCACCTCCCGTGCTTTCGCCAGCGCCTCGGTGCGCCGGCTCACGCCGAGCTTGCCGTACAGGTTCCTGATGTGCGCTTTCACGGTAGCCGGGGCAACGGACATGCGCTCAGCAATTTCTTTATTGGCCAGTCCCTGATGGATCAGCACAAGCACTTCCTGCTCACGCTGGCTCAACGGTTCCGCCAGAACATTTGCAGCCTCACCCCCCGAACGGGCAGTCTCGTTGGTACGACTGGTTTCCTGGGCACCATTGGAAGACGGTTCGCCAGGCTGCTCTGCAGCAAGTTCCCGAAGCATTGCGAGCAACTCCCGGTTCCACCGGCCCGGGGTGCGTAGTCTGGGAAAATCCAGAAGCATGTCCCGCAGGGCAGTGCTCTCTTCCGCGAACAGGCGCAGAAAACCCGCGTTTTCGGCCCGGTCCAATGCCTTCTCCAGCATGGCATCGGACTCGTCGGCACGGCCCTCGTGGGCGAGCGCCTCGGCGTACACCAGAAGAATCTCCACCAGATGCCGGTTGTGGGCGTTGCGTTCCGCCGTTGGAATCAGAGCGGACAGGGTGTCCTGGGCTTGCTGATATTCGCCCAGTGCATTCTGCACCCGGGCCAGGGCAATCTGGTTCTGCTCCCGGTTAAGCGGATTTGTCGCTGGTTGGTCCAGAGCGGGTTGCAAACAGGCGCGGGCCTTGTCGGCGTGGCCGGAGGCCAGGTAGCAGCGTGCCAGCAACGCGGAAGCGGCCGGGGGCTCGAATACAATGTGTTCCCTCCGGCGCCGGCCGGTGGTCACGGCATCTTCCAGTGCCTCAACCGCCGTTTCCAGGTCACCCCGGGTAAAGGCGAGGTGTCCCCGTACATACTGGATCACCACATGCTGGCCCGGTTCGGTACCCTTTCGTACATGATCGAGCAGGGGGGCCAGGTATCCGTCGGCGGTGCTGATCTGGTTTCGCTCGCGATAGATTTCTGTCAATGCACTGTTTTGCCAGCAGGAGATCAGTCTCGGCTGGCTGGGGTCCGAATAGTGTTCGTCCACCCATTGTCGGACTCGCCCCGTCGTCTCAAGAGCAAGATCGGTATCGCCACGGTGGTATTGAATCCAGGCGAGCAGGCCGCCGGATGACAGAACGGTACTTGCTTTGCGCTCTACCTGGCCATAATGAACGGCAGACTCCAGAGCCTCCTCGGCGTCATTCAGTTCGCCCTTGCCGAAATAATCCAGGCCCAGGCCGTAATAGGTGACGGACTTCAGGGGAATGCTGATCTGATCAATGTCCTTCAGCACCTGCCGGGTTAGATCCGAGGCGTTTTTCTCATCGTTGCGGGTGCGGGCCAGGTAGGATCTCACCAGCGAAATCTCGCTGTGCAACGCCAGGGCGCCTTCCGCGTCAGGGTGCGAATCGGCAACACGGCGGTCCAGCAGGTCCTCAACTTCCAGCAGAAGCGGGTCCAGGCTTTCCACCCGGTTTGCGAAAAACAGGCCCCAGATTCTGAGCATCTGCAGTTGCGGGCTGTCCTGAATCTTGTGGGCAGGGATAGCATCCAGCCATTCAAGTACCGGAAGGTGATAGCCGCCATGAATCAGGTTGTTGCCGTGTTCCGCCAGAACCGCCGCCAGATGGTCTGTATCGTTGCGCCGGACGATCTGGACAATCCCTTCCTGGACATGGCCATGGCGCAGTAGCCAGTCAATGGCTCGGGATTGCAGTTCCGAGGCATGGGAGGGGGCGGCACTCTGGATTCGCTGTAACAGGGCTTCCCGAAACAGGTCGTGGTAACGGAACCACTCGTTGCTGTTGTCCAGCGGGATCAGAAAGAGATTCTGGGACAAAAGGCTGGACAGCTTTTCCTGACTGTCCTGGCGTTGCCTGACGGCATTGCACAAAGGGGCGCACAAGCGCGGACAACAGGCTGTTTCCAGCAGGAAGTCCGTCAGCTCTTCGGGAAGCTGCTCTAGCACTTCGGTAAGGACATAATCGGAAATCAGTCGGCTGTCCGGTGAGCCCATGGCCTGGCCGGGCACGACGGCTTCTTTCTTGCCCGCCAACGCTGAAAGCTGCATGGCGGCGACCCAGCCTTCGGTTTTACGGCATATCGACCGAATGTCGTCCTCGGACAGCTCCATGGCCATAGTGCTGCGGAAGAATTCCTGACATTCCTCTTCGGAAAACGCGAGCAGACCGGGGTGGATGTCCTGAACCTGACGACGGACGCGCCAGCGGGCCAGTGGCAGCGGTGGCTCAGTTCGTGACGCCAGGGTCACCAGGATACCGGGTGGCAGATAGTCCAGAAACCACGCGAGCTGGCGATGGAGGGTGTCGTTACTGATAACGTGGTAGTCATCCATCACCAGAGACCAGGCATTGCCATCTGCCGCGAGAACATTCAAAAGGCCGGTAATGGCGGGTGTGAGTTCGTCGTCGTCCTGCCTGGCCAGCAGTTTCTTGCAGTCCTCCAGCCCGATCAGGCCGGCATGCTCGAAGGCGCCAATCACGTACTGCCAGAACTGCCTTGGCTTGTCGTCGTGCTCGTCCAGTGAGAGCCAGGCGGTGGGCATGCTGTTGCCGGCGCACCATTGGCTGGCCAGGGTGGTCTTGCCGTAACCCGCCGGTGCAATAACCAGATTCAGTCGTTTGCCGGATTCCGGTTGCAGCAGGGTGTCCAGCCGTTGACGTTGAACGGCTCTGGAATCGGGTGTTGGCCGGAGGAATTTGGTTGTCAGCAGCATGGCTTCCCGGGATCTGGGCACGTTTGATTAGCGATTGTGTGCTTTGTCACACACAAGTCAAGGGCTGTGTTGACGCAAGGTGTTGTCGGGCCAGCGAAACCAGAGATTTGGTCTACACTGAATACAGATTGCCTTGTATACCAAAAAAGAATGAAAAATTGATCCTTTATGCGTATTATCCGGTTATGAATCCACCAGCGTTCACGAGTTGAGCCTGAGGCACTGACTCAGGGCCGGAAATCCAGGGAGCGACAAGATTAATGAAATTACAGCAGCTGCGTTATATCTGGGAAGTTGCGCACCACGACCTGAATGTGTCCGCCACCGCCCAGAGCCTGTTCACCTCACAACCGGGCATTTCCAAACAGATTCGTTTGCTCGAGGACGAGCTGGGGCTTGAGGTGTTTGCCCGCAGCGGCAAGCACCTGACCCGCATTACCCCCGGCGGCGAGATCATCATCCGGGAGGCAGGGGAGATCCTGCGTCGGGTCGAGGGCATCAAGAAAATTGCCCAGGAGTTCAGTAACCAGCGTAAAGGCGACCTGAGCATCGCGACCACCCACACCCAGGCGCGTTATGCGCTGCCGCCGGTCATCCGGGGCTTTATTGAGGAGTATCCGGATGTGTCCTTGCACATGCACCAGGGCACACCCATGCAGATTTCAGAGATGGCCGCCAACGGGGCGGTGGATTTTGCCATTGCCACTGAAGGCATGGACCTGTTCAACGATCTGATCATGATGCCCTGCTATAAATGGAACCGCTGCGTGATCGTTCCCAAGGATCACCCTCTGGCAAAAGGTCAGGAACTGACGCTTGAAGAACTGGCAGAGTACTCCCTGGTTACCTACGTGTTCGGGTTCACCGGGCGATCCAAGCTGGACGAGGCATTCCAGTCACGGGGGCTGACCCCGAAAGTGGTGTTTACCGCAGCGGATGCCGACGTTATCAAAACTTATGTGCGACTGGGTCTGGGCGTCGGCATTATCGCCAGTATGGCGTTCGATCCCAAGGTGGATACTGATCTCGTGGCGCTGGATGCCAGCAAGCTGTTCAGGGCATCGGTCACCCGTATTGGTTTTCGCAAAGGAACCTTCCTGCGGGGCTACATGTACGACTTCATGGAACGGTTCGCGCCCCATCTCACCAAGGAAAAGGTGGATGAAGCCGTGGCCCATCAGGGAAGCCGTTCCGAAATCCAGGAGCTATTCAAGGATATCGAGCTGCCTACCTACTGAGGTTGGGGCCAATGAAAAGCCCGCGGGCCGTTAAGGCGACGCGGGCTTTTTTGTGGGCACAGCTTCGGGCAGTTCAGCCAGACTTGCCGATCAGGTTGCCGGCATGCAGACCGCATTCCTTGTGGGTGGCTTCTTCCCACCACCAGCGTCCTTCGCGCTCGTGCTGACCAGGTAGCACCGGGCGGGTGCAGGGCTGGCATCCAATACTGACAAAGCCCTGCTCGTGTAACCGGTTATAGGGCGCCTCAGACATGCGGATGTAATCCCAGACTTCTTTGGAGCTCCAGTTTGCCAGCGGGTTAAATTTTACCAATGGCTTATCGTCGGTTGAGAAGGCGGTATCCAGCTGGACCACCGGCACCTCATTCCGGGTACCAGGGCTCTGATCCCGACGCTGGCCCGTGACCCAGGCATCAAGCGTGGCGAGCTTCCGGCGCAACGGGTTAACCTTGCGGATACCGCAGCACTCAGAATGACCATCTTCGTAAAAACTGAACAGGCCTTTGCGGTTGACCATGTCCTGAACTTCTTTGGCATCCGGGAACAGGACTTCAATATCGATGCCGTAGTGTTTGCGCACCCGATCGACAAACTCGTAGGTTTCCGGGTGCAGTCGGCCGGTATCCAGGGTAAACACCCGGAGGTTGTCGGTCAGTTTGTGAGCCATTTCGATCAGTACGACATCCTCGGCGCCACTGAAAGAAATGGCAATGTTGCCATAGTGGGCGAGGGCGGCTTTCAGGATCGCCCTGGGGCTCTGGCCGTCCAGTTCTGCCCGGAGAGAATCGATGTCAGTCATAATCATCCAGTCTGTATCAATAGCTTGTGCGGCTAGCTTAGCAGCAAACCTTTAATATCCTGAAGGAATGAGGATCTATATCTTTATGCCTTCAGGTCGAGGCAAAAACCGGATACACGATGCATTTGGCCGCGCTTTTTCATATCATACGCCCACCAACCGGGGCGCAGCTGCCCCGCCTTTTTACTTATCGTTCAGGAGACCGTTGTGGAACTCGCATGTCTTGACCTTGAGGGCGTACTCATCCCGGAAATCTGGATCGCCTTTGCAGAAAAAACCGGCATTGAAGAACTCAAGGCAACCACCCGGGATATTCCTGATTACGATGTCTTGATGAAGCAGCGCCTGGGCATTCTGGATCAGCACGGCTATGGCTTGCCGGAGATTCAGGAAGTGATTGGCACTCTGGACCCGCTTCCGGGCGCCCGGGAATTCCTCGACTGGCTGCGTGAGCGCTTCCAGGTGGTGATTCTCTCTGACACCTTTTACGAGTTCGCCATGCCGCTGATGAAGAAACTCGGCTACCCGGCGTTGCTGTGTCATAAACTGGAAGTGGCGGAGAGCGGCCAGATCACCAACTATCTGCTGCGTCAGCGGGATCCGAAACGCCAGTCCGTACGCGCATTCCAGTTGTTGAACTACCGGGTGATTGCCGCTGGCGATTCCTACAACGATACCACCATGCTGGGCCAGGCAGAGGCGGGCATTCTGTTCCACGCGCCCCAGAACGTTATCGATGAGTTCCCGCAGTTCCCGGCGGTGCACAATTTTGACGATCTGAAACAGGAATTTTTGAAGGCGAGCGCGATTCACAGCGCCTGATCGTTCGAATCGCTGATCTGCGCCGCGGCTTTGCGACAGTGGTGCAGATCAGAGTTCCAGCTTTTCCAGAAAATTCATCAGCGGTTTGACCTTGGTAAGTGTCTCCTGATACTCGGCCTCCGGGTCAGAATCCGCCACAATGCCTCCGCCCCCCCAACAACGAATCGTACCGTTGGACTCGCACAGCAGGGTTCGTATCGCGATGTTGCTGTCCAGCCGACCATCAAGTCCGTAATAGAAGACAGACCCGCAATAGGGCCCGCGCCAGTGTGGCTCCAGTTCCCGAATGATTTCCATCGCCCGGATTTTCGGAGCACCCGTGATGGAACCGCCAGGAAAGGCATCGAACAACACCTGAAGTGGGCTGATACCCGGTTTTAACCTGGCCTTGATATGGCTGACCAGGTGGTGGACGTTGGCGTAGGACTCCAGGGCAAACAGCTGTTCAACCTCTACGCTACCGGCCTCGGCGTGAACGCTGAGATCGTTCCGTAACAGATCCACAATCATCAGGTTCTCGGCGCGGTCTTTCTCGGATGCCTGAAGTTCATTCGCCAAATTGATATCGGATTCCGGCGACGAGCCCCGGGGGCGTGTACCTTTGATGGGGCTGGTCTCGACTACGCCCTGATCTATTTTCAGAAACCGCTCTGGCGATATGGAAAGAACCGAGGTGTCACCGACGCTCAGGAAGGCGCTATAGGGCGTCGGGTTGGCGGCAGTGAGCTTCTCGAAGGCCAGCCAGGGATGGCCGCAGAATCTGCCAGAGAATGCCTGGGATAGGTTGGCCTGATAGCAATCGCCATCCTCTATGTAGCGTTTAATCGCTTCGACACCTGATTTGAATTGGTCTGGCGTTTGCGCCGGCGCGAATGGGGCTTCCATGTGCCAGTGCATCTGGAGGTTTTCCGGGGCCGACAGCCATTGTTCAACCTGATCGCGAATCGGAGCAGGGCATGACGGGTGAATCCAGAGCCAGAAACGACTGCTATTTCGGTCAAAACTTGCGGTCCAGAGATAGAGCCCGGCGTGCATTAACGGAACGGTGGAGGCCTCGTGCAATTGCGCCAGCCGCCGTTCCCGGGCGTAGCCCAGTTCGTACCCCAGATAGCCAATCCAGCCGCCAGTGAGATGATACGGGTCGGTACCGCGCTCTACCTGAAATGGTGCGGCAAGCTCTTCCATTTCCCGGGCGAGACTGGCGGTATCAACGGCGGCCGAACTGGCACCAGGCAGTTCCTGCGAGCATACGGCCATGGCCGAGAAACCACATAAGGTGCCGCGACCGGAGCCATAGCCTGCGCTACCCAGAAAGGCGAAATCTGGTGCCCGGCAGGCATGCATCATAAGCTGGTGGTAGGTCGCCCGGGTAAGTTCCCGTGTTGTTGCCCGGCCCAAGGGTCCTCCGGAATCTTGCTGAAATGATAAACAGGCCACAAAAACAGCGTTGTAGCGTTTGCGGCGGCACTGATCTAATGAAATAGCGTCCTGTTCGGACGGAGAGAAAAAGCCGGTGGCTATTCTAACCGAGATAGCAGGGCACCCCCAGCATAAAAACAATGTGAAAGCCGCGCGCTCCTGTTGCGCGAGCTTTTTGAGGAAAGTGGAGTAGGTATGACACAGTTAAAATCCCGTTTGATGACCTTCCTGATGTTTCTGGTTCCCCTGCTCATGGCACCCGGATACGCCAATGCCCAGCAGCCGTCTGAAACTGAAATCAAGGAGATGATTCAGGAGCAGTTTGTGCGGATGTACCAGAAGGGGGTCGATGACCTTGAAAACCGGATCGTGGTGACTGGCGGGGTAAAACCGTTTGCCGTGGTAACCGACACTGGAGACAAGACCAAAACGATTCGGATCAAGCAGATTGAGGAAATGCCGGCAGATTTGGCAATTGAAGTGCTACGGCGCTCGCTGATTGCCCTGGTGAAGAAAGGCAAGATTGGTGCGACGGCGGTATTTTACACGGCGGCAAACCCCAACAAAGAGTCTGAAGCTGATCGGGTTTTGGTGGTTGAAATGGAACATATTTTCGGTCCAACGCTGGCTCAGCTTGTACCTTTTAACGTCACCGATGGAAAAGCTCGTTTTGGCGAGCAGGTTGTTGTTGAGATGGAGAAAAAGATTTTTAACATCAATGTCGGGGAAGAGTCTGAGGAATAGATGTCAGGTGTCCGACAATCCAGGTATCGATTACGTGAAGGTGGTCACGGAACATTCAGTTACTCCTGCAGTACTCTGTAGCCGTGCAGATACAAAAGTACAGCAAACAGTCTGCACGAGATGGAAATAACAACAAACTGTTCCAATTAGGAGAACGTTATGAAAGGCCTGAAAAAAATCGCACTGGCAACGGCCGTTGCTGCAGCTCCTTTTGCCGCTCAAGCTGATCTGAAAGCGCTTGACGACACCACCATGGGTAACGTGACCGGTCAGGCCGGTGTGACCATCGAACTGGAAACCGAAGTTTCCATCGGTGAGTTCCGCTACACTGACGAAGGTTACCTGGCAGTTAACGACATCTCCATCGGTGGCGGCTCCGTTGAGCGTGATGCCAACGGCGCGGTAACTGGCGTATCCGGCATGCTGGACGACCTGCTGATTGACATCGATGTTGAAGCAGACGGCGATGCCGTGATTGATGTTCACAGCATCTCTGGCGCTCCGATCGACTTCGCCGTGGCTGTTGGCTCTGCCTCTCTGAACGCCACTGACGGCAGCGGCGACTCCACTCTGCTGGCCAGCAACATCGGTATCGAGGGTAACATCGGCCTGCTGAACATCCGTGTGGATACCGCCACTGACGACCTGATCATGAACGTTGGCTTCAACGTGACTGACATGGATATGGATGTGGACTTCCTGGGTGTTAACGTGCGTGACCTGACCGTAATGGGCGCGCAGTTCTATGAGCAAGATGGCCAGCCAACTGATGCAGCGGGTATGTTTGCCCAGGCACAGATCACTGTTGGCAAGGGCACTTCTGCCGCTACTGGTGGCGACGCTCTGGAAATCAGCATTCCTTCCTTCGTAGCTGACATCGGTGTAGGCGCGGTTGAGATCGGCGGTGAGTCCATCGGTTCCTTCCGAGTGGACAACCTGGCTGTGACCAACACCACCATGAAGGTATACGGTCACCAGTAAGTTGACCTGACACCGTAAAATGGTGATAACGCCCCGCGCTGCGGGGCGTTTTTTTTGCGCTGATTCAGTCAGACAAAAAAACGGCGACCGCTCTGGTCGCCGTTTTTCATTCCAGGGGCTGGATCAATTACTGATCGGGTACCTGAATGGAAAGGTCAAACCCACCGCCCGGGCGCGGCGTCAGGGTAATTGGGCCTTCGTTAATCGCTTCCGGGATCTGGATTTGGTCAATGCCCGGCGGATTGCCGATACTGAAATTCAGATTCTGGCCATCGAAGCCAATGCCCAACTGGTCGTTCAGGAAAGTCTGTGTGAAGGGTTCATCCGGGATTTCCGGTTGCTGGCCAAAGATAATGGGCAGTGTCCTTGGGGTGAAGTCCGCCGGTGGCTGTGCTCTGGCCAGTTCGTCGACCGGGAGCAGCAGGGCTCTGCGCAGGAACTCCTCTTCGGCATCGGACAGCGCATCTTTCTTGCCCTCATCAAGATAGCGCTGAAGGGCTTCCCGATACGCTTCCTCTTCCGCTTCGCTCAGAACGGGCTCGCCCGGCGAGATGGTGAGGGCGCGGATGATCTTTTCCCGATCCGCCTCTGACTTCTGTTGTTGGCGCGGGACAACAATAACGGCGGAATCCTCCACGTAGGTTTCTACCATCTCGTCGGAGGTCATGGTTTGCACGCCGGCCCAGGCCGGTGTGAGAGTGGTGGCCGTGATCGCGGCTGCAAGCAGTTTGCGACGCATTTGGGATTGCCTCATGCTGAATCGGTTCAAAAGAGGCGCTGCTGAGTGTACTGCTTCAGTCAATACGCTTCATACTATTACTTTTGAGTATTCGGTTTGTCCGACAGTTTTTCAACCGTAAAGTGCCTGGTGTGTGATCAGAATCCGGTGCTCGAGGGTAAATAGTTAAGGAACCATTATTTTTATGGTTTTATGTCCGGATTACTGGCAACCACATTCCATGAACTTTTGGGCCTGAACCCAGTCGCAGGAGCATGATGCGAAACTCTTTAAACGCCCGTTGGCGACGATGGATCAATCGCCGAATCCCGAGAGCAGACAGCCAGACCCTCAGCCAGAAGAACATCTTCATTCTGCCCACCGCGGCCGGCGTGGTGTACGGCTTGTTGCTGTTGGTTATGCTGATTACCGGAATCAATTACCAGAACAGCCTTATCTATCTGCTTACGTTTATTCTCGGAGCCTTGTTTGTGGGAGCCATGCACCAGACCCACAGAAATCTGTCCGGTCTTTCTGTTGCCCTGGTCCGTCCCGGTGAAGGTCGGGCGGGTGATGACATTCCGTTTGTGCTGCGGGTAACTGCAGGCAAGGACCCAGGCCTTGGCCTGAGCCTGTCGGTTGAGGATTCATCGGTTGAGAGCGTGCATGTATCGCCGGGTGAATCCCGGGACGTGGTGCTGCCAGTGCCGTCTGCCCATCGCGGCTATCTTCGTCCGGATCGGATCCGTATCGAAACCCGTTTTCCGTTCGGGCTGTTAAAGGCCTGGTCATGGTTGCGTCCTTCGTCTGCCGGAGTGGCCTTTCCCAGGCCCCTACCGGCACCCGATGCTGCCGGGACCGTGCAGGATGGTAGCGAAGCCGCGTCGTCTGCGCCTGTGGCCGGCCAGGACAATGCCGACCTTCGTCCCTGGCGTGAAGGCGATATGAGTCAGCGGGTCATGTGGAAACGCTTTGCCCGCACAGGCCAGATGATTGTGGCCGACTGGCAGGGCGAGCAAGGCAGTCCGCACTGGCTGGATTTCCAGGCGTTTCCTGGCGTTGATGCCGAGTTGCGGCTGAGTTATCTGGCCTGGATGGTGGCGGACCGGGTACAGAAGAATGCAAGGTTTGGTCTCAGTTTGCCCGGCGATACCATGGAGCCGGATAGTGGTTCACTGCATGGAGAGCGTTGTCTGCGTGCGCTAGCGGTGTGGGGCGAGCAACCGCCGAGGGATCCAGATGGTCAGCCTTTTGGTACCCGTCAGGTCGAGAATGCGAAAGCGGGAGTATCTGGATGATATTGACCATAGCCAGAGTTTTCTCCGCAAAACCGGCAGAACAGGCGCCCATCGAAGCCATCCCCGGTAACGCGCTTTTGTGGTTGATTGCCAGTTTTGCACTGCTCCTGGTTCCCCAATGGGATCGCCTGCCCTGGTGGCTCATCGCGGCCTGCGCTGTGCTGGCAAGCTGGCGCTGGTTGGCACAAAAGGGCCGGGTGAAACTGCCAGGGCGGCTGCTGCGCACAGGAATCATGGTGACTTTGATTGGTGTTTATGCGGCCACCGTGCAGGGGCGATTCACCGTGGATACCGCCGCGTCGTTCTTTGTGTTGGCCGTTGGGTTGAAATGGCTCGAAACCCGGTCCGCCAGGGATTTCTATGTGCTCTTTTTTATTCAGGTCTATCTCGCGGCCGTGAACTTCCTGTTCAAGCAGGATATTGCCTGGGCGTTACTGACCTTCTCGGCCATCGGCTGCCTGATGGTGGGCCTGCAGATTCTTAACGCGCCGGATCTTCCCGGGAGCCTGAGGGCTGGCTGGAAGCGCCTGGGTTTACTGGTGCAGAAAACCCTTCCGGTGGTTGTGCTGCTTTTCGTGTTTTTTCCGCGCATGGCGCCGCTCTGGAGTGTGCCACTGGTTTCTGGAGAGGCCCGCAGCGGCATTTCCGACACTATGCGCCCGGGTGATATTTCCAATCTGGCCCAGAGCAGTGAACGGGCGTTCCGGGTAACTTTCGGGGGCGAGTCGCCGCCGTATCGGGAGCGTTACTGGCGGGGTCTGATCCTCGACTATCTGGACGACGAAACCTGGCGCCAGAGGGACTCCGAAGGTTTTCGGCGACCCGCAAGAGTAGACAACGACGGTGGCGTCGGGCCATTGCAAAATAATGAATACGATATCCTGTTGGAGCCGACGGATGAACGTTGGGCGTTTTCTCTGGAGAATTCGGTAGCGGTCTCGGGCAATGTGGTAAGCACGCCGGAGGATTTGTTCCGGTTTCAGCGCCCGGCCGACAGCCCGGTGCGTTATCGCCTGGCCCAGGTTTCCTCTGAGCCAGCGCCGGCTGAGGCCCTTTCCCCGGCAGAAGCGCGTCGTTATCTCCAGCTTCCTCCGTCCGGCAACCCCCGGGCCAGGGAGCTGGCGCGCGAACTGTCTACCGACCTGTCCCATTCAGAGGTCGTCAACACGTTGCTCCGGCGTTTTCGGGAGCAAGCCTATTTTTATACGTTGCGCCCGCCCACCATGCCAGACGACGGTGTTGATGCGCTGTTGTTTGATGAAAAACGGGGCTTTTGTGCCCACTATGCCGGTGCGGCGACCTTTGTCTTCCGGGCCGCCGGGATTCCTGCCCGAATTGTGGTCGGCTATCAGGGCGGCGACGCCGGGGCGGGCGGAGATTACCTCATTGTCCGTCAGTACGATGCCCACGCCTGGGTGGAGGTGTGGCTGGAAGGCCAGGGCTGGGTGAGGGTGGACCCGACAGCTGCCATTGCGCCAAGCAGGATTGAATCCGGATTGCGGGATGCGGTGGCCGATGAGGGCTCGTTCCTGGAAAATGATCTGACCTCGCCGCAGCGCTACGGTGATGTCGCGATCCTGCAATGGGCGTCGCTCCAGCTCGATCGCATCAATTATCACTGGCAGCGATGGGTGGTAGGTTACCAGGGGCAGAGTCAGATGGATCTGATGTCCCGGTTGCCGGGCAATTTCGGGCTCAAGGAGCTTGGCTACCTGACGGCCGGAGTGGTTGGCTTCACCCTGCTGATCGCAGGTGTTGTCTCGGCTCTTTCGATTCGCCGCGGCGCCCGCAAGGATGCATTCGGTCGGGTGGTGTTGGCCTGGCATCGGCTGTGCGAACAGGTTGGCGTGCCGGTCCGTACCGGTGAAACCCCTGCGACGCTGGCAGAACGCCTGGCGGATGCGCGCCCGGAGGTTGAATCTTCGGCCCGTCTCTTTGCCCGGGCGGTAAACAGCCATTACTATACGGCCTCAACACAGGAAGCTTCCGCGCACGAAGCGCGCAGGCTTACCCGGCTATTGAAAACGATGAAACGACAGCTCCGTCGTAAACCTGAACCCGCTTCACGGACGTTCCGACATGACTGATATCGCGAAGGACATGCCCTGGCTCGGCCGCGCCTGGAGCACGGTGCAGCAACGCCTTGCCCAGGATCGGTTGCCTCACGCGCTGCTGGTCGTTGGTGAGCAGGGCGTCGGGAAAAGGGCGTGGGCAGAAGCCGTCGCTGGGCTGCTGTTGTGCGACCAGCAGGTCGGGCTAGACAACGGAGCACCGATAGCGTGTGGTCAGTGTCGTCAGTGTCAGTTGATCGCGGCGAACAGTCATCCCGATGTCCGGGTGTATTCACCGGAAAAGTCCCGGATGGTGAAGGTGGACCAGATCCGCGCGCTGTCGACGTTTGCCGTGGCCTCGCCACAGGTTGCACACCGCAAGGTGGCCATAGTCGACCGGGCGGATCAGCTCAACATCAACGCCGCCAACGCATTGCTGAAAACTCTGGAAGAGCCTTTGCCGGATGTGACCCTGTTGCTGCTCCAGGAATCCGGGCGGCCGGTACTTCCCACCATACGATCCCGCTGCCAGGCCCTGACAATACCGTTACCTGATGCCGAGGATGCCGGGCGATGGCTGTCTGCCCGGGTATCCGAGTTGGAGGAATCCATCCGCCCGTCGCCGGACACTCTGGCCAAAAGCCTGATGCTGGCGGGTAATGCTCCCAGGCTGGCGCTGGAGTATGCCACTGGCGAGTTTCTTGCGCAGAGGGATGAGGCCTTCGAGGCATTTCGACAGTTCATGAAAGGCCAGATGACGATAGGAGACGCCGCCCGCCGCTTTAAAACGCTGGGACTGGACGATACATTATGGCTGTTTGAAAGCTGGGCCGCGGACCTGGCCCGGTGTGGTGCCGGGGGCGAAGTTCAGGACCCGGAGGCGGCAGACATGTTGGGCTATCTGGCCAGATCCAACCCGCCGTGGCGCGCTCATCAATTGTTGGAGCGGGTTCGGGAAAGCCGGAGTGCGGGCGTATATAACGCAAGCCCGGAGCTTGAGGCCACTCAGCTTCTACTGGCCTGGCGGGAGTTGATGCCCCGGAAGCGGCAGACAACGTGAGCGTTGTTCAGGATCAACTGCTATCATTGCGAAATATCAGTAAATTTGCGTAAAAGGTATTTGATATGGGGCCCGGATTCGGAGCACGCAGCGGTATTCTAACCCTGACGATCAAGGACAAGGCGGTTCTCTATGCGGCGTACATGCCCTATATCCGCCAGGGAGGCCTGTTTATTCCTACCCAGAAGCAATATCAGCTGGGCGATGAGGTATTTCTGCTGCTCAACCTGATGGATGAGCCGGAGAAAATCCCGGTGGCTGGCAAGGTCATCTGGGTTACCCCCAAAGGTGCTCAGGGAAACCGGGCCGCAGGCATTGGCGTGCAGTTCAATGGCGATGACGAAACTGCTCGCACCAAGATTGAATCCTACCTGGCCGGCTCGCTGAGTTCCGATCGCCCCACCCACACCATGTAAGGCCGCTACCGAATGACGGAGACCTCGTTGCCCGGTAGCGTTCCCGAGTCCCGGGCCGGTTGCCATGAAATGCTCTGGCCGCTGGATAACATCACCCTCGCCGGTTTGACGTGGCCGAGCGCTGATAAAGAAGCTTCCCGAACACCGGCAATCCTGCTGCACGGCTGGCTCGACAACGCCATGTCTTTTGCCCGACTGGCACCGTTGTTGGCCGAGAAGACCACGGTACATGCGGTGGATATGGCCGGGCACGGACACTCGGGCCACCGGCCGCCGGGTTACAGCTATTGGTTGATGGACTACGTTGGGGATCTTTCCGAACTGGTGGAACGGCATTTTCCGGAAAGCGAGCGTTATCCTCTGGATCTGGTGGGGCATTCTCTGGGCGGGATCGTCTGCGCACTCTACGCCGCCGCCTTCCCGGAACGGGTGCGTCGATTGGTGATGATTGACAGTCTGGGCGCTCTCAGTCGGCCAGCCCGTGAGACCATTCCCCAGTTGCGGCGGGCATTACAGAAACGCAGGGCCGGTTCTGCTGCCCCGGCGGTCTATCCGGATGTTCAGAGCGCGGCCCGAATCCGGGAGGGCGGGCTAAGTCCTCTGAGCCCCGAGGCGGCAAAAACGCTGGTGCCCAGAAACATGCGCGCGGAGCCTGGTGGATTCATATGGCGCACGGATGCCCGTTTACGACATCCGACACCGCTGATGATGACCGAAGAACAAGTCAGGGCCTCTTTGGCTGCCATCCAGACTCCCGCTTTATTCGTAAGGGCAGAAGAAGGATTGCTGGTTTCGCGCACCGGGCTCGATAGCCGTGCCGATCTGGTTCCCAACCTTGAAACAGTCGATGTGCCCGGTGGGCATCATTGTCATCTTGACGGCGAGGTCACTCCCGTTGCCGAAGCGATTAACAGGTTCCTCTTACATGGCTGATCGTGGCTTTTCTTCGACGGTCGGTGCGCTGGCCGGCCTTATATTGTTAGGTTTCACCAATCCTGCAATGGCTGCCTGGCCGGAAGAGGCGCCAGCCCCGTTCCCGCAGTCAACGCTTGAATCCACGGTCGAAATTCAGTCTGCTGGCCATCTGGTGCTTTTTAGTCCGGTTCGGGAAATTCGTGATGAAATCCGCTCCGAGACCATGGCTCGTCTGCCGGTGCAGGGGCAGGGCCAGCTGTTTGAAATCTCCAGGGATGCAAATCGTCAGGCTGCGAGGGCCCATTACTTCCAGCAATTGTCTGCTGGTGGCGCAAAGATTCTGTTTGAGTGTGCAGGCATCGCCTGTGGCCGCAGTAATGTCTGGGCCAACCAGATTTTCCAGCAATCCCGACTGCTGGGACGGGACGCCACCCAGGATTACCTGGTTGCGGCGACAACCGCTGAGGACGGACAGCAATGGCTGACCCTTGTCTACACCGTGACAAGAGGTAACCTGAGGGAGTATGTCTGGGTTGAGCATCTGAATGTTGGTTTCGGTGCGGCCATTCCCGGGTATACCATTGGAGCTGGCCCGATTCAGGGGCCTTTGGTGATCCCCTGGTCCGGCGGAGTGACGTTTCGTTTTGAGTGGTCAGCGGATGATCGGCGAACCCTGAATGACTGGGCTGGCGATGATGCGGAAGTGGTACTGGCCTCGTTCACCGATCTCGAGCAGGACGAGCCGATCGAAGCGGCTTTGGAGCGCTCTCGCGCTGCGGCGGAAAGCCTGGCCGCGCTGCTGGGTAAATCGGGGATATCGGGAAGTCAGATACGCATTGTTCCGGTTGGGCCGGCCGTCCAGATGAATGACCCGGCCCGGCAGGGTAACCGGGTTGAGGTTCTGGTTATCAAGAGGTAGGGAAATGGCAGATAAGGACAGCCCGGAAAAGGAAGCGTCCGGCAGAACCGCAGCCGCGCAGGACGGCGTCACGTCGGTAGTGACCAGTTCTGGTATTTCTGCGGCGTCAGCGCCGGCCAGTACCGAGCGCATGGAGCCATTGCCTGGTAAGGGCAAAACCGTTGCACTCACCCTTGGTAGCGGCGGCGCCCGTGGCTATGCCCACATCGGTGCGATTGAAGTCCTTCAGGAGCGTGGTTACGAGATCGTTGCCATCTCCGGCTGCTCCATGGGCGCCCTGATCGGTGGCATGTACGGTGCCGGTAAGATGAAAGACTACAAGGACTGGGTGACCGGGCTCGGCCAGTTTGATGTCTTGCGATTGCTGGATGTGACCTTCACTTCTGTCGGCGCTATTCGTGGAGAAAAAGTCTTTTCTGTGGTTCGGGATATTCTGGGCGATACGCGTATTGAGGATCTGCCCATTGCTTACACCGCCGTAGCAACAGATCTTCTGGCCCATAAGGAAATCTGGTTTCAGGAAGGCCCGCTGGACCAGGCTATCCGCGCCTCCATTGCCATACCCAGCGTGGTGACGCCTCTGGTGCTCAACGGCCGGGTACTGGTGGATGGCGCACTGCTCAATCCATTGCCTATTATTCCCACCATCTCAGCCCATGCAGATCTGGTGATGGCCGTTAACCTGAGCGGTGAGGATGATCAACAAAGGCGCATTCCAGACGCTGCGTTTGCTCCGGAAGAAACCAGTAGCGATATGGAGGAATGGGTCGATGCCATTCGCGAAAAGGCGTCCCGCTGGTTTGATTGGGATACCCTGAAAACGCTGGGTTCCCGAAAACCGGAAAGTGGTGAGTCGCCGGAACAGAAAATAAGCCGGGAAATGGCAAAAAAGACGGCGCCCGAGAAAAAGCGTGAAGACGAATCGGGGCGGTCCAGACATCGTGACGAGCACGAGACCATCGACTGGGACAAGCTGGGCATTGGCAAATTCGATGTAATGAACCTGACCATCGAGACCATGCAAAGCGCGTTAGTGCAGTACAAGATTGCCGGCTACCCACCGGATCTGTTGGTTAACATTCCCAAGAATGCCTGCAGAAGCTACGACTATCACAAGGCCCCGGAGCTGATACAACTGGGCCGGGAGCGGATGTTGGCCGCCCTGGACCGGTTTGAACAAAGCCGCAGCAGCTCCGGCCCGCTGGCTCTCTGAGCCACAAGAGCTGCAGCCCGCGCCGCAATGCGCGTATAATGCCGCGCACCATTAGCCAGACCAGGAAGCTAAGTTTTGACCAGTCCCGTTGACGACCTGCACTCCATCCGTGACCTGCTTCGGTTCACGGTTTCCCGTTTTGCGGCTTCGCCAATCTACTTTGGCCATGGCACTGATAACGTCTGGGATGAGGCCGTTCAGCTGGTATTGCGCAGCCTGCATCTGCCGCTGGAAAACAACAATCTGTTTCTGGATGCGCGACTGACCCGTTCAGAGCGGGAACTGATTCTCGAGCGCGTAGAGCGTCGGGTCAACGAGCGTATTCCGATTGCTTACCTGCTTGGCGAAGCCTGGTTTATGGGGATGCCGTTCAACGTTGATGAGCGCGTTCTGGTTCCCCGTTCGCCGATTGGCGAACTGCTGGAGAACGGTCTTCAGCCCTGGTTAGGCGCGACGCAGGTTCAACGAATTCTGGATTTGTGTACTGGCAGCGGCTGTATCGGTATTGGCGCGGCGACGGTTTTTGACGAGGCGGAAGTGGATCTGTCTGATATTTCGGCGGATGCCCTCGCCGTAGCTGAGTCCAATATTGAACTTCATGGACTGGAGGGTCGCGTACGCGCGATTCAGTCGGATGTTTTCGACAACATTGAAGGTCGCTACGACGTGATCGTCAGTAATCCGCCTTATGTGGATGCGGAAGACCTTGCAGACATGCCGGCCGAGTATCACCATGAGCCCGAACTGGGCCTGGCCGCCGGAGACGATGGGCTGGACATTGCCCACCGCATAGTTGCCCAGGCTGCCGATTACCTCACCGACGACGGACTCCTGATTGTGGAGGTTGGCAACTCCTGGGGTGCCATGGATGATGCCTACCCGGATTTGCCGTTAACCTGGCTGGAATTCGAGAACGGCGGCAATGGCGTATTCCTGGTCACTGCCCGGGATCTGCGTGAATGGCAGGCCCGAAAAAGCTAAGATCGTAAATTACAAAACCTGTATAAAGTGCTGAATTATGTCGGGAAATACATTCGGAAAGCTGTTCACCGTCACCACCTTTGGTGAGAGTCACGGCGCGGCCCTGGGCTGCATTATCGACGGTTGCCCTCCGGGCCTGGAGCTGTCAGAAGAAGATATGCAGCGGGACCTGGATCGCCGCAAACCCGGTACTTCCCGGCATACGACCCAGCGTCGTGAGGCGGACGAGGTTCGGATTCTGTCTGGTGTGTTTGAGGGCAAAACCACGGGCACACCGATTGGTCTGATTATCGAAAACACCGACCAGCGTTCCAAGGACTATTCGAAGATTGCTGCTCAGTTCCGCCCGGCCCACGCAGACTACACCTACCACCACAAGTACGGTGCCCGGGATTATCGTGGTGGTGGCCGCTCTTCCGCCAGGGAAACCGCCATGCGGGTTGCTGCTGGCGCCGTCGCCCGGAAGTTTCTTGAGCAGCGTCTCGGGATCAAAGTGCGGGGTTATCTTTCCCAGTTAGGGCCAATCAAGGCAGACAAGCTGGATTGGGAGCAGGTTCACCAGAATCCGTTCTTTTGTCCGGATGCAGACAAGATCTCCGAGATGGAAGCCTACATGGATGCTTTGCGTAAAGAAGGAGATTCGATTGGCGCCCGCATCAATGTGGTTGCGGAGGGAGTTCCCCCAGGCCTCGGTGAGCCGATTTTTGATCGTCTGGATGCCGATCTTGCCCACGCCCTGATGAGCATCAACGCGGTCAAGGGTGTGGAGATCGGTGCCGGTTTTGATTGCATCGAGCAGAAAGGAACAGAGCACCGGGATGAGATGACGCCAGAAGGCTTCCTTTCCAACAATGCCGGTGGTGTTTTGGGCGGCATTTCCTCCGGTCAGCCGATTGTTGCCAGCATTGCACTAAAGCCAACATCAAGCTTGCGCCTGCCCGGCAAGGGCATTGATGTAGACGGCAATCCGGTGGAGGTGATCACCACTGGTCGGCACGACCCGTGTGTCGGTATCCGCGCGACGCCCATCGCCGAGGCCATGATGGCGATCGTCCTGATGGACCATTACCTGCGTCATCGCGGCCAGAACGGCGATGTAGAAGTCACCACGCCGGTCCTCGGCCAGCTCTGATTCAGGGGAGGCGCTACCATCTACTGGCGGCTGTCGAACCTCTATTTCTGGTTTTTCGCCCTCCTTGGAGGGCTTTTGCCCTATTGGTCCCTCTATCTTGAGGGGCAGGGCTACTCCTATCTCCAGATCGCCACATTGATGGCGACCATCCAGCTAACCAAGATCGTTGCACCCAGCGTTTGGGGTTACATCGGTGACCGGACCGGCCAGCGGGTCCGCCTGGTGCGATTTGGTGCTATTTTCGGCTCGCTGTTTTTCGCCGGCGTGTTTCTGGAACCCGGATTCTACGGTCTGTTGCTGGTCATGCTGGTGTTCACCTTTTTCTGGAACGCCATTTTGCCGCTGTATGAAGTCATTACCCTGCGGGTACTCGGCAAGCACCGGGACAAGTACGGCAAGGTTCGTCTTTGGGGCTCTGTAGGATTTATCGGAGCAGTGGCTCTGATCGGCGGGCTACTGGAACTGGTGGAGATTCAGTACTTGCCGTGGCTGTTATTGCCGGTATTCGCAGGGATTGCCGTCTCGGCATTTCTGGTACCTTCCGAGCGTGGTGAGCGCAAGAAGCAATCTGCACCTGTCGGTAGCCTGAAAGCAATTGTCACTCATCCGGCTGTGATTGCTTTTTTCGCGATGAATTTTCTGCTTCAGGTATCACATGGTGCCTACTACACCTTCTTCAGTATCCACCTGGAACAGCATGGATACGGCAAGCTGGCTATCGGGTTGCTGTGGTCACTCGGAGTCATCGCAGAGATAGGCTTGTTTCTGATTATGCACAGGCTATCCCGGCGTTTTAGTGTACGGCAGGTGGTGCTGGGGGCACTGGTGCTGACGATGATCCGCTGGGGCCTGATTGCCGAGCTTACGTCGGTATTGCCGGTGCTGATCTTTGCCCAACTGTTGCATGCGGCTTCTTACGGCGCATTGCATGCAGTATCCGTCCAATACATTCAGGGCTTTTTCGGTAAGCACCATCATGGCCAGGGTCAGGCTCTTTACAGTGGCCTGACCTTTGGCGCCGGCGGGGCGCTCGGTGCATGGTTATCCGGTTTCCTGGTGGATGGTTTCAGTACCTCCGCGGCGTTCTGGGGTGGTGCCGCCGCGATGGCCCTTGCGATTATCGTAACCTGGCGGGGTTTGCAGCCGCCACCTCAGCTCCAGCACGATCATTGACTGGACTCTGGTCGCGTTTCTTCCTCTTCTACTATCTGCAGCAATGCCTGCGCGGCACTACCCAGTTGTCGGCGGGAGAGCGCCACGGCACCCAGAACCCGGGTAACAGGGTGGGGCACTTCAAGCACTTTCAGGCTGTTATCGAGCATGCTGACCGGCAAAATGCTCCACCCAAGGCCAACGCTTACCATCATTTTGATGGTTTCCAGGTAGTTAGTTGGCATCAGGGGTCTCAGGGTGAGGTTGGCTTCCAGAAACAGACGGCTGACCACCCGGTAGGTGGCGGTACTGGTATCCGGTAGCAGCGCCGGGTGTGGAGCGAGGTCAGAAAGTGAAGGGCTCGCCAGTGTTGCGAGAGGGTGTTCTTTCCCAACCACGAAGGCCATTGGGTCTGGCCACTGGGCAAGGATGGAGAATTCCGGATTCATGCTGTCGCTGAGGGTCACAAAGGCCAGTTCTGCGTTGCGTTTGTTCATCTGGTCGTAGGCGGCATCGGACTCCATGAATTGCAGATGCAGATCTACTTGAGGGTATTCCCGGCGGTAGCGGCGCAGCCAGTTGGGCAGGTGGTGCAGGCCGATGTGGTGGCTGGCGATGGCGTGGAGTTCGCCTCCGATGCTGTCGGCGCTGGTGGTCAGGGCCATGCGGGCGTTGTGGATTTCGTCGAGGATTTTGCGGGCATGGGGGAGGAGTCTTGTGCCGGCTTCGGTCAGGCGGATTTCCCGGTTGCTGCGGTCGATCAGTCGGGTGTCCAGTTGGGTTTCCAGGGCGGCCAGGCGTTTGCTGATGGCTGGCTGTGTCAGGTGTAGGGTTTCAGCGGCTTCTGAGAAGGAGCCTTGGTCGACGATTGTCAGGAATGCTTTCAGGGAGTTTGCGTCCATTGGGCAGAACCTTTGACGTTGGTGTGAGCGCGGCTTTGGGTGGCCTCTCCCGAAAACCGCTACAAGCACATCCATGTGCGCTTCTCTCCGGCCATCCATGGCCTCCGACATTTTCGGGAGAGGCCACCCAAACCCGCTATCGGTAATCACAGTATGCCGTCTGGTGACAAATGCCAGCAGGCGCGCAGAGCGTATGGGGCCTTACCCGCCCGTTCGTGACCTGCGCCGAAGTATGGCTCTACTATTTTTGATTCCTGGTTGGAATGCAAGTCATAAAAAACATGAATTGAAGTTATTCGTGACGCAGGGGTATGATGTCACCATTCGAAGCAGAAACAGAAACCCCCAGAGAGTGAGAGAGAATCATGGCGGGCAAGACTTTATACGACAAATTGTGGGACGACCATTTGGTCAAGCAGCGGGACGATGGTTCCGCGTTGATTTACATTGATCGTCAATTGTTGCACGAAGTGACATCACCTCAGGCCTTTGAAGGCCTTCGTCTGGCCGGCCGTAAGCCTTGGCGGATTGATGCCAACATCGCCACGCCGGATCATAACGTACCGACTACGGATCGTGACAAAGGCATCGACGGTATTGTGGACCCGGTGTCCCGCACCCAGGTGGAGACGCTGGACAAGAACTGTGACGAATTCGGGATTCTCGAGTTCAAGATCAAGGATCAGCGCCAGGGTATCGTGCACGTGATTGGGCCGGAGCAGGGTGCGACGTTGCCGGGCATGAGCATTGTCTGTGGTGATTCTCATACTTCTACTCACGGCGCTTTTGGCTGTCTGGCTCATGGTATCGGCACGTCTGAAGTGGAGCATGTTCTGGCGACCCAGTGCCTGGTCCAGAAGAAGATGAAGAACATGCTGGTAAAGGTGAACGGTAAGCTGGGCGCGGGTGTTACCGGCAAGGATGTGGTTCTGGCGATCATCGGCAAGATTGGTACCGCCGGTGGTACCGGTTACGCCATTGAATTTGGTGGCGAGGCGATCCGTGGTTTGAGCATGGAAGGCCGAATGACCATTTGTAATATGTCCATCGAAGCCGGTGCCCGGGTGGGTATGGTGGCAGTGGATGACACCACCATCGAGTATGTCAAAGGTCGTCCGTTTTCGCCCAGGGGTGAGACCTGGGACAAGGCGGTTGAATATTGGCGCACGCTCCACAGCGACGATGATGCGGTGTTCGACAAAGTGGTTGAGCTTGATGGTTCCGCCATTCAGCCTCAGGTGAGCTGGGGCACGTCGCCGGAGATGGTGGTTGGTGTAGAGGGCGCGGTGCCGGATCCTGCGAAGGAAGAGGATCCCATCAAGCGCGAGGGGATCGTCCGCGCGTTGAAGTACATGGGCCTTCAGCCGAATCAGAAGATTACCGATATCAAGCTGGATCGCGTGTTTATCGGTTCCTGCACCAACAGCCGAATTGAGGATCTGCGGGAAGCTGCGGCGGTGGTTAAGGGCCGTAAGGTGGCTGCCAGCCTCAAGCAGGCGATGGTGGTTCCGGGTTCCGGTCTGGTAAAAGCCCAGGCGGAGCAGGAAGGTCTCGACAAGGTCTTTATCGAGGCGGGTCTGGAGTGGCGTGATCCGGGTTGTTCCATGTGTCTGGCTATGAACGCCGACAAGTTGGGGCAGGGCGAGCATTGCGCGTCTACCTCCAACCGGAACTTCGAAGGTCGTCAGGGCTTTGGTGGGCGGACTCACCTGGTGAGCCCGGCTATGGCCGCCGCGGCAGCGGTGACTGGCCACTTCGTTGATGTCCGTGAATTGATGAACTGAGCCACAGGAGAGAGACCATGCGAGCATTTACGCAACACCAGGGCATTGTTGCCCCCATGGACCGTTCCAATGTGGACACGGACATGATCATTCCCAAGCAGTTTTTGAAGTCCATCAAGCGCACGGGCTTTGGCCCGAACCTGTTCGATGAGCTGCGTTATCTGGATGAAGGCAAGCCGGATCAGGATTGCTCCAACCGCCCCCTGAATCCGGACTTTGTGCTGAACCAGGATCGCTACAAAAACGCCAGCGTGTTGCTGGCGCGGACCAATTTTGGCTGTGGTTCGAGTCGTGAGCACGCGCCATGGGCGCTGGATGATTTCGGTTTCCGGGTGATTATTGCTCCGAGTTTTGCTGATATTTTCTACAACAACTGCTTTAAGAATGGACTTTTACCCATTGTTTTAGATGAAAAAGTGGTTGATAAGCTGTTCCGGGAAACCGAAGAGAATGAAGGCTATCAGCTGACGGTCGATCTCGAATCGAAAACGGTGACGACGCCCGGTGGCGAGTCGTTCAGTTTTGAGGTGGACGATTTCCGTCGTCATTGCCTGCTGAACGGTCTGGACGACATTGGCGTGACTCTGGAAGATGCGGATACCATTCGCGCTTATGAAGAATCCCGGCGCAAGACCGCTCCCTGGTTGTTTAATACTGGAAACTGATTAACAAGGAATTGGATTATGTCCCGTAATGTATTGCTCCTGCCGGGCGACGGCATTGGTCCGGAGATTGTGGCAGAAGCGGAGAAGGTTCTGCATAAGGTGAATGACCAGTTCGGTCTGGGTCTTGGTTTTGAGTCTGCTCTCGTTGGTGGTGCGGCGATTGATGAAACAGACACACCGCTGCCTGAAGAAACCCTGGAGAAGGCCCGTAAGGCTGACGCGATTCTGCTGGGGGCCGTAGGCGGCCCTAAGTGGGACAGTCTGCCGATGGCGAAGCGTCCGGAGAAGGGGCTGCTGGGGCTTCGCTCCAATCTTGAGCTGTTCGCCAACCTGCGTCCGGCCATTCTGTATCCGCAGCTGGCGTCTGCCTCGTCTCTCAAACCGGAAGTGGTTTCAGGGCTGGATATTCTGATCGTGCGCGAGCTGACCGGTGGTATCTATTTTGGTCAGCCTCGCGGCGTGCGTGAACTGGAAAGCGGTGAGCGCCAGGGCTACAACACCTACCAGTACACCGAGTCCGAGATTCGGCGTATTGGACGGGTTGCCTTTGAGGCGGCCCAGCAGCGGGGCAAGAAGTTGTGTTCGGTTGACAAGGCCAACGTGCTGGAAGTGACCGTGCTGTGGCGGGAAATCATGGAAGACCTTAAGCGGGAATATCCTGATGTGGAGCTTTCCCATATGTACGTGGATAACGCTGCCATGCAGCTGGTCCGTGCGCCGAAGCAATTCGACGTGATTGTGACTGGCAACATGTTTGGTGATATTCTTTCTGACGAAGCGGCAATGCTCACCGGTTCTATCGGCATGCTTCCCTCAGCGTCACTGAATTCCGACAAGCAGGGTATGTATGAGCCGTGTCACGGCTCGGCGCCGGATATTGCCGGGCAGGGCATTGCCAACCCGCTGGCTACCATCCTCAGTGCTGCAATGATGTTGCGTTACAGCCTGAATGAGGAGAAAGCTGCCCTGGCCATCGAGGCGGCGGTCAGCAAGGTGCTGGACCAGGGGCTGCGTACCGCCGACATTATGTCGGAAGGCGGTCAGAAGGTATCTACCCGCGACATGGGTGAAGCGGTTCTGAACGCGCTTTAACGCACCACTGGTTTACTTAATCGAGACCCGACAACGGCAGGATGCAGCCGTTGCGGGATCATCCATCCTGTCCCTGCCAGCGATAACGGTAGAGGGTGGGCATAAAACGAGGTTCAAAGGTCGCACATGAAGCGAGTTGGACTTGTAGGTTGGCGTGGCATGGTGGGCTCGGTCCTCATGCAGCGCATGCGCGAAGAAAATGATTTTGCCGACATCGATCCGGTGTTTTTTACCACTTCCCAGGCAGGGAAGCCGGCCCCGGACGTAGGCAAAGACGGCGTTCCACCACTGCAGGACGCGTTTGATATCGACATCCTCAAGGGAATGGATGTGATCGTTACCTGTCAGGGCGGCGATTACACCACCGAGGTTTACCAGAAGCTGCGTGATGCAGGCTGGGACGGTTACTGGATTGATGCGGCATCCACCCTGCGTATGGTCGATCACTCTGTGATCGTGCTGGATCCGGTTAACCGTAACGTGATCGATGCGGCCCTGGATAAGGGCGTAAAGGATTATATCGGCGGTAACTGCACCGTGAGCCTGATGATGCTGGCCCTGGGTGGCCTGCTGGAGCAGGATCTGATCGAGTGGGTGTCTCCGATGACTTACCAGGCAGCGTCCGGCTCTGGTGCCCAGAATATGCGGGAGCTGTTGAATCAGATGGGCACGCTGAATGAGAGCGTCAAATCTGAGCTGGCTGATCCGTCTTCCGCCATCCTCGAAATCGATCGCAAGGTGACCGATACCATGCGTTCCGGCGATTTCCCTACCGAGCATTTCGGTGTGCCGCTGGCGGGCAGTCTGATTCCGTTTATCGACAAGCAGCTCGATAACGGCATGAGCAAGGAAGAGTGGAAAGCGGGCGTCGAGACCAACAAGATTCTGGGTCGTAGTGACAATCCGATCCCTATCGATGGTATCTGTGTGCGCATTGGCGCCATGCGTTCCCATAGTCAGGCGCTGACCATCAAGCTGAAGAAAGACCTGTCAGTTTCCGAAATTGAAGGCATTCTGGCCAAGGCCAACGACTGGGTAAAGGTCATTCCCAATGATCGCGATGCCACCATGCAGGAGCTCACTCCGGCGAAAGTGACCGGCACATTGAGCATTCCGATTGGTCGTATTCGCAAGTTGTCTATGGGGCCAGAATACATTTCCGCTTTCACAGTGGGTGACCAGTTGCTGTGGGGTGCTGCAGAACCGCTGCGTCGGATGCTGCGAATCCTTCAGGAACGTTAAAAAGTGTTACACAGCGGTAATTAATGCCAACTGTGTCCGGTTTTTTGCAAGCCGGTCAGGGGCGGAGGCTGATTTCAGCGTCCGCCCCTGTTATTTTCAAGGGCGCTAAGGAGTTCCGCCCGATAGATAAAAAAACGGTGCAAGGATTGCAGCTGATTGATTGATAAAACGGGTTTTATCAACAATACTTGCCAAACCGAACGGTATAATTGCGATATAAAAACGAGAAATAACAAGGCGAAAGTCATCCAACCTCGTCCGATTCTGTTGAGATACGGCAGTAAAGAATAACGGAGACTGGAAAGGAATAAGCATGAAGGTACGCAAGCTTGCGGTTGCCCTGGCGCTGGCGGGAGGGCTCGGCTCTGGAATGGCTCAGGCGCTTGGACTTGGAGAAATTGAGCTCCAGTCCTGGCTGAACGAGCCACTGGATGCAGAAATATCACTGAATCAGAGTCGCGGTGTTGATCCCGGTGAAGTGTTCGTCAATGTGGCACCGGAGGCCGCCTATGAGCGCGTCGGCCTGGACCGCCACCAGTTTCTGAGTCAATTAAGGTTTGAAGTGGTTACCGGGACGGATGGCAATCTGGCCATCAATGTTTCCTCCCGGGCGCCGGTACGCGAGCCGTATCTGAATTTCCTCCTCGAGCTGACCTGGCCCAATGGTCGCCTGATGCGGGAATATGCCGTGCTGGTCGATCCTCCGGTCTACGCCGAGGAATCTGGTATTGAGGAGCAAGTCAGTGCTCCGGCCACGACAGCCACCAGACAGCAGCCGGCGCGCAGCCAGGAATCTGTCCGCCGCCAGGCGGCAGCAGAAGGCTCCGTGTCGCGTGGCTATCAGGCAGATACGTTTGGTCCGACAGGGCCATCCGACACACTCTGGACCATTGCCCAGCAGGTACGTCCGGATGGTTCGGTTTCCATGCAGCAGGTTATGCTCGCGATTCAGGATCAGAATCCTAACGCGTTCATTGGCGGGAATATTAACCGCCTGAAGCGTGGTGAGGTGTTGCGGATTCCCTCTCTGGATCAGATTCGGAGCCGTAGCCGCGCTGAAGCCAACCGGGTAGTTGCACAGCAGAACCAGGAATTCCAGTCTCCGAGAACCGTTGATGCAACGGATACCGCCCGGGCCGCAGCAGTCCAGGGTGCTACTCAGGCGGCAGCGGGTGATGAGTTGCGCCTGCTGGTTGCCGATGAATCGGAATCCCGGTCTACCGAAGACGGTGGTTCTGCCGGTGGTGACGGTGATCTGCCTGGCGGTGTTGATGCCGGTTCCGCAGTTGCGTTGGAAGAGCTGGAAGCCGCAAAACGCGAAAATGACGAGCTCAATACCCGTGTCCAGGATCTGCAGGATCAGGTTGAGACCCTGCAGCGGTTGCTGGAGCTGAAGAACAGCCAACTGGCGGACATGCAGGGTATGGTGTCGGAGGAAGAGTCTCCGGCCCCGACCGACACTGGCGTGACCGAGTCTGACGCTGAACCGGCGACCACACCTGTAGAAGGTGATCTGGGTGCCGGCACCGGCGAAGAACCGGTATCAGACGGCCAGTCTGATGAAGCCGCTGATGGTGAATCGGCCGACACAGCGATGGCGGAAGAAGATAGCGCCATGGCCCCGGACGAAGCTGATATTGCAGGTGAAGAGCCGTTTGGTGGTGATGTCGACGCGGGCGCTGCGGATGAGGTGGTGGCAGAGCAGCCTGCGGTTACCGAGCAGGAATCATCATCTGAACCTGAGCCAGCGGCCGTCCCCCAGGCCCAGCAGCCAAAGCCGCTGCAACCAGTAACGGCGCCTGAAAAGGCATTTCCGGGTAACATTATTGACGGTATTCTGAACAATCCGATGTATCAGATTGCCCTCGGTGGTGGTCTTATCCTTCTGCTTCTGTTGTTGTTGCTCGTGGCACGACGCAATGCCAATCGCGAAAAAGAATTCTACGACCAGTTGAACAGTGATGAAGGCGAAGGCGGTGATTCGTTCGACCTCAGTCTCGAAGATGAGGATGAGGCAGAAGCGGAAGCCGGTGATGCCATTGCCGAAGCAGAAACCTATGTTGCTTACGGTCGTCACGATCAGGCAGCCCAGGTGCTCGAGAACGCCATTTCACGTGAGCCCAGCCGTACTGATCTGCGCCTGAAGCTGTTGTCTGTGTATGCGGACAATCAGGACCGCGACGCGTTTGAAAAGCAGTACCGTGAAGTTGAAGCGCTGGATGATGAGGCAGCTATCCAGGAAGCTGAATCCCTCCGGGAGCGCCTTGCTGAAGCTGAAGCGATGCCCAGCATCGACGACCTTGAATCCCAACTGCGCTCGGATTCGTTTGGCAGTCAGCCAGAGCAAGAGCCGGCCACCGAGCATGCTTCGGATGACTGGGATATCTCTGACGAGCTGAAAGCTGACGAATTTGAAGCCACTTCAGAGCCCGCTGATGAAAACGAGTTCGGTGAGCTGGAATCCGATGTCAGCAAAGAATCCGATGGCCGGGATGACATGATTGAGTACGATCTGTCCGGCATTGGTGAAGAACCGGAGTCTGAAGACGAGTCCGCCACCGAAACTGATTACGCTTCACTTGATCTGGATTCCGGTCTGGATGAGGCAACCGGGACTTCCGAATCCAAAGAAGAGGACTTCAGTCTGGATTTCGAGTCGGCCTTTGAAGACGACGCACTCGCCGGTTCAGATGAGCCCTCCTTAGAAACCGATGAAGCGGAGCCGGTTGAGGCGGATCAGTCTGGTACCGTTTCGGATCAGGAAGACGATCTTGAGCTGGGCTTCGATCTTGATGACGACCTTGAGCCGACGGAAGAAGAGCCAGTTAAGCCGGAGGACACCGAGGTATCGGATCTGGACCTGGAGTCTGATTCGCTTGACGAGTCCTTCCTGGACGAGCTTGATGCGGAGCTGGATAAGGTTGCCGGCGAGGATGAAGACCCCTCTGAACTGGAGCTCGGCGAATCTGATCTGGATGACCTGGAGCTGGATGTGTCTGATGAAGATCTGGCGCTGATGGAAGAGTTCTCTGATAACGGAGAGCCTGCAGGTCCTCAGGAAGACGAACCATCCCTGGAAGATGAGCTTGGGCTGGAAGATGCGCTCAGCGAATCCGAGGGTGATGAGCCGGGCGTTGACCAGCAGAATCCGGAAGAGCTGGCGGAGCAGACAGAAGAGGTTGCTGAGGCCGAACCGGCTCCTGAAGAGCTGGAGGACGAAGTAGTGCCTGTGGCGTCAGACTCACTCGATGAAGGCTCCACTCGCAGTGATAGCGGGTTGGATATTGATGAGAGCGCTCTGGACGACGAGGATGACTTTGATTTCCTCGCCGGTACCGATGAAGCCGCCACCAAACTTGATCTTGCACGGGCCTACATCGAAATGGGTGACAGCGACGGTGCCAGGGATATTCTGGAGGAAGTTGCTCTTGAGGGTAGCGAAGAACAGAAGGCAGAAGCACAAGAGCTTCTTAAAAATCTCTCCTGATTCGTTATAATCAACTAACCGCGGCAAGCGCCGGCCATTGAGCCGGCGTTTTGCTTTTTCAGTGGACAGCAATCGGGTCAGCACTTGTTCCTCACGCCTCAGCCTCTCACCACAGATAACGCCATTGGTAATGGACGGGTTGCCATCATCTTTGAGTACGACGGTCAGGCCTTTCATGGCTGGCAATTGCAGAAGAGTGGCGTGCGTTCGGTGGAGGCAGAACTTTCCCGGGCCGCGGCCCGCGTTGCCGACCATCCGGTCGACCTGGTGTGTGCAGGCCGCACCGACGCCGGCGTGCATGCCAGTTTTCAGGTAGCCCATTTTGACACGCCATCGGTTCGAAACCTTCGTTCCTGGGTCATGGGAATGAACACGGCATTGCCTGATGACATTTCTGTGCACTGGGCAGGGAACGGCCAGGGCGATTTTCACGCCAGGTTTTCCGCGATTTACCGACGTTACCGGTATGTGATCTACAATCATCCGGTGCGCCCGGGGATCCAGCGTGGACAGGTGTCCTGGACCTTTCGTCCGTTGGATGCCGAAAGAATGCATCGTGCAGCCCAGGCACTGGTCGGCGAGCATGACTTCTCCTCATTTCGCGCTGCCGGTTGCCAGTCCCGGACTCCGGTTCGGTTTCTGGAGCAGATTTCGGTAACCCGATGCGGAGAGTTTGTCGTAATAGATGTGCAGGCCAACGCCTTTCTTCATCATATGGTACGCAATATTGCCGGTGCCTTGATGGCGGTTGGTAATGGTCAGCAGCCTGAAGGCTGGATTGGTGATATTCTGGAACGCCGTGATCGCAAACTTGCCGGTGTGACCGCCCCTCCTTACGGGCTCTACCTGGTGGATGTCGGTTATCCTGAGTCCTTCGGGATTCCCAAGGCATTGTGTGGACCGGCGTTCGTTACTCCCTGGTTTGACCCGGCCAGCAACGCGCCGATCACACCAACTCACATACACCCGAAACAGGGAAAGGCTCCTGCATGACAGCCCGCGTAAAAATATGTGGCCTGACGCGCCCGCAGGATGTGGAAGCCGCGGTAGCCTGTGGCGCCGATGCCATAGGTCTGGTGTTTTATGCGCCGAGCCCTAGAGCGGTCGATCTGGAGCAGGCCCGAATCCTGGCCGCCAAGGTTCCTGCGTTCGTGGCGGTTACTGGACTGTTCGTGAATCCTGAGCGGGATTATGTCGAAGCAGTTCTGGATGCTGTGCCACTGGATCTCCTGCAGTTCCATGGCGATGAGAGTCCGGAGTTCTGCCAGTCTTTTGGCCGGCGCTGGATCAAGGCCGTCAGGGTGCGTGAGCCCGGACAGATCGAACAGGCGTTTGCCGATTATCATCAGGCGTCCGGTTTGTTGGTGGACGCCTGGGATCCAAACCGCTATGGCGGTACCGGCCAGTCGTTCAACTGGTCACTGATTCCTGAAAGCAGGCCCTTGCCCCTGATATTGGCCGGTGGGTTGTCATCTGATAACGTAGCCCGCGCGATTGAGCAGGTACGCCCCTGGGCTGTTGACGTCAGCGGTGGGGTGGAAGAGAGCAAGGGTAAGAAAGACGCCACCAAATTGTCTCAATTTTTCAAAGAGGTTCACCGTGTCTGTAAAACTGACTGAAGAAATGTTGAAGGCGCTTCCTGATGCGAGAGGTCACTTCGGTGCCTTTGGTGGACGGTTTGTTTCAGAAACCCTGATGGATTCTCTGATGACCCTGGAAAAGGAGTACCTTCGGTTGAAGGAGGATCCGGAATTCCAGGCGACTTTTGATAATGACCTCGCCGATTATGTTGGCCGTCCCAGCCCGCTGTATTTCGCAGAGCGCCTGACTCGGGAAGCCGGTGGCGCACAAATCTGGCTCAAGCGCGAAGACCTCAACCACACCGGTGCCCATAAGGTGAATAACACCATTGGCCAGGCCCTGCTGGCCAGTTTTCTGGGCAAGAAGCGCATCATTGCAGAAACTGGCGCCGGTCAACATGGTGTAGCCACCGCCACGGTTTGTGCCCGTCTGGGCCTTGAATGTCACGTATTCATGGGGGCAGAAGACGTCAAGCGTCAGTCCCTGAACGTATACCGCATGAAACTGCTGGGCGCGACCGTCCATGCCGTTCAGAGCGGTACGAAAACCCTTAAGGATGCCATGAATGATGCCATGCGCGACTGGGTCGCGAATGTGGATGATACTTTCTACATCATCGGCACTGTGGCAGGGCCGCATCCCTATCCTTTACTGGTGCGTGATTTCCAGTCGGTGATTGGGCGAGAAATCCGTAAACAGGCCATGGAAAAAGTGGGTAAACTGCCGGACGCACTGGTGGCCTGCGTCGGTGGCGGTTCTAACGCCATTGGTATGTTCTATCCGTTCCTGGCGGATGAGTCCGTGGAGCTTTATGGTGTTGAAGCCGGTGGTCTGGGGATTGAAACCGGACAACATGCGGCGCCGCTTTGTGCCGGTCGCCCCGGAGTACTGCATGGTAACCGGACCTACCTGATGGAAGATGAGAATGGCCAGATCGCCGGAACACATTCCGTTAGTGCTGGTCTGGACTATCCCGGAGTGGGGCCCGAACATGCTTGGTTGAAAGACATTGGTCGAGCCAATTATGTGTCAGTGACTGATGACGAGGCCCTGGATGGCTTCCGTAAACTGACACGCGTGGAAGGGATTATGCCGGCGCTGGAAACCGCGCACGCCGTGGCTTATGGCGTGAAGCTGGCCGCAACCATGGACAAGGACCAAATGCTGGTGATCAACATCTCCGGTCGCGGCGACAAGGATATTCACACCATTGCCCAGCTTGATGGCATTGAGATCTGAAGGTATCAGGAGCAGGCATGAGCCGAATTGAAGGCGTATTGAAAGCATTGAAAGAGCAGGGCCGCAAGGCGCTGATTCCCTATATTACAGCGGGCGATCCACATCCGGATCAGACGGTCAGCCTGATGCATACCCTGGTCTCTGCCGGTGCTGATATTATCGAGCTGGGCGTGCCGTTCTCGGACCCGATGGCTGATGGTCCGGTGATTCAGCTGGCCTGTGAAAGGGCGCTCAAGCACGGTACGTCGCTGCGTCAGGTGATGGCGATGGTCAAGGAGTTCCGCAAGACCGATCCGGATACCCCGGTGGTGCTGATGGGTTATCTGAACCCGATGGAGGCCATGGGCTATGAAGCGTTTGCAGATGCGGCAGCGGACGCAGGTGTCGATGGCGTTCTGACGGTTGACCTGCCTCCCGAAGAGGCTGATCAGGTAGCACCGCTGTTTGCCGACCGCCATCTGGATCCGGTTTTCCTTTTGGCGCCGACAACCACGGATGACCGGATCAAGGCGATCAGCGAGCACTCATCCGGCTATGTGTACTATGTTTCTATCAAGGGCGTGACCGGGTCCGCAACCATTGATGTTGATGAAGTCGCGAAGAAAGTGGCCCACGTGCACGAGCTCACGGCGTTACCGGTGGGTGTGGGCTTTGGTATCAGGGATGCGGAAACTGCCGCTGCAGTAGGCAGAGTATCCGATGGTGTAATTGTTGGCAGTGTTCTGGTCGATACAATAGCCCGACATCAGACAGATCCTGACGCTTTGCGTAACGCGCTGACGGATCTGCTGCACCCGATGCGCGAAGCGCTGGACGGCCTCGCTCACTGAGCGGGCATTATCCAGGCATCAAAGGACAGGACGAGAGCATGAGTAACTGGCTGGACAAAATCATGCCGAGCAAGATTCGCTCGGAATCACGGCAACGTACCGGAGTGCCGGAAGGGTTATGGAAGAAATGTCCCAAATGCGGCGCATTCCTGTACAAGCCGGAGCTCGAGAAGAACCTGGACGTTTGCCCCAAGTGTAATCACCATCTGCGGGTGTCTGCACGTCGTCGACTGGATATCTTTCTGGACAAAGACGGGCGTGAGGAGTTGGCAGCTCACCTCGAACCGTCAGATCGGCTGAAGTTCAAAGACAGCAAGCGCTACAAGGACCGACTCGCGGCGGCGCAGAAAGCGACCGGCGAAAAAGATGCGCTGATTGCCATGCGTGGCACAACCATGGGTGTCCCTTTGGTTGCCTGCGCGTTCGAGTTCAACTTCCTGGGCGGTTCGATGGGTCAGGTGGTTGGCGAGAAGTTTGTCCAGGCAGCGAATGTGGCTCTTGAGCACCGGATTCCCTTGGTCTGCTTTTCCGCCAGTGGGGGTGCCCGCATGCAGGAAGCCATACTGTCTTTAATGCAGATGGCCAAGACCGCGGCGGTGTTGGAGAAGCTCAAGCAGGAAGGCATACCGTACATTTCGGTTATGACCGATCCGGTCTTTGGTGGTGTATCGGCCAGCCTCGCTATGCTGGGTGACCTCAATATTGCTGAACCTTACGCTCTGATCGGTTTCGCGGGCCCACGGGTTATCGAGCAAACCGTGCGCGAGAAACTGCCGGAAGGTTTCCAGCGCAGCGAATTTCTGCTGGAACATGGTGCGATTGATATGATTCTGCATCGTCATCAGATGCGTGAGCGCATCGCCCATCTGTTGGCCAAGTTTACTGCCCAGGAAAAGCCCGGCACCGAAGCCCCCATCGAATTTGAAGTTACTGAAAAGCCGGACGTTGATGAACCAGAAGGGCACTGAATCCTCCTCAGCCCCCGTTGGGCCTCCGGCCCTCGGGGCGTCTGTTCAAGAATGGCTGCACTGGCTCGAAGCCATTCATCCCACAGAAATAGATCTCGGCCTGGACCGGGTACTGGTGGTTCTGCGGCGGTTGTTCCCGCGCAAGCCTCAGGCTCGCATCATTACCGTGGCAGGGACCAATGGCAAAGGCACCACGGTTACGGCACTTGAGTCGATTTTGCTGGCAGCCGGCAGGAGCACCGGGGCTTATATGTCCCCCCATCTGTTCCGCTATAACGAGCGGGTTCGGATTGGTGGCCAGGAGATTTCCGATGCGGCCCTGGTGACCGCCTTCGAGCGGGTGGAGGCGGCTCGCCGCGGGGTGACTCTGACCTATTTTGAATTCGGAACGCTGGCCGCTTTTGTCGCATTTGCAGACGCCGGCGTTGAGAATTGGGTGCTGGAAGTCGGGTTGGGAGGTCGCCTGGATGCAGTCAACGTGCTGGACCCGGACTACGCGGTGATCACGTCAGTAGATATCGATCATATTGGTTTTCTGGGGGATAACCGGGAAGTCATTGGTTTTGAAAAAGCGGGGATCCTCAGACCGGGTATACCCGCCGTTTGTGCGGATCCAAATCCTCCATCCTCGGTCCTTCAACAGGCCGCGGCGCAGAAGGTGGCGCTGAAGCTCACCGGCCGCGATTATACGCTTGCGCCCGGTGCTCCCGGACAGGTTGTGCTCACTATTGGCGACGAGAAGATAGAGTTGCCAGCCGGCCCCTTGCCTGTCCAGAGTGTGGCGGCTGCGGCGGTGCTCTCCCGGCAACTCGTACCGGAGCTTTCACTGGAAAGCCTTCAGCATGCGATACATAGCGTGCGGGTTCCAGGCCGGTTTGAAACCATTCATCACGATCCGGATGTCATTATAGACGTTGGTCACAACCCCCATGCTGCTGCCTGGCTCGCTGACAACCTCCGTAGCCTTCGATGTGATGGTGATGGCCACGGGCGTATCCTGGCTGTGTACGGCGCGTTGGGAGACAAGGATGTGGAGGGTGTGGTCGGTGCCATGTCGTCCGTCGTTGATCAGTGGTACCTGGCGGGCCTGAATGTTGCCAGAGGGCTTGATTCCGACAGCCTGATGAAGCGTATCGCAAGCGTGCCATTTCGGGGAACGCCCGGCGTTTTTGATTCTGTGTCTGAGGCTCTCGCAGCGGCCATGGGCGAGGCAGTGTCCGGTGATCGGGTCGTGGTGTTCGGTTCGTTCTTCACGGTTGCTCTGGCCAGGGAAGAGCTTCTGCCGGCTTCGGAAGCGTCTTAAAGTTTGTCCATAGGCCCCTGGGAAGCTTTGAGTTCTGGCGAGTGGCCGGTTAGTATCGTGATCAAACAGGTTGTTAACGGGAGCCCTCTCAGGTGGATGGACTGAAGCAGCGGATCATTGGCGCACTGGTGCTGGTTTCACTCGCGGTTATTTTCGTGCCGATGATTTTTGACGAGCCCCATTCCCAAAGACAGTCAACCCCCATCACCATTCCCGAGGAACCTCCGTTCCCCGAAGTTGAGATGCCTGAATCTCAGTATCCGGATAACAAGACCGTCGGCGCAGAGGCACCCAGGAGTTCCGCGCCGCCCGTTAACGACGAGCCGGCGGCCGGTTTCCGGATCATCGAGGAAAACGCTGTTGCCGAGGAGGAGCCCGCCCCGGAGCCAAATTCCCAACAGGTGGAACCAGTACCGGCAGAATCCTCCGCTGAGCCGGAGCCTGCGGCGCCAGCCGAAAAACAAGATGCTGCCTCCACAGGCGCTGCAGAACCTGGCGATAAGGCCGAGTTTACGGGTTCACTTGAAGGTGCGTGGGTGGTGCAGCTTGGCAGTTTTGGTAACCAGGACAACGCCCGGCGTTTGCGGGACAAGGTTCTCGACATGGGGTACGGCGCCCACCTGCAACAGGTTGATCGCGGCGATAGCACCCTGACCCGGGTATTCAGCGGCCCGTTCGTCAACAAAGACGATGCCCAGAAAGCCAAGGCGGCCCTTGATAAAGCCTTCGGCTTGAACAGCCTGGTCACCACCGGCGACAAATAACTGGCCGTTGCCGGATTTAATCTGGCTTCGGCAGTTTGGTGTCACCCGGTTTCCTGTTAGAATCCGCCTTTCGTTTTCTCCACCGGGTTTTCCATGGAAGCGCTGATCTGGATAGACTGGGTCATCATTGCCCTCATTGCCGTCTCCACGCTTATCAGTCTGAAGCGGGGCTTCGTCCGTGAAGCGCTGTCGCTGGTTACCTGGGTTGGTGCATTTATCATCGCCCGGACGTTTCACCCCCAGATGCAATCTCTTCTGGAGTCCACGGTGGAAACACCGCTGGTGCGGTTGATTGCAGCGTTTGCCATCCTTTTCTTTGGCACCCTGATCGTTGGCGCGATCATCAACAATATGATCGGCCACCTGGTGCGTGCGACCGGCCTGTCAGCAACGGACAGGGTGCTCGGCATGGGGTTTGGTCTTCTCAGAGGGGTTGTGGTTGTGATTGTCGCCATTGCCTTCACGCGCTACACGCCGCTGGCCGAGGATACCTGGTGGAGAACGTCGGTCATGATTGAACGCCTTGCGGTAGTTGAGGATTGGTCCAGGCGCACGCTCGGCGACGAATTTGCCCGCTTCCTCGGTCCGGAGCAGGGCGCTCAGACAGCCCCGGAGGCGTCCGCAGAACCTGAAGGCGTGGAACCCGCGTCTGCATCCCGTTAACATTCAGTTTTAACACTCGGAGATATATCCAGCCATGTGCGGCATTGTCGGTATCGTCAGTACTTCCAACGTCAATCAGCTTCTTTATGATGCACTGACTGTTCTTCAGCACCGTGGCCAGGATGCGGCGGGTATTGTTACCTTCCAGGACAACCGATTCTTTTTACGTAAAGACAATGGACTGGTGCGGGATGTTTTCCATACTCGCCATATGCGCCGGTTGGTGGGTAACGTGGGCATCGGGCATGTGCGTTATCCCACGGCGGGTAGCTCAAGTTCAGCGGAGGCCCAGCCTTTCTATGTGAATAGCCCCTACGGCATTACCCTGGCGCACAACGGCAACCTGACCAATGCCGATGAGCTGAGCAGCGATCTGTTCCGAACCGATCTGCGCCACATCAACACCAACTCGGATTCTGAAGTTCTGCTGAACGTGTTCGCCCACGAACTGCAGAAACTGGGTAAGCTGAACCCCACCAAGGACGAGATTTTTTCCGCTGTACGCGCAGTGCACAAGCGTTGCAAAGGCGCCTATGCTGTTATCGCCATGATCACCGGTTATGGCATCGTCGGTTTCCGGGATCCGAACGGTATCCGGCCCGCCTGCTACGGTGTCCGGGAAAATGAAGAGGGCCAGAAGGAATACATGATCGCGTCGGAAAGCGTCGCCCTCAATGCTGCCGGTTTCAGCATCGTTCGTGACATTGCTCCGGGCGAGGCTGTCTATATTGAAACCGATGGCACCCTGTATTCAGAACAGTGCGCCGAATCACCCAAGCTCTATCCGTGTATTTTTGAACATGTCTATTTTGCCCGTCCGGACTCGATCATGGACGGCGTTTCCTGTTACAAGGCCAGGCTCCGGATGGGCGAGGTGCTGGCAGACAAGGTCCTGCGCGAGCGGCCCGACCACGATATCGACGTAGTCATTCCCATTCCGGACACCAGTCGTACGTCCGCCATGCAAATGGCCCATCAGTTGGGCGTGAAGTATCGCGAAGGCTTTATCAAGAATCGGTACATTGGCCGTACTTTTATCATGCCCGGCCAGAAAATGCGTAAGAAATCGGTACGCCAGAAGCTCAACCCGATTGACCTGGAATTCCGTGGCAAGAACGTCATGCTGGTGGACGATTCCATCGTACGGGGCACTACCTGTAAGGAAATTGTGCAGATGGCCCGGGATGCCGGAGCACGTAATGTCTATTTCGCGTCGGCTGCGCCCCCTGTGCGCTATCCCAACGTTTACGGCATCGACATGCCTTCGGCCAGCGAACTGATTGCCCATGACCGCACGGTGGAAGAGGTTCGGGATCTGATCGGCGCCGACTGGTTGGTGTATCAGGACCTGGATGACCTGATTTCCTGTGTCAACGATGTCAACGAAGATATTAATGGGTGGGAATGCTCCGTATTCACCGGGGATTACATTACCGGCGACGTGGATGAAGCTTACCTGACCAGGCTGGAGGATCTTCGCAAAGACGAGAAGCGCTCAACCAGCCAGGTCGCTAATGCCGATAATGCCATTATTGACCTGCACAACGATGAAGACTGATACCCGCAACTGCGCCAGGAGACTGCCATGACGTTCGGCCGAGATGAGCAAGTTTGGATTCCCGAATCGGACCTGGAAGGCATGTCGGTTGATACCCTGGCCGTGCGGGCAGGGCAGATCCGTACCGGGCAGCTCGAACACAGCGATGCAATTTTCCCGACCTCCAGCTTCGTCTATGGCAGCGCTGCCCAGGCGGCCGCCCGTTTCGGCGGTGAAGAGCCCGGTAATATCTACTCCCGCTTTACCAACCCGACCGTGCAGGCATTTGAAGCCAGAATTGCCGCCATGGAAGGAGGGGAGCGTGGTGTTGCGACCGCTTCGGGTATGGCTGCGATTCTCAGCACCTGCATGTCTTTGCTGAAATCCGGCGACCATGTGATCTGCTCCCGAGGTGTGTTCGGGACGACCAACGTACTGTTTCAGAAGTACATGGCCCGATTTGGCGTAGAAACCAGCTTTGTCAGCCTGACGAACACCGATGAGTGGAAGGCTGAGGTTCGTCCCGCCACCCGGATGCTGTTTCTGGAAACCCCGTCCAATCCGCTGTGCGAAGTGGCGGATCTTGCTGCCTTGTCTGCGATCGCGCGCGAAAACGATGCCTTGCTGGTGGTCGACAACTGCTTCTGCACACCTGTGCTGCAGCGGCCACTGGAGCAGGGCGCCGACATCGTTATCCACTCAGCCACCAAGTATCTCGACGGCCAGGGCCGTTGCGTCGGTGGCGTGGTGGTTGGGCCGTGCAAGTACCTGGACGAGATTTATGGTTTCATCCGTTCGGCGGGCCCGACCATGAGTCCGTTCAATGCCTGGGTGTTCCAGAAGGGCCTGGAAACCTTACCGATTCGTATGCGCGCCCACTGCGACAATGCGTTAGAGTTGGCTTTGTGGCTGGAACAGCAGGACTGTGTGGAGAAAGTTTACTATGCAGGCTTGCAGAGCCATCCGCAGCACGAGCTGGCGAAAAAACAGCAGGACGGCTTTGGTGGCGTGCTCTCCTTCCTGGTAAGGGGTGGTCGGGAACAGGCGTGGAAGTTCATTGACGCGACCCGGATGATTTCCATCACCGCCAATCTGGGAGATGTGAAAACCACCATCACTCATCCGGCGACAACCACTCATGGACGCCTCTCTCCCGAGGACAAGGCGAGGGCAGGCATTACCGAGAACCTGATTCGTCTGTCCGTCGGTATCGAATCCATCAAGGATCTGAAAACCGATCTGGACAGAGGTTTCCAGGCGTTGAAAGACTAACAACCGGACGGTTTGAGCATTCATGGCGGAATCCGCGAAAGCGAAGAAAGCAGTAGCCACAGAACTGACCGACAAGCAGAAGCGATTTCGTCGCCTGATGGCTCAGGGGGCCAGGGAAGGCGCGGTTATTGCGCTGATTGTGCTGTGCATCTATCTCGCCATGGCCTTGTTTACCTTCAATCCGGCTGACCCTGGCTGGGCCAGCATTGGCCACGATATCCGTGTGCAGAATTACGCAGGTCGCACCGGTGCCTGGCTGGCGAGCCTGTTCATGGACTTCTTTGGCCATGTGTCCTGGCTGTTTCCGGTGATGGTTGCGGGTTACGCCATCATGCTGATTCGTCGTCGGCATCAACCGCTGGATATGCACTGGCCGCTGTTCATGGTCCGCTTTGGCGGTTTTGTTCTTATTCTGCTGTCTGCCACTAGCCTGCTTTCTCTCTACTCCGTATTTGGCCTGGGCGCTTCCTCTGGAGGCGTTTTGGGTACTGCGGTGTCTGAAGCCATGGTGCGGTTTTTTAATCTTCCGGCGACCACGCTATTGCTGATTGCCATCTTTCTGTTTGCCCTGACGGTGACGATCGGCCTTTCCTGGTTCCGGTTGATGGACCAGGTGGGCGGCTTGACCCTGAAGTTTGCCCTGGGCGCCAAATCGCTATTCGCCGGGGCAGGGAAGAAGGCTGAAAAGACCACCGGCCAGGGAACTCCAGCAGCCAGGGCGGAAGCACCAAAGCCGGAACCGGAACCCCCGGTTGTGCGTGACAAAGTCCGGGCTCGCGAGAAGGGTAAAAATGACCGAAAGTCAGGCCAGCAGAGCTGGTGGCAGCGGATATTTGGTCGTCGTGCAAAACCCGCGGAGGATACCAGGGCTCGGGAGCCCCAGCGCGAACGGAAAGAGCCGGCTATCGAAGGGCTGCCTGCATCCATAGCGGAACCAGAGCACCTGGAGAGTTTCAGCTCTCGGGATGTAAAGGCAGAACCATCGCCTCCCCCTACTGAAAAGGCAAAAGCCCGTTCCCTGAAAATATCGCCGTTCAAGAAAGAAGAGCAGGGCGGTGCGCCGAAAAAGGGTGATGACCGCCAGGGCTCTCTGCTGGAAGACGTTGAAAGCCCGATTCCGCCGATTTCATTGCTGGATCCTCCCGAGGAGCACAAAGAAAGAGGCTATTCGGAAGAGTCTCTGGAGCATATGTCCCGTTTGCTCGAAGAGAAGCTCAGCGATTTCGGGGTGTCGGTTGAGGTAGTCGAGGTTAATCCCGGCCCCGTGATTACCCGCTTTGAGATCAAACCGGCGCCCGGGGTCAAGGTCAGCAAGATCTCCAATCTGGCAAAAGACCTGGCCCGATCCCTGGCCGTGCTCAGTGTGCGGGTGGTCGAGGTGATTCCGGGCAAATCCGTGGTCGGCATAGAGATTCCCAATGAGGAGCGTGAAATTGTACGCCTGAGCGAAGTGCTGGGTGCCAAAGTGTTCACCGAATCTTCCTCTCCACTGACGTTGGCTCTGGGGAATGATATCGGGGGCAACCCCATGGTTGCCAATCTGGCCAAGATGCCCCACCTGCTGGTCGCCGGCACCACCGGTTCCGGTAAGTCGGTGGGGGTGAACGCCATGTTATTGAGCATGTTGCTGAAGGCCACTCCGGACGAGGTCCGGTTCATCATGGTTGACCCGAAGATGCTTGAACTGAGCATTTACGACGGGATCCCGCATCTGTTGGCGCCAGTAGTCACCGACATGAAAGAGGCCGCCAATGCCCTGCGTTGGTGTGTGGCCGAGATGGAGCGCCGCTACCGGCTGATGGCCAGCCTGGGGGTTCGCAATATTGCCGGCTACAACAAGAAGGTGAAAGATGCCCGGGCGGAGGGAGAACCGCTGCTGGATCCAATCTGGAAGCCGGATGAATACCTGGCCAATGATGAGCAGGAACGCCCTGAGCTGGATACACTGCCGTTCATTGTGGTGGTGATCGATGAATTTGCCGACATGATGATGATTGTCGGCAAGAAAGTGGAAGAACTGATTGCCCGGATTGCCCAGAAGGCAAGGGCGGCCGGCATTCACCTGGTTCTGGCAACCCAACGGCCCTCCGTTGATGTGATTACCGGCCTGATCAAGGCCAACATTCCCACCCGGATGTCGTTCCAGGTGTCCTCCAAGATCGACTCCCGTACCGTTCTCGACCAGGGCGGTGCAGAGCAGTTGCTGGGCCATGGCGACATGCTTTATCTACCACCCGGGTCAGGTTTACCGGTGCGGGTGCACGGTGCCTTTGTCGATGATGACGAAGTTCACCGCGTCGTCAGTGCCTGGAAGGCCCGGGGTGAGCCGGAGTACGTGGATGATGTACTGAATGGCGCCGAGGGCGAGCACCTTCCTGGCGTGCCCACGCTTAGCGAGGGCGGCGCCGGTGGTGGCGAAGAGGGCGACGCCCTGTTTGACGAAGCTGTCGCCTTTGTTACCGAAAACCGGCGGGTGTCGATTTCGTCGGTCCAGCGTAAATTCAAGATCGGCTACAACCGTGCCGCCAATCTGGTGGATGCCATGGAAGCTTCGGGGGTAGTCAGCCCGGCGGGCCACAACGGTGCCAGAGAAGTTCTCGCACCGCCGCCTCCCAGAGACTAGGAGTTATCAGATGATCAGAATGTTTTCAGGAATCCTGTTGATGCTGGCAGCAACGTGGTCAGGCCTTTCCCAGGCTGAGAGCGTGCAGGCATCCCGGGGCGCGGCTGAGCAGTTGACCTCGATTCTGAAAGGCTACGAGACCTATCAGGCGGATTTCATACAGATTGTCGTCAACGAGAATGGCAGTCAGGTTCAGGAAACCCGTGGATCGCTCAAAGCCAAACGCCCTGGTTTGTTCTACTGGGAGACCGGTGCACCCTTGTCCCAGTTTATTGTCAGCGATGGCGACAAAGTCGAAGTCTACGATCCTGATCTGGAGCAGGTAACCGTCCACTCCCTTGATGAGCGGGTTCAGACCACGCCGGCACTGCTGTTAAGCGGCGAAGTAGAGAACCTGGATGAGAGTTACGAAGTGAGCGTTCGGGATCTTGGCGAAAGCACCCGTGAGTTCACTCTGGTACCCCGTAGCCAGGATTCTCTGTTTACCTCTCTGCGACTGAGCTTCTATGACGGAGAGCTGCAGGAAATGCGCATGCGGGATTCATTGTCCCAGATGAGCATTCTCAGCTTCGACCATATTGAACTGAATCAGGCACTCGATTCCAGTGTCTTCCGCCTCGATTATCCGGAGGGGGTTGACGTGATTCGGGATGGTGCCTGATGCAGGACAGCCTGTTTCAGACTGAGACCGGCTTTCAGCCCCTGGCCGCTCGTATGCGGCCGACCTCTCTCGAAGGCTATGTCGGCCAGGCTCACCTGGTCGGCCCTGGAAAACCCCTGCGCCGGGCTGTGGAGCAGGGGCAGCTGCATTCCATGATTCTCTGGGGGCCGCCCGGAGTCGGAAAAACCACCTTTGCTCGCCTGCTGGCCAATGTCGGCGACCTTTCCTTCGAAACCATCTCTGCAGTCCTCAGTGGCGTTAAGGAAATTCGCGAGGTGGTGGAGCGCGCTCGCAACCGTAAACAGTCCCAGGGCAGGGATACGCTTTTGTTCGTGGATGAAGTGCATCGCTTCAACAAAAGCCAGCAGGATGCATTCCTTCCCCACATCGAAGATGGCACCTTTATTTTCGTGGGCGCAACCACCGAAAACCCATCCTTCGAACTGAACAGCGCCCTGCTGTCCCGTACCCGTGTTTATGTCCTGAAAAACCTGGAGGCAGCGGATATACGACGGTTGCTGGACAGTGCCCTTGAGAGCGAACAGGGCTTCGCTGGCCAGCTTCGGGTAGATGAGTCGGTGCTGGCGACCATGGCGGAAGCGTCCGGTGGCGATGCCCGGCGAGCGCTGAACATTCTGGAAGTGGCCGCCGACCTCGCTGAGCCGGACGATGACGGGAATAATCGGGTTACCGCTCAAACTCTCGAACAGGTACTGCAGACCAGTCTCCGCCGTTTCGATAAAGGTGGGGATGTCTTCTACGACCAGATTTCGGCGCTGCACAAATCGGTGCGGGGCTCCAACCCGGACGGTTCACTTTACTGGTTGTGCCGGATGCTCGACGGAGGTTGCGACCCGCTGTATGTCGCCCGGCGCCTGGTTCGTATTGCCAGTGAAGACATCGGTAATGCCGACCCGAGGGCGCTCCAGATTACCCTGCAGGCCTGGGATGCTCAGGAACGTCTGGGCTCCCCGGAGGGTGAGCTGGCACTGGCGCAGGCCGTTACGTACCTGGCCCTTGCCCCCAAAAGCAATGCCGTTTACAAAGCTTACAATCAATGCATCGCGGATATCCGCAGCGATCCGGACTATGAAGTTCCGGTACATCTGCGTAATGCGCCCACCAAATTGCTGAAAAGCATGGGGCACGGAGAAGAGTACCGATACGCCCACGATGAGCCGGATGCGTATGCGGCAGGAGAAGCCTACCTTCCGGAGGCGATCCATCAGCGCCGCTATTACCAACCGGTCCAGCGGGGGCTGGAAATCAAGCTGGCTGAGAAGCGCGAACGACTGGACTCGCTGGATGCCAACAGCCCGAAAAAGCGGTACTAAGCCCCATCCCTTGCCAATTTTCCTGCCTGTGCCCGGCCGGTGGTGGTCAGCGCATTCACGGCAGGTATAATGCCCGCATAACCATTCATTCGTTAACCGGAAATCAGGAACAACATGCTCGATCCGAAACGTGTCCGTACACAGACTGAAGAGATCGCCCGTCGGCTGGCTATCAAGAATTTCGAGTTTGATATTGCCACCTTCGAGCAGCTTGAGGAACGCCGCCGGGCCATTCAGGTTCGTACGGAAAACTTGCAGAGCGAGCAGAACAAACGGTCGAAATCCATCGGCAAAGCCAAGGCGGCCGGTGAGGATATCAAACCGTTGCTGGAAGAAGTCGAAAGCCTGAAGCAGCAACGTGGTGACGCCGAGGACGAACTGCGTTCCGTGCAGGAATCCCTGAATGCCTTCTTTGCCGGTATTCCCAACCTTCCCGACGACGACGTGCCACCGGGCGCCAGTGAAGACGACAACGTAGAGACGCGTGTCTGGGGTACGCCCCGTGAATTCGATTTTGATCCTAAGGATCACGTGGCCCTGGGTGAGCAGCTGAAAGGCCTGGACTTTGAGAAGGCCACTCAGCTGGCCCATTCCCGTTTTGCTGTTATGCGCGGACAGCTGGCGCGCCTGCACCGTGCACTGGCTCAGTTCATGCTCGATCAGCATACTCTGCAGCATGGTTACACCGAGGCCTATGTGCCTTATCTGGTGAATGCCAACACTCTGTTTGGTACGGGCCAGCTGCCGAAATTTGAAGAAGATCTTTTCCGCACAGCCGGCGACAATCCCCTATACCTGATTCCTACCGCGGAAGTGCCGGCCACGAACCTGGTTGCGGATACCATTCTGGATGATGCTGAACTGCCGTTGCGCCTGGTTTGCCATACGCCGTGTTTCCGGAGTGAGGCAGGGTCTTATGGCCGGGATGTGCGGGGCATGATTCGTCAGCATCAGTTCGACAAAGTGGAGCTGGTGCACATCGTTCGGCCGGATGAATCCACGCAGGCGCTGGAGGAACTGACCGGACACGCCGAGAAGATCCTGCAACTGCTCGAACTGCCTTACCGCGTCGTCACCCTCTGTGGCGGAGACATGGGCTTTTCCGCCGCGAAAACCTATGACCTGGAAGTCTGGCTGCCGGGGCAGGATAAATACCGTGAGATTTCTTCCTGTTCCAACACCCGTGATTTTCAGGCACGGCGTATGCAAGCCCGCTGGCGTAATCCGGACACCGGAAAGCCCGAACCGGTCCATACCCTTAATGGTTCCGGCCTGGCCGTAGGTCGCGCCATGATTGCGGTGATGGAGAACTACCAGCAGGCGGACGGCAGTATTCTGGTGCCCGATGTACTCAAACCCTACATGGGAGGCGTCGAGCGTATTCAATGAATGATCAATCCAGGGATGCACCAGTAAAGGGCGTTCCCGTCGGGTCTGCACCGGCGCGATACAGGACCAATCCGGTTACGGATAACCCCAACAACTCGGCCGGTGAAGTGGCGCTGGTCGGTGCCGGCCCCGGCGATCCGGAGTTGCTCACCCTGAAAGCCTGGCGTCTGATCCAGTCGGCGGAGGTGGTGTTGTACGACCGCCTGGTTTCTCCGGAGATCATGGCGCTCATCCCTGAAAACGCCCAGAAAGTCCACGTTGGCAAACAGCGTTCGAACCACACGCTGCCGCAGGATCAGATCAATCAACGGTTGGTGGATCTGGCCCGGGAAGGCTATCGGGTGGTACGTCTTAAAGGCGGCGATCCGTTCATCTTTGGCCGTGGCGGCGAGGAGATTGAAACCCTGGCCTCGGCCGGCGTCCGTTTCCAGGTTGTGCCGGGTATCACGGCCGCCTCAGGTTGTGCTGCTTATGCCGGTATTCCGCTGACCCATCGGGATCACGCCCAGTCAGTGCGGTTTATTACGGGGCACCTGAAGAATGACACCTGTGATCTGCCGTGGAAGGATTTTGTTCAGAATAACCAGACGCTGGTGTTTTACATGGGCCTGGTCGGTTTACCGATCATCAGTCGGGAGTTGATGGCACACGGCATGCCGGCGGATATGCCTGTGGCACTGGTATCCCGCGGCACCACGCCGGAACAGGAAGTGATTACCGGCACTCTGGAAACAATTGTGGATCGGGTTCAGGAGAAGGGGGCTCAGGCGCCGACGTTGGTGATTATCGGCAATGTGGTTTCTCTTCGAAACCGTCTGGACTGGCTGGGAGCAGAAGCCGGGCGCTGAGGCCCGGCTTCAGACTTCAGGCAGAGGCGGTCCGCTTGGGCAGAACGTCTTTAAGCTTCTCACGCATGTCGCGAATGGCTTTTTCGGTGGTTTCCCAGTCGATACAGGCGTCGGTGATGGATACGCCGTATTTCAGGTCAGCCAGGTTCTCCGGAATAGACTGACTACCCCAGTTGATGTGGCTTTCCACCATCAGGCTCTGGATAGACTGATTGCCTTCCAGAATCTGGTGAGTCACATCCTGCATTACCAAAGGCTGAATAGCCGGATCCTTGCTGGAGTTGGCGTGACTGCAATCCACCATGATGGATTTGCGCAGCTTGGCCTTATCCAGTGCCTGTTCACACAGGGCTACGCTGACGGAGTCGTAGTTTGGCTTGCCGCCACCACCACGAAGCACGACGTGGCCGTAGTTGTTGCCCTTGGTGCGAATAATGGCAACTTTGCCCTGCTGGTCGATGCCCAGGAAGCTGTGGGGATGAGAGACCGACTTCATGGCGTTAACCGCAACGTCGAGGCTGCCATCGGTGCCGTTCTTGAAGCCGATGGCCATGGACAGGCCGCTGCTCATTTCCCGGTGGGTCTGGGACTCGGTGGTACGGGCACCGATAGCAGACCAGGCTATGGTGTCCTGAAGGTATTGGGGAGATATTGGGTCCAGGGCTTCAGTGGCGGCCGGAAGGCCCATCTCATTGATGTCCAGCAGCAGCCGGCGACCAATGTGCAGTCCCTGCTCGATATCAAAGGTATCATTCAGGTGCGGATCGTTGATCAGGCCTTTCCAGCCTACGGTGGTGCGTGGCTTCTCGAAGTACACGCGCATGACGATCAACAGTGTATCGCTGACTTCATCGGCGAGCTTTTTCAGTCGGGCGGCATAATCGCGGGCAGCTTCTACATCGTGAATCGAGCAGGGGCCTACGACAATGAACAAACGATGATCTTTGCCATCCATAATGTCGTAGATGGCTTGCCGACCATTGGCAACGGTTTCGGCTGCCTTGTCTGACAGTGGCATCTCTTGCTTCAGTGCTTCAGGAGTGATCAGTGTTTCCTGGCTGGCCACGTTCAGGTTTTCCAGTTTCTTACCCGACATCTTGTTGTGCTTCCCCGAATCTTGTCGTTACCTCACCCGGTATATTCATTCTTTTGTCCGGATGATTGAATAATAAGTGCGAGTGGGATACTAGGTTGCAGTAAACCCCGGCGAGTTGGTTATACTGCGTTATTTGCAGGCCCTTTTCAACGCTTCTCAACGCTTCAGGACAACAGGTAACGGATGTCGCCCTCATCAACGAAACCACAGGCTGTCGCTCCCTCCCGAAAGGTGGTTTCAGAAAGGATTACCCAGGTTCTGTCCGGGATCCGGGTGCCCGATCTGCCATACCCCGCCAGTAAGTCTTCTCCGGAGCAGGAACCGGACTGGCGTCCCTTATTGATGTCCTGCTGGACGGAACAGCGGGATGAGCGGGTAACCAAAGTGCTGCGTTCGGTTCAGATTGAGTGGACCGTCCGACAGGTGAATGCGGCCTACCTCTCCGACCGGATCATGGATGTCTTCCTGAAAACCTCAGGCCTGCATGCCGCCCTGGTGGGGCGCATAGCGCGCTTGCGGTTCTGGCTGGCATGGCAACTGGATCTGTGTGGTGCGGAGGTGTTCAGCGGGGTGCTTCTGGACTGGCTTGATAACCTTCAGGAATGGCGTGGCTGGAGTGATACCGGTGGTCGATCATCCCGCGTATTGCTGGATCAGCTTGATAGCCTGGTTATTACTGTATCCGGCAGCTTTGAGGCCGGCAGCCGCGATCCGCTGGAGCACTACTGCAGCCAATGGCTTGCCGATACCCGAAAGCGGGATGATCAGGTGGCGCGGCTCCGGGAACGGTTGTTGGAAACCGAGCAGGGGGCTTCACGCCAGCGTTTGTCAGATCAGGTGGCCAGGGCTCTGATTGGCCGCGCCTTGACGGGCCGTCAGCTACCACCGCCCATTACCCGCTTTATCCTGACCGACTGGCACAAGGTGTTGAAACAGAGTGTCTGGGCCGAAGGCGCGGACAGTGAAGTGCATCGGCACGCCAACAAATTACTGGAATGGCTGGTCTGGGTGGGAGACCCCCAGCTTTCTGATCGGGATCGTAACCGGTTGTACCACGTTGGGGAACAACTCGGCGACCGTGTCCGCGAAGTCTGGACTCGCGCTCTGGGTGAGGATGCTCCTGAACAGGCATTACACGAGATCCAGGCGGTAATTGTGGCTCGAATTCGAGGAGAGACACCAGAACTGGAGCCCGCGCTCGCCACCGGTTCAGATTTTGCCTGGGACAGCACCTGGCTGGCAAATGAGCCGGTCTCGGCCGACCACGCCAAACCTCTGGTCGGTCAGTGGTTTGTAGAGGGTGAAGGGGCAAGGGAACAGCGACGTTTTTTCTTTGCTTTGTTGTCTGATAGCGGGGAAGTGCTCTGGACCAATGGTGCCGGCGTTAAACTCGGACTGCAGCCGTGGGCCGAGTTCCAGGCCGAGCTTGGCCGCGGTGCGCTCAGGCCGCTTCCAGAACCAACGGCCTTCGGTCAGGTACTTGTAGAAACCCTCGAAGTGCTATCGAAAGTCTGCGCCAGGCAGCTGGAACAACGGGAAAAGGCGGCCAAGGAAGCCCGTGCCCGGGCCGAAGCGCTTCGGAAGGAACGGGAAGCGGCCGAGCAGCGCCGTCGGGAAGAAGAGCTCGCACGTCAGCAGGAACTTGAACGGGAGCGTGAAGAGGTTGAGCGCCAACGGGTGGCGGATGAGAAGGCGGAGCAGGAGCGTTTGCGAAAAGAGGCCGTGCTGGTGGCCACCAAACAGGTTGAAGGTATCGCTCTCGGTGGCTGGATTGTGCTTACCCAGGAAACCCGGGATGACGACCCTGTCCGGCTCAAGCTTGCCGTCAAGATTTCTGCCTCGCGTAAATATGTGTTTGTGGATCGCCTGGGGCTCAATCGCCGGGAATTTCTCCAGGACGAACTGGTTAACGGGATCGTGGAAGGGCGAATTCGTGTGCTTGGCAGTTCGGCCGAGTTTGATGACACCCTGAGCCGTGTTGTCGGGCGTATCCGTGTTGGTCGGAACTGAGGTGAACGATGATCGATGATGATTATGGCTTCGGATTAGAGGACGAGTTGCCGTCAGGGAAAGACCTTCGTGAGGACTACCGTCTAACGGCCCGGGCGCGTGCCTGGATACTCCCGGAATCGCCCGAACCGGAGTCTGAGCCGTCGACACTGGATGGTGTATCCGGAAGGCTGGAATGTCAGGTGCGCGACATATCGGCCCGTGGAATCAGTCTGTTGTGCGAGGCATCGCTTAGCATCGGGTCGATTTTGGTTGCGGAGGTAAGTCTTGGGGAACACGCAGAGCACTTCCGGCTGAGTGTCGAGGTCATGTGGTGTCGCGAGGCAGAGTGGGGGTATCTGATTGGCGTCCGGGTACTTGAGTCAGATGAAACTGACTATCTGGACTGGATCGAGGCGGTTGCCAGAGCACTCTCGGAAAGCTGAACGAAAAGAGCCGGCATCGCGCCGGCTCTTTCGCTATGGCTGATGTTAGCAATCCATCAGGCGTCCATCTCCGCCATGCCGGTGATATTGAACCCACCGTCCACGTACAGGATTTCACCGGTGATACCAGAGGCCAGGTCGGACGACATGAAGGCGGCGGCGTTGCCAACTTCTTCTGTGGTCACGTTACGACGCAAGGGGGCCTGCTTCGCGTTCTCGGCCAGCATGCGGCGGAAGCTCTTGATGCCCGAAGCGGCCAGAGTTTTGATCGGGCCCGCTGAGATACCGTTCACCCGGATGCCTTCCTTGCCCAGGCTGGCGGCCATATAACGTACGTTGGCTTCCAGGGATGCCTTCGCCAGTCCCATCACGTTGTAGTTCTGCAACACCCGCTCGGCGCCCAGGTAGCTCAGGGTCAGCAGACTGCTGCCTTCGTGCATCATCTCGCGCGCGCCCTTGGCGAGGGCCACGAAACTGTATGAGCTGATATCGTGGGCAATCCGGAATCCGTCACGGGTGGTGACGTCCACGTAGTTTCCATCCAGCTCATGGGCCGGCGCATAACCAACCGCATGGATGATGATGTCGATGTTGTCCCAGTGTTTGCCCAGTTGCTCGAATACCTGGTCAATCTGCTCGTCGCTGGCGACGTCACAGGGGAAAGTCAGTTTGCTGCCCCACTGTTCCGCAAACTTCTCAACGCGGGACTGCAGTTTCTCGTTCTGATAGGTGAAGGCCATTTCGGCGCCTTCACGAGCGAAGGCCTCGGCAATGCCGTAGGCAATGGAATGTTTGCTGGCGACGCCAACAATCAGTGCTTTTTTGCCACTGAGGATTCCCATGGGTTTCTGCTCCCTGTGTTCCGTGGTTTCGGCGCATTATCCCCGACCTGTCAGGGTCGGGTAACGCTCAATTGGTCGTAGACTGATAGAAAAATGCGGCATTCAGCAGTTCCCGGGTATACGGCTGTTGCGGTTCCCGGAAAATGGTCTCTGCATCGCCGTATTCCACAATCCGGCCTTGCCTGAGTACCAGCAGTTTGTGGCTGAGTGCGCGAACAACGGCCAGATCATGACTAATAAAGATGTAGCTTAGCCTATATCGGGCCTGAATTTCCCGTAAAAGCTCGATCACCTGCTTCTGTACCGTTCTGTCCAGGGCGGAGGTGGGTTCATCCAGAATCATCAGGTCTGGCTGGAGAACCAGCGCGCGTGCTATGGCAATACGCTGGCGCTGGCCGCCGGAGAATTCGTGTGGATACCGATGCCGTGCGTCCGGATCCAGTCCCACATCCTTAAGGGCCTGGATAACTCTGGCTTCGTGCTGCCCGGAACTCCCGGGCTCGTGGATTTCCAGTCCTTCACGGATGATTTCTTCAACGGACATCCGCGGGCTGAGGCTGCCAAACGGATCCTGGAAGACAATCTGAACGCGTCGGCGCCAAGGCCGGAAAGCCTTCTGGGAGAGGGCGGACAGCTCGGTACCGCAGAGGCTGAACTGGCCTGTGCTCGGAGTGAGTTTCAACAAGGCGTGGCCCAGTGTGGTTTTGCCACTGCCACTTTCGCCGACAATACCGAGGGTTTCACCGGCACGCAGCTCGAAGCTGGCATCCTGTACCGCGTGGAAGCTTTCTTTTACCTTGCCCAGCAGGGTCTTGCGAATGGGGAAATTCACATTCACGTTGTCTACGGTCATCAGGGTTTCGGTGCCGTTGGCGGCAGGCAGAGGGTGCTCCGGTGGTTCAGCGTCAATGAGTTTACGGGTGTAGGTATGAGAGGGCGACCTGAACAGCGCTTCTGTCGCGCCTTGTTCGACCATTTTTCCCCGTTCCATCACCACCACGTAATCGGCATACCGGCGGACGATGCTCAGATCGTGGGTAATTAATAGCACTGCCATGCCCAGCTTCTGCTGCAATGATTTCAGCAACTCCAGCACCTGTTTCTGAACCGTCACATCCAGCGCCGTGGTGGGCTCATCCGCAATCAGCAGATCAGGTTCATTGGCCAGAGCCATGGCAATCATTACCCGCTGTTTTTGCCCACCCGATAATTGGTGTGGGTAGCTCGTCAGGCGGGTCTCCGGGGCCGGAATCCCGACCAGTTCCAGTAATTCCAGGCAGCGTTTCCGGGCCTGGGGGCCGCGCATGCCTTTGTGGAGTTCCAGGGTCTCGCCAATCTGCTTTTCGACGGTATGCAACGGATTGAGCGAGGTCATCGGCTCCTGGAAGATCATGCTGATGTGCCGGCCACGAATCTGGCGCAGGCGCTTTTCCTTCGCCTGCAGCAAGTCTTCGCCCTTGTAGAGGATCTGTCCGGCGGGATAAGCCGCATGACGTTCATCCAGCAGCCGAAGTATCGACAGGGCAGATACCGACTTGCCGGAGCCGCTTTCGCCAACCAGTGCGAGAGTCTGGCCTTTGTCGATGCTTAATGACAGCCCGTCAACCACCCGTGGGCCGTTATCGAAGGTGATGGACAGGTCCGAGATGGAAAGCAGGTCACTCATATCAGTTCTTTCTCGGGTCAAAGGCATCGCGCACCGCTTCTCCCACAAACACCAGCAGCGTAAGCATGACGGCCAGTGACACGAATGCGGAAATACCCAGCCAGGGTGCATGAAGGTTGGCTTTACCCTGGGCAATCAGCTCGCCCAGTGACGGTGAACCCGAGGGCAGGCCGAACCCCAGGAAATCCAGAGACGTGAGCCCGGTTATGGCGCCGGTGAGAATAAACGGCATGAACGTGAGGGTTGCCACCATGGCATTGGGCAGAATGTGCCGGAACATGATTCTGCGATTGTCCAGGCCGAGTGCTCTGGCGGCTTTCACATACTCGAAGTTACGGGCGCGGAGAAACTCAGCCCGCACGACATCCACCAGCCCCATCCAGCTGAACAGCAGCATGATGCCCAGCAACCACCAGAAATTGGGCTGAACAATCGAAGACAGAATGATGAGCAGGTACAACATGGGCAAACCAGACCAGATCTCGATAAAGCGCTGGCCAAACAGATCGATCTTGCCACCGTAGTAGCCCTGAAGTGCGCCAACGGCAACGCCAACGATGGAACTGGCGATGGTGAGCGTCAGGCCGAACAACACCGAAATGCGAAATCCATAGATCACCCGGGCGGCCACATCCCGACCCTGATCGTCGGTTCCCAGCCAGTTCTCGGCACTGGGCGGCGCAGGTGAGGGAACAGTCAGATCGTAGTTGATAGTGTTATAACTGAAGCGAATGGCAGGCCAGAGCATCCAGCCATTGCTTTCGATTTCGCCCGCGATGAAGTCATCGCGATAATCGGCTTCCGTGGGCAGAAACCCACCAAAAGTTTCTTCGGGCACCTGCTGAATGACGGGAAAGTACCAGTCGCCGTGGTAGGAAACTACAAGAGGTTTATCGTTGGCGATCAGTTCGGCACATAGCGAAAGGCCAAACAGCACCAGAAAAATCCAGAGACTCCAGAAACCGCGCCGGTTAGCGGTAAAGTTATTGAGTCGTCTGCGCTGAATCGGAGAGAGGGTTGCCATGATTACGCACCCTCCCGGCTTTCAAAATCGATGCGCGGATCAACAGCGACATACGTGAGGTCGCTGATCAGCTTCATCACCAGCCCCATCAGCGTCAGGATGTAGAGAGTGCCGAAAATGACCGGATAATCCCGGTTGAGGGCAGCCTCAAAACCAAGCAGGCCGAGGCCGTCCAGTGAGAAGATTACCTCAATCAACAACGACCCGGTAAAGAACAGCGCCACCAGAACGCCGGGCATACTGGCAATGACAATCAGCATGGCATTACGGAACACATGGCCGTAAAGCACCTGCTTTTCTTCCAGGCCCTTGGCCCTGGCGGTGACCACATACTGCTTGCTGATTTCGTCCAGAAACGAGTTCTTGGTCAGCAGCGTGAGGGTAGCGAACCCGCCGATCACGTTTGCGGTCACTGGCAGGGCGAGATGCCAGAAATAATCAGCAACCTTCTGGTACCAGGTCATCTCGTCAAAACCCGGCGAGGTCAGGCCCCGGAGCGGGAACAGATCGAAATAGCTACCGCCGGCAAACAGTACGATCAGCAGGATCGCAAACAGGAATCCGGGAATGGCGTAGCCGACCACGATCGCGGAACTGGTCCAGACATCGAATCGGGAGCCATCCGTGACCGCCTTACGGATGCCCAGTGGAATGGAGACGAGGTAGATAATCAGCGTGGACCAGAGGCCGAGGGAAATGGAGACCGGCATCTTGTCCAGAATCAGTTCGACGACGCTTCTGTCCCGGAAAAAGGAATCGCCGAAATCGAAGGTGGCGTAATCGCCCAGCATTTTGAAAAAGCGTTCGTGCGCAGGCTTGTCGAAGCCGTACATGGCCTCAAGTTCTTCAAGAAGTTCGGGCGGCAGGCCCCGGGAGGCCCGGCTGTCTCCGGAACTGCTTGCCACTTCACTGCCGACATCGCCACCACCGGCGCGCGCCAGAGCGCTGCTGCCGTGGCCTTCCATCTCCGCGAGAATCTGTTCAATGGGGCCACCGGGAGCGGCCTGAACAATGACAAAATTCAACAGCATGATCCCCACCAGGGTGGGGATGATCAGGGCGAGGCGGCGGAGTATGTAAATGCCCATTCAGGGAGCAGTCCTTACTACAGCGTCGTGATAGCGAACGGTATCAGCGTTCAGTCCACCAGTTGTTAAGGTCGATGCCGTTCTTGGGCGTGTTGGCCGGGCGTTTCAGGTGGTTCCAGTAGGCCACCCGATCCTTGCGCAAATGCCAGTGCGGGATCACGTAATGGCCATTCAGCAGCACACGATCCAGTGCGTGCACCCGGCGTACAAGCTCTTCCCGGTCCGGCGCCTGAATGACCATGTTGACCAGCTCATCGATGACGGGATCGCTAACGCCCATGAAATTGCGGGAGCCGGGTACATCGGCATTACTCGAGTGCCAGTAGTCCCGTTGTTCATTACCCGGAGAATCAGATTGAGGCAGCACCTGGGTGATCATGTCGAAATCAAAACTCCGAACCCGCTGAACATACTGGTTGCTGTCGACCAGGCGCACCGACACATCGATGCCCAACTTTTCAAGATTCTGTTTGAAGGGTAGAACCACTCGTTCAAAGCTTTTCTGGAACAGAAGGATCTCGAATGCCAGTGGTTTGCCGGTCTCCTGATGGACCATTTTGCCATTCTTGATCTGATACCCGGCTTCCGTCAGGAGTTTCAGTGCGGTACGCAGATTGTCCCGCAGGCTGACGCCGTTTCCGGTATCCGGTGGGACATAGGCCTCTGTGAAAACGTCGGGGCTTAGTTGATCCCGATAGGCTTCAAGAATTTCAAGCTCTCGCCCTTCAGGCAAGCCCGATGAGGCAAGATCGCTGTTCTCAAAATAGCTGCTGGTGCGAGTGTACTGGCCAAAGAACAGGTTCTGGTTGGCCCACTGGAAATCAAAACCGTAGGTCAGCGCCTCCCGAACCAGGGGATCCTGAAACACCGGCTTGCGGGTATTGAAGATAAAGCCCTGCATGCCTGTGGGGCGGTGGTGCTCAATGGCTTCTTTCTCAATATCGCCGCTCTCGAACTGACGACCGGTATAGGCAGTGGCCCAGTTCTTGGCTGAGGTCTCCTGGCGGAAGTGGAAGTTGCCCGCCTTGAATGCCTCCAGGGCGACGGTGTCGTCGTTGTAGTATTCGTAGGAAACGGTGTCGAAGTTGAATCGGCCCTTGCGTACACCCAGATCTTTGGCCCAGTAGTCGTCGACCCTCTGATAGGTAATGGAGCGGCCTGCGTCAAAAGAGGCAATCCGGTAAGGGCCACTGCCCACCGGGATGGTCAGGCCGCTGCTTTCAAACTCTCGATCCTGCCAGAAATGTTCTGGCAGGACGGGCATCTGGCCAAGAATCAGGGGCAGTTCCCGATTGTTGGTTTGCGCAAAGTCAAAGCGAATCCGGTGACTGTTTTCAATGGTCACCTTGTCTACATCCGCGTAGTAGTTGCGGTAAAACGGGTGACCTTCGGTGGTCAGAATCCGGTAGGAAAATTCCACGTCTTCAGCGGTGATTGGTTCACCGTCCTGAAAGCGGGCCTCTTTATTGAGATTGAAGATGACGAAGCTGCGGTCTTCCGGAACTTCAACGGATTCGGCAATCAGCCCGTACTCGGAAAAAGGCTCGTCGGCAGAGGACTCCAGAAGGGTATCGTACACGTAGGCGTTAATACCCGCCGCAGAGATGCCCCGGATGACAAAGGGGTTAAAACTATCGAAGCCGTTGGCAACCACAGATAACTTCAGTTCGCCGCCTTTCGGGGCCTCCGGGTTGACGTAGTCGAAGTGACTGAAATCCGCAGGGTACTTCAGTTCACCGTGCATGGCGATGCCATGCACAGGAGTGGGGGTTTCGGTGACGCCTTCATCGGCTGAGGCGAAACAGGCAGACGCTGCCAGAGCCAGCGTCGCGGTAATTCTGGTCAGCAAGGGTGCTTCTGGTTTTTTTGTCATGGTTCTCGCACGTTACGGACTGTTTCTTATGTCCACGTAGAGTACCAGACTTTGGCCGGGTTGGAGATAACGGTCCGTATTAAGATCGTTCCATGATGCGATGTCACGCACATTCACGGAAAACCTGCTGGCGATGGCGGACAGGGAGTCGCCGCTGCGAACCCGGTATCCCACCTTGCGCACCATGGCCTTGCCACGGGTATTCGAAGCTACCATGGTCGGCTTTGAAGTTTTCGACCAGATCACCAGTTCCTTGCCTGGAATCAGGGGGTCTCCCGGTGCCATGCCATTCCAGGCAGCCACTTCCCGAACCGAAACCCGGTGCTCCCTAGCAATATCCCAGAAAGTATCGCCCCGGCGCACGGTGTACCGTACCTTGTTGCCGCTACGCTTGCGTTCCTGAGTTCGCTCCAGTCGCTGGGCCTGGCTTAGCGCATAGGCGTCGGAGCCCTTGGTGGAAGACGGAATTAACAGTTGCTGGCCAATCCGGATCAGGTCACTGTTGAGCTTGTTGACCTGTTGAATGACCGATGGGGTAGTGGAGAACTTGCGGGCAATGGTGTTCAGGCTGTCACCCTTGCGGACTTTATAGTTCTGCCAGGATACACGCTGTTCGCTTGGGAACTCTGCCAGTGCGGTTTGGAATGCCTCGGCCTGTTGCTTGGGTACCAGCAAGCGATGGGGGCCATCCGGATTGGTTGCCCAGCGATTGTAGGACGGGTTCAGCAGATAGATTTCATCAATATCCACGCCGGCTAGTTCTGCGGCCTGGGCCAGGTCCAGCTGGGAGCCGGTATCCACCACTTCGAAATACGGTTCGTCTTTTAATGGTGGCAGGTCGATACCGTAGGCTTTCGGATCGTCGAAAATTTTTGCCAGGGCAATCAGTTTGGGCACATAGTGGCGGGTCTCCGTCGGTAATGTCAGAGACCAGTAGTCTGTGGCTTTTCCGGCGTTGCGGTTGCGGCGCATGGCGCTGGATACGGTCCCGCCCCCGGAATTATAAGCGGCCAGGGCCAGGGTGTAATCGCCGTCGAACCGGTTGGCCAGGCGCTCCAGGTAAGTCAGGGCAGCATCGGTAGCCGCAATGACGTCCCGTCGGTCATCATGCCACCAGCTTTGGGTCAGCCCGAAGTATTTGCCGGTAGACGGGATGAACTGCCAAAGCCCGGCAGCGCGACCGTGGGAGTAGGCAAAAGGATCAAAGGCGCTTTCTACCACTGGCAACAGAGCCAGTTCGCTGGGCAGGCCGCGTTTTTCGATTTCATTGATAATGTAATGCAGGTACCGGGAGCCTCTTTCCACCACGCGATCGATGTAACGGGGGTGGCGCACGTACCAGTCCAATTGAGCCTGTACCCTGGCATTGTCGACGGAGTGATCCATGGTGAAACCGGCGCGAAGTCGTGACCACAGATCGTCTGTTCTGGTGGATACGTCGGATTGCCGGGCGGGATTGTCCAGTTTTTCCCGAGCTTGCTGGGCCTTGGCCTGAAGTTCCGGGGAGATGGCGTCATCTAATGGTGCCCCGCTGGTACTGTCCTCTCCATTGCCGGCAGCGACGTCAGCCTTGAGGTCCTCATCGCCCTTGGCAACAACCACTTGCTGTGAGTCCAGGGGGTCTTTTTGCTGATTCTCTTCCTCGGTCCCGAACCAGGCCGAAGGTGTATGCCAGTTTTCGGCGATCTGACTGGTACTGCAGCCGCTGAAAAGGGTTGACGCGAGAAGGATGAAGGGCAGTCGTTTTACCGGCATAAACACAGGGTTCCGGGTGGAGCCGGCGGGTATCTGTAAAAATAGCCGGCATATTTAACAGGTTACGTTCGATAATTGCTCGAAATTCTATGGGAGCGTTTTCCGGGCGGTCAAGCTGAGCCATGTTACGGCTGTGAGATAAATTGTTAAGCAGTGACCGCCCGCACGCTCAGAAGTTGTCTTTGCCGTGCCGCACGGCTGCAAAAACCGCACAATCCGAGCCGGTGGCAAGGCGGTGTGTGGTGCTGTAGTTCTCGGCGGCCTCTATGACCATGGCATCATCCCACCGAAGGAATGGATTCAGCTGTTTCTCCTGGCCAATCGTGGTCGGCACGGTTGGCTTACCCCGTTCCCGAAGGTCTTTGCAGGCGTTCTCAAACTCGGCCAACGCCTTATCTTCGGGTAGCCAGTGACGGGCGAAGCGAAGGTTTGCCAAGGTGTATTCATGAGCACAGTATACTGCAGTGTTATCCGGAAGGTCCCGCAGGGTCTGGAGCGAGGTGTGCATCTGCTCCGGTGTGCCTTCGAACAGTCGTCCGCAGCCGCAGACAAACAGTGTGTCGCCGCAGAACAGAACGGGTTTGTCATTTACCTGGGTGTCGCTGTAATAGGCAATATGATCCAGTGTATGGCCGGGAACTGCCAGGACATTGAACGTGATGCCTTCCCAGACGACTTCATCGCCGGCATGAACCGTGTTTGTAGCACCCTTGAAGGGCGAATCAGTCGGGCCAACAATACGGAGGTCCGGATACTGTTGCTGAAGCTCTTTCACGCCGCCGGTGTGATCCGGGTGGTGATGGGTGATCAGGATGGTGTCTGCTGAGAAACCGCTGTCACTGAGATAGTCCAGTACCGGCTTTGCCTGGCCGGGATCGACTATCAGGGTCTTGCCGGACTCAAGGTTGGTAAGGCACCAGATATAGTTGTCTGAGAATGCCGGAACCGGATGAATGCGCAAGGTGGCCACCCCATGTGTTCAATGAATGTGCCTGTTATGATAATGCAACAACGGGTACAGCCCAAGGAGCGGCAGGTTGCGCGAGCAATCAAGCATTTAGTGGATCGGGTAGGGGAGCCAGCGTGACAACCAGCGGCGTGATTGACTATTCAGCACGACATGAGAGCTTTGAGCGTTGGGTGCAGACCCCCCTTGGCCGCTCCCTGCTGGCCAGCCAGAGAGCGGTGCTTGATAAGGAACTGCAAGGCCTTACGGGGGCAAGACAACTTCAGGTCGGCCTGAGTCACCGATTGCCTTTAGCGAGTGGTACCGATTTTGCCCAGAAGATTATTACCTGTCCGGCCTGGCATGCCCATATGCCAGAGGGCGTGGCGGTTTGTGACGCCGACGAGCTGCCGTTTCCCGGTGATTCCATGGATCTTGTGATCCTTCATCATACGGCCGATTTCTCTCCGGATCCGCACCAGGTACTTCGCGAGTCCGCCCGTGTATTGCGAGGTGAGGGGCGCATCGCTCTGGTTGGGTTCAACCCCCTCAGTCTCTGGGGCGCACGCAGGCTGGTTTCCCGCCATCGGTTTGGCCCCTGGGGTGGTCGGTTCCTGATGCGATCACGAATGGAGGACTGGCTCAGGTTGCTGGGGTTCGAGCTGGAAAACAGTGGCACCTATTTCTGTACCCTTCCGCTGCAGCGAAAACACGGGGCATCCGGAAGACGGCAGCGTTTGGCCGCCAGTAGCCGCCCTCATTTACTGCCCACGGGCGCCTATTACTGTATCCTTGCGCGCAAACGCGAATACGCCCGGATCCGGACCAGGGCATCCTGGCGCAAGAGCAAGGTAATATCTTTGCCCGGAACGGTGGGGGTATCCAGTGGCTGTGCCAGCCATAGCTCAGGCAGGGTGGACAGGCGGAGAACAGAACAGGAGCAGTAATGGCTGGTAAGGTAGTGATGTATACCGACGGAGCCTGTAAAGGTAACCCTGGGCCCGGGGGGTGGGGTGTCGTATTGCGCTATGGTGATGCGTGCAAGACCATGCACGGTGGCGAGCTGCAGACCACGAATAACCGGATGGAACTGATGGCGGCCATTCGAGGCTTGAGGGAGCTTAAGCGCGCTTGCCAGGTGGAGTTGTATACGGACTCACAATACGTGCGCAAGGGCATTACCGAATGGATGAGCGGCTGGAAGCGCAATGGCTGGAAAACCTCGGCAAAGAAACCGGTCAAGAATGCGGATCTGTGGCAGGAGCTCGATGCTGAAACTGCCAGGCACACCGTTAACTGGCATTGGGTGAAGGGTCATTCAGGGCATCCTGATAACGAGTTGGCGGATGAGTTGGCCAACCGCGGAGTCCGCGAACTGAACGGGGCCTGAACCCTGGCCCCTGGAAAACCGATTAATGAGCAGTGAGTGAGAGCGCAGTTGCATGAGACAGATCGTACTGGATACCGAAACCACGGGTATTGATCCGAACGAAGGTCACCGCATTATCGAAATTGGTTGTGTGGAAGTGATCGAACGCGAGCTGACCGGTCGCAACTATCACGTATACATTAACCCTGAGCGGGAGGTAGAAGCGGAGGCTATCACCGTTCACGGTATCACCAACGAATTTCTGGCCGACAAGCCAAAGTTTGCGGAGGTTGCCGACGAGTTCTTTGAGTTCATCAAGGGTGCAGAGCTGGTCATCCATAACGCCGCGTTCGACGTGGGCTTCATGGACTCCGAATTCGCCCGCCTGAAACCGGTTCGGAAAACAGCAGACCACTGCGGCATTGTCGATTCACTGGCCATTGCCAGGAAAAAGCACCCGGGCCAGAAAAACAATCTCGACGCCCTGTGCAAGCGCTATGGAGTGGATAACTCCAACCGTGACCTTCACGGGGCATTGCTGGACGCCGAGATCCTGGCAGACGTCTATCTGCTGATGACCGGCGGCCAGACCGCGCTGTCCCTGGATGCCGGCTCCGGCGATGAAGGTGGCGATGGCGGTATTCGCCGGATCTCCGGTGAGCGCGCGCCGTTGGCGGTGGTTCGGGCCACCAGTGATGAAGCCTCTGCCCATGTTGAATTCATGGCGATGATGGAGAAGCAGGCCGGCGAAACGGTGTGGTCCCGGTTGCAGGCAACAGAATGAGAACCACGTTCAGCTGTACCATTTGTTACATTCCGGCTTTCTTGAGCTACTTGAGTTTTGTGTTATAAGTAATGATAAGTTCGCCAGTTTTTTGCGAACCGTTCAGGTATGGGCAAGGGCTGCCTCGCTGAACAGGAAGGACCTGCCCGTATGCAGGCTGCAGTTCATGAACAGGATGCGGTAGTCTCCGCAAATTAACAGGAAGCGTTTATGGTTCAATCGTCTCTGGCGACGAAATCGCAGTCGTTTGATCTGGTCAAAAGTGAAATCGAACAGACCATCAAGCAGGCAGAATCCAGCCTTGAGCGCTTTCAGGAAAACCGCGAGAGCGGGGAAGATCTGCAGAACTGTGTTGATTACCTGAACCAGCTTCGGGGAATCTTCATTCTGGTGGAGCTCCGGGGCGGAACCCTGCTTTGCCAGGAGGCGGTTAATCTCGCCAATGATGTGCCGGTTGGTGCCAACGACGACAAGAATATACTGCTGACAGCACTTAACAGCGCGCTGTTCATTCTCCGCCGTTACGTCGAGTACTACCATCAGCAACGTGAAGATCATCCCGAGCTGCTGCTGCCCGTGATCAATGATCTGCGTGAAGCCCGTCGTGAGAAACCTTATCCCGAATCCTGCTTCTTCGATATCGACATCAAGGAGCGCCCGGACTTTTGCAGCGATCTGGGGCTGAGGCCCATGGATGATGCGGAGTCTGAATATGAAATCCTGGCCCGTCGCATGCGCCTGACCTTCCAGGTGGCGCTGCTCGGCATTCTCCGCGAGCGCAACGAAGCGGTTAGCAAAAAACTCATTGCCAGGGCTGCCCGTGGTCTCGCACGACTGTGTCAGGGAGCGCCTATGGGGCAGATGTGGTGCCTGCTGGCGTTGGTCTCCGATACCATGCTGGATCGTGCCATGGGCTTTAGCAAGGCCCGCAAGCGTCTGCTGATGCGAATCGAGAAATACGCGCGGGAAGTGGTGTATGTCGGCAAGGTAGCTACCGCCAAGGACGCCCCCGAATCGCTGATCAAAGATCTGGTCTATCTGCTTTACCGCAGTGGCTCAGCCAACCCTGAGGTGACGCGGGTACTCTCTGCTTATCAGCTCGGTCCTGCCGAATTCCCGGATGCACTTCTTGAGGCTCATTCCCGGCGCCTCTATGGCCCTGGCACGGACGTGCTCAAATCCCTGTCTGAAGCCTTGCAGGAAGAACTTAATCAGCTGAAAGACAAGCTGGACATCATCGAGCGCGGAATAGAACCGGATCTGGCCGAACTTGCCTCGATTGCCGATACTCTGGAGCGCCTGGCCAATACGCTGGTGATGCTCGATCTGAACCGCCTGGCCAGTATTTCCCGTGAAGAAGCGGCCAAACTGCGTAAATGGGAAGAGGAAAACCGCCTGCCGGCGGAGGAGGAGCTCTATCGTCTGGCGGATTCCGTGCTGGGGGTAGAGGATGCCGTCATGCAGATTGTGACCCGTGGCATTACCTCAGAGACCGATGCCCTTGCTGGTGCAGACCGGAGCCGGGACGAATCCGTGTACCTGCAGGAAGCCATCTGGGTTGTGGCGGATGAGGCCCGTAGTGCGTTGACCCTTGCCAAGCGAGCGATCACAGCATTTATCGAATCCGATTACGACAAGCTTCATCTGGCCAATCTGCCGGGGACACTGCGCAGTATCTGGGGTGGCTTGCAAATGGTGGACGACCCCATCGCAGCGGACGTCATTGCCAGGGTTGCGACGTCTATTCAGGAGCGCCTGCTGGATGCGCGCGAAGCCCCTGCGTCTCAGGTTCTGGAAGCGCTGGCGGATGCGCTCACCTCGCTCGAGTACTACATTGAAGGCGTCGGTCGGCGGGAAGACAGGAATGTAGACCTGCTCAAGCTGGCTCAGAGTTCGCTGGATGACGTCGGTCTGTAGACGCCAGGGTGGCCCGAATTTCTGAATGGCATAAAAAAAACCTGCGGTTTGCGCAGGTTTTTTTATAGCTGGTGTTTAACCGGGCTCAGCCCATGTTGAACAGTTCCCCCAGCTTGGTTGCCAGCATCATGTCGCCTTCGGCGCGTAGCTGACCAGCCATGAACGCCTGCATGCCGTCGGTCTCGCCAGAGACGATACCCTGCAGGGTTTCAGAGTTCATGATCAGGGTAACAGAAGGATCGTCGTGTGCGCCTTCGTGCAGCTTGCAGGTGCCGTCATTGATCACGAGGTGGTAAGTCTTGTCGTCTTCGATGTCGAACTGGAATACCAGGTCCAGGCCCTGTGCTGCGTCTGCGTTGAAGTTCTGTTCGAGTTTTTCAAATACCTGAGCTACAGACATTGTTTTACCCTTTTTGATGGTTGTCTTGTCATGGTGGTGACGACTAGTGATCCCTGGCGAAGGCAGCCTGTACAGCAGCCGGGGTAGCGCCAACCTCGCAATCCGACTTTATGGTTAGAGCCGGTTCGTGTCAAGCTTGATCGAACGCTTGTTTTAATTTTATCGCGGGCTTATCAGGCCTGTGCCGAGGCGGTACACTTCGGGGTTTGCAAATACGTGTGGAGACTGCATTTTGGAATTTCTGACCGAATACGGCCTGTTCCTCGCCAAGGTGGCGACTTTCGTGGTGGCGGCGATTGTGCTCGTGTCCATCATTGTCTCGGCAACCCAGAAAGACCGGGACGATCACGAAGGTGAGGGTGAGCTGAAAATACGCAAGCTGAACGATCAGTATCGCCGGCTCAGAGAGTCAATCCAGGCCAGGTTGATGACAGACCAGGAACGAAAGGCCTGGCAGAAGAAAAAGAAAAAAGAGGACAAGGCTGAAAAGAAAGCGACGAAAAAGCAGCCAGAACCTGACGCTACCGAAGAGAAAACGGCGCGTGTTTACGTGCTTGATTTCGATGGTGACATTAAAGCCAGCGATACCGATACCCTGCGGCGTTCAGTGTCGGCGGTTCTGAGTGTTGCCAATCCGGAAACGGACGAAGTGGTTATCCGCCTGGAGAGCGGCGGTGGTCTGGTTCATGCCTATGGGCTGGCGGCAGCCCAGCTGGACCGGATTCGCAGCAAGGGCATCAAGTTGACCGCCTGCGTCGACAAGGTTGCGGCCAGCGGCGGCTATATGATGGCCTGCGTGGCTGATCGCATTATTGCTTCGCCGTTTGCCGTGCTCGGTTCCATCGGGGTGGTGGCGCAACTCCCGAACTTCCACCGGTTCCTGAAAAAGAACGACGTTGACTTTGAGGTGCTCACCGCGGGTGAACACAAGCGAACGCTGACAATCTTTGGTGAGAATACCGATAAGGGACGCCAGAAATTCCTCGAGGACCTGGAGGATACCCATGTCCTGTTCAAGGAGTATGTGAGTGAGCGGCGTCCGGATCTGGATATTCAGGCGGTTGCCAATGGAGATATCTGGTTCGGCAAGCGCGCTCTGGACGTGAAGCTGATCGATGAGATCAAAACGTCTGACGAATACCTGATTGAGGCTTGTGAGCGGGGAGACGTGATCTCAGTGTCTTTCCAGCGCAAACGTACACTGCCGGAAAAGCTCGGTTTGGCTACCAGCGCGGCGCTCGAACATACCGTCTGGAAAGTGTTGAGTGCGTTTCGGAATCAAAAAATGCAGTAAACCAGAACTGAACACCAGCGCATGACGACTCATGCGCTGGTGATTGGTCTCAGGAGGCCCGGCGGCGGAACAGGGGCTGGTCCGTGTCGGTCGCAGCCTGGTAGGTCTGGGTGAAGAAGCTCAGGCACTTCGGTGCCTTTGCAATGTCCTTGTCAGCGCGCAGTACGTAGCTGTCAAAGCCACAGCGCTTCATGAACTGAAGCTGGTCGAGCAGCACATCGCCAATGGCTCGCAGCTCGCCGCGGTACCCGAACCGTTCACGTAGCAAACGGCCAATGCTGTAACCACGGCCATCGACAAAGCGCGGGAAATTCACCGCGATCAGTGGCAATTCATTCACTTTCTCGCCAAGCAATTCCGGCTCATCGTGGCTGTCAAACCAGACACCCACTGAGGGCTTTGCGGCAAAGTGCTCATGGCCGGCCAGCCACAGATCTGCCGGAATCAAGACCGGCTTATCTTCAGGAATATCCATGGATTCACCCGCCGCAGGGCGGGGCACCACAACCCAGTCGTCATTACGAATCGTGCCGTCAGCGGCAATTACATCAGGCATATACCCGCTCCTTGAAAGGATCCAGACCGACCCGGCGATAGGTGTCCAGGAAGGTTTCCTCTTCCGTCCGGTTTTCTACGTAAACATTGATCAGCTTGGCGATGACCTCTGGCATTTCCTCACGAGCGAAGGACGGCCCAAGAATCTTGCCGATGGTGGCGTCGTGGTGTGACGATCCACCCAGGCTGATCTGATAGAACTCTTCGCCTTTCTTGTCGACGCCCAGAACACCAATATTGCCCACGTGGTGGTGGCCACAGGCGTTCATGCAGCCTGAAATGTTCAGGTCGATGGGGCCGAGGTCGTACAGGAAGTCCAGGTCATCAAAACGACGCTGGATTGCTTCAGCCACAGGAATCGACTTGGCGTTGGCCAGGGCGCAGAAATCGCCGCCGGGGCAGCAGATAACGTCGTTCAGTGTGTTCAGGTTCGCCGTTGCGAAGCCCAAAGGCAAAAGCTTTTGCCAGAGCTCAAACAGTCGATCCTGGCGGACGTCTGCCAGTACCACATTCTGCTCGTGAGTGGCCCGGGCTTCACCGTAGCTGTACTCATCCGCAAGGTCGGCAATCTGCTCCAACTGGAAGTCGGTGACATCCCCCGGGGGCGTGCCGGTCTTCTTGAGCGTCAGGGTTACAATGGCGTAGCCCGGCTTTTTGTGACTGTTGACGTTGTGGGTCAACCACTTGTCAAATTCACGGTTCTCGAAGCGCTGCGTCGCCAGCAGGTCGGTAGCATTGTCCAGTGCATCATACGCCGGCTCGGTAAAGTAGCCCTGGAATTTGCTCACCACCTCCGGTGTCAGCCGGGAAGGTGAGTCTTTGATGTGGGCCCACTCCGCTTCAACTTTTTCGGCAAAGCCCTCGGGGCTCAGCGCCTTGACCAGAATCTTGATGCGCGCCTTGAACTTGTTGTCCCGGCGGCCGTAACGGTTGTAAACCCGGACAATGGCTTCCAGGTAAGTCAGCAGATCCAGTTCCGGCAGGAAATCGCGGATGACCGGGCCAACCATGGGGGTACGACCAAGTCCGCCGCCAACGTGAACCCGGAAGCCAAGTTCTCCCTGGTCATTGCGTACCAGCTGCAAGCCAATGTCATGCACCCGGATAGCTGCGCGATCCGTGTGTTCGGAGGCATTCACGGCAATCTTGAATTTACGTGGTAAAAACGCAAACTCCGGATGGAACGTCGACCACTGGCGAATAATCTCGCAATAGGGGCGTGGATCAGCGATTTCGTCCACCTGGACACCGGAGAACGGGTCCGTGGTGGTGTTCCGGATGCAGTTACCGCTGGTCTGATTTGCGTGCATTTCCACTTCCGCCAGCTCAGCCAGAATATCGGGCACGTCTTCCAGGTTCGGCCAGTTCAGCTGGATGTTGGTGCGGGTGGTGAAATGGGCGTAGCCTTTATCATAGTCCCGGGTTACGCGTGCCAAGCGGCGAAGCTGCTCGGAGCGAAGCATGCCGTAAGGGATACAGATACGGAGCATGGGTGCGAGACGCTGAACATAAAGCCCGTTCTGCAGTCGAAGTGGAAGAAATTCCTCTTCAGCCAGCTCGCCGGCAAGGGCGCGCTCGGTCTGGTCGCGGAATTGGGCAACACGCTCTGCGGCTATCTGCCGGTCGTGCTCATCATAAACGTACATAGTGGAACGTCCTGCCTGCTACATCAGAAGAGCTCAAATTTCCGGCCGGGTTTCATGGACCGGGCCTTATTCCTGCGAGGCAGGATACCATCGTGTTTTTATTCTCAAAATGATTATTTCAACATAACATTATCGATTCAGGTGATAAGTGATCGAACCCGGGACTGGACGAATGTCAATTTGCTGCTTTACTTGAACGGGAAAGTCAGAAAAACAACAACTTCGAATACGAAGGAGGAAATGCCATGAAAAAGTCCGTGCGATCAGACAGCCAGGCCGACGCGGTGGCCGCGGTATTGCTCGTGTTACTGGCAGTTGCCTTTGCGGTGGTTTGGGTGTCCGGGCAGTAGCTTATTGCCCGGCCAGCACCAGTTTAACCACGATGATCAGCCCGCCTACAAACGCGACGGTAAACAGAACGCCGGCAATGATGTAGGGCAGTGGGCTGTGGTGTGAAAAGTCTTCCTGGCGGCGCTTGTCGGACTGCACACCGAATGCGCCTGCCAGAATGCTCTGCATGATTTTCAGAACCCCCGGGCTGCGGGGGCGTTGGTCGTTATTGTTGTTATCGGTCACGTCATTCATGGAATCCGCCTCAGGTTATTCCGCCGGATCGTACGCCAGGCTTGGCATCAACCAGCGTTCGGCCTCGGCTTTGGTCAGGCCTTTGCGTTCAGCATAGTCCTCAACCTGATCAACGCCAATTTTGCCAACGGCAAAGTACTTGGCTTCCGGGTGGGCGAAGTACCAACCGGAGACTGCTGCGGTTGGATACATAGCAAAATGCTCCGTTAGCTGCAGGCTGGTGTTGGCGGTGGCGTCCAGCAATTTGAACAGGGTGGCCTTTTCAGTGTGGTCCGGGCAGGCGGGATAGCCGGGGGCCGGACGGATACCACGATAGCGTTCCTTGATCAGGTCCTCGTTGGCCATCTGCTCGTCGGTGGCATAACCCCAGAACTCCTTGCGCACTCGCTCATGCATGCGCTCGGCAAAGGCTTCGGCCAGTCGGTCTGCCAGGGCCTGGACCATAATGGCGCTGTAGTCATCGTGGGCGTTCTTGAACTCTGTGGTCAGTTCGTCAACGCCGATGCCAGTGGTCACCGCAAAGCCGCCCACGTAATCGCCCAGATGCAGACTCTCCGGCGCCACGAAGTCGGACAGTGCCATCATTGGCTTGCCCGGAGCCTTCTCATCCTGCTGGCGCAGGTGGTGCAGGGTGGTCAGCTCTTCGGTTCGGGACTCATCGGTGTACACCACAATGTCATCACCCCGGCGATTGGCGGGCCAGAACCCGATAACGCCTCTTGCCGAGATCCGCTTGTCCCCGATCATCTGTTTCAGCAGTTTCTGGGCATCGTCAAACAGGGTGCGGGCGGCTTCGCCACGCTTCGGGTCGTCAAAAATAGCCGGGTATTTGCCGGCGATGTCCCAGGAAATAAAGAACGGTGTCCAGTCGATGTAGTCCACCAGTTCGTTCAGATCATAGTCTTCGAATACCCGGACACCGGTAAAAGCCGGCTTGGGTGGCTGGTAGTTCTCGAAATCGATTTCCGGTGCACGAGCACGGGCTTCTTTCAGCGACACCAGTTTGGTGCGGTCGCCACGGTTCTTCCGGCGTTCACGGATTTCATCATATTCGGTGCGGGCTGCTTCCACGAAAGCCGGCTTGGCGGTTTTGCTCAACAGCTGGGAAGCCACGTTCACACAGCGGGAGGCATCAGACACGTAGAGGGCAATGTCATTCTTGTACTGGGGCTCGATTTTTACGGCGGTGTGGGCTTTGGAGGTGGTGGCGCCGCCAATCATCAGCGGGATATTGAAGTCCAGCCGCTGCATTTCACGCGCTACGTGCACCATCTCATCCAGTGACGGTGTGATCAGGCCGCTCAGGCCGATCATGTCGACATTTTCTTTTCGGGCCGTTTCCAGGATTTTTTCACAGGGCACCATCACTCCAAGGTCGATCACCTCGTAGTTGTTGCACTGCAGGACAACGCCAACAATGTTTTTGCCAATGTCGTGTACGTCGCCCTTGACCGTGGCCATCAGGATCTTGCCCTTGGCCTGCTGGTCTTCAGTCTTCTCTGCTTCGATGTAGGGAATCAGGTGCGCCACGGCCTGCTTCATTACCCGGGCGCTCTTGACCACCTGGGGCAGGAACATCTTGCCGTCACCGAACAGATCGCCGACCACGTTCATGCCAGCCATCAGCGGACCTTCGATCACTTCAATGGGATGGCTGGCGTTCTGCCGGCAGGCTTCCGTGTCGTCAATAATGTAACTGGTAATGCCTTTAACCAGGGCATGCTCCAGGCGCTTCTCAACGGGCCACTCACGCCAGGCAAGATCTTCTTCTTTGGCCTGGCCGCCTTTACCTTTGAACTTTTCGGCGGCTTCAAGCAGGCGATCGGTGGAGTCATCCCGGCGGTTCAGAACCACGTCTTCCACCAGTTCCTTCAGATCCGGCTCGATCTCGTCGTAGATCACCAGTTGGCCGGGATTCACGATGCCCATATTCATGCCGGCCTTGACCGCGTGATACAGGAAGACAGAGTGAATGGCCTCACGTACCGCATCGTTGCCGCGGAACGAGAACGACACGTTACTGACGCCCCCGGAGATAGAGGCGTGGGGGCAATGCTCCCGGATCCAGCGTGTGGCGTTGATAAAGTCCACCGCGTAGTTGTTATGCTCTTCAATGCCGGTGGCAATGGCAAAGATGTTGGGGTCAAAGATAATGTCGGCCGGGTTGAAGCCGATGCCGGTCAGCACATCATAGGAGCGTTTGCAGATTTCAGTCTTGCGTTCGAAGGTATCGGCCTGGCCGTCTTCGTCAAAGGCCATCACCACCACCGCAGCGCCGTAGCGCATGCAGTCCCTGGCACGTTTGATGAACTCCTCTTCACCTTCTTTCAGGCTGATGGAGTTCACCACGGCCTTGCCCTGAATACAGCGCAGACCTGCTTCGATCACATCCCACTTGGACGAGTCGATCATGACGGGTACGCGGGAAATGTCCGGTTCAGAGGCCACCAGGTTCAGGAACGTAACCATCACCTCCCTGGAATCCAACATGCCCTCGTCCATGTTGATATCGATGATCTGCGCACCGTTCTCAACCTGATCCCGGGCAACGCTCAGGGCTTCCTCATACTGTTCTTCCTTGATCAGCCGCAGGAAGCGCTTGGAGCCGGTTACGTTGGTGCGTTCACCCACGTTGATGAACAGAGTGTTTTCGTCACCGGTAAACGGTTCCAGGCCGGAGAGTCTGAGTGCTTTCGGGCGTTCAGGAATCTGTCGGGGCGGATACTTGGCCACTGCCTTGGCGATGGCTTCAATATGATCCGGGCGCGAGCCGCAACAGCCGCCGATGATGTTCAGAAAGCCGTCTTTGGCAAAGCCTTCAATGATCTCGGCCATTTCCTCCGGGGTCTGGTCGTATTCACCAAACTCGTTGGGCAGCCCGGCGTTGGGGTGGGCTGATACATAGGTTTCGGCCTTGTTCGACAGTTCTTCCACATAAGGCCGCAGCGCGTCCGCGCCCAGTGCACAGTTCAGGCCCACGGAAATCGGTTTAGCGTGGGCAACCGAGTTGTAGAAGGCTTCAGTGGTTTGGCCGGACAGGGTTCGGCCAGAGGCGTCGGTGATGGTGCCGGAAATCATGATCGGCAGCTCAATACCACTGTCTATAAAGAACTGCTGAGTTGCGTAGATTGCTGCTTTGGCGTTCAGGGTGTCGAAAACAGTTTCAATGAGAATAAGGTCTGAACCACCTTCAACCAGGCCGGAAACTGCCTCGTAGTAATTGTCGACCAGAGTCTGGAAATCCACGTTCCGGTAACCGGGATTGTTCACATCCGGTGAAATAGAAGCGGTGCGTGAGGTGGGACCCACGGCACCGGCTACAAAACGTGGCTTTTGGGGATTCCTCGCGGTGAACTCGTCGGCGATTTCCCGTGCCAGCTTTGCCGCAGCTACGTTCAACTCCCGTGCCAGCGATTCCAGGCCATAGTCGGCCTGCGACAGCTTGGTGGAGTTGAAGGTGTTGGTCTCGATAATGTCGGCGCCCGCGTCCAGGTACTCTGCATGGATGTTGCGGAGCAGGGCAGGCTGGGTAAGGTTCAGCAGGTCATTGTTGCCCTGAACTTCCCGTTCGTAATCCTTGAATCGATCGCCCCGGAATGCGGCCTCATCCAGTTTCTGGTTCTGGATCATGGTGCCCATGCCACCATCAAGAATGACAATCCGCTCCTTGAGGGCTTGGTGCATCTGTTCCAGGCGTGTATTGCGATCGGTCATAGAAAACTCTTCCGGGTGTCGTTATTAACGTCGTGTTTTACGTTTTGGCGCGGGATCATAGCAAAAATGCTGAAAGGCGTCTTAGTACGGATGATCATTATCAAGTTCCGTTTTGCCTGTCCGCCGTTGGGATAAGGGAAATTGATTACCCCATTAATGCCCGACTATTTTACTTGGTCTTTTATGTTCCGGCGATCTCTCATAAAATGTCAGTCACACTTGATAACAGGTAGGAAGCATGGCTCTGGTAACTGTGACTGATTCCGCAAGGGATTATCTTGCGCAACTGATTGAAAAGCAGGACGTTGAAGGTATGGGCGTACGCATTTTCGTGACCCAGCCCGGCACCCGCAACGCAGAGACCTGTCTGGCATACTGTCCGCCCAATGAAGTTGTGCCAACCGATGAGCAGGTCAACCTGGAGAAGTTTACTCTGTATCTGGACCATAATTCGGTGCCGTTCCTGGAAGACGCCTATGTCGATTACTCCAAGGATCAGATGGGCGGACAACTGACCATCAAGGCGCCTAATGCCAAGGTGCCGCAGGTGGCTGATGATGCGCCCCTGCCGGAGCGTGTGAACTACGTGCTGGCCTCTGAAATCAATCCCAACCTGGCAGCTCATGGCGGTGATGTTTCGCTGGTTGAGATTGTTGACGAATCGGTTGCGGTGTTGCGCTTTGGTGGCGGGTGCCAGGGCTGCTCTGCGGTCAGCCTGACGCTGAAGCAGGGTGTCGAGAAGACTCTGAAGGAACGCGTACCAGAAATCTCCGCGGTGCGTGATGTGACAGACCACTCGAATACCGAAAACGCTTACTATCAGTAAGTTGCACCCTTCCTCCGGCAGTCGCCCCTTCTCTGGCGGCTGCCAGAAACACCCGCCTTGCCTGGCTACACGGCCAATGGCCTGTTAAGCGCGATACTTCATTATCGGTCACATAAACAGAATCAAAGCCCGGGTATTATCCGTGCCGTGTGAGCGAATGCTTTTTCTATTTCGGGGTAACGCTTGACTGACCTTGCTCTTGTGTCCGTGCCTGTAATGGCTGCCGTGGTGGGATGGTTCACTAACTGGCTCGCCATTCAGATGTCCTTTCATCCTGTCCGGTTCATCGGCGTTGGGGTTATTGGTTGGCAAGGGGTGATTCCGCGCAAGGCCGAGAAAATGGCCCACATCTGTATTGATCGCACCCTGCAGAAGTTTGGCGACCTGAATTCTGTGTACCAGAAGCTGGAGCCCAACCGCATTGTGGAACAGGTGGTGGCTCAGGTGACGCCCCGCATGGATGAGTACATTGACGAGGTCATGTACGAAATCCAGCCGGTACTCTGGGATAACCTGCCATTGTTTGTTCGTGCCCGGATTTATCAGTGGGCGCGGCAACAGTTACCGAATCGGGTAGAGGAGCTGGTTGAGGATTTTGGTGACGATCTGGATGAGCTGGTCGACCTCAAGGCGCTGTTGAGTCGGGAGCTTCAGAGCCACCCGGATTTGATGAATCGTATCTTCCAGCAGGCCGGCGCGGTTGAACTCAGATCCGTCATCAATCGGGGCGCGATTATCGGTGCCTTGATGGGCGCAGTGCTGGCGCCGGTTTCGGTGTTCTACCCCCAGCCCTGGTTACTGCCGGTGGGCGGTTTTTTCATTGGCTTTATCACTAACTGGATTGCCATAAACCTGATCTTTGCACCGGTGCGCCCGCGCCGGGTATTGTTCTGGCAGTTGCAGGGGCTGTTCCTGCGTCGGCAGGATGAAATCAGCGATATCTGGGCGCGCCTGGTGGCGGAGGAATTGATCACGGTGGAGAAAGTCGCCGATGCCATGATCAACGGTCAGCATGGTGACCGTACCCGCGCCATCATCCAGAAACACCTGCGCCCCATGCTCGACAATTCCATGGTCATGAAGCTGGCGGCCCAGGTGTCTGTGGGCATGACCGGTTACACCGAGCTCAAGCGCGTGATGAATCAGAAAGCGGTGCTGGCCACGCGGGATGTATTCAGTGATCCCGCTTTCAATCGTGAGCGTGCACCAGTCGTCGCGGGGGTGCTGGCCAGCCAGATGAAGGCCCTGCGTCCGGAAGAATTCCAGGACATACTTAGGCCGGCGTTCCGGGAGGAAGAAATTCAGCTGATGTTCGTGGGTGGCTTGTTTGGTGCCGTGGCCGGGCTCGTTCAGTTTCTTGCCATGACCGGCTTGCCCCAGGCCATTCTGGGCTGAGTACACCAGGGAGAATAGCGTATGCCAGTTTGGGCACAGATACTCACACAGGTTTTGCTGACAGCGGCCACCGTAACGGCCGTTCTCTTCGGTTTCTGGTTCTGGGTGGTAAAACCATGGCTGGCTGAGCGCATCCAGGAATTGATCGACACCGCCAATGAGATTGAGCCGAAGGTCACGAGTGGCGTTCAGAAGGGCGTTGCAGAATCTATCCGGCAGATACCCCAAAGCGCCTGGGACGGTGCAACCCGTGAATCCACTCGCCAGTTCCTCAAGTTTGGCTCGAACCTGTTTGAAAATGGGCTGAGCACCTTTCTGGGTGCCGCTGCCGAAGAGCAGCAAGCGGCCCGGGCACGGTCAGCCGAAAAGCGGGACAGATAACCGCGGCTCTATCAGCCTCGGGTTCAGAGGCAGTTCGTAGGGCGAGGCAGACCAGCTATCCGGCAGGCCGTTTTGGCGGGTGTTCCGGGGAACAGTGTCATCAGGTAGATACTGTCGCCTTTCTCGTCCCCCAGCGCTTCTCTTACGGCCTTTACGAACAACCGGTTCGACGGTGGCGACATCTCATGCTGTTTATAAAAATCCCTTAAAAAGTATATGATTTCCCAGTGTTTTTCCGTTAACTCAATGTCGTCTTCCTGAGCGATTTCCTGGGCTACCTCATTGGTCCAGGTGGCCGCGTCCTCCAGAAAACCTTCGTTGTTTCTCACAGGCGAATTAGAAGCACTCATGGTTTACCAGTTGATGATTCGTGAATGATTGACGGTCAGCTGCACAAAACCGGCGTAGTCGACCAGTTGCTCCGCGGGGACGCGGTTAGCCACGGCGCGCGCATTCGCGTCTGTCTCCAGGCCATAAGACGCCCCTGGCAGCTGTCTTTCCCGATCAAGCAGTGCGAGCACCGCATCCTCAATCAGCAGTAGCGTGTCACCCTGCTGAACAGATGCCAGACAATGCCGGAACCTGGCGTGTTCCGGAGCCTTGTTGATGATGTGCAGGGTAGTGTTGACGTTCTCAGGCATGACAGGGTCCTATCCGGCAAAAACGACGCGGCTATACTGGCCCAGGGTTTCGGAAATTGACTCCGCTGCCGTAGTCCCTGGCAGTAAATCGCTGGTCTCCAGCCCGTACTTCGCGCAAGCCCGGGAATCCACCAGTATCTGTTCAACGCCGAACAGGGCGGCCGCAGCGAGATTCTTCTCCACAGATTTCTGGCCGACGGCGTCGGCGGCCTGGCCTTTGCACAGCCAGTTGACGCCAGCCCCCAGAAACAGCATGGCGGCGGGCTGGTCGAAGGCTGCCAGGGAGAAGGTCATGTCCAGCGCTTCTCGTCCAGTCCACGAGCCATAGGGTGGCTGATCGATCACAATCAGGGTGGTCATGGTCAGTGTGCCCCGTGAAAATAAAGAACCCGGTTGGACTTCAGGTTACCCTCTACCCATTCGCCAAGACCGGCAATCTCGAAGGGTGCCCTGAGATTGCTGGCGGTCAGTTCGTAACGGGCCTGTTCGGTCTTATCGACAATGCCACGGCGCAGGGCTGAAGCAATGCAGGCGACCGCTGCGATGTTGTTCCCGGAAAGAAATTCAGACCACAGTCGCGGCCAGTGTTGCTCATCGGAGGGAGGAGCGCTCAGGGCCGACGCCAGGTGTACGCCATCACCATACAGGAACACCCGGTCGATACGGTGGCCCGCTTTCAGCAGGGCCTGAGCGAATGACAGGGCAGTCTGGGGCGCCTGTGTTGCCCAGGGGGCACCGGTAATCACGAGTGTGTAACTGAGTGGCTGAGGCATGGAACTGGATGCTGACTGATGGAAACCCTGCAAGTGTACCTAAAGCAAAAACCCCGGCATAGGCCGGGGTTTTCTCAAGGCATTGGACTGAGTGTACTGATCAGTCTTCGCCGCTGAACGCAGACAGCAGGTGCAGCAGGCTGACGAACAGGTTGTAGATGGACACATACAGGCCCACAGTAGCGATGATGTAGTTACGCTCGCCACCCTTGATGATCTGGCTGGTTTCGAAAAGGATCATGATCGAAGCGAAGATCGTGAAGCCTGCGGAAACGGCCAGGTGCAGAGCAGAACTCTCCATGAAGAACGCCAGCAGCATGGCGCCAATCAGCACGAATGCGCCAGCGGTCAGGAAGCTGGACAGGAAGCTGAAGTCCTTCTTGGTGATGATAGCGGTTGCGGACAGGCCCACGAACGCGACGGCCGTCAGCGTCAGTGCCTGAGCAACAATCTGCGAGGCGCCGGCAGCAACAAACGCACCGATGATCGGGCCAAGGGTGTAACCCATAAAGCCGGTCAGTGCAAAGGTGGTGACGATGCCCCAGGGGCTGTTCTTCAGTTTATAGGTGGCGAACAGCAGGCCGATGTAGCCCACGATGGTAATCAGGAAGCCCGGGTGCGTGCCATTCATGTTCAGGAACGCAGTCACGGCTGAAAACGCCAGGGTCATACCGAGCAGCATGTAGGTGTTACGCAACACCTTCATGGCGTCGTCGCTGATACCTGCCGTAGCGCGACTGGTCTCGCTGGCCGGCGAGTAGGCCGCCTGGTTGTTCTGAACGCCGAAACGTCTGTCTTCCATTGTCATCTCCGTTTAGTGCTTTAGTGCAACTGGATACTGTAGACCATCATAATGTCGAAACCGCAACTTTCAATCATTTACGACAGAGAAACACCAAATGGATTCCATTAAAACGCGGTAATCTTGTCTAAGCTCTGACCAGAAGCCACGGAATTTGCTTTGTTTTTCTTGCAGGGCGTTGACAGAGGGGGCAAATCCGGTATCATTCCTCCCGCTGTCGACAAGGCAGCAAGCCGAAGCGTTTCCTGATGCTTCGACAAGACGGTGGGCTGGCAGAGTGGCTGAATGCAGCGGTCTTGAAAACCGCCGACGGTTAATAGCCGTCCCGGGGTTCGAATCCCTGGCCCACCGCCATTTTTCTTCTTGTTTTTCCTCTCGATACCCCAATATCCTGGTTACACCAATCCCCCGTTGGATTCCAAACGCCACGCTTCATATCCGGGAGATTTCATCCATGGCTGAAGAACCCGAAAGTCAGGAACAGTCAGATCGCAAAAACCGCCGCTTCGCCGTGTCAGCCAATCGAGGCAGGGCGAGCCATCGCGTGCGTTATGTCGAGACGGGTGGCGCGGCCGTGGATACGGAAGAGTGCACCTTTTGTCAGACCGTTCCCGACCTTGCACATGCCGGGGGAATTAAAGCCACTCAAGTGCCTGGCCATTCTGACACCAGCGAGTGTTCTGGTAGTGAAGCTCAAAAAGCCGACGCTGATTCTGCGCCGTAGCCAGATCGCATAATTCAAACCAGATACGGTCACCGGGTAGTTGCTGAGCCAGGCGGCTGCAATCCAGCGTTGGTACGACACCGGGCTTGGGGTACCCTCCAATCGTCTGGCCATCGCTCAGCAGTACGATAGGCTGACCGTCGCCGGGAATCTGAACGGATCCGTGTGTAATACCTTCGGAGATGATGCCGGGAGGAGGGGAGTCCATGGCCGCGCCCTGAAGCCTGAAACCCATACGGTCGGATTGATCACTAACGGTGTAGCTGCTGGTTGTCAGTCGCAGGATATCTGAACGCTGAAACTGAGCGTACTGATAGCCCGGTATCAGGCCGATAACCACCTCTGAACTGAAATCAGGGCGCTGGTGTACAGGCACTTCCCGGCTCTGCACTTTTCGTTGCGCTTCCCGTGGTAACAGGTTATCTCCGCGCTTTATCGGGCCCCGGCCCGCGAGCTTTTCCCGAACAACCACGGTGCGACTGCCGAACTGCTCCGGTGAATCCAATCCTCCCGCCACGGCCAGGTAGATAAGCCGGTTATGAGCCGAGTGGCTGATGGTCAGCTCGTCGCCGTCATTCAGGTTCAAGGTTCGCCACAGTTCAACCGGTTCACCGTTCACGGTGACGCTGGTTCTGGCGCCGGTGATGGCAATCTGGAGCGCACCGTGGGCAATGGCGCGGAATCCCCCTAACATGATTTCCAGGCAGGCCGCATGGCGAGGATTGTCCAGCAGTTTGTTGGCCCAGGTAAAGCTGATCATATCAAGGGCGCCGCCTGCGGCCAGCCCGTGGTGGCGATAACCTCGGCGACCACTGTCCTGCACAGAACTTTGCACGCCGGGATGAATGACCTCCAGCCAGCTCATGAAATGAGCTCCCCACCGGCGGCCAGAAAGGCCTCCCGGCTGATGGGGGTAAAGCGCACCCGATCGCCCACCTTGAGGAGCGACAGGTTCGTTGGATCAAAAAAGCGTGTCGGGCAGCGGCCAATCAGCTGCCAGCCGCCCGGAGAAACCTGCGGGTAAACTGCTGTCTGCCGATTGGCAATGCCAACGCTTCCGGCGGGTACCTGTTTGCGAGGAGTGGTTTTCCGGGGTGCGGCGATGCTGGGGTCAACCTGCCCCATAAAGGCGAAGCCGGGGGCAAATCCAAGCGCATGCACCCGGTATTCAACCGAGCTGTGTCGACGAATCACTTCCTCGCAATCCAGGCCGCTTTCCGAGGCCAGCCACTGCAGGTCAGGCCCGGTCTCGGCACTGTAATACACCGGCAGTTCCACCAGGCGGCTTTTCAATTCCGCCGTGTGCGCCTGTGTGCTCAGCCTGTGAATGATGAGCCTGAGTTCGGCGGTTACCTGCCGGAAATCGATGAGCATGGGGTCGTACACCACCATCAATGTGGTGTATGAGGGCACCATATCCACCAGCCAGTGAAAACCCGCACGCCAAATGTTGTCGACGAGGTTGGCAATGCGGGCAGGCAGGGCGTCATCGATGGCCTGGGCCAGGGTAATCAGGATGGCATCTTCCGAAACCGCCTCGATCATCGGCCGGATTTACCGAGCGCCTGGCGGATGGCTTTGATTGCGTCGAGCGCGGCGTCATTGTCGCCATGTACACACAGGCTGTCGGCCGGAAGCTCAAGCCAGTTGCCGGTGGTACTGAATACGCCGCCCTTTTCCGCAAAGGACTGCGCCTGGCCAACGATGATGTCCGGATTCTCGTGTACGGCGCCGGCCTGGCGCCGGGAAACCAACTGGCCTTCGTCATCGTAGGCGCGGTCTGCAAAGGCTTCCAGCAGCAGGGGCAGGCCAACGTCGGCCGCCATCTGCTGATGTTCGCGGTAATTACTGGTGACCGGAATCATCAGTGCCAGATCGGTCCGGAAGGTGCGTACGGCCTCCATCACGGCGCGAAGCAATCTATTGTCCCGCATCATGTCGTTATTCAGGGCGCCATGGGGTTTGACGTAGCTTAGCGTCAGGCTTTCACTGCGGCACATGCCTTCGAGCGCCCCGAGCTGATAAAGCATCAGGGCTTCGATTTCTTCCGGCGTGTGGTGAATCGAGCGCCGGCCGAAGCCGGGCAGGTCGTGATAGGACGGGTGAGCGCCAACCGCAACGTCATGGGCAGCTGCCAGTGCCAGTGTTTTGCGAATCACCATAGGGTCTGCGGCGTGAAAGCCACAGGCCACGTTGGCCATGTCGATCAGAGGCATAACCAGGTCATCCTGGCCCATTTGCCAGACGCCGTAGCTTTCCCCCAGATCGCAATTCAGTTTCATGGCGCTGTCCTGTCTCTCCTCAGATGTCACTGCGGCCAGGGAAGGTGGCCTGTTTGCGCTCTTCCGCCAGTCTGGCCCGCTGTTCCAGGGACTCCGGCGAATTCTCGGAAATACCCCATCCCTGCAGATTTTCCTCAACCAGTTTCACGAGGGCATCGATGTGCCCCGGAGTCGCGTTCAGGCAGGGAATATAGCTAAAGCCTTCGCCGCCGGACTCCATAAAGTATTCGCGGTTTTCCTCGTTAATCTCCTCGATGGTTTCCAGACAATCGGCGGAGAAACCAGGACAGAACACATCGATCGACTTTACCCCTTTTCCGGGCAGTGCTTTAAGGGTTTCGTCGGTATAGGGTTGCAGCCATTCCTCCCGCCCGAACCGGGACTGAAAGGTAGTCATGTACTGGTCTTTACCAAGGCCAAGGCGCTCCGCCAGTAACCGCGATGTCTTGTGGCACTCGCAGTGGTACGGGTCGCCCTTCAGCAGGTATTTCAGCGGCACGCCGTGGTAGGAGAGAATCAGTTTTTCCTTGCGGCCATGCTCAGCCCAGTGCGCTTCAATATGCCGCGCCATAGCTTCGATGTACGGCGGGAAATCGTGGTAATGGGAAACAAACCGGAAATCGGGCAGCCAGCGCCGCCGGGTAAAGTCTTTTGAAATTGCATCAAACGTTGAGGCCGTGGTTGAGGCCGAATACTGAGGATAAAGCGGAAGCACCAGCAGCTTGCGCACGCCCTGTTGTTGCATCTCCTCCAGTACCCGGGGGATGGAAGGGTTGCCATAACGCATGGCGAAACCTACCACCACATTGGTGCCGAAGCGCTGTTTCATGGCCTCACGGATACCCTCAGCCTGTTTCGCCGTGTGAATCAGCAGGGGAGAACCCTCCTTTTCCCACACACTGGCATAGGCTTCCGCACTTTTCCGGGGGCGGATGCGGAGAATGACGCCGTGCAGAATCAGCCACCACAGGGGGCGCGGTACCTCGACAACCCGCGGATCCCAGAGGAATTCCGCGAGGTATTTCCTCAGGGCGGGAGTAGTAGGTGCGTCGGGGGTTCCAAGGTTGGTGATCAGCACACCGAGCCGGTCCGGCTCATTGTGGCGGTAGTTATCGATCCCGTTGTAAGGCATTGAGACGTTCCGTGAGGTGAAAATTAACGCTTGCCGGCCTGCTGCATCAGGCGGGGAATAAGCCCGGTAATGTCGTAACCTGCATTCCGTGCCCGGGACAGGATTTCCTCAGGCTGGTGGTCGCGGGCACTGCTCAGGGCCCATAGTACCGTACAGCGGGTGCCGGAACGACAGAAGGCTAGTACGGGTTTCTCGGCATCACGGATCATGGGCGCGAAACGTTCGACGTCCTGGTCGGTAATATTGCCAGACTCAACCGGCATGTAGACCCATTCAAGGCCCTCTGCTTTCGCTGCGGCCTCAATGTCGGCCATGGCCGGTTGGCCGTATTCTTCATGGTCGGGCCGATTGGCGACCAGGGTCCGAAACCCCAGCCGCGCAATTTCGGCGACGTCCTCAATAGCGATTTGTGGCGCTACGGAAATACTGTCATCAATTTTTCTGATATCCACGCGTGTCTCCCAACGACGGTCGTTTAATCCGCTCGATCACTTCGAATGCCATCATACCGGCCACCATGGACGCAACAAAGACCACGGCCTTGATTTCTCCGGCACCAAGAGCCACCAGGGCGGGCCCTGGACAAAAACCGGCAATGCCCCAGCCAATACCGAACATCATGCTGCCAATAACAAGTCTGGGCTCAATACGGTTGTTCGCCGGCATTTTCATGGTGAATCCGAGGAACGACAGGGTACGCCTGCGCGCCACGGCGAAAGCGACCAGTCCGACGATGATTGCGCCTCCCATCACGAAAGCCAGTGAAGGGTCCCAAAGCCCGGCGATATCGAGAAAACCAAGCACTTTTTCCGGATTGGCCATACCCGATACCATGAGCCCCAACCCGAAAATCAGTCCTGCCAGAAGTGAGGTGACAGAGTACTTCATCATTCAGACTCCCATCAGGTGGCGAATTACGAACACCGTTAAAAATCCTGTTGCCATAAAACTCAGGGTTGCGACCAGTGAGCGAGGCGACAGACGAGACAATCCACAGACACCATGCCCGCTGGTGCAGCCTGAGCCGTAGCGAGTGCCTATACCCACCAGCAATCCGGCAACGATCAGGGCTGGATAACCTGCGTCAACCTGAATGGGTGGAAGTTCAGAAAACAGCAGCCACAGGCTTGGGGTGCCTACAAGCCCGGCGAGAAAAGCCACCCGCCAGAGTATATCGCGGCGAGCAGGCACCAACAGGCCACCCAGTATTCCACTTATTCCTGCAATGCGGCCGTTCAAAAGCAGGAAGCTTGCAGCGGCGAGGCCGATCAGCAGGCCGCCGGTCAGTGCAGCGCCAGGGGTAAACTGGCTCCAGGCAATATCAATCATTCATAGACTCCCGCGAGATATCGGTTTTGGAATAAACATATAATGGGGAGAAATAATAACAAAAAAAGCCCGGCAGGGAATGCCGGGCAGAGGCGTGCGAGTAGTATCCATGAAAGACTTCCAGACAAACCGACATCAACAGGGATGCCGGTATTGGGAAGTATTGACCATAATTTGAACAGTTCAAGTGAGAGGCGCTTTCGTTTGAAAACATTTTTTCATATTGCATCAGTGGTTATACTGCGGCCTTTCGTTATGCGGTTCTCAGGGCCACCACTGCAATCCGGCCCCGGCTGTAATACAATGACACCTACCGCTAATGCCCGACTCCCATGAGGTATGCATGTCTGAGCACGACGACAAAAATCCTGAAAATGATCCGCAGCTGGCGGGCAAGATCAAGGATTCCGCCCGGCAAATCTGGCTGGCTGGGCTTGGCGCCTACACCAAAGCGGAAGAGGACGCCGGCAAGTTCTTTGATCGTCTGGTTCAGGAAGGCGAACAGCTGGAGAGCAAAACCCGGGGTGTGGTCGAGAAACAGATCCGGACCGTGGAAGATCGGGTAGGCGAGGTTCGTGAGCGGGCCACCGGGACCTGGGACAAACTCGAGCATATGTTCGACCAGCGGGTTTCGGGCGCGCTCCGTCGCCTCGGCATCCATCGTCGGGAAGAAATCGAAGCTATGGAGCGCCGTATCGAGGCATTGGAAAGTGAGCTGTCCAGGCTGCGCGGTCAGAACACTGCGCGCGACGAGGAAGAATAAGCTCTAGAGATAGGTCCGGCTGGTGAGCCGGATCTGTTCCTGTTCTTCTTCGTTCAGGTAGGGAAGCAACAGGTGCAACATCTGATAGACACCGCGGCCCGGGTCCACTGACTCCCGGTCATCCAGATGCGAAAGCGTGTCGAAGCTACTCCAGTAACACACCGTCAGGGTAAGCTGCTCACACACCGAAGCCAGTTCATCCGAACCGATGTTCATGATGCCTTGCCGGCGAAAACTCTCACACAGCGTGTTGAACGCCAATTCCTTCTTTTTGAGAATCCTGCGAAATCGAACCTGAAGCTGATCGTAACGGGACAGGACATTGACCAGATCCTGGTACAGGAAACGGTAGCGGGCCACGGCTTCAAACAGCAGATGCAGGAAGAAGCTGAACTGGTCCATGGACACGTCTGCTTCCTCGGGCACCGCCAGAAGATCCAGCATCTCTGCCTCATAGGCCCGGAACAATTCCTCAACGATATCGCCTTTGCTTTTGAAGTGGTAATACAGGTTGCCAGGGCTGATCTCCAGCTCATCAGAGATCAGCAGAGTGGTGACGTTGGGCTCCCCAAGGCTGTTGAACAGCAGCAGGCTGGTGTCGAGGATCCGATCCCTGGTTTTGACTTTCTTCATCCGTAATGGCCTGGTCAATCAGAGGTCGAATGAGGCCCACACCGGGCAGTGATCGGATGGTCGCTCCATGGCCCGGATATCGTAGGACACTCCTGCTGCTTTTGCCTTGGGCAGGAGGCTGTCACTGGCCATGATCAGGTCAATGCGCAGGCCTCGCCTCGGGTCACGCTCAAAGCCTTTGCTGCGATAGTCAAACCAGCTGAAGGTGTTGGCTTCGTCCGGGTGCAGATGGCGGAATACATCGGTAAAGCCCCGTTGTTCAACCTGCCCAAGCCATTCCCGCTCTTCCGGCAGGAAACTGCATTTTCCCGAACGCAACCAGCGTTTTGCATTGTCGGCGCCAATGCCGATGTCGCGGTCTGTGGGCGATATGTTCATGTCGCCCATTACCATAATATGGCCGGGTTTCTTGGCCAATTCGTCCAGGTAGGCCATCAGGTCGGCGTAGAACTTTTCCTTGGCAGGAAACTTTACAGGGTGGTCCCGGCTTTCCCCCTGGGGGAAATAACCGTTGATGACGGTCAGGGGCTCGCCGTTAACGGTGAAATGGCCGGTAATCAGGCGCCGCTGGGAGTCTTCACCATCGGAGGGGTAGCCTTTGAGAACCTCTTCCGGCTCCGCGCGGGATAACAGGGCAACACCGTAGTGGGTTTTCTGGCCATGAAAGTGAACGTGATAACCGAGCTCGCGAATGGCCCCGACCGGGAATTCCTCATCAGTGACCTTGGTTTCCTGAAGACCGATGACATCCGGATTAAGCTGCTGAATCACGGCTTTGAGCTGATGCAGGCGGGTGCGGATACTGTTCACATTGAACGACACAAACATCATGGGCGCAGAATCTCCGGAAAGATTTTTTCGGAGTTTAACACACCCCAGGGCGGGTGCCGTCTGGCAGCTGCGACCAGATTACCGTGTCAGTTCACAATCCGGTAAGCGGGCAACCTGATAGCGAATGTGGGCGATGTGGTTGGATTCGGCATCTTGCCGGATGTTGGTTAACCCCAGATAGTCGGTCAATGCACCGTCTGAGTTGTACCCCAGCACGATAGGGTCAACGAGAACCCGTAACAACAGGCTGGTGGGGCGGATCTGCACGGTCAGGTCTGCGTCCACCTTGACGGAGGTGGCTGGCTCGAGAACAAAACCGTAGTGCTCCCCCCGGGTGGGCGCCAGAAACCGGAACTCCACTGATTCGCCTTGCCGGATACGTTCCCAGTTGGCCCGGACAAAGTAGTCAAACCCTGAATCCACCACCAGCTGCTGGTCGAACGGCACCGTGAATTCTCGAGTCTCGCCCGTTGGCTCCTGCCAGGCAATACTGAGAGCCTGCTCCTGCGGGTAGGTGATGGTTAACGCTTCACCGAATGCTGGCTGGCGGAACTCTACCCGGGGCCGAAACGCGGAGTTATTGTAAGACAGCGATTTACTGGCGAATGCGTCTCCGCTTTCCGGATTCCGGTAGGAAACCTGGTGGTCAACCGGGTCAAAGACGCCTTCGGAACACGTGCCTTCGATTCGATGATCCTCCTGGTAAAGCACCTTCCCATCCTGTTTGGCCGTACCTGAAAATTCAAATACCTGGCCAGACACGGGGGATGCGGCTGCTGTCAGGAGTAGGGTAAGGAACGTCGAACCAGCGAGTTTCATGTTTCCAGCTCCGCGTACAGGGCCTTGCGAATGAACAGCAGCAAAGGAAACAGGACGAACCAGCCGACGGCCATGGCGACCAGGGAAAGTGTCAGGTCCGGCAGCGCCACTATACCGAGCTGGCTGGCGGACCAATAGGCAAAGGGGCCGGCAATGGGGGCCAGAGCCCACGGCAGCCACTGGCGCTGGCTGATCCAGCCCAGGGAATGGCACAGGGTGGTCATGAAGATGGTCCAGATCGCGATGAGCCAGGGCGGGGCAGCCAGCACCTCTTTTCCGGAATCCAGGGCCAGCACCCCGGTTCGGAACCAGAGTGTATCCATCAATCCGCCGAGCACCACGCCAAAGCCAATAAACTGCAGTTCGGAAAACCGCCGTTGACTGACCAGAGCAAGATGCAGGCCCAGGAACACCAGGATCAGCCCCACCGTAGCTAGCCCGGGGTACAGCACGCAGGCCAGCCAGCCTGCCTGGAACAGTATAAAGTTCAGCAGGTTACGGGCTGTTTTTGAAGTGATCATACACTCAGAATGTTCGCGCGTTTGTTGGCCGGCTTGGCCATGACCAGATGGGCAACGCCAATTGCCCGCTCGCTGAAGCCAGCTTCGCAGTACGCGAAATAGAAATGCCACAGGCGCTGGAAGGCCTGGTCGTATCCCAGCTGTTCCAGTTCCTGACGGCACACCATGAACCGATCACACCAGTCCCTCAGCGTTCGGGCGTAGTGAAAGCCGAAGTCTTCGGCATGGGTCAGTACCAGGTCTGAGCCCCGGTTCATAGAGCCAAGAATAGCGCCAAACGATGGGATAAAGCTGCCGGGGAAAATGTAACGCTGGATGAAATCCACATTCTTCAATGCCCGGTGGTAACGCTGTTCCGGCATGTTAATGGCCTGAATCAGCGCCAGGCCATCCGGCTTCAGCAGGTGGCTGATTTGGGACAGGTAGCTGTCCAGGAACTGGGGGCCAACGGCTTCGATCATCTCGATGGACACCAGTTTGTCGAACTGTCCCTGCAGATCGCGGTAGTCGTCAAACAACAGCGTAATCCTGTCTTCCAGACCTTCCGCTTTCACTCGCGCCTGGGCCAGCTCCAGCTGCTCCCTGGAAATGGTGGTTGTGGTGACATGGCAGCCAAAGTGTTTGGCGGCGTGAATGGCAAAGCCACCCCAGCCAGTACCGATTTCCACCACCCGGTCCTCCGGCCTCAAATCCAGCTTCCGGCAGATGGTATCCAGCTTGTGAACGGCCGCTTCTTCCAGGGTTGCATCCTCGCGGGGGTAAATGGCGGAGGAATACATCATGGTCGGGTCCAGGAACAGGCGGAACAGGTCATTGCCCAGATCGTAGTGGGCGCTGATGTTCTTGCGGGAGCCTTCCGGGGTGTTGCGGTTCAGCCAGTGCAGCGCCTTGAGCGCAGGTTTGCTGATCCAGGCAAAGCGGTCTTCGAACCGGTTCATGGTGTCGATATTACGGGTAAAAAACCGGAGCAGGGCGGTCAGGTCTGGTGAGCTCCAGTCACCTGCCACGTAGGATTCAGCAGCACCGATGCTGCCACCGGTCACCAGATCCCGCCAGGTGCTGTGATTGTGGATTACCAACTCGGCCTGGGGATAGCGTTCATCGCCATCACCGAATACAAGGTCCTGTGCACCTGCCTCCCTGATCACAAGCTTGCCATGACCAAGCTGCGCCAGCTGCTGGCAAACCAGGCTCTTTGCGACACGGCTGATCAACGAAAGCCCCGTGTTTCCAGTGCGCTGGTGTTCAACCGAGGTGTTCAGGTTCTCCATGAGCTTACCCTTCCTGCCGAATCAAATGCGTTGTCTTGTTGCGCCGGTGCTTTTTCCGTTACGTCCAGCCCCAGATCTTCGATACCGCGCTGGTAGGCGCTGTCGGTTGCATCGAGTTTGTCCGGGTGGGTGTAAAAGGGTGCCCCTTTGAGTTTCAGCTTCAGGGCATTCCAGTAAATACCGGCAATGCCTTTGATGGTTTCCAGGGGAAACCGTCTCAGGCTCCTGTGCAGGGTTTTACGATCAAGAGGGGTGCGTTGGACTACCAGCGTGGCATCAAAATGCTTGCGGCCTTCCTCTTCCACATTCATGTGAACGCGCATGTCCTTGCCGCGAAAACTGAACAGCCACTGGTAGTGCTGGTTCATGCCGTTAAATGGCGACACGTGGAAGCGTTTGCTGAAGGCAAAACGCTCGGTATGCCAGGCGCTATCGGAGCCTGGCCCTGGCTGGATGCACTCCATGCAGTACACATGGCGCTGCTTCCAGGGTGTATTGGTTATCTGGGCGACGATCACTCTGGGTATGGCGCCTGCTTCCGGCCTGCAGCCCCTTTCATAGCAAAGGTAAAAGCTGACCGGATTGAAAATGTAGCCAAGATAGCGTGGGTGGGTAACCAGTTCTATTGGCCCGTCCGGTGCCCAACCAGTGGCGCTTTTAACGCGGTTGAATACGGCCTGGCGCAGGCTGGGCACTTCCGGGTCAAGGTAATCCCGCCGGTAGAGCCCCAGCCAGTTAAAACGTTCGAGGGAAAAAAACGGGCTGGTTCTGGTTACCGTGGACCAGTCGTCAAGGTCGAGGGCGAGCATTCCGATGCTGTAGCTGAATTCATGCTGGACCGGTAGCTTGCGCCGATGCCTTATGGTGCCTTCGAGCCATTCACTGGCCATAATCAGAGCTCCACCCCGAACGCCCGGGTAACCCTCAGTGCGCTGCGCACACCGTCTTCGTGAAAGCCATTGAACCAGTAGGCACCGCAAAAGTGGGTGCGGTTCCGGTTACCGATGTCATCGTAACGCTCCTGTGCGGCAACGGCGTCCAGTGTGAAGACGGGGTGATCGTATTCAAACCGTTTGATCACTTTTTCCGGATTAATATCCCGACTGCGGTTCAGGGTGACGCAAAAGGTTTCCGGAGCGTCGTCGAAGTTCTGAAGAACGTTCATGTTGTAGGTTACGGAAACCGGTTGCGTGCTGTGTTCCGGGATCATGTAATTCCAGGCGGCCCAGGCCAGACGGTTCGAGGGCAGTACGCTGGCGTCCGTGTGCAGAACCACGTCGTTCTTCTGATATGCGATGGCTCCGAGGATGCTTCTCTCATCGTCAGTGGCGTCGTCCAGCATGGCCAGGGCCTGGTCACTGTGGCAGCCGAAAATGACCTGGTCAAAACGATGTTCCTGTCCGTTGGCCGTTAGGGTAACGCCCTCGTCATCCCGTTTTACCGAAGTTACCGGGCTGTTCAGATGGATACGTTCGCCCAGCTTGTCCATCATCCGGTTTACGTAGGTAGCCGAACCTCCGGAAATCACTCGCCAGGTGGGCCGGTCATCCACGGATAACATGCCGTGGTTGTTAAAGAACTGCAGGAAAAACCGGATTGGGAACTGTTCCAGCACAATCTCCGGCGCAGACCAGATAGCCGCACCCATGGGGACAATGTAGTAGTTTCGGAAGTACCGGCTGTAGCCGTTGCGGTTCAGGTATTCCCCGAGTGTCTCGCCATCCGGAATGGTGCCTGCGGCCAGGTCGGCCCGGGTTTCCTTGTTGAACCGGAGAATCTCCCGGATCATTTTCAGGAAATTCAGATTAAACAGATTCCGGCGCTGGGCGAACAGGGTGTTCAGACTGGTGCCGTTGTACTGCAGTCCACTGGCATGGCAGTCCACGCTGAAACTCATGTTGCTCACTTCAGAGGCCACCCCGAGCCGATCCATCAACTTGATGAAGTTGGGGTAGGTCCAGTCGTTGAACACAATAAAACCGGTATTCACCGGCCAGGTGCGACCACCAGCTTCAACCTGTTCCGTGTTGGTGTGGCCTCCGGCATAGTCGCCGGCTTCAAACACATGCACATCGTGCTTGTCGGCCAGCAGCCAGGCGGCTGTTAAACCTGATACTCCAGCGCCAATCACGGCAATTCGCTGACGTTCCTGATTCATGCAAGGTATTTCCTGTGGTCAAACTTCAATGATCGGTTTTACGGGCCATGGAGGCGGCCATGCGGTCGATGACTCCCTGGGGCAGGGCGGCTAGCAGCTTCAGGGACCAGGTAAAGCGTTTCGGGAACGCGATTTCGTTCCGGCCTTTCTCAAGCCCGGTGCGAATTCGTCGAGCCGCATCCCCGGCTGAGATGATGAACGGCATGGGAAAATCGTTTCGGTCCGTCAATGGCGTTTTGACAAACCCCGGGGATACCACCACCACCCGAATCCCCTCGGCCGCCAGATCGGCTCTCAGTGACTGTGCAAAATAGGTAAGCGCCGCCTTGGAGGCGCCATAGCCCTCGGCCCGCCCGAACGGAAACCACCAGGCCGAAGAACTCACAATCACCAGAGTAGCCGGCTTGCCTTTGGCGCGGGTCGCACGCAGAGCCGGCAGGGCAATATCCAGGCAGCGCGCCGTGCCGATCACGTTGGTGGTCACGTTGTTGGCAATGACATCGCTGTTGTATTCCGCCACTTCCAGATACTCACAGGTACCGGCGTTCAGAATGACCATGTCCAGGTCGCCAAAGTGGTCAAGCTGCGACTTGACCCCCTGCAAGTCATTCTTGCTGGTGGTGTCCGCAGCGGCGGCGGCTATCTGGTTCGGGAAGGTTTGCAACAGCTCATCCAATGGCTCCTGCCGGCGGCCGGTCACAATCAGTTTGTGACCGGCACCGGCGAGTTCGTGAACCAGCGCTTCGCCAATACCGGATGAGGCGCCGGTTAACCAGATGTTGCTGGGTGATGACAGCAAGTGGCTCATCCCGCCTGCTCCTTTACCCAACGAATCATCCGGCCCAATACGGGCAGGTTTTCATACAATAGCTGGCCGGCGTCGAAATAGTCCCGGTGATACCGCACTTTCCCGTCCCGGATTTCCAGGTGGCTGATGCCTTCTACAAACACCGGCTTGCCGCCGCGAACACGCTTGTGTTGAAGTTCCATCACCCAGGGCAGGCTGCACCAGCATTCCTGAATGACGGGTTCATGGAAACGGAACTGGCAGCGGATAACGTTGCCGTAGGCGCTCGCCATGTATTCGGTCAGCTGATCAAGGCCATGTACCCGACCAAAAGGATCCTGAAACTCGATATCCTCGCCGTATACCTGCTGGAGCTTGTTGAGATTGCCTTTGTCGAGCGCGTTATACAGCGAACAGAAACGGTCCAGTACCACGGGCAATCCTGAATCCGGTGCCCCGACTTCAATGGCAGAGGCAGACGTCGTCATGAGCGGTTCCTCCTCTTGTTGTCCAGTTCCCGGGTTTCTTTCTGGATATGAGCCGGAATCGGATTAAGATCCCAGATAATGCCCAGCTTGGAAAGCAACCACAGGCCATACCAAGTCACATCAATTTCGTACCAGCGGAAACCCTGGCGTACCGATTGCGGCCAGCGGTGGTGGTTATTGTGCCAGCCCTCGCCCAGGGTGATCAGAGCCAGCCAGAAATTGTTGCGGCTGTCGTCATCGGTCTCAAACCGTCTTTTACCCCAGACGTGTGACAGGGAGTTGATCGAAACCGTTGCGTGAAAAAGCACCACGGTTGATATGAAGAAACCCCATACCAGGAGCTGAAGCCCGTTGGTGCCGAGCTCGGGCGCCCACAGGGCCAGTGCCTCGCCAAACAGGTAAATAGCAACCGCGAACGCAGCGGGTATTAGAGAGTCAAAACGGTTGATGAACCTGAGTTCCGGGAATTTCAGCCAGTCGCGCACCCTGCGTTCATCCATCGCAAAGCCCGCATCACAGGTGAACCATCCCATATGGGACCACCAGAACCCGCCCTGGTGTGGTGAGTGCAGATCCTGCTCATTGTCCGAGTGCTGGTGATGATGCCGGTGGTGCGCGGCCCACCACAAAGGACCCCGCTGGGCCGCGCTGGCCCCCAGAATGGCAAACGCGAACTGTGCAGGCCGGCTGGTTTTGAAGGTTTTGTGGGAGAAATAGCGATGGTAGAAGCCCGTGATCGCGAACATCCTTACCAGGAAGAATGCAACGGCAAAAACCACTGCGAAGGTACTGACACCGGTGTAAAGTGCCAGCAAACAGGCAAGGTGGAGAGCGATGAAGGGAAGGACTCGTACCCAGTTAAAGGTGCGGGAGTCCGTATCCAGGTGATCTGATCCAGCTTCGGAATCGAACCATCTCAGAATGTTTGTTAACCAACTATTTACTCGGGTCATATACAACCATGCGTGAAGTAACATCAGACACCACATCAATACGCAGCATCGCGGTTATTGGTTCAGGGCTGGCGGGGCTGACGGCTGCAATTCTTCTTGGCGATTCGGGCCATAATGTCCGAGTATTCGAGAAAAGTCGCGGCCCCGGTGGTCGTCTGGCGTCCAAGCGCGTAGCGAACGGCTCCGCCGATATCGGCGCGCAATACTTCACTTCCCGCAATCCCGGCTTCACCCGGTTTCTGGATCGCTGGGCCGGGCCCCAGAGCTACCAGAGCTGGAATGCCCGGTTCGGCTATCAGACGGAAGGGGGCAGCTGGCAGGCGTTTCCGGAGGAACACCGGTTTGTTGGTACTCCGCGAATGACGGCCATTTCCCGGGCTCTTTCTGAACACATTACGCTGGCATCCGGTGTTCGAATCGTCCGATTGTCGAAAGAAGATTCGAAATGGCAGCTCACCGGTAGCGATGGGCAGCACTACGACGGCTTTGATCAGGTCGTGATCACGGCGCCACCGGCGCAGGCTCAGGAACTATTGCGGGACAGCGGGCTTGATGCGATGGCGGAAGGGCTGGCTGGACACGTGGGTAATATCCTGCCGTGCTGGGCGGTAGCTGCCCATTTTAATCGCTCCGTTGATTTCCCGTTCGATGCTGCGCGCCCCAACTCGGACGTGTTGTTCTGGGTGGCCAACAACTCCTCCAAACCCGGCCGCGAAGACGAGGGCCAGTGGTGGGTGCTGCACGCTAACCCCGAGTGGACACATCAGCACGTGGATGACGCTCCGGAAAGCATTGCTGAAGCTCTGCTGGCGGAATTCAAGGCACTGGCCGGGCATGAAGAGGCTCCGGATGACTGGGTACCTCATCGTTGGCTGTACGCACGGTCGGAAGCCGCCGATAACCCCGGCTATCTTTTCGACCAGAATACTGGCATTGGTCTGGCAGGCGACTGGCTGGCGGGCGGCCGGGTTGAAGGCGCCTGGGAAAGTGCCTCGCAACTGGTGCAGGTGATGGCCGACAGCCCTGAACAGTAATCTGCGTTACTCGGTCAGGTCGGAGGGAGCTTTTTCTGCCACTTCCGGCCGCCGGTAGAAATGGGTGATGGTGCCGTCGCCGAACTTTGAGAAGAACGCACTCACTTCGGTGATATTCCTCAGGCTGCGCTCCCGGGTGATCGGGTTCTTCACCAGCACCTTGATGCCGTTGAAGTTGTCCTGAATGTTCGAGAAGCGGGCCTTCATGGAGCAGGTCACCACGTTGTCCGGGTTAATGCCCAGCTCCGATGCCAGCCAGCGGCTGTGGTTCAGGATTTCGGTCTTGCCCAGATTCTCTCGTGTGTCGATATGGTCCAGCTTCACGCGGTTCACAATGCAGAACGAGTAGCTCCTGGGCTCCCGGCGGGCCACCTTGCGGAAGGCTTCCCAGAAAAAGTTATCGGTCAGCTCGGCAAACCATTTCATGTTGCTCAGGCAGGTATCCACCCAGTCGAAGCTTTCCGGGTCCTCCAGCACTTCGTTAATGGCCTCACGCAGCAACCAGTCGAAGCCCAGAGCGGTCTTGTGCGCATATACCTTGCGATACATCTGGTGGCGGCTGTACACGAAGTCTTCCAGGGCGCCCAGGCCTTTCTGTGTAATCGCAAGCCCCATCCAGGGTTCAGAAACGTCCCAGCCGAACCGCAGGTTGCTCAGCAGGTGATCGAGATTGAAACCGCCGATGGTGACCGAGCTGTGGAAGCCGTCCCGCAACATGTAATCGGCCCGGTCCGCATCAATCTCCCCCGATACGATGGATGACAGCAGGCCCATCACCAGCTGCGGTACATCCCGGGGCGGAATATTGCCGGCAATGGCATCATCACCAGCGATAAATTCCCAGAAGGTCTGGGCGTGGCGGCAGAAGGTTTCGCTGGGCGTAACATCGGTGGTTTCCATAATGCCGATGACATCGATGGCAGCCAGCCCGGCGCTCTCCAGATCCACAGACGAGAGTACGTCATGGGCGACTCGAACAGAGTAGTGTTCATGCTCCAGCTCTTCCGGTTCACTGGCGTGGTAGGCGGAATAGTCGACGCCTTCCCACAAATCCCGGAACCGTTCAGGACGAGACATCAGGTCGCGAATCTTCCGGGCCTGGGTGAACTGATGGGAGAAACTGGAGTGGCCGCTGTCGTGCAGCAAGCAGCCAAGCCGGATGGTTTTGGCGAGGTAATCAATGGCATCGAGCTGGCTCAGGCTGAGATCGGTCTGCTCACTCAGCTGTCGTTCCCGAAGGTAAGCATCGATCATGGCCCGGAACATCCGCGTGCCCACATGCATCACCCCGATGCTGTGCAGGAAACGGGAATGCGTGGCGCCGGGGAAAACCAGGCTCAGAATGTCGTTCTGGCAGATGTTGCGCAAGCGCTGGAACAGAGGGTGGTCAATCACCTGGATTTCGTGCCGGTAGAGCGGGATACCGCCATGCACCGGGTCCATGATCAGTTTGTCATAGGCTCCGAGCAGATCATTAACGGCACGTCTCATGGTTACAATTCTCCCAAAATGATGATTGCGGCCTTGTTATATCACAGGGGCATGCCAGAATAGGCCATATAAAGCCTTTTTTCTTTACCGCTGGTAGTTTAGGGCAGCCAACATGACCTCGCGCACCGAGCGCATTCTGATAATTGACGCCGATGAACAGGCCCGAGCCGATCTGTCCCGTTACCTGGAGGCGCGGGGGTTTTACGTAACTGGTGCAGCGGGGGTAAACGCTGCCCGAGGATTGTTCGACGACAATATCCCGGATGTGATCTTTGCAGATCTCCCTCCAGAGGCGATCAGAGACCTGTCCCGGCGCCTTGATGAAACAGAAAGTTTCACGCCGATAGTGGCCTGCACCAGCAGCCAGTCCAGCGCCGATGTGGTCCAGGCCATGCGGGCCGGAGCCGCCGATGTCGTGCTCAAACCCTGCAATGACGACCGCAATGCACTGGACGACGTTATCGGCAAGTTGTTTGACCGGGTCAGGGTAAACCGCCTGAACCAGTTGTACCGGCAGGAACTGGAAGAAGCCAACCGGGACCTGCGCAACGGTATTGCCGAGCTAAGGGCCGATCAGAATGCCGGTCGCAAGGTGCAGCTAAAAATGCTGCCAGACCATCAGCTCACGCTTTCCGGGCTCAGCGTTGATTACCTCATCAAGCCGTCCCTGTATCTCAGTGGCGATTTTCTCGACTATTTTCGCATCAGTGAAGACAAGGTCCTCGTTTATATCGCCGACGTTTCTGGCCATGGCGCCAGTTCCGCATTCGTTACCGTGTTACTGCGAAACCTCACCAATCGTTTGCAGCGGAATCTTCGGCGTCAGTCCAGTGAAGACATCCTGCACCCGGAACGTTTCCTGGAGCGCATCAACTCAGAGCTGTTGGATACAGGGCTTGGCAAGCATGTCACCGTGTTTGTTGGCATCATTTCAACGACTGAACGTACATTGAGTTATGCGGTTGGGGCGCATTTCCCGATGCCCATTCTGTCTTTTGAAGACGGTGAAACCCGTTTTCTGGAAGGCAGCGGGCTGCCGGTAGGGCTGTTTGAAACGCCGGAATGGGAACTTTACCAGGTGAAGCTGGACCGACCATTCAGGCTGTTGTTGTTCTCCGATGGCCTGTTGGAAGTGATCCCGGCCAAATCTCTGGATGAAAAGGAGAACAGACTACTTGAACTCGTTTCAGGAGGTAGTCACACTATCGCATCGCTGAGCGACGCTCTGGGGCTGGATAAGATCTCGGAGCTGCCTGACGATATCGCGATAGTATCGGTAACTGATACCATAAACGGGTCAGATAACACGTCGTCGACTTAGTGGCAGTGTGAAAAATGGCTGGTTATAAAATCCTGCAAGCAGAACAGCAGGGAATATACGTCCTGAAGTTTATTGGGGAAATCCGGCTGAACCTGTGTTCGACGCTGGACAATCTGGTTGAGTCCATAACCCGTGATCCGGCATTCAAAACCGTGGTTATCGATCTCACCGAGACGGAAATCATCGACAGCACAACGCTTGGCCTGCTGGCCAAGATTGCGCTGGCGGCGCAGAAACAAAGTCATTTTCTGCCAACGCTGATTTCCACCAACCCCGATATCACCCGCATTATTACGTCCATGGGCTTCGACAAGATTTTCATTATTGTCCGTGAGCCAGCTTCCCGAATTGAAGAACTCGAAGAAATCCCCGTGCTCAAGGCGAGCGAACAGCAGGTTCGCGATAAAGTTCTTGATGCCCATAAAGTACTGATGGGCATGAATAGCCGGAACAGGGAAGAATTCAAGAATCTGGTACGGGCGCTGGAATGCGAGGAAACTGGCTGAAACGCCAGTCCTGCACCGGGCCTGACCCTGACAGAAACAGAACGGAACGTTTATGCCTGATAACCCGACGCCCGGTAATCACGGGGCGAATTCCTACGATGTGGCAGTACTTGGCGGCGGCAGCTTCGGCACTGCCATGGCAAAAGTACTGGGCGAAAACGGCCACGTTGTGCACTTCTGGATGCGCGATGAAGCCCAGGCAGAGGAAATCCGCAGTACCCGCATTAACCGCCGGTATATGCCTGCCGTTACCCTAGAGGGCGATATTCAGCCGACAACAGACCTGGCCGAAGCCGTGCGCAAGGCGGAGATCGTGCTGGTTGCCATCCCGTCAAAAGCGTTCCGGTCGGTCATTCGCGAACACAGCAGCGCGTTCCGCGATGGCCAGATCGTCGTCAGCCTGACCAAAGGCATTGAAGAGCATGGTTTCAAGTTGATGAGCGAAATTCTGCTGGAGGAACTCCCCAGATGCCGCTCCGGCGTTCTGAGCGGGCCGAACCTGGCTGGCGAGATCGTCAACCGGGAACTGACCGCCACCGTGATCGCAGCAAAAGACCCGGATGTGCGCCGCACAGTGCAGGAACTGCTGGGCTGCGAATACTTTCGGGTTTACGCCAATGTTGATGTCTACGGTGTGGAACTGGCCGGCGCACTTAAGAATATCTACGCCATTGTTGCCGGCCTGGCATCGGCCCTGAACATGGGCGAGAATGCGAAAGCCATGCTGATTACCCGTGGCCTGGCCGAAATGAGCCGTTTTGCGGTTAGCCTTGGCGCCAACCCGATGACCTTTATGGGCCTTGCAGGTGTTGGCGACCTGATTGCCACCTGTACCTCCAGCAAAAGCCGGAATTTCCGGGTTGGTTACGCCATTGGCAAGGGCCAGAAGCTGGAAGAAGCCGTGCAGGAGCTGGGGCAGGTGGCCGAAGGTATCTATACCCTGAAACTGGTACGGGAAAAATCTGAGGCTATTGGCATCTACATGCCTCTGGTACGGGGGCTTTACGAGATTCTCTATGAAAGCGCTTCCATCAATGCAGTGATCAACAGCCTGATGATGGCCGTGCAGAACTCTGATGTGGAGTTCATTCTGCCGCGCACCATTACCCAGTGACCCGGGATTGTCATCCTGAAGGAGAGGCACGTGCATCTGATTGTTATGCGCCATGGTGAGGCCGGCTGGCATTCGCTGGATCAGGAGCGTGAGCTGACCGAGGCGGGTCGCCGCGGCGTGGCAGCCGTGGCGGCGCAAATTGCCTCTTCCCCGTGGCGTCCCGCCCAGATCTGGTCCAGCCCCTATGTTCGGGCCCGGCAAACCGCCGCGATTGTGGCGGAAGTGCTGAATTGCCCGGTCCAGGAAAAAGCCTTTATCACACCCGATGATGACCCTGGCCGTTGTCTGGATGAGTTTCTGGACAACCAGGTTTCACCATTGATGCTGGTTTCCCACATGCCATTTGTGGGTAGCTTCTCCACTCTGTTGGTGGATGGCCATCGGCAGGGCATTCCCTTTATGACTTCTCAGGCTGTACTGCTGGATATGCCTGTAGTGGGGCCAGGCTGCGCCGACTTGAAAGCCCAGTTTCTGCCCTGATTTAATCAGTACATCACTCATTTCTGATACTGAACGAACCTATGTACAGTTTTCCCATTGATTACATTGAGCCGGTCTTCCGGCCGCCCAGCGAGGCCAAATCGCTGATTCTGCCGGTGACTAATGGCTGTTCCTGGAACCAGTGCACCTTCTGTGAGATGTATACTCAGCCCCAGAAGAAATTCCGGGCTCGAAAGCCCGAAGACATCAGGGCAGACATCGAGAAAGCAGCAGCGGCATTTAGCGACGTGCGCCGGGTTTTCCTGGCCGATGGAGACGCCATGGTGCTGCCCACCCGGCGCTTGCTGGAAATAATCGCTGACTTGAAGCGAGCTTTTCCCGGCCTGGAACGCGTTTCCAGCTACTGCCTGCCACGAAACCTGGCGAAAAAATCGGTTGAAGAGTTGGCGCAGCTCCGGGAAGCCGGCCTGCAAATCCTCTATGTGGGCATGGAATCCGGCGACGACGAGATTCTTCGGCGCGTTAACAAAGGTGAAACCTGGGAATCCACCCGGTCTGCCCTGGTGAAGATCCGGGAAGCGGGCCTGGTGAGCTCGGTGATGGTGCTCAATGGTCTGGGCGGTGAAGCTCTTTCACGGCAGCATGCCATTAACACTGCCACACTGTGCAATGAAACCCAGCCCGATTATCTGTCTACCCTGGTGGTCAGCTTCCCGCAGGGTGAAGAGCGATTCCGCGAGGGTTTCGGGGCGGATTTCGTGCCCCTGGGCCAGCAGGCCCTGTTCGAGGAAATCCGTGTGTTCCTGGAGCACCTGGAACTGGACAACACCATTTTCCGCAGCGATCACGCCTCCAATTACCTTGTGCTCAAAGGTACGCTGGGCCGCGATAAAGACCGCCTGCTGCAGCAGGTAAACATGGCCATTACCCAGCCTGGCGCTGTGCCTCTGCGGGCAGAATGGATGCGTGGGCTCTGATCAGGGAGAAAAACATGAACCGGACACCCGATGACATTGCCAAATCCCTCGAAGACGCCGGCAAGAGCAGGGATCTGCCACCGCTGGATAAATGGCACCCCGAACTTTCCGGCGATATGGATCTGGTGATCACCCGCGACGGCCAGTGGGTCTTCAAAGGTGAGCCCATCGTCCGGGAGGCCACGGTAAAGCTGTTCTCTACCATTCTCAGGCGGGAAAGCGATGGAGAGTACTACCTGGTTACGCCGGTCGAGAAATGGCGTATCCAGGTTGAGGACGCACCACTGCTGGCCCATGGTCTGGAGGTGAAAGGCGAGGGCGCGGAGCAGGTTATCACCCTGGCCACCAACATGGGCGAAACCCTGGAGATTGGCGAGCAGCACCCGTTACATGTGGGTTCCTACTCCGAGACTGGCGAACCTCGGCCAGTTATTCAGGTACGCCACGGTGTTGAAGCCCGGCTGGTTACCTCGGCGTTCTATGACCTCGCCGAACTGGCCGAGGAAACCGAAGCGGCGGGAAAAACCGTGTACGGGGTGCTTAGTCACGGAAAATTCTGGGAAATCGGGCGAGGCGGTTGAAAAGCGCCTGACCACCCCAATGAATAAGGTAGAAAACGCAGTCTGTCACTTGTTAAACTGTGGTTTCTTACTTGTTATCGAGCCTGGCTCTCTAACGAGGCCCGGTGGTCGTTAGTCCCTCTGTGCAGTCTGGCTGTTCACGATCACTTTCGATTGCCTACAATCTAAATACACAGTCATTGCGACACGCAAGGAGATCACATGGCCCAACCTCGTGTTGTCACCATCCATTACACGCTCACTAACGACCAGGGAGAGCAACTCGATTCCTCCCGCGTAGAAGGCCGTGAGCCCCTGGCATACCTGGAAGGTGCACAGAACATCATCGGCGGACTGGAAAGTGCGCTGACCGAGAAGAACGCTGGCGACCAGGTTAAAGTTTCCGTAGAGCCAGCTGAAGGCTACGGTGAAGTAAACGAAGAGCTCATCCAGCCGGTTCCGCGCTCTGCTTTCGAGGGCGTAGACACCATCGAGCCAGGCATGCAGTTCCAGGCACAAACTCCGGGCGGCCCCCAGGTCGTTCGTGTAGTAGAAGTTGGCGACGAAACCGTTACCATCGATGCCAACCACCCGCTGGCGGGCCAGACTCTGCACTTCGACGTTGAAGTGGTAGAAACCCGCGAAGCAACCGACGAAGAGCAAGAGCACGGCCACGTGCACTGATATGCCTTCTGATGGTTGATCAGAAAACGGCACCTTCGGGGGCCGTTTTTTTATGCCCGGAATAATCTGCGAGCATAAAAAAACCGGGGCAAGCCCCGGTTTTCTGAAACAGTGATCGTGGATCACATGTTCGGGTAGTTCGGACCACCGCCGCCTTCCGGCGTTACCCAGGTGATGTTCTGGGCAGGATCCTTGATGTCACAGGTCTTGCAGTGAACACAGTTCTGGGCGTTGATCTGGAACTTCTTGCCGCTGCCGTCGTCTTTCTCGACCACTTCGTATACGCCGGCCGGGCAGTAACGTTGCGCTGGCTCGTCGTACTTTGGCAGGTTTTCTTTCAGCGGAATTTCCGGGTCGGTCAGCTTCAGGTGAACCGGCTGATCTTCCTCATGGTTGGTGTTGGAAATGAACACCGAGGACAGGCGGTCAAACGTCAGCTTGTTATCCGGCTTCGGATAGTCGATCTTCTTGCACTCAGACGCCGGCTTCAGGGTGGCGTAGTCCGGAGTCGTGTCGTGGAAGGTGATAGGCAGGCTGCCGCGCAGAATGTTCTGCTCGAAGAATGCGATGGCACCGCCGACGATATTGCCGAACTTGTGCATGGCCGGGCCGAAGTTACGCTCGGCGTAAAGTTCCTTGTACAGCCAGCTGTCTTCGAAACGCTTCTGGAAGCTGGTGATTTCCTCACCGGTTTTACCTTCCTTCAGGGCCTCGAATACGGCTTCAGCGCCCAACAGGCCGGATTTCATGGCGGTGTGGGAGCCTTTGATCTTGGAGCTGTTCAGGGTGCCGGCATCACAGCCCAGCAGCAGGCCGCCCGGGAAGCTCATCTTCGGCAGGGCGTTGTAGCCACCCTTGGCGATTGCACGGGCGCCGTAGGCAACACGCTTGCCACCTTCCAGATACTTCTTGATTTCCGGATGGTACTTGAGACGCTGGAACTCTTCGAACGGGCTCAGGTGCGGGTTGCTGTAGGAAAGATCGGTGATCAGACCAACATAAACCTGACCATTTTCCAGGTGATACAGGAAAGAGCCGCCGGTGGAGCCGGATTCGTTCAGCGGCCAGCCGGTGGTGTGAACAACCAGGCCTGGCTCGTGTTTGGCCGGGTCGATGTCCCACAGTTCTTTGATGCCGATGCCGTAGTGCTGCGGATCCTTGCCTTCGTCCAGCTTGAAGTCGTTGATCAGGCGCTTGCCCAGATGACCGCGACAGCCTTCAGTAAACAGGGTGTACTTGGCGCGCAGTTCCATACCCGGCATATAGCCGTCTTTCTCGGAACCGTCACGGGCAACGCCCATATCACCGGTGATAATGCCTTTTACCTGGCCATCTTCAACGATGGTTTCTGAAGCGGCAAAGCCCGGATACACTTCAACACCCAGCTGTTCGGCCTGCTCAGCCAGCCAGCGGCAAAGGTTGCCCAGGCTGATGATGTAGTTGCCGTGGTTGTGCATGTTCTTGGGCACAAAGGCATTGGGTACTTTGGTGGCCTTTTCCTGATTCTTCAGCAGGAAAATGTCATCCCGGGTAACCGGGGTATTCAGGGGGGCGCCTTTCTCTTTCCAGTCCGGGAAGAGTTCGTTCAGGGCCGTGGGCTCGAATACGGTGCCGGCGAGGATGTGCGCGCCGATCTCAGAACCTTTTTCAACCACACAAACGGTTAGTTCTTCGCCGGCTTCCTGCGCCAGTTGCATGACGCGGCAGGCTGCCGACAGGCCCGCAGGGCCGCCGCCGACGATCAGAACATCAAATTCCATCGATTCGCGTTCCACGTTGGTCTCCTCAAACAGCTTTTAATGGATATTGTTTGCCCGCAGGCCTCATCAGGGGCGCCATCATACCGGTAAAAATGCGTATAGACGACAGCCCAAAACCGCTCAAAACGGCTATTTGTCCCGAAAGGATAACGCATTTGAAGAATCAAACAAACGTTTGTTTGAAATCTGCACTAACCTTTGGCATTGTACGTATACACCGAAATATCGTGTGTTTTGAGTCGATTTTTAGTATCGTCTCATTGTCAGGTCGGGTCAACCCGGTCCTTTGACTGTGAAGACTCATTAAATCCATCGTAGAAGAACGAGGAATCTATGAAGGTTCTGGTCGCTGTAAAACGAGTTATCGACTACAACGTGAAGGTGCGCGTCAAGCCGGACAACACCGGCGTTGATCTCGCCAACGTCAAGATGGCAATGAACCCGTTCTGCGAAATCGCAGTTGAAGAAGCGGTTCGTCTGAAAGAGAAGGGCGTTGCCAGTGAAATCGTTGTTGTATCCATTGGCCCGAAGGCTTCTCAGGAACAGATCCGTACTGCCCTGGCTCTGGGTGCTGACCGCGGTATCCACATCGAGACTGACGAAGAAGTTCAGTCCCTCGAAGCGGCCAAGCTGCTGAAGGCTGTTGTTGAGAAAGAAGAGCCCAAGCTGGTTATTCTTGGCAAGCAGTCCATCGATTCCGACAACAACCAGACTGGCCAGATGCTGGCTGCTCTGACTGGCATGGGCCAGGGCACCTTCGCCTCTGAAGTGGTTGTTGACGGTGACAAGGTTAACGTAACCCGCGAAGTAGACGGCGGTCTGATGACAGTTGCTCTGAACCTGCCGGCGGTTGTTACCACAGACCTGCGTCTGAACGAGCCGCGCTATGCTTCTCTGCCGAACATCATGAAAGCCAAGAAGAAGCCGCTGGACTCCATGTCTCCGGCTGACCTGGGCGTTGACGTTGCCGCTCGCCTGTCCACCCTGAAAGTCGAAGCCCCGGCTGCACGCCAGGCTGGTATCAAGGTGGCTGACGTAGCTGAGCTGGTGGATAAACTGAAGAACGAAGCGAAGGTGATCTAAATGAGCATCCTGGTAATTGCTGAACACGACAACAGCAGCCTGAAACAGGCTACTCTGAACGTTGTAGCGGCTGCCAAGGCCATCGGTGGCGACATCGACGTGCTGGTTGCCGGTGAGAACGTAGGCGCCGTCGCTGAAGCCGCTGCCAAGGCAGAAGGCGTGAACAAGGTGCTGGTTGCCGACAACGCCGCTTACGGTCACTTCCTGGCAGAAAACCTGTCTGAGCTGGTTGCTGAAGTAGGCAAGGGCTACAGCCACATCCTGACCTCTGCCGGCACCACAGGTAAAGACTTTATGCCGCGTGTTGCTGCGCTGCTGGACGTTGCCCAGGTTTCTGACATTATCCGCGTTGAATCCGAAGACACCTTCGTGCGTCCGATCTACGCTGGTAACGCCATTGCGACCGTCAAGGCAAGCGACAGCATCAAGGTTGTGACGGTTCGTCCGACCGCGTTCGACCCGGTAGCCGCTGAAGGTGGTTCTGCCTCTGTTGAGCAGCTGGACGTAGTAAAAGACGCTGGCCTGTCTTCCTTCGTTGGTGAAGAGAAAGCCCAGTCTGATCGTCCGGACCTGGCTTCTGCCGGTATCGTTATCTCCGGTGGCCGCGGCATGCAGAACGGCGACAACTTCAAGATGCTGGAGCAGGTTGCTGATCTGCTGGGCGCTGCGGTTGGTGCTTCCCGTGCCGCTGTTGATGCCGGCTTCGTGCCGAACGACATGCAGGTTGGTCAGACCGGCAAGATCGTTGCTCCGCAGCTGTACGTTGCGGTTGGCATCTCCGGTGCCATCCAGCATCTGGCGGGCATGTCTGATTCCAAGGTGATCGTTGCGATCAACAAGGACGAAGAAGCCCCGATCTTCCAGGTGGCCGACTACGGCCTGGTTGCAGACCTGTTCGAAGCAGTTCCGCAGCTGGAAGAGGAACTGAAGAAAGTTCTGTAACTTTCTGAAGTTTCAGAAAAAGAAGGCGCCTCAGGGCGCCTTCTTTGTTTTTGAAACAATGCGTTTTTCCGCTTTGCCGATGATCAGTGTATCCGCGAGGATATGCAGTGCCCGGTTAGAGGTTCTCACCGCTTTGTAAACCTGCTCGCTCTTTTGATGGTGGGATTGTTTTATCCGGCGGGCGCTGTCCCGAAACTCATCGTCCCTGGAAAACAGGTCAATCAGGCCAAACGTGGTGTTGGCGATGGCTTTGTGGACTTTCTCGACTGCGGTCGCGCCGCCGGACACCGTTTCTTCCAGCAACCGGGCGCGGTTGCGAACCTCCATCAGGTCCATCCGGCTTTTCTGAATAGCGCTCAGAGCACCTATTCGATGGGCATTCAGGATTCTCAGGTCGCGCCGGTTACCATTGGACAGCCGGAATGCAGCAAACAACAGTATTGCGCTGCCGGCCAGACACATCAGGCTAACGATCAGTAACAGCATGGAAGGGCTCCTGTTGCTCTTGTCCTAGCGATACTCAATGTGCATATCTACCTCAATGTCCCGCTCGTCCAGTTCCCGCTCCAGCTCTTTCATCACTTCCTGATAGACCATTTTCCGGGTCATTACTGGCAGGCGGTCGGCCAGCACCCGTCCGGTGCGGGATTCGCGTTTGGCCAAGGCAATCGGATCCCGTACCCGTAACGTAAGCACCAGCTCAGGATCCTGATGTGTGTCGCTGATATCCTCGCTTTCCAGCATTTGCTTGATCATCTTTCGCTGCTCAAGCACTTGCCAAGCCAGCAGCGCGCTGAAAGCCAGAAGAAACAGGCTGATAATAATCAGAAAGACGCTCAAAGGGGCTCTCCTCCTTTAATGACTGGGCAGAGTGTGCCGCAGTCCACAGGACAAACGATTGGCCGGCCCGACGCCGGTTCACGAGTTCACGGGAAAGTAGCACCACAGAATAAACCTGTTACCATCCATTCATACATTCGTTTGAACAAGGACAGACCATGACAGACACCAAAGCTGCGAACTATGACCTTGTCGTGTTCGGTGCCACCAGTTTCGTCGGCCAGATTCTGGCTCGCTACCTTCTGGAAAACTATGGTGCAGACAAGGAGGTCAAATGGGCCATTGCCGGCCGCTCCGAAGGAAAGCTGAACCAGCTCAAGTCGGATCTGGGGGCAGGCGCCGCATCATTACCGGTCATTCTGGCGGATGCAGCAGACGAGCCTGCGCTACGCGATCTGTGCGGCCAGACGCGAGTGGTCATCTCAACCGTGGGCCCTTACGCTCTTTTCGGCGAGACTCTGGTAAAAGTCTGCGCCGAGACAGGTACGGACTACTGCGACCTCACTGGTGAAGTACAATGGATCCGTCGGATGATTGAGCGGTACGAGGTCAAGGCTAAAGAGAGCGGTGCGCGGATTGTGCATTGCTGCGGCTTTGACTCGATTCCTTCCGATATGGGCGTTTGGTTCCTGCAGCAGCAATCGGAAGCAACCTTTGGCAAACCCTGCCAGGATGTGCGCATGAGGGTGAAAGTCGCCAAGGGCGGCCTTTCTGGCGGCACGGTGGCTTCCATGATCAACGTGGCCAAGGAAGCCGCAGCCGACCCCAAGTTGCGCAAGGAACTGGCCAATCCGTTCTCCATCTGCCCGCCGGAGCATCGCTCCGAGAAACGCCAGCCCAGCCTGAAATCTGCTGAGTTCGACAAGAACTTCAACGCCTGGCTGGCCCCGTTTGTGATGGGGGCCATCAACACCCGTGTGGTGCACCGCTCCAATGCGTTGCAGGGTGCCCGCTACGGCAAAGAGTTCACCTACGACGAAGCCATCATGACGGGCAAGGGCACCAAAGGCCGCCTGACCGCTTACGGTATGGTGGGTGCGCTGGGTGCGTTCTTCACCGCGTCCGCCATCAAGCCAACACGTTGGGTGGTAGAAAAGCTGGTACCCAAGCCTGGGGAGGGCCCGAGCCCGGAAGATCAGGAGAAAGGTTTTTACGACCTGCGTTTCGTGGGCAAAACCACCGATGGCAAGACCATGATCACCAAGGTGACGGGCGATCGTGACCCGGGTTACGGCTCGACATCGAAAATGCTTGGTGAAGCCGGTCTGTGCCTGGCCTTTGACGTGAAAGATGACGTCAAAGGTGGCTTCTGGACACCGGCCTCGGCGCTCGATGGCAAATTGCTCGAGCGCCTGCAGGCCAATGCCGGTCTGACGTTTGAAGTGGTCGAAACCCGCTGATCAACCCAGGTGCAGAATACGGTCGGAGGCCAGCAGGGCTTCCGGCCCGTGCCCGAGACAAACCACGGTGCGCCCCTGTAGCCAACGGCTGATCTGGGGCGAAATCCGTGTTCGGGTTGCCTCGTCCACACCGGTGAAAGGCTCATCCAGAATCACCACGGGTGCCTGACTCAGTAAAACCCTGGCCAGCACCAGGCGCCGGGCCTCCCCGCCAGATAAACGGTTGCCGGCGCTGCCCAGCCAGGTACCCAATCCTTCAGCGTCCTGGGCGAACCGTTCCGCCAGTTCGACTATCTCCAGTACCCGCCACATATCACCGTCCCCGGCGTTGGGGTTTGCCAACTGAAGGTTCGCTTTCACGGTGTCTTCAAACACCACGGTCGCTTGCGTGAGGTAGGCGCAGGGCAGGGAATGACGTTCTCCCCGGCATGGCTCTGCCAGCCCGGCCAGGGTATCTGCCAGGGTGGATTTGCCACTGCCGGAGACGCCAACGACACCCACGGTGTCGCCCGGGCGAAGCGTCAGCGTGAAGTGGCTGAGTAAGGGCGAATAACCCGCGTAACCCACGGTGATATCGCAGGCCTGAAGAGAGAAGCCCTCCGGCAGTTCGCCAGCAGAACCAGCGGGTGATGCCGCGGCCCTTTCCAGACCGTGGTCGGAGTTCAGGCGGCGCGCAGCAGCACGAGTCGCTCCCAGTTTGCCAAAGGCATCCGGGAGCATGGCGTAGACTTCGGCCAGGCCCAGCAGGGCAATGGGCAGGAGAACCAGTACCGGGCCGCTCAGAGTGCCTTGCTCGAACAGGCGGAAGCCCAGCCACAAGGCTGCCACCGCCGCGACATTGATCAGCAGATGAGAGCCAGCCTGATGCCAGCCGGTTCGGCTGTCGATCCGGGCCTGATCCCTGGAAAGTTCTACGCTTCGACGCATCAGCCGGGCCGTGTGCTTACCCGTGCGGCCAGCGGCGGTAAGTTCCGCAAAGCCTTCAAGATGCTCAACCAGTTCGCCTCGCAGGCTCTCCTGCTGATCGCTCAACTGTCCGGAGGCAGCGTAAGTTCGTAGATACACCAGCCAGGTGGACAGGAGGAACGAAAGCGACAGAATCACCACCAGAATCAGCGCCACAACACCATCAAACAGTAACCACGCCATTGCGGCAAGCAGTAGGGTAACCACGGCTGCCAGGGCGGCGGGGGCAATCAGCCTGAGATAAAGTGTGTCCAGCGCATCGACATCGGCTGTGAGCCGGGAAAGCCACTGCGCGCCGGAACGGGAACTGCGCTCTGTTCGTGGCCGGGCCGCCAATCGGTCAAACAGGGCCACCCGAATATCGGTGAGTAGCTGCAGTACCGTGTTGTGGTTGTACACGCGCTCCAGATACCGGAACACCGTTCGGGACACCGCAAAAAACCGGATACCACCGCCCGGCACATAAAGATTGATGTAGGCCTGTATCCCTGCCGCCAGCAACAGGCCAACCAGCGCGGTTTCGGTCAGAAACCAGCCAGACAACGCTAGCAGACCGATACCGGAAAGCAGGGTGCCCAGTAGCAAGCCGGCACCAACCGTAAGGCGGCCTTTGCGACGAAAAATCAGTGCCAGCCAGGGCCTCAGTTCAGGCATCGCGCACCTCGCCGTCATTCACGACCAGTACACGGTCTGCCAGGGTCAGCAGCGCCTGATGATGTGTGGAAAACACCAGTGTTTTTCCGGATTCGCTGAGTTTATGCAGGGCCTCCAGAATGAACACCTCGCTGGTGGCATCCAGCCCGGCCGTCGGTTCATCCAGCAGAACCAGGGGATAGTCCGCCAGGAAGATACGGGCCAGGCTCAAACGACGGGCCTGACCACCGGAAAGCCCCAGACCATCCTCGGCAATGCGGCTGTGAATGCCGTCAGCGCGGCTGTCCACCAGCTCACCCAGGCCCACCTGTCGTAATGCATAGTCGATGGCAATATCCGTCGCATCCGGGGTGGTTAGCCGAAGGTTTTCGGCCCAGGTACCCTGAATCCAGAAGCCCCGCTGGCCAAGCCATCCAAACGGCTGATTGCCCGGAGCCTCGCCGAATACTGACACAGCCCCTGCCTCTGACTGAATAAAGCCAGCCAGCAGATGCAAAAGGGTCGATTTGCCTCCACCAGAGGGTCCGGTAAGGGCGATCACCTGACCGGCCTTGATGCGGATATCCAGGTTATCGAAGATGACCGGGCCCTCGCCGTAACGGAGCGTGACCCCGGAGATCTGAATGCCTTGATTGCTAATGCTGTTGTCTGGCCGGATCGGCTCTGCGTTGTCGACAGACTGTTCCAGCCGGGCCAGAATCTCGGCACCGGCCCCCAGGGCGGCTGCCCGGTCGTGATAGTGCTGGGATAGCGTGCGCAAGGGCTGAAAGAACTCCGGGGCCAGCAGCAGGATAAGTAATCCGCTGAACAGCGTGAGTTCGTCGCTTGGGCCAAATTCGATATAACCCAGCAATCCGAAGCCGATATAGATGGCCAATACCGCAATCGCCACAGAGGCAAAGAATTCCAGTACCGCTGACGACAAAAATGCCACTTTCAGCGTTTTCATGGTGATCTTGCGGTACTGGTCGGAACGGTTTTCCAGCGTGCGGCTGGCCGCCTCGGTTTGCCCGAACAGCTGAAGCGTCGTTAGCCCTCGTACCTTATCCAGAAACTGGCCGGACAACCGGCTGACCGTTTCGAAATGTTGCTGGTTCAGCTTTTCTGCGCCCATGCCCACCAGGGCCATGAACAGCGGAATGAGCGGAGCAGAGAGCACCAGGAAAATACCAGCCAGCCAGTCCAGCCAGAACACCAGAACAAGGATGGCCAGGGGAATCACCACGGAGAGGGTCATCTGCGGCAGAAAACGCGCGAAATAGCCGTGAAGCGCCTCCACGTGGTCCAACCACTCGCGAGCCAGGGACGCAGCGGACGTATCCGCCAGATTAACCGGACCGGTGGCTTTCCAGTGATGATGCAGTTGCCGGCGGGCATCGCGCCGCACCTGCTCGCTGCAGCGGGCTGCAAAGCGGGTTTGCAGCCCCTGGCCTGCGGCCCGAATCACCAGAACCGCAAGCAGGGCCAGAAATACGGGCGTGAGTTCGGAAACCGGCGTTTTTTCAATCACACCCCGGTGAATCAGCCAGGCCAGCAACACCATTTGTACGATGGTTGCCAGCCCGGCAAGAACACCGGCCAGAACGGTTGCGGTGATCCAGCGCTGGCTGTTGCGGGCCAGACCCGATAGCCAGGCGCGGACCTTTAACCGGGCCGGATCCGCCACTCAGTGGTACCCTTCGCCCGCACGCACCTTGCCGCGGAATACCCAGTAGGTCCAGGCGGTGTAGGCCAGAACAATGGGAATGACGAACAGCAGGCCGAGCAGCAGGAACAGCTGGGACTCATAAGCGGAAGCCGCATCCCACAGGGTGTAGTTGGGCGGAACCACATACGGCCACTTGCTCACCACAAGTCCGAGGTAGGTAGTGATGAACAGGCCCATGGTGGCGACGAATGGCATACCTTCAAACCGGTTGCGTACCGAACGCCAGATCTGGAAAGCACACAGCAGGGTCAGGGCCGGCAGAATCCAGATCACGCTCAGATTGGAGAACCAGCGCTCCCGCACCATGTCGTCAACAAAGGGCGTCCATACGCTGATAATGCCAAACACCACCAACACGGCAATCAGCAGTGGTGCACTTACCTGGTAGGCCCACTCTTGCAGGCGCCCTTCGGTTTTCATGATCAGCCAGGTAGAACCCAGCAGGGCATAACCGGCCAGCATCCCCAGGCCTGTCAGCACGGTGAACGGGGTCAGCCAGTCCAGCGCGCCGCCAACGTAGGCGCCATTCACGGTATTGAAACCCTGGATGTAAGCCCCGACCACAGCACCCTGAGCGAATGCGGCAATGGTAGAGCCACCGGCAAACGACCAGTTCCACAGGTACCTTGAGGTACGAGCCTTGAATCGGAATTCAAACGCCACACCCCGGAAGATGAGCCCTGCCAGCAGCAGGAACACACCAATGTAGAGTGCTGGCAGGAAGATGGAATACACCATCGGGAAGGCGGCCAACAGGCCGGCTCCGCCCAGCACCAGCCAGGTTTCGTTGCCGTCCCAGACCGGGGCCACCGAGTTCATCATGGTATCCCGGTCCTCTTCCGACGGAGCGAACGGAAACAGGATACCCACGCCCAGGTCGAAGCCGTCCATCAACACATACATGATGATGCCGAAGCCAATAATGAATGCCCAGATGAGGGCGAGATCAAACAGTTCCATGGTCAGTGCCCCCCTTCGTTAGCCGGTTTTGCCTGATGAACGCCGTGTGAGCCGGATTCAATCTCGAACGGCACATGGGCCGCAGAGAGCGGACGGGCAGGGCGATCAGAGGCATGTTCTTCATCGTCAGAATCTTCAAGACCAACGTAAAGCACCCGCATGAGGTAATACACGCCGGCACTGAACACCAGGGCATAGACAACGATATAGCCGATCAACGTGAACAGCGCCATGCCGCCGGTAAGCGAGGGCGTTACCGATTCGGCCTGGGTCATCATGCCGTACACCAGCCAGGGTGCCCGGCCTACCTCGGTCACAAACCAGCCGGTAAGCACGGCAAAGAAGGGCGCGATACTCATAAAGCGCATCCCCTGAAGATACCAGCGGGTCTTGTAAAGCTGGCCACCCGCGCGCAGAAACAGGCCTGCGAGCGCAAACAGAATCATCAGGACACCAATGCCGACCATGATCCGGAAGGACCAGAACACAATCGCCACCGGTGGTTGCTCTTCGACCGCCACTTCATTCAGACCCGGCACTTCGCCATCCCACTCGTGGGTAAGAATCAGGCTGGCCAGGCTGGGAATGCCAATCTCGAAATGGTTGGTCTGGTTTTCCTGGTCGGGAATGGCAAACAGCAACAGCGGCACATTGCGGGAGGTTTCCCAGTTGCCTTCCATAGCCGCGACTTTGGTGGGCTGATGTTCCAGAGTATTCAGGCCATGGAAGTCACCTACAACCGCCTGGGCCGGGGCAATGAACAGCAGCAACCAGAGGCACATGGAGAGTGCCTTGCGATTGGCTTCCACCTCACGCCCCCGCAACAGATACCAGGCACTGACACCCGCCACGACAAATCCACCGGTAAGGAAGGACGCCAGGGCCATGTGCATAAAGCGATACGGGAAGGACGGGTTGAAGATAGCCTCGCTCCAGGAGACCACATGGAACACTCCCTCACGGAATTCGACACCGGCCGGTGTCTGCATCCAACTGTTGGCTGCGAGAATCCAGAAGGACGAGATAAAGGTGCCGGTGGCGACCATGATGGCGGCGAACAGATGAACGCCGGCGGGTACCTTGTCGCGGCCAAACAGCAGCACCCCCAGGAACGCCGCCTCCAGGAAGAATGCGGTGATCACCTCATAACTCAGGATGGGGCCGAGGAAGTTGGCCGAGGCCTGAGAGAACGCGCTCCAGTTGGTACCGAACTGGAATGACATCACAATGCCCGAGACCACGCCCATGCCAAAGACCACAGCGAAGACCTTGGTCCAGAAGCTCGACAGTTTGGTCCACACCGGATTACGGGTTTTGAAGGCGAGGCCCTCAAGTACCGCGATGTAGGAGGCTAGCCCGATGGTAAACACCGGAAAAATGGCGTGAAATGACACCACAAACGCGAACTGGATTCGCGATAGGATGAGAGGATCTAGTTCCATAGGAACCTCCGGTAACTCGCACAAGTCATAACAAACGGGTCAGCGAACCCGTTCAGCCGCTGCCATAGTTTATTTTGTTATGTTGTTATTACCGGCAGATGATTACGATGCTACGCAAATCGTAGCAGATTTCGATAGGGCAGTTTGTCGCACCCCTTGATATAAAACAATTATGGTGAGCCAGATGAGCTTTTACGAGGAACGAATTCTCCCCCACATCATAGACAAGGCCTGTTCCATGGGCCAGGTGATGAAGCTGCGCAGCCAGGTGGTTCCGCAGGCCCGGGGCCGGGTACTGGAAGTGGGCATGGGCTCTGGCATCAATCTGGAGTTCTACAACCAGGACCAGGTTGAGCTGGTTTACGGCCTGGAACCCTCAGAAGGCATGCGCCGAAAAGCGCTACCCAACCTGCAACGTTCCCCCATAAAAGTAGAGTGGCTGGATCTGCCGGGGGAGAAAATACCCCTGGAGGACAACAGCGTGGACACCGTGCTGCTGACCTTCACCCTATGCACCATCCCTGACTGGCACGCCGCGCTGCAGCAAATGAAACGCGTACTCAGGCCGGGTGGCAATCTGTTGTTCCTGGAGCATGGCGAATCCCCCCACGATGGCACCCGCAAATGGCAACATCGAATCACACCTGGCTGGCGCAAGCTGGCCGGTGGCTGCCACCTGAACCGCCATATAGCGGACCTGATCAGGGAAGCGGGTTTCGAAATCCTGGAGCTGGAAAACCTCTACATCCCCAAAGCGCCCAAAATCGCGGGTTACATCTACAAGGGCAGGGCGATCAAGCCGGTGGCGGCATAGAAAGCGTATTGAAGAGCGGTTGGGAAACAGAATTGCGTTACGTCATCGGCCCTTATACAATTCCGCCCTTCAAGAATCTCCCCTCCGATGCCCGGATGGTGAAATTGGTAGACACAAGAGACTTAAAATCAGGGCAATGGGAGAGAGAAAAGCCTGAAAAAACAATTCGCTAGATCATTCGGAAATTTTGTATGTAGCGGATATGTAGCAGGTGAAATAAAAAGCCGGGATGGTGAAATTGGTAGACACACAGCACTTAAAATGCTGAGGCCGTAGGCCGTGCGGGTTCAAGTCCCGCTCCCGGCACCATCTTTTTTAACCGCTCGCATGGACTGCCAAGCGGTAGCGCCACCTGCCGGAAATGGTGGGACAGTCGGGAGAGACCGGCACCGATAAGGGCGGCCATCCACCGGATCAGGTCTATAGCCCGTCGCCAGCTTCAGGCCATATCACACCATCTGATAAAACCTTCAGACAGCCACTCAGCATCATGGCCGGTATGGTCGCAAAGGTGCCGGAGCATCCACGTATTCTGTGTCAGCGCGTCAAAGGCTTCCTCTAGCTCGTCTGCGCTTGCTGAGCGCCCCATCTTGCCCAGCCAGAAACAACGGGCATCCTCCATCAGTAGCGCCAGTGCAGCACACCACAGGCGGTATTCCGCCTGGGCTGCTTCGCTGCCTTCGTTCTGCATGTCTGGCGCTGCCACTGGGTTCACTCTGTCGCGGCGTCAAATTGTGCCTGGGCTTCAATCGCTCGCTGTCGGGCGGCAATGGCTGAATCTACGTCCTCAATCTTGAGGGCGCTTTCCGCGATTCGGGACGCTTGTTCAATCGCATTCCGAGCGGCTGCCAGATCCGCGTTGAACGTCTCCCGCTTTTCGGCAATGTCCGGGCAATGCTTGCTTTCCATCACACCCCGAAACTTTCCGAGCGTTTCGCGATCCACGCCTGTCACGAAGTCCGGGGCTTCCAGAATGGCGGCAAGGCTACGGCCATCACCGCTCTCGGCAATCTTCGCCAGCCATTGGGTGCGCTCCTGTTGCGTAGCACGTCCGAAGGCGCGCGCAATGTCGCTTGCGTAACGATCCGGCTGCATACCTAGCCGCTCGCTGGCTTCCTGATTCAAAGCGGCATAACCGCCTGCCTCGCTGGCTGCAATCTCGGCCTTTGTGCGTTGGATCGAATCAAGGTAACGCTGGCTCGCTTTTGCCAGCCGGTGGGGGCGTTCGGGTGAACCATCGTTAGCACTTGCAAGGGAGCCCAGCGCCTCGGCGGCTTGTGTCAGCTTGGTCAGGTGGGTACGGGCAAAGGAACTTTCAGACAGCCGGTTTTTAAGCGCTGACAATCCTGCAATCTGGCTTTCTAGGGTTCGTTGGTCAGTCATTGGGTATTACCTCTGTTTCGGATTAGTGGCCGACTACAAGAATCGGCGCTTCAACGGTTGGCTTTTTCGTTAGCCAGGCTGCCCCGGCTATGGCGTTGGCTCTGTCGTCATGGCCTTGCGGCCCGTGGTCTATCGTGTCCTTGCCATTGCGGCCCGTGCGGCGCTCCAATAGCGTGAACTGGGTTAGTGTTTTCTCGTCTGGCGGTAGCTCTACGGCTCCGGTTTGGAGCATTGGCGTTAGCTCTGTGTAAAGCTCTGAGCGGTTCAGTTCGCTGTTATTCATCGTGATACCGTGCTTGCGGTATTCCTGCCGGGGCCATTCAGCGGCGTAGCGGTCGCCAGTGCATCGGGTGATTCGGTACTGCTTCATAATTTCCGCGTACCGTCCTGTAATAACCGCCGGGTCGCCTCTATCTGACCAAATGCCATCTATCACACTGCGTTCACCTTCCCGGTGACTGATTGCCAGCGTGTATTCATCAGCGCCCCCGCCTGCAACGTCCACGAAAGCCGCGTAACGGATGCCGGATTGTGGCGGAAGGGTTAAAGGCTCTGAGCGGGTGTTACTGTCCACCAGTTCGCGGGTAAGGAAGGCGCTAATATCGTTGCGGAACTGAGCCAGGTATTCAGCGGCGGCGGCTGCGGGATCTCGCTCTAGTGCCTGATCCACAATGCGGCGGGGTAATGTCGGGTTCATGGTCAGGGTGGGAGCCTGAGCCACCAGAATAGCGCCCTCCTGTCCGTAGTACCGGCGGTATGCGTCCCACAATGCACCACGGCGGCTGTAGGGGCTGGAAAGGGCAATCAATGGGCCATCCAATGAGGCAAGGCCGGGGCGTACTGCGTTCAGGATCTCAAAGTCAGGGTTTGCGCTGTCCTCACTCCGCCAGAATGCCACCTCATCAGCCAGAACGACGCTGAATGTATAGCCACGGGTTGCCCGGAATGAAGCCGTACCCACTTCAATAACTGAGCGGTTCGCAAGCTCCAGGGTTTCCGCTGATTCCTTTACGATCAGCCGTTGCAACATCGGGTTAGTGTTCATCAGGCCGGTGATATAGCGGAACACGGCGCGGGCCTGTTTGCGGTCTGCGGCAAGGCATAGCACGGTTGCCACTTCGCCAGGGCTTAGCCGGTCTGTGTAGTCCATGAAACAGGCATGGAACACGGCCAGCAGTGCGGCGGCCTGAGACTTACCGCCACGTCTGCCAATGGCCAGCCATAGTTCATCGTGTGCGGCCTCTGGGGCGTTCTCACGGCCTGTTAGTTCCTGCCAGTGGGGTAGCTCGTCATCAGCCAACGGAAGGCCATAGAAGCCAGCCAGCAGGGCGCGCCATGCCTTGAAACTATCGCCCCCGAACTGTTCACCGAACAAGGCCGGATCTGTCATCAGGGTGCGTATGGTAACGCTCATTTATCACCCCTCGCTTTCAGGAAGGTGGCAAGGTCTGGAACGTCCTTAGCCTGTCTGTCTAGGCCCAGCTTTGTGAGTATGCCCTGAAGGCTGTTAGCGGCTTGTGTCCACTTGCCTACATCAAAATCAGTTCCACGGGCTAGGTTCTGTTCCTGTTGTGCCAGCCAGTATTCAAGCCACAAGGCGCGCTCTACCAGACTCCGCTGGGCATAGCTCAAACGGTCAGCGCCCCCCAGATCATCAGTAAAAGCGCGGTAACGCTCCCGCATAACCTGGGCTACTCCGGTGCGGCCATCTAGGCCATCCAAGTAGCCGGGCGTGTATTTTTCGGGGATCTGCTTTGCGGCCATAATATGCGGCTAATTCCACGGTTTGTGATACCTATTAGCTACATATTTTACGCGGTCTGAACTATAACCGTTAGATAACAGTACTTTGAAGTAACCACACTAGAGATAGAATATCATCAGGGAACAGAAAATCAGGCAGTTATAGCAGGGTAGGCGGGCTGTTTTGGCGGTTTTCTGCGGCTGGCTCTCAATACCATCTAGCCATGCTTCGGTGTAACCATCGTAACCGCGTGTAACCATATCCGGAAAAATTACGGTTACGCTTCTAGCCATACTCTCCCAAGGGTTTCAGCATTTTGTAACCGTGTAACCGTAAAAAAGGCCATATACCGTTTATTCGATATACAGCCCTTTCTTTTACTTCCTCCTATAAATTTTTCAAAAGTAAGAAAATCACGGTTACATGGTTACACTTTGCCCTAATCCCTTGCGCCCCAAGGGCTGCGGCTGTAACCAAAGACTCGCTAAATTACGGTTACAGCCGGTTACAATGGTTACGCTTTTAGCTTTACCGCCTTTGTCGTCCGCCCTTTAACCCGGTGTGTGGTTGATCCCTTTCCGTCCTCACTCATCAGCCGTAACAGTTCGTCCTTTTTCTTCCTGAACGCTGCAATCTGCGAGTTGTCGAAATGCTCTATCAGGTAATCATCCACCACCTTAGCGGGGCTTTTGACGTAAACGCTTCCAGCGTCCTGAATAATGCGCTCATCATGGAAACGGTCGTTCAAGTGTTCCGCTATGTCTCTGGCCAGTTGCGGCAATGAATCGCTGAACCGTTCATATACCGTGTCCAGCCCATAGCGGGTGATAAAACCGTTTAGCCATTCTTCTGCCAGGGTTTCGGCGCTATCCCTGCCTAGTCGCTGCATCGTCTCGATTTCATGGTTCAGGTAGCTGGCTGTATAGGCCAGAACAGCCCGGAAATAGCGAGGGTTTCCGACTTCCTGAAATAGCGGGCGCTTGGTAATGTCTCCCATTTCCTGAAAAATGCTCATGCGGTTGGCGAATTGATCCTCTACGCCATTTTCAGTAACGAGACTCCCGACACTCTCCGCACTGGTAAACACTTTCGCGAATACCTCCACGGTGCATGAAAGCTGATTTTTGGGACTTAGGGTGATTTCTGATTGAAGCTGCTTCAGTTCCGACTTTACCGCCTTGAACTCATCAATCAGCAGAACCATTGCCCGTTTAAAATCCTCTGCGGATCTGCCCACGGGCTTACCCTCTAGCATGGCTTCCACTTCCTTCATGGACGTTTCGACACACGCGCCCATCTGCTTCAGGATTCCGGTTAGAAAGCCTTTCCCCCAGTCGGAGTCCGCCAGAATCCACAAATAAGCCTTTTTCCGGTCGAGGGCAAAGCGCGCCATTGTTATGAACTTCAGGAACTCATCAAAGCGGCTGAAATGCTCCTTATAGTCCGCAATGATCCGGGCGTAATCCTCTGGCTTGTCGAATTGAGGGAAGGGCTTATGGGTTAGCACAATGCGCGCCCTGTCCTCTAGCAGTTCCAAGCGGCTGAACGTCCCGAACATATCCACGCGCCATTCAATGCTTTCACGTTGGTTGTGATACTTCAGGTAATCCATAACGGCGTTTTTCGCTACGGCCATGCAGCCGTTTACGAACTTCTGCCGTGCGTTTTCCTCTGCCTCTGGTTTGTCGCATCCAAAGGAAAGCCGTTTAGCCAATGTCTCGACTGCGGCCCGGTCTATGATTGCGCCAAAGGTTTTAGCCAGGAACTTGAACGCGTCAGGCTCTCGAAACTGAACGAGGCTTTCAGCATGGTTGACCAAAAACACTTTGCTTTTGCTCCCGCTCCAGAATGCCCCGTTTATCATGCGGGTGATATTTTCGGCGTTTGGCTTTACGCTTTCGGCTTCCTCTGGTTCCTCGTCTGCGTCCACACCTAGCATGGCTAGGAGTTGTCCGTGTACCTGATAGGCTAGTTCCTGGGCCTCGTCAGTGATAGCCGTTCCGAACTGCTCCACGGCCTGTTCACGGGACTTTTCGGCCATGAAGGCGCGGCGGTTGTGCAGTTCGATAGATACCCCCGGCTTTACTTCGATTTCTCGGCAAAGATCCACTAGGGCGTTTTCTGCGTTCCAGTCGATACCGTGAAAGCTGCAAAGCAAATCAATCACGCCATGCCAATAGCCATCGTTGAACGGGTCGTTATGGTGGTGGATGAAAAAGCGGTCTGTATCAGGATCGTATATCCCGCCGGGGTTGCCGTCTCGCGTTCTGTCGGGTGCATAGAAACGCTTTTCAGACACGAATACAGCCCCTTTACCCTCTAACAGTTCACGGGTGTTGTAGTGGCTGCGGACAAAGTCAGAAGGCACCACGCCATCGGGTGCAATGTCTGCCGGGTCTTTGTGTTTGCGTTCCGGCTTCACCTTTGCCTTTTTGGCTTCATCCTCCGCTGCCTGTCGTTCTGCTTCCTCCGCCAGTTCATCAGCCCAGCGGTCGGGGTTCATTGTGCCTTTCCAGTTATTCGCCTCTATGTGGCTTTCGTAAAACTCGCCCCGGTTTGGCAGATAGCAAAGCTGCCCCGGCCTTTCGGTCACGCGGTCGGGCTTCACTTTGGCTTTCTTTAACTTGTCATTCAGGATCTTCTGAAGGGCTTTCCATACGCCACCAGATACCGCCTCTGACAGCGGCACAATCAACCGGGCCTTTTGGTGCTGCTCGGTTGCGCTCCGGCTTGTGTAAGCCATGAAATTGCCGGGAATTGCGTTCCGGGCGGCCTCCACCATATCGGCAAAGGTCTGGCTGTTTGGCTCGTCTACGTCTGCCCATAAGGCCCAGAACTCGCCATCTTTGTGCTGTTCAGCGTGTACGCGGCTGAATAGGGTAGAAGGGATTACCCATTGCGCCTGATCCTTAGCCACGCTGGGTGGATCTGCCAACATGCTTTCAATGTCTGACAGGGTGCAGGCAATAAAAGGGCGCGGGTTCTTTTCGTTGTTCGGGCTATGCCATTGGCCGTAGCCACTGCACAATTTCTGTTCAGCGGTGCTATAATCACCTTGCCCGTTCTCGAATGCGCCCCCGTTTGCTTGCCCGGCTGCGGGGGTTGTTCGTTGTAGCTCTGTCATTGCTTCACCCCCTTCGTAAATCCCATTCGATCCGCTACCTGTTCAGCTTCCTGTCTAGTTAGGCCGCATTGCTTTTCTAGGAACTTGCGATAACTCCGGCGGGTGGTGAATCCGGCCCCGCTCCGTCCCACTGATCCCATTTCAAAGGCGGCGCGCTCGGTTCTCATGGCTTTGTGTGTTTCGGTTGCTCGCTTCATTTCGCCCCCTTAACAAACGCCACCAGATCCGCCAGGGTCACGGCTTTGCATCCACTGACTTCATGCACTGGCAAGCGGCCATCCGATACAGCTGCGGTGATTTCGTGGGCGGGAATGCCTACGACTTTGGGGGCGCGGCTTAGGGCTACATACTTCAGCCCGTTGCCGTGGTTGCTGAATGTTCCGGTTTCGTGGGTCATGGATTAGCCCTCCATGCCTGAACAGGTGCGGGCGTTTTCTTCGATCCACGCCAGAACATCATCAGCGCGGTAGCGAACATGGCGGCCCAGCTTGATAAAACGGGGGCCTTCACCGGCCCAGCGGGCGCGCTCGCACCATGCCTCAGACTTTCGCAGATAGGCGGCTAATACTTTCTGATCCCATAGCCGGGGCATGGTTACGGATGATTCAGGGGGTAGGTTGCTGCCGTTGTATTGTGCGGTTTCTAATGTGGTGGTGGTTTGCATGATTAAGGCTACCTTTGCTTTGACTGTAGCCTTATCCTGCTTTTTGCTTTGAAATCAGGGCGTAACGAAAAAAACGGCGTTATTTTTTCACAACTGCTAAGGGCTTTAGGTCATCCGCCGATAGCTCAAAAATGCGGGCGGCGTTGACGGCATCCTTATAGCCTTTGTTAACGAATATCATCAGGTTCCCCGCACATCGCCATAGTTCATCCTCTACCATTTTCGGGCGTGTTCGGTCGCAGTAGGTGGCCCATGTTTTCGAAAAGCTCTCGCCTTCAATCTCTGCCTTCACTTTGCAGGCTATGTTTAAGAACCATAGTTTTAGATCCCCGTCTGGGTCTTTGGGCCTGCCTCGTTTTTCCCCTTCCGGCATGGCCAGCAGTAGAAGCAACGGAAAATGAAGGTCATCCATTTTGTAAACGCCAGCTTTTCCCCAGACTCCCAAACGGATAGCAGTTCGGGCCGCGTCGGGGTTCTTTTGCTCTATGGCGTATTCCAGAATTGCCCGTACTTCCTTTTCAGTGATATTTGTCACGCGCTCGCCTCCCTGTTAAATGGGATAACCTGGGCCACGGGTTCGGGCAATCCCTCTGCCATCCGGTGCAGCATTTCCAGCGCCTCTAACTTTTCCTCGAAAAAATCATGGTGCTGATAATGTCGGGCCTGAACGCCACCTAAGCCGTGGCTAAGTAGCTGGCCTAGAACGTCTGAACTCACGCGGTAAGGCTTTGCAGCCAGTCGGGTTTCAATGGTGGCGCGGATAGATCCCGGCGTGAAGTGGCCGTTTTCTAGTTCCTTTGCTTCCTCCATATCCTTTTCAATGCGCGCCACTGCGTCCCGCATGTACGTGTTACAGATAGCCCTTTTGCCACCGTCACAACTGAACACATATTCCCCGCCCCCGGTGATACGGTCGATTGCTGCCAGTGCTTCCGGCAAAAGCGGGATAGTGTGGCGGCGGGGTTCGGTTCTGCGGCCCTTGTAGTCCAGCAGGGTTAGGGAAGGGGCGTCCCTGTCTATGTCCTGCATGGTGGCTCTACCTAGCTGGTCTAGGCGTTGTCCGCCGGTCAGAACGTGCAGCATCATCAGCGAGCGGCGCGGCTCTGGCTGTTCCTTTACGCGTGTCCAATAGGCGCGGAACTCCGCAAGGCTTAACGCTCTGTCTCTGGCCTTGCTTGATCCCGCTACTTTCTCAATATCGTTGCAGGGGTTGGTTTTAACGTCTGCCAGTTTCAGGCCATCAGGATAGCGGCGATTACGGCGGGCGTTTATGGCCTTTCTGAATGCGGTTTTCATATAGCTGCGGATCTTGTCGGCCTGCCGTGGCTTTTTGGCCTTTTCCAGCCGCTCTAAGATCCGGTCGCAATCATCAATAGTGATTTTGTTGGCGGGGCGCTTCCATAGGGTGCGAAAGGGCTTTTGAATGTCGTTTTCAATCTCTCGCTTCACTTTGGCGGCTGATACCTTGCCTTGATCCTCTAGCCATTCTGCATAGCCCAGCATCATTTCACCAAACGTGGCGGAACCGTTGGCCGTTTCTTTCTCTACTCGCGGATCAATTCCGGCGGCCATCTTGCCCAGATATTCGCGGGCCTTTTTGCGCGCCAGGTCTGGGGAGAATGTCGGGGCTTTGCCTATGGTGACTTTGGTCACTTTGCCGCGTAACCGGCCCTGACAGAAAAACGTATAGCCGTATTCCCGCACGCCATCCACCAGGCGGCCATTGCTTACCCGTACACCAAAGCCGGGTTGCTCCGAGTCCCAATAGATCGTTTGTTGACCGTTCACCGGCTCTAGCTTGGCTAGGGCTGTTTTTTTGAGTTTCACTTTCTCGGCCATGTTATCCCCCGTGTTTCCCGCTGCTACATAAACCAAATATGTAGCAAATATGTAGCAGGTCAGCTAAAAACTATTCAAACTCACTAGGGATAAAAATACGGTAAACGACTGAAAAATAATAGGGTGTGGTGCTACATAAAAACTGTTCAAAGTGGGCACGAATGACTTAAAATCTGAAGCTCGTTAGAGCGTGCCGGTTCGATTCCGGCCAGCCGCACCACTTCTTAGCCTGTCTGGGTGGCCCTCCACCGGTTCCCCTCTATAGCGGTTCCCCGGTTTCAGACCGTATCACACCAGCGCCTAAACGCCTCCGCCAGAATGTCAGCATCATGGCCAGTCATTGCACATAACCGCCTTGTCTGCGGCCCTGCGTGCCTTAGATCCTGATAAGCCTGCTCCATTTCTTCGGCTATTGCCTTGCGCTTAATGCCCTCGCGGTAGCTCATGGCATCATCAAGAAACAGCCGCAATGCAGCGCCCCATAGTTGCCGCTCTGGCATTTCATCCGGGGGCTGTAAGGGCTGCTCTATCAATTCCAGATCCGGTTCTGTCATTCACCGGCTTTCTGTTTCAGCTCGGCAATCTCCTGTTTTAGCCTGGCTGCTTCCTCACGGCGGCGGGCTTGCTCTGCTTCCCGCTCTGCGCGCTTGCCGGTTACTGCGTCGTGAATATGCTTTGTTACCTGATCCATTGTTCAGCCCTCTAGGTCAATTTGCTGTTTGTTGAGTTGCGAACCGTCCCGGCGGTGGGGGTTCAAGCTGGCGGCAATCCGGCGCTCTAGTTGGTAGAACTCGGAACTGCCAATACCCGTTAGCGGAACTGGTTTTGATAGACCGGCCTGGCTGGCGGTCATGTTTGCGTCATGGCCTGCCTGTTCAGCATCAGCGGCGGCGGCTTCCCACTGGCTGATAGCTTCAGTGAACGCGGTCACGGCTTCATGGCTTGCCTGTAGTGCCTTTCTGGCGGCCTCTATGGCCTTCTCCCGTGCCTTTTGGTGCTGGGCTACCGCTGGGCCTGCCTCGGCTCTGATCGCGGCTGAAAGCTGTTTCTGTAGTGCATCGGCCTGAATGGCTAGGGTACGGCGGCGCTTGTCGGTCTGGGCTGCCTGCTCTACCAGTTCGTCAGCATTGCCACCGGCGGCAACTTGCGCGGATAGCTCGGCATCAGTGACAGGGTTCAGGCTTTCTAGCTCTCGCTGTATGCCCTGTAGCTGGGTTCGGATTTCATCGGCTTTCATGCGTGTTCTCCGTTCATTCGTATAGTGACTTTCGGCATTTCAAAGGGTGGAAGGGCGGCGCAATCCACGGCCCCGGCTACTGCGTTGGCCAGATCATCATGGCCACCGGGCGGGTGGTCGATACTGTCCTTACCGGCGCGGCTTGTCCGGCGCTCAAGGCTTACCAGTTCGCTCTGTAGTTGCTTGTTGTCCAGCAGTTCCACACGGTCGCTGTTAATCAGCGGTAGCAGATCGCGGTATAGGTCGCTCCGGGGCTTCGGTGCTAGTTCGTATTTAATGCCCTGCTTTCGGAAGGGTTCGCGGGCGAACTCCCCGGCGTACCTGTCCCCGGTAACGGTGTCTATCCGGTATTTCTTCAGCAGGTTGCAGAACTCCAGAACCACGGATTCAGGGCTGAAGGGCGGCTTCACGGCTCGCACTACGTCCAGAATGATCTGATCCCCTTCCCGGTGGGTAATGGCTAGGGTCATGGCATCCTTTGAGCCGCCGGAAGGGTCAACAAAACCGAAATAGTGGCGGTCTGACAGGGGCGGCAACTCTAGCCGGTCTGGTGCCGTGCAGGCCTCTACCGCTTCCAGGCTGATAAAGGTTTCCACATCCGTCCTGAACTCTGCCATGTATTCCGCTTTGGCTGCGGCGGGGTCGCGTTCCATTGCCTCCCTGACTACCTTTTCGGGTAGTGTCGGGTTCACGGCGCGGCTAGGTGCCTGGGCCACCAGAATAGAGCCTTCCTTGCCGTAGTATCGGCTGTAGGCATCCCATAGCGCGCCCCGGCGGCTGTAAGGGCTGGAAAGGGCAATCAGCGGGCCGGCCAGGGTGGCCATTGCCGGGCGTATCGCGTTGATAACCTCCCGGTCTGGGTTCGCGCTGTCGTCGGATCTCCAGAACGCTATTTCATCGGCAATACAGCAGGCCACGGTATAGCCCCGAACGGCCCGGAAACTTGCGGTGTGAACCTCTATGGCTGCCCGGTTCGATAACTCCAGGCTTTCGGTGGTTTCCCGCGTAATCAGCCGTTCCAGCATGGCGTTAGAGTGGAACAGGCCACTGATATAGCGGAACACTGAACGGGCCTGCTTTCGGTCTGCGGCCAAAACCATAACGGTAGCCACTTCGCCGGGGCTTAGGCGGTCGCTGTAGTCCATGAATGCAGCATGAAACACGGCCAGCAGGGCGGCGGCCTGAGACTTGCCACCACGGCGGCCAATGGCCAGCCATAGTTCATCGTGTGCGGCCTCTGGGGCGCTCTCACGGCCTGTTAGTTCCTGCCAGTGGGGTAGCTCATCCTCTGCCAGTTCTAGCCCGTAAAAGCCCGCCAGCAGTGTCCGCCATGCCTTGAAGCTATCACCGCCAAACTGTTCACCGAATAGGGCGGGGTCTTTCATCAGGGTGCGTATGGTAACGCTCATTTTTCCGCCCTCGCTTTCAGGAAGGTGGCAAGGTCGGGAACGTCCTTAGCCTGTCTGTCTAGGCCTAGCTTTGTGAGTATGCCCTGAAGGCTGTTAGCGGCTTGTGTCCACTTGCCTACATCAAAATCAGTTCCACGGGCTAGGTTCTGTTCCTGTTGTGCCAGCCAGTATTCAAGCCACAAGGCGCGCTCTACCAGACTCCGCTGGGCATAGCTCAAACGGTCAGCGCCCCCCAGATCATCAGTAAAAGCGCGGTAACGCTCCCGCATAACCTGGGCCACGGCTAAACGTCCATCCAGTTCATCCAGATAGCCGGGGCTGTATTTTTCGGGAATCTGCTTTGCCGCCATAATCAGGGGGTAATCCTTTGGTTTCTGCCTTGCATGATGCACCCAATGATGCACAGTATATCAATCAGGGATTAAAGCCGTTAGATAACAGTACTTTGAAGTAAACACACTAGAGACATAATATCCTTGGTTCGGGTGAAATAGTCGGGATTCAGCAGGGTAGGCGGGCTTTTTGGGCAGTTGTTCGCGGCTATCTATTAAGGCGCGCAAATAGCCTGAAGCTATCAAATGCGGTTGTGGTAATTTTGGCCGGATTTCAATCCTTAGCCGGGGCTATGGTGTAACGTCAATCCCTTGCGCCCCAAGGGCTAGAGCCTAACTTACACCCAAAATACACCAGACCGGTATAACGTGAATCCCTTGTGGCAGTAGGGCTGAACGCTTACTTACACCTAAATAGAGAAAAATCCTTTTTTCTTTCTCTCCCTTTCCCTGTTTTTATCTGTCTTAGGATTTTGGGTGTAAGGTGTAAAATTAGGCCTCCGCCTTACTCTCCCAAGGGTTTGACGTTATACCGCTTGGGTGTAAGTAGTGTATCGTGGGTGTACGTCAGCCATAAAAAAAGGGGCTTTGCGCCCCTCAATCACACTACAGCCCGGCTAAGGTATCGTTCCCGCCTCCCGCTGGTCTGCTTTTCCAGTTCTCCGGCGGTTATCATCCGCTCTATAAGCTCCTGAAACAGATCCCGCTTAACGTCCTGGGCCTGCAATTCCTGCCAGCCTTTCGGCTTTGTGACTAGCTGTTTCAGGCGGCTGTGGGTTGCCCCGGTGCCTTTGGCGTTCCTGTGTACGGTTTGGCGGGCCAGCTCCATGACGTGCCGTTCCTGCGCCCCCTGTCCATCGTTGTAGGCTTTCAGCAGGATATAGCTCACGTCATCAATGGACTGTTTCACCAGTGCATGAGCATAGCGGGCGTGTTCTAGGGTTATCGTGCCTTCCTCAAGGGCCAGTATGGTAGCCACGCGGTATAGGTGTTCCGGGGCGCGGGCATATATGCCACCGGCAATGTGGTGGTTTAGCTGGTCATCTTCTTCATACCAGTCTATACACTCGTCCAGGTAGTCGGCTGCGTCCTCGTCCGGCGCTATGGTGGTTCCACCTTGGCGGATCTCTGTTAGCCCGTTGGTTATGTTGAACTCACACAAGGCCAGGGCGTGTTCATCCACCGGGGCGCGGCGTAGCTTTTCCCGCGTATCTGGGCAACGGGTTATCAGGGTGCGGCCCAGAAAGCCACTGGCGATATTGTCCGTTTTAATGAAGCTGTCCAGCCGCTCCGGTACGGAATGGCCCATCAGGCTGAAAAACGGGTCAGGTAGTCCATTTTCTAGCCACTCTAGGCGCTCTCTGGTTTTCTCTATGGCGCGCGTCAGCCGCCGGGCCTTTTCGTCATCGTCTCCGGCTTCCTCTAGTGCCTTTTCCTGCCCGGCAAGCTCTTTCCGGTACAAGTCCAAAAAGCTACGTTTCTCTATGCCCCTGAACGTGTAAAGCTCGGTGCTGTTCATGGTGAGAATTTCGGCTTCCATCTTGGTTTCATAGCTTTGGGCGTTTTTGCTGTGCATTGTGCCTAGAAAGCTGTGAACCTCGTCCACGATGTAGAGGCTTGAACCGTGGCCATCCAGCAGGTTGTAAATCAGATCCTTAAAGCTCCCGGCGTTGCCGTGAATCCGGTCTGAACAATACTGATCGCGGGCTAGGCGTTTAACTGCGTCCTGTGCCTTTTCCTTGCCGGTTGCCGTTGGCGCTATGGCAAGGGTCATCAGGTTCAGCTTATTAGTGAACACGCTATTACGGTTCCGGCCTACCAGTGCCATCAGGTGCAGGGCGGCGAACGGGTATAGTTCGGGGCGCGGTCTGCGGGCTGTCAGCTTCATATATTTGCAGATTTCACCGGCCAACCCCGGCGGGTTCAGCAGATCCACGCCAGCCGGTTTCGGTTGTTCCGTTTCTGGCTCTGGTTGGTTCTCGAACATGGCCTTGAACTCTGCCAGTGCTTGTTCCGCTTCCTTGGCGGCCATGTGATCCCGTTGGCGTTGTTTCTGGCCTTCCTCGTCTACTTCATTGGCTAGTTCAGCTACAGCCCGGCTAAAGTCACCACCGAACCGCAAGGCGCATAACAGGTCGAACACGTCCAGGGCGTGACCATCGTGGTTCAGACTTGATAGCGGGTCTGTTTCCCCGTGGTGGCTGTATACCTTGCCGCTGTCCAGCAGGATAATTCCCGGCGTTCCGGTGCTGCTATGCGGGCTGAGATACCGGCGGCCTATGCGCTTGCACCCATTGTGCTCCAGAATTGCACCTTCCGTGCCTGCATAGGCGGCCTTCACCTTGTCTATGATCCCGGCTTGCTCGCTTGTCACGTTAGCCGGTCTGGGTTTCGGGGCGGCCTTGCTGGCTTCCGCTTCCTGTAGTGCCGTTTCCGCCTCGTAGGCTTCAGTACAGGCCTTAACAAGCGGGTGGCTATCGTCGTGCGGGTTCAGGAACGGGCGCTCTGTTTCGTCTATGTACTCGAACGGCGCGCCTTCCTCTATCACGTTGGGGGCAAAAAATACCTGTTGTGACCGGCTCTGAACCGCGTCAGTGCCGTTTAACAGCATCAGGCCACGGGATAGGATCTTGTATTGCTCATAGTCCACCGGATAGGCCAGCGGGATAAGTGGCTTCCAGCGTTTGGCCACTACGCCATGCTTGTCCTGTTCATGGCTGGCGGACGTGTAGGCAAGATAGGCCACGTTCCAATGGTCATAAGTGGCGCGGATCTCTGCGGCGCTTTTGTCGTCGTCGTCGTGGTCTGTTACCAGTGCATAGAACAGGGCGTTAACTGCCTGTTCCTTGCGCTTTCCGTCTGCTCTGAATGGGGTCAGGGCGGCGGCCTCGGTTTTAGGTCGAACGGTCGGGCCACTGGTTGCCAGCCACGCCAGTTCAGCCAGGCTAAGGACTTTAGCCGGGGCTTTGTCCTCTACGCTGTTGTAGTACGGATAGGCGGCGCTATTGGTGGTTAGTTTCTGCTCAGCGGTGCTATAATCACCTTGCCCGTTATCGAATGCGCCCCCGTTTGCTTGCCCGGCTGCGGGGGTTGTTCGTTGTAGCTCTGTCATTTTGCCCCCTTCGGTTTTTCCAGTCCCATAGCCTCTACCATCTGTTCCGCTTGCTGGCGGGTGAATCCGTGGTATTTCTCTAGGTACTTTCTGAGGCTCCGGCGCGTTGTGTTGCCCTTGGTTTGCAGCCCGATACCGCCTAACTGAAACTGAGCGCGGGCGCGGTGCTGTTCTTTGTGGCTGGGGGTAAGGTGTTGGCTGTAGTCGATCATTTCGCCCCCTTAACAAACGCCACCAGATCCGCCAGGGTCACGGCTTTGCATCCACTGACTTCATGGACTGGCAAGCGGCCATCCGATACAGCGGCGGTGATTTCATGGGCGGGAATGCCTACCGCTTTGGGGGCGCGGCTTAGGGCTATGTACTTCAGCCCGTTGCCGTGGTTGTTGAATGCTCCGGTTTCACGGGTCATGGTTAGCCCTCCATGCCGGAACAGTTGCGGGCGTTATCCTCAATCCACGCCAGTACATCATCAGCGCGGTAGCGAACATGGCGGCCCAAACGGATGAAACGGGGGCCTTCACCGGCCCAGCGGGCGCGCTCGCACCATGCGGTAGACTTACCAAGGTAAGCGGCTAGTAATTTCTGATCCCATAGCCGGGGCATCGTTACGGATGCTTCAGGGGGTAGGGTGGTACTGTTGTTTTTCGCGGCTTCTAATACGCTAGGGTTTTGCATGACTGAGCCCTCATTGCTTTGATGTTGGCTCAGTATCTATTTGAATTTAAAGGTAAAAAATTCCGTGCCGTACGACAAATAATATTTACCGTACGGGACTGAACATTATTTCTTTGGCTTTCTAGGTCTGCCCCCCTTTCCGGCATATTCAGGCGCGATTTCTCGCAGCCAGCTTTTTACAGTTTCTAGTTTCAATTCCTCGCCACCTGTAATAGCGTTTTGAGTCAATTCTTTTGCTAGTTCATGCAAGAGCCCCGCAACATACCCCGTTTTGAGTTCTTGGTCTTTGTCGTTATTCCAAAGCTCTAAAGCCTCCGCCTGAATTCTATTTTTGGCGGATCTGAATTTATCGGCTTTATTCGCGAATCCTTGCACACGACATAATTGATCAAGATAAAGGTCGTGGTACTCAACTAGCTGTTCACGAGTAGGGTGGTGCATTTCCTCTATCGCTCTTCCCAGCTCGCAGAATGCGGCGGCAATGCGGGCAATGTTGCCTTCATCAACGGCAATCAATGCCTCCCCGGTGCAGTGTTCAAGATTTCGCCAACGGCTATCGAAGGCCTTAGCTGCTTTTGCGCCCTCGATCTGGTCTAGTTGGTGACTTAGGAACGCCTCTAAGTCTGGCTCTTCTGTTGCGTCAAGATAATCTGAAAAGGCTTTCTCTGATAGCGGGCCACAACCGATAAATAGCTCTGCCTTTACCGCTTCCTCATAACTGAAGTACGGGTGCTCTATATGGTCAAAGAGAATTGACTTCACGCGCTCGCCTCCCTGTTGAACGGCAATACCTGGGCCACGGGTTCGGGCTGGCCTTCTACCATGCGGTAGAGCATTTGCAGGGCTTCCAGTTTTTCTTCATAGAATCCGTGGTGCTGATAATGCCGGGCCTGAACGCCACCTAAGCCGTGGCTAAGTAGCTGGGCCAAAACGTCAGAACTCACGCGGTAAGGCTTTGCAGCCAGTCGGGTTTCAATGGTTGCCCTGATCGTGCCGGGCGTGAAGTGTCCGCCCTCCAGTTCCTTGGCGGCTTTCATTGCGTCCCTGATCTTGTCCACGCGCTCCGATATGTATTTGCCATTAATCGGCCTTATGCCACCGTCGCAAGTGAACACGTATTCACCGGCCCCGGTGATCCGTTCGATACAGGCCACGGCTTCAGGCAATAGCGGGATAGCATGGCGGCGGGGTTCGGCTCTGCGGCCTTTGTAGTCCAGCAGGGTGACGGTCTGGGTGTCGCGGTCTATGTCGTGCAGGGTGACGCGGGTTAGCTGTTCTATACGCTGTCCGCCGGTCAGAACGTGCAGCATCATAATAGACCGGCCCGGCTCTGGCAGTTCCTTAACGTGATTCCAATAGGCGCGGAACTCGGCAAGGGACAGGGCGCGGGTTCTAGCCTGGCTAGAGCCTTCTACCTTCACCATATCGCGGGCGGGGTTGGCCTTTATGTTCATGTTTCGCAACTTCTCCGGGGCGTTCACGTTGCCACGGGCCTTGATTGCTTCAGTGAAGGCGGAACGGATATAGGAACGGATCTTATCGGCCTGCCGTAGCTTGCCATCGTCCTTGATCTTCGCCACCACCTTTACACAGTCGTCTAGGTCGATTTCAGCGGCGCGCTTTTTCCATAGCTTCGGCTGTTTTTTCTCAATATCTGCGGTGATCTGGTTTCGGACATTGCGGGCGGATTTCTTGCCCTTCAGTTCCAGCAGGTCAGCGTAGCCGGTCATCAGATCCCCAAACGTGGCGGCCTCTGCTTCCTGTTTCTCCGGGCGGGGGTCTATGCCGTTGGCTATGTCGTTGTTGATCTCTACGGCGCGCTTGCGGCTTTGCTCTGCGCTGGGTGCGGTGCCGGTATAGCGGCCAATGGTGACGCGGATCACTTCGCCCTTGAACCGAACTTGAAAAAACAGGGTTTTGCTTCCGCTGGGCATGATCCGAACGCCATAGCCCTGAATGGCAGAATCCCAGACAATGCGGCGCTTTCCGTCCGTGGCTTTCAGCTTGTCTAGGTTTGTTTTGTTGAGCTTCACTTTCTCGGCCATTTCGTCCCCCGGTGCATCACTGGTGCATCACTTTGATTCAAAGTAGATCAAAGACACTAGGGACTATTCTGGCCTAACTAGCTGAAATTTCAAAGCTGTTAGTGGTTAACCATTTTTGTTCAAAGTCAAAAGAAAGGACTTAAAATCTCTCGGCCGCAAGGCCGTGCCGGTTCGATTCCGGCTCCGGGCACCATATTAATCAACGGCTTATAGAAAACTTTGTTTTCGACCCTGTTGGGCTGTTTCGAAATGTAGACGCTATGTAGACAAATTCGAGTTGTGGTGCCTAAGCTTGGTATGTAAATCTGCAGTTTTGTCGATTAGACTCATTTAAACGCACTTTGGCGTCCTTGTAATGACGAGCAAGAGCTTACAAAACGAAAACAAGAGTGCTGCGCTTTCTCGCCTGTTTTCTCCTGGACTTTTCCGACAGCTAGCTCGGGAGGGCCAGTCTTCTCGCCTTGTACGTTTATTGAACGAAGCTGAATTGCTGAACGATCTCGCGTCGAAAAACCTAGCACAGGTATTCGACGAAGCCTTCCAGATCAGTCAGGCAAAGAATCTCAGAAGCGAACAGGTTTATAAGGCTGCTATTACGCACAAGGTGCTTCTCGGAACCCATAGCCTGAAGACTGCATCGCTGTTTACAGAATTCAGGGTTGGAAACTCCAAAGCGGATGTCGTGGTGGTGAATGGTACGTCTACCGTTTATGAGATTAAGTCTGAAAAAGATAGCTTGGAGAGGTTAGAAAGCCAGTTAGCCGATTACTTTCAGGTGTTTTCACGGGTAAATGTGATTTGCGCCGAAAAACACGTTCAGAAGGTACTGAATTGTACTCCCGCCAGTGTTGGCATATTGACGCTGAATTCTCGCTATCAAATTTCTACACTGCGTGAGGCCACTGACTGCGATAAGCGCGTCGACAAAGCTGTTCTATTCGATTCGTTGTCGTTAACTGAAGCGGCAACTATCATTGAAAGGCTTGGCGTTCAGATACCAGACGTGCCTAATACATCTAAGTATCAGGTGATGAAGAGCATCTTTTGTGAATTACCCCATTACAAGTTAAAGCAGGAAGCAGTAAAGGCGCTTCGGGAATCACGGAGTGTTGAACACCTCTCAGATTTCATTCTTCAGTTGCCAAGATCCCTACAACCTCTTGGGGTTACTACTAGAATCAGGAAAACGGATCAAGACAGGTTGCTGAAAACTATAAATCAGCCAGCCGAAAATATTTTGAAATGGAATTAGATGTATGTACTACCCATTTTTTAGAGGAAAACAGTACGATCTATTGGCGATAAAGGAAAGTGCACCTACTCTGGCAGAAAGTGGTTTTAGGCCGATAATTGAGCCGGTTAAGGAGTCACTTAGTGGACTAACTCGCTGCCTCGAGGCATTAGATGAATTTGGCTCTGAGGCCGTTCTTATCGTCAATCCGCGGTATGGAGATCATAAGGGGAACTGGGAACAATTAGTTCATTACTTCAAGGAAGAGCTTTCTGAGTTTAAAAAGATTTTTCCGGGAATACTGTTGTTAGAAGACAGCGACCTAGAGGAGGTTCAAGCACTCGTCGAAAAATACGGAACGAGTAACCTTTTCTTTTTACATAGTGGCTTCACTAAAGCCAAGCTTTTATCTTCTTGGCTCACTGAAGCTAAGATTCCGGCGACCCACGTCTTCGTTGAAGATTTTAGCGTAAAAACTTATCGGCGCTATTTTAAAGATTCTCATCGAGTTCTCATTCGAGATGGATTCGAAAAAAGGGTAAACGCCAAGCATCCAGAAATAGAGATGTTCTCAGACCTTCACCTGACATACGAGGACGAGGGGATGGAGGGTTTCGGAGATTTCCTAACTGTTGGAGATGATTACTCCGAATCGGGTGGTCCTGCATATGCTGTGGCAATTCATATCACGTACATAGATTCCGAAAATGATGACATTATGTTCATTCATCATTTTAAGTCCATCCGGCAAGATACCCCTCAAGATCCAGCGGGAAAATTCCTAGAAGCGTTGGACAAACTTGTTGCGGAATTTCGATCCCCCGAAAATCAGATTCTCGAGACTTCTGCAATCAGAGAGTTTTTAAGGCTTCACGAAAAAAGGCATTTCCCTGGTCTTGGGTATGTCAAAAAGCTTTCGATGATTCATCATCTTGAAACTCTCGCAGCTTTCCTTGCCGTGGAGACATTATGAAGTGCTGCGGTGAGTGTATTGGTGATAGATACATTACGAGGCAGATCATTCCCGCGCTATCTAGCTCAAATGGTCGGTGCTCATACTGCGGAAATGATGGACTAGACCTCATTGCACCAATAGAGTTGCGTGAATATTTTGAGGCGCTCATCGGGATCTATATACAAGATGAGCAAGGTAAAACCCTAGTTGAATGGCTTCGTGAAGATTGGGCGATTTTTGATAATGAGCAAATGGACAATGCTCATGCCAAAGAATTGCTTTCTGAGATTCTTGATGACGGAGAAATCGTACGAAGAAGTTTCAAGCCTGCTGTGAAACGCGATTCATATAGCCTCAGGGAATGGCGCCAGTTAAGGGAAGAGCTTATGAAAAAGAATCGTTTCTTCCCGGAAACAACAATAGATCTAGATCGGCTTTCTTCCCTCTTTCCGCACTTGATCACTAGTGGAGAGGAGTTACCAGAATATTGGTACAGAGCGCGGGCCCAAGAAGGCGTGCTGACTATCGACGCAAGGAGTATGGGCGCTCCACCTGCTAACCTTGCCTCACATGGAAGAGCCAATCCGGCAGGAATCCCCTATTTGTATTTGGCCTCGAATATAGATACAGCTTTGTCTGAAATTAGACCCCACACTGGAGAGAGAATCAGTTTAGGTGCTTTCAAGTTACCACCGTACCTAAGTTACATCGACCTTCGTCATCCCAAAAAAACTGTTTCACCCTTTATTCTTCAGGATGAAACGGAAGTTGCGACTCTGAGGGGAGATATACAGTTTCTTGAAAGGCTTGGAAATGAATTGACTAGGCCGGTTCTTCCTAAATCGGCAGCAATAGACTACATACCTAGTCAGTATCTTTGTGAATTTATCAAGCGCAATGGTTACGACGGTGTTTTATATAGTAGCTCAGTTGGCTCAGGTTTTAATGCTGCCATTTTTAATGCAGGGGCCTTTTCGTGTGAGTCGGTTCATACCTGCACGGTTACCAGAGTCTCCGTCGAATATGATCGCGTCTAAGAATTATTGACCCCAGTACAGTTATTGACAGAACTCCAAGGTGGCGGGTAGATCTCACTACTCAGCATCGCTCCCCCAACGACGGCGTCGTTGGGTAATGAAATGGTCATTTCTGTGGCAAAGCCGATTCAGTCCACGTTCCAAGCATGCAGTCATACGCTAGGAAGCTTCCGGCGGATTATCGGAGGAAGAAGTACCTGGTTGATTGGTAAACCGCGAAAACACATTCTTTGACGCTTTCCTTAGTGACCTGATGCCAGTTTTTGTCATCTGAAAGCCCGCACCTATACCTTCTGCTGCGCTCCTACCATGGCGCTTAAAACTCGCGACGCCGGCCTTAGCAGTCTCGGAAACGTTTGTGGAAAGGGAGTTGATCTCCCTGAAAGTCTGCTGAACACGGACAATAGCCATTTCCTCTCGTTCATCATAAATTCCGTCAGCTTCAGCAATACCGGTGATGAACGATATGATCTCATTAGACATTGACTTGTAGTTGCAGTCCGGGTTCTGCTTTTTGAAACGAGCGAGTTTCTCACTTATTTCTCTGATCGAGTGTTCTTCTGCCTTTAACTCAATCACGGAAAGAGCATATTCAACAAAAGCTTTGTCATACCCCCATTCATCAATGAAGTAGGCTTTTATGAAGTCGCGCTCACCATCATCGATCTTTCCGTCAATGCCGGCGAGCTTAATGCCTAATAGAGCAATCAGATCGAACAGACCTGTGGCGAGTACATCCAAGGGAGTGTTTATGAAATCTGGAATCGTCTTCACCCTGCTCGAGGATCCCCGAACGAAATATTTGGCGAATACAACACTTAAACCCGCTCCGGCAACCCCTGCTGCAATTGCCCAACCAACAGGAGTCGTTGCCGCCGCACCAATACCTAGCGCGCCCAGAATTCCCGTTTTCGCAAAAAATGTTGATGCAACGAGCGAGGATTTAGCGACGGCCACTCCTGTGGCGGCGCCGTTAGCAGCATCCACGCAATCTAAAAGGTACGATTTCAACCGTAGTGAGGTGTAGGCCTGATCACCAATATCGAGCTTCAATTTGAATCGGAGGGGATCCTGAATAACCTGCCTGACGTTCTCCATCGCATCTTCTGTTTGAGAGCCGATCATCTTGATTATTCCGCAAGTGGGGAGAAATGACGTTGGGCTGATGCAACTGCATTCGCAAGGTCTCTATCTGCATAATCTTGTTTTACCCCCATTACGAAGCCATAAAGCATGGCTAGAGGGGTTATGAACGGTGCGATCAGTGTGCCGATGAGGGGTACCGATGCCACCAGTATCCCAAAGATACCGCCTAGCACTAGGCCGAATGAGGCATTGGGGAATTTCTCGAGAGTTTCCAGAACGATATCCAATATTTTTCGGCCGACTTTGATCAGAAATTTGCCCGCTTTAATCGTTACCTTGGTAATTGCATGCAAGGCGGATTTAATATCCGCAGACGCATTCAAATTATCGATGGTGGACTTTATAGATTCGTCGGTGTGAGATGTCCTATTAAAATCACTAACAGTGTCCAGGGTGACCAGAGCGTAGTCATGGCGCAGGTATTCTCCGGACTCCGGGTGTTTAGCTTCAATGATCATCCAGATCCTCTAACCGTCTTTCTTTGCCTATTTAATAGCATGAGCGAAATACGAATAAAATAAGAAAACCGCGCCCGTCTCCAGACGCGGCTTCCTAATCGTTTGCGTGGCTATCAAGCAGCCTTAGCCATCCGCTTCCTTACACCAAATCCCAGCAGTCCCAGGCCCAGCAAGGCGAGGGTAGAGGGTTCCGGTACGGAAACCGGGCGGGAGGTGATGACGCCTTTGAGTGTGGCATCGTTGTCTTTCTTTTCCTTGGTCCAGAATTCACTGGCCAGTGCACCGTTGTAGAAGAAACCTGAGATATCTACAAAGTAGTTGACGCCATCAATCAGGAAGGAATCAGAGGCGCCGACGTTGAGCGCGAAGGTCACTCTGTCTGCACAGCCATTCTTGTTAACGCCGACACCATTGGTGCCGCCGTCTGCACAGGGCCGGTCATTGTTGGGTGTTTCCCAATGTTCGAACTCGAACACGGAATACACGGTTTCTGCCATTCCGTCGATGGTCAGGTTGGTTTCGACGGTCAGTTGGGCAGTATTCAGTGACGGTTCGAAGATGGGCCAGTTGTAGTGGGTGAAGGTACCCAGGTTGAAGTCAACGTTCTCATTGACGTTGACGGCTGGGGGCGCTGAGCCGTCGAAACGGTAACCACTCTGCTGTCCTCCGAAAATGGCCGGTGTTCCCCAACGGATTTCATTGGTTCCACCACCCGATACGGCCGGGCTTACGGGATTGGTGGCGGTCCAGATTCCGCTAACACCGGTTAGCTGAATCACCGCGGCCTGGGCGGAGCCTGCGGCAAACAGGGCCACGGCGGCGCTGGCGATCAATAGTTTCTTATTCATTGGTGACACTCCCTGTGGGCTTCGTCATTTGTTTACCGTCGCTCGAAGGTGTAATCCCTGAGCTCCGGGAGACAATCAGCAACGGGAGTGCCTGATCTTAAAAACTGTCCGTTTAACAATATGAAAGGAGTGCCACCTTTGTGACTGGGCGATATTTGATCAGCTGCATTGTAAAAAAAACGGACATACCCAGAGGCTAACGATCCGGGCTGTCCTGTTCTGGCAGGGGCTCAATGCTGTTGATGTCGCCGGTGGGGGCGGCCGGTTCATCCTTGATAATCACGACGATACCGCCAACGATAATGGCAAGACCAACAACGGCTTTGAGCAATGTTGAGCGAGACATGCATCACCTCCTGTGTCGGGTACATGTTATTACCCTGAGGGCAATTCCTGGCATTGCAACCATACGCCGAAGGTCGGTTCGACATAGGCGGCGGCCTTGGGAATACTGACACCAAGAAATATCCGATAAAAACCAAGGGGAGTGTTGTATGACGGCGGCATCTGATGAACTGGTGCGACTGCACGCTGAAAACGGCGTGGCCACAGTAACCCTGAACCAACCGGAGCGGCGTAACAGTCTTTCAATGGCCTTGCTGGAAGCGCTTTCAGAGGTACTTGAGCAGATTGCCGGGGACGGTAATGTGCGCGTGGTAGTACTTGCTGCTGCCGGCAAGGTGTTCTGTGCCGGACACGATCTTCGTGAAATGCGCGAGCAGTTCGACAGCCACGATTTCCAGTTGCGGCTTTTCCGGCAATGCAGCAAGGTGATGCAGCAGATTGTGAACCTGCCCAAACCGGTGATTGCCCGCGTCGCTGGCGTAGCGACGGCCGCTGGTTGTCAGCTGGTGGCAAGTTGCGATCTGGCCGTGGCCGAGAAGGGGGCCCGTTTTGCTACGCCAGGTGTGAACATTGGCCTGTTCTGCTCAACGCCCATGGTGGCTCTGTCCCGCAATGTCAGCCGCAAGCATGCCATGGAGATGCTCTTGACCGGTGAGCTGATTGATGCGGCCCGGGCAGAACAGATCGGGCTGATTAATCGAGCGGTCGAGCCGGAAGCTCTGGATGAGACCGTGTACGGCATGGCAGCCACCATCGCCGCAAAGTCCGGGCATACCCTGAAAATTGGTAAAGAGGCGTTCTACAAGCAGCTGGAAATGCCGCTGGCCCATGCCTATGACTACACCGCCAATGTGATGGCGGAGAACATGCAAGCGAGCGATGCCCGGGAGGGAATTTCTGCGTTTCTGGATAAGCGGGACCCAGACTGGCAACACAAGTAATCAGCGGTTGCAGAAGGCTGGCTGGTCCCGGACCAATCGGTCTCCTGCTTCGATTTGCCGGCTACTGAAGTAACCGGCGTTCATTTCCACGGCGTGCCAGTAGGAGGCGCCTGCGGGGTAGCTGGGGCAATCGTTGCTGCGCGACGATGCACAGGGGTGCATCTGGCGGATGCTGACGATCACGCCCTCGTTGTCCAGAAAGGCAATATCCAGCGGTAGAAGGGTCTGGTACATCCAGAAGCCTTGCTCCGGGCTGCGCTCATAATCGTAGATGAACAGCATGCCGGCGTTTTCTGCCAGAGCTTCCCGACCCATCAGGCCTTTCTGTCGGTCTTTGCTGTCACTCGCCACTTCCAGCACCACTGGATGTCGCGCTGTCTCTGTGACGAAACAGGCCTGGGCCACCGGGAGGTGCCCGGAATCTTTGGCCCCTGCCGAGCCACAGCTTGCAAGCAGGGTACTCACAACCAGCAGGGAGAAAAAACGAGTCATCATGAACGCAGACGGTAGCCGGTTTTGAAGATCCACCAGACGGCGGTCATACACATGGTCAGGAATACCATGGTCATGCCTACACTAATGCCCACGTGCACATCGGAAACCCCATAGAAGGCCCACCGGAAGCCGCTGATCAGGTACACCACCGGATTAAAAAGGCTGATGGTTTGCCAGATCTCGGGCAGCATCTCGATGGAATAGAAGGTGCCGCCCAGGAACACCAGTGGCGTCACAATCATCATTGGCACAATCTGCAGCTTCTCGAAGCCATCCGCCCAGATACCGATGATGAAGCCGAACAGGCTGAAGGTCATGGCTGTAAGCACCAGGAACGAAAACATCCAGAAAGGATGGAGTATTGAGTAGTCAACGAACAGCTTCGCGGTGGCCAGAATGATCAGACCCAATATCACGGCCTTGGTGGTTGCGGCCCCCACATAACCCAGCACGATTTCCACGTAGGATACCGGCGCAGACAGCACTTCATAGATGGTACCGGAGAATTTCGGCATGTAGATGCCGAAGGAGGCGTTGGAGATGCTCTGCATCAGCAGTGACAGCATCACCAGGCCGGGAATGATGTAGGCCCCGTAGCTGATGTTGTCGATGTCGCCCATGCGCGAGCCGATGGCCGAGCCGAATACCACAAAGTACAGGCAGGTGGAGATAACGGGCGACAGCACGCTTTGCATGACCGTGCGTTTCATGCGTGCCATCTCGAACTTGTAGATTGCTTTAACACCGTAAAGATTCATTGTTCTCTCCGTGCGGACCGTTCGGGCGGGTGGCTACTCGTGCACCAGGCCCACGAATATCTCTTCCAGGGAACTCTCCCGGGTTTGCAGATCACGGTACTCAATGTCCAGATCACCCAGGGTACGAAGCAGTCGGGCCACGCCGGCCTGTTGTTGCTGAGAGTCGAAGGTGTAGATCAGCTCGTAGCCGTCTTCTGAAAGCTCGATTGGCTCCAGGGTGAGTTCCCCGGGCAGCTTATCCAGTTTTTGCTGAAGCTGCAGGCGAAGTTCTTTCTTGCCCAGCTTGGACATCAGGCGGTTCTTGTCTTCCACCAAGATGATCTCGCCCTGGCGGATAACGCCAATGCGGTCAGCCATTTCTTCCGCTTCTTCAATATAGTGGGTGGTCAGAATGATGGTGGTGCCGTTCTCGCGGAGTTTGCGCACCATCTCCCACATGTCACGCCGTAGCTCCACATCCACTCCGGCGGTAGGTTCATCCAGGAACAGAATGCGCGGTTCGTGGGACAGCGCCTTGGCGATCATCACCCGGCGTTTCATACCGCCAGACAGTGACATGATGCGGTTGTTGCGCTTGTCCCAGAGGGACAGGTCTTTCAGAACCTTTTCGATATGGGCAGGCTTGGGTGCCTTGCCGAACAGGCCGCGACTGAAAGATACCGCATCCCAAACGGTTTCAAAGGAGTCGGTATTAAGCTCCTGGGGCACCAGGCCGATGGCCTCCCGGGCTTTGCGGTATTGCTTGACGATGTCGTGGCCGGCGGCTTTGACCTCGCCATCGCTCTTGTTGACGATGCCGCAGATGATAGAGATCAGGGTGGTTTTACCAGCACCGTTGGGGCCGAGCAGCGCGAAGATCTCGCCGGGGTAGATTTCCAGGTTGACGTCTTTGAGGGCCTGGAAGCCATCTTCGTAGATCTTGTTCAGGTGCTTAACGGATATGTCCGGTTGCACGGGCGTGTCCTGTTCTGTTGGTGGTAGACCAGAAAGCCGCACATTTTCTCATGCTGGCAGCAGTTTAGAAACCTTTGCTATGTCCGGAATTATCCCCATAATGCCGGTTTCAGATCTGGTTGTGAGGCAGGGTATGGTACGAACCATCGTGGTTCCGGGTTTAGTGTTGGCTGCAATTGGGGCTTTGGTGTTTGGCCCACAGTGGCTGAAAACCGCCGGCACCCCCGAGGAACGGCCAGAATGCGACCTGCTTTCCCGTGCCTGCACCTGGGAGACCGACGAAGGCGCCTGGCGAGTGGAACTCAGCACGCTCGAAGAAGGCGTTCAGGGCATGGAATACCGGCTGGCCATTACCGTACCGGAAGCGCCGGACCGTTTTCTGGCGGTGCTGAGAGGGCAGTCCATGTATATGGGCGAATATCCGGTACCCATGGAGCGCCAGGAGCCCCTGAGCTATCAGGCAACCTTTACAGCTCCGTTCTGCACGACGGGTGCGGAGATGATCTGGCGCATTGACCTGCAGGATGGCCAGAAAGTATTGGAAAATGTGCCCTGGGCACTGGTGTTCCGGGCTGAGAAATAGTTAAATCCCGTCAAATTTCGATGACTTCCAGGGAACAGTGATGGATTACGGGGAAAGCGTTCAGAAGGTGCTATTGCGGAAAATTCGCAAGGCCGAGCAGGATCTCGTTCAGCTCAAGCTGGATTACTGTCGCTTCGTGTTCGGGCTGACCCACCGGGCTACGGTTTCAGCCAATGGCCAGTCCTGGGTAGTGCGGGCGGTGGATGTGGAGTCCATGGCTTACACCGATGATGGCGAATTCACCAAACCTGTCATTACCGGCTCACCTGCCAACGATGATTCCTGCCGGGAGACCGTTAACCTGGGCAGCGACTGGACTCTGGAAACCACTAAATAAACGCGTTACTGGTCACCGCCTCGTAGAGGCTCGAGTTGGCAGGCACATAATGGTTTGCTTGCCAGAATTCCGCACCTTCCAGCCCGGCACGGTAACAGGCCATCAGAACGCTGCTACCGGTGAGCGTTGAAATGGCCTGCAGCGCCTCCGGCTGCCGAATACCTGTCTTCCGGCTGACAATGCCCGCAACCATACCTGCCAGCGCCTCTGAGTGGCGAACGGGTTTCGGGCTCAGGGCGCAGCTGGCACCGTAGAGCCAGGCGGCAGCATAAGTACGAACCGCCTCTGGCGATTCTGACAGTACCAGGCCTTTCACCCGGCAATCCCGCTCCTGCAATCCCGCCAAAATGTGCAACTGGGTGAAAAGTTCAGTTCGATCCGGTGTCGTCATGCCTTTATAGTGACCCGCTTCTTTGCCCGAACTGGCGATCCTGCGCGCGGAACTCCTGGAATTATCGGCTTGCGGCTCGGCGCCTGCGACACCGGCCGGAACGAAGGATTCCATTCGGGACAGGGCAATCACCCGCGAGGCTAACAGTGCCAGCAGGGCAATCAGCCCCAGTTCTGTCATTGTGACCAATCCATTGACCATCGTGGTATTCCTCTGAAAGCGGAGCGACAAGCTGATTCATCGAGGTTATTGTAACGTTGTGTAACCGGCGGGACAGGGGGCAAAATCAGAAAATGGCACTGAAGCCCGGTTTAGCGTCGAAAAATGTGATGGCAGTCCCAAGGGATCAGCAGGTGGGCATGGTTTGAAGGGCCAGTTTGCGACGAATGAAACGGCCCAGGGCGTCGACACCGATGTTCAGCAGGGCGGTAATCAAAATCAGCACCATGGCGCGATCAAAACGAATATTCTGAATGGCACTGTCGACGTAAAAGCCGAGAGTGTAGATACCAAGGATGCCCAGTATCGCCGTTTCGCGCATGATGATTTCCCAGCGGTAGAACAGGAATGCCAGGAATGAGCGGTAGATGCGGGGCACCAGTTCCCAGCTGTAGCGGGAAAAACCCACCGGAGCGTCCGGGCGCAGGTGAATGGTGTTGGTCTGCCGGCCAATCAGGTGGCCGATAATGCCACCGTTGTGCAGGGCCAGCGCCACCACGGCCGGCAGCATGGAAGGCCCCCACAGCTGTAGCAGAATATAAGCAAGAATGTATTCCGGTGTCGAACGGGCGATCACCAGAAACACATGCCCGGAGGTACGCCGCGCCGGGCCACCGAAATGATTCGAGATCAGGGGGAAGGCCAGCAGGGACAGAATGCCGGTGGCCACCAGCGCTATCTGCGTCAATACCACGGTGTTCCAGATGCCTGGCAAAGCTTCCGTTATCATCACATCGGATAACCACGCCCAGATAGCCGCAAGCCCTTCGCCATCCCGGATGGGTGAAGGAATGATGTCCTCAGTAAAGAAGCGTTCCACGTTGCCCCAGACAATGGGTAGACCGTCCCCAAGAAAAAAAGGCGCTGCAAGAATATAGATCGGCAGTAGTTTGGGGCGAACCCATAAGGGCATGGTGGCTATCAGCACATAGAACAGAATCAGCATGGCGCCGGCATCTGAGTACAGACCCTGGGAGAATGAGGATTCCAGGTAGAAACCCAGAGTCGGAAGCCCCACAAAGCCCAGAATGGCAGAGGAACGCAGACCACACTCGAGCCGGTAGGCCGTATAGGTGCGCATCTGAACCCAGCAATCGGGGATACGGGCATACAGAAAGGCGGCAATGGATGAGGTTCCCGGTGGCAGCAGACGGCCCGGTTGCGGGTCTGCCTCTTCCAGGATTTCCGAATAGACCTTGGCGAAGATGCCGGAATAGGGAATGGCAATGGCCAGCACACCCGTGAGCGGGTGGAAACCGAAAAACTGAAGAAAGATCAGCGCCCAGAACAGCTCATGGATGGCACGGATAAAGGCGCAGAAGATTCGTACTGGCAGAAAGCGGTACACCAGCGCCAGCAGGAAGCCGCAGATACTCCCGAGAGTTACGCCCACGAAGGCAAAAGCTACGGTCCGCAGCAGGGCAGTGAGCAAGCCTTCGGTACTGAAAAAATTGGGTGTGGCCACGCCCAGAAAGAAGCGGCCGAGATCCTGCCAGGGGTTGGCAGTGGTAATGGCAATGTCCGCAACCAACAGCCCGAGCAGCGCAACGGCAAGAAAGATAAAGCTGGCTCGTACGGTCGGGTAGGCGAACATGCTGAAAGTCGATGCCTGTCAGTAGAGAACGGAAATGTCAGCGGCGGTCAGCTCACTGGCCGGCTGGTCCAGGGCAATCTGGCCGTCCTGAATACCGATGATGCGGGTACAGTGCGCCAGAGCCATCTCCACATCGTGCAGGGCAACAATACTGGTGGTGAATTGATTGGTAAGCATGGTCATCACCTGCTGGGCCATTGGCCCGTCCAGGGCGGAAATGGGCTCATCGGCCAACAGCGTTGGCGCCTGCCGATAGAGTGCCCGCGCAATGGCGACCCGTTGCCGTTGGCCGCCAGACAGTGCTGCCGCCGGAATCCAGAGTTTTTCTGGTATACCCAGTTCGGTCAGTAACGCCCGGATGGCGTCTTTGTCCCGCCGGAACGGACGGATCAGCGTAAGCGTGTTGTACCAGGTGGCATGCTGGTCCAGTTGCCCCATAAACACATTGTGGAAGACAGGAAGGGCGTTGACCAATCCCAGACCCTGGGGAACGAGTGAAGCCTTGCCTTCGAGCCGGTCATAAAGTAAGCGGATAAGCGTGGATTTGCCGGCACCACTTTTGCCAACCAGACCAACGTGTTCCCCTTCATTGATTCGGAAGGAGAGCGGGCCGATAACCCGCTCTCCATCGAAACTGGCGGTCAGGCCATGGAAATCAAAGCCTGACATCAATCGAGAATTCCGATGTTTTCCGCTGTTGCACGAATGGGCTCGTAGTCGTCATTGGACGCCGGAATGAAGCCGGAGCGGGGGAAGCTCTCCAGCAAGGCAGGATCGTCCAGCTTCAGCAGGGCTTCGGTGACCTTCTGCTTGAAGCCATCACCAAAACGCTCGTCGACATCGCCACGGATGGTCCACTGATAATCCGGGTAGGAAGGCGTTTTCCAGATTACCTGAACGGAATCAGTATCGATGTTGCCGTTTTCCAGTTCTTTTTCCCAAACCTGGAAGTTCAGGGCGCCCACTTCATAGGTTCCGGCCTCGACCAGGCGAAGGGTACGGGTATGGTTGCCACTGAATCCAACCCGGGAGAACAGGGAATCGGGCGCTTCATTAAAGACATCCCGAATGTAGAACTCCGGCATCAGGCGGCCCGAGGTCGAACCTTTTGAACCGAAGGTAAAGGTTTTGCCGCGCAGCTCGTCTTCCAGCTCATCCAGACTGTTGGCCGGCTGAATTCCAGTGCTGGTATTGGCGATAAAGTAGGTCTCGAAGGCTTCGTCTTCAACGCCTTGGGCAATGGCTTCGGAACCCGGAACCAGTCGGCGGGCCTGAACACCAGACAAGCCCCCAAACCACGCCAGTTGTACCTGGTTATTGCGGAAGGCAGAGACTGCAGCGGCGTAGGATTTCACCGGGATGTAACGCACCTCAACATCCAGCTGCTCCTGAAGATAGTCAGCCACGCCGCGAAAGCGCTCGACCAGTTTGGTTTCATCTTCATCCGGAATGGCGGTGAACACGAAAGTGTCTGCCTGAACGGTGGTTGCGGCTGCCAGTGAGAGCAAGCCCGTCGCCAGCCATTTTCTGAGGTTGCTGATTGCCATCATGAATCATTCCTTTGCGAGGTGGGGTTTGGTGAAAAACGTTGCCATGTACTTGAAAACCCAGTCAGGATAACGTGATTTCCGTCAAGTCTGAACCGGTATACGAGGGAAGGCTTTACCTGGCGCAGTGCCACATGCAGAATTTTTCAAAAACAGAACAAGTGACCGCCATGCGATTGACCATAGTAACTCCAGCCGGCCCGGATTCGAAAGCAGGTAATCGGGCCACCGCACTGCGTTGGCAGAGTCTGCTGGAAGCAGCCAGTCATCAGGTGGAAGTGGTGACAGAATACCAGCGCCAGGAAACGGACTGCCTGATTGCCCTGCACGCCTGGCGAAGTGCTGACGCGGTTAAGCGGTACCGGGAAACATGGCCCGAGAAACCTTTGATCGTGGTACTTACCGGCACAGACATATACCGCTTTCAGCACGAGTTTCCGGACATCACATGGGCCTCCATGGACGCCGCTGATCTGTTGATCGGGCTGCATGATCTGGTGGCCGAGGATATTCCCGAACGCTACCACGACAAATTGCTGTGCCTGCGGCAATCCGCGCCCAAGCCGTCAGTGGCGGGTAGCGCCCGGGCAGAAAAGGACCAGTTCCACGTTTGCGTTATTGGCCATCTGCGTGACGAAAAGGATTCTCTGCGTGCTGCCTGGGCCTGCTACCACCTTCCTGAGCAATCCCGCATTGTGGTTTCCTGCGCCGGCAAGGCCCACAACGAGGCGTGGCGGGAAAAGGCGCTGGAAGAAAGCCGGTCCAATCCCCGGTTTCATTATCTGGGTGAGTTGGACAAGCCAAAGCTGGAGCACCTGATGGCCGTGAGTAATCTTATGGTGATCAGTTCCATCATGGAGGGTGGGGCGAATGTGGTGTCGGAAGCCTGTCGGGCGGGCTTGCCGATTCTTGCCTCTGATATTCCCGGCAACCGTGGTTTGCTGGGCGATGACTATCCCGGCTGTTTTCCGGTTAAAGACGATAAAGCTCTGGCGAGCCTGATGTTACGTGCGGAAACCGACGCGGAATTCCTGGCGGAACTGCGAGCGAAGGTAAATGCCCTTGCGTCTGGATTTACCCCGGAGAGCGAACTGGAAAGCCTGGAACTCGCCCTGGTCAGATGCAAAAAAGGGTAGGCCGACGGGCCTACCCCTTATTTCAAGCCATGGGGTTGCGAGATAGGTTTCAGAGTACCTTTTTCGCTTCGGCAGACAACTCGCTGAACCCTTTCAGGCTCTTGAATGCTTCCAGCTTCTGCTTGTCCGCATCGCTGGGGTTGGCAATCTGCTCGATGGAGGTAATGCCAGCCTCTTTCATTTTCTTTGCGGTTGCCGGGCCAATGCCCTTCACGCGGGTAAGGTCAGACTTGTCTGCCGGCTTGGCCGATTTCTTCGGAGCTGCGGCCTTGGGCTTGGCAGTGCTCGTTTTCTTGGCGGCCGGCTTGGCAGCGGCGGTTTTCTTGGCCGGAGCCGCTTTCTTGGTACCACTGGCCTTCGAGGTTGATTCGCCGGACTTGGACACTGACTTGCCAGTTTCCTTTGAAGCGATACCCAGGCGCTCCAGCAATGCCGACTGCAGTTCGTGGAATTCATTCATGCGGCGCTCAAATTCGTCGTTAAAGCGCTTCATTTCACGATCACGCAGCTCATCCATGTCTTTCAGGAGCTTGCGTACCGGCTCCTGAACCTGGTTCTGCAGGTTGTCGAACTGCTTCAGTGCGTCGTTAATCAGCCCTTCGATCTGGGCGGATGTTTTCTCGAACTCTTTGTTTACTTTCTTGACGATCTTATCAACGCTTGGCTTGGCTTTCTTTGCCATGGAGTGTCTCCTTACGGAAGGGAAGTGCGGGTGAAGTGAACGGGCATCAGGCCATTTGTCGCATACCGGAAGCGGGGCTCGACCCACGCCGGGATTTCAGGCTCTGTTTCTTGAGAACAACTTCTCTTATGCGCCGCAGTTTGTCAGAGAGCGGCGATTCATCTCGAGCATTTAGCTCAACAAAATCAAGTGAGTAGAAGAAGTTGCTACAGTGTTTTCGCTTTTCGGTAACCAGGCCGGTCAGGCCTTCGGCACGGATTTCTTCAAACGGCATATCCATAACAAGGTCGAGAACCACGGTATCTCCGGGTTCAAACAGCTTGTCCGTTTTCATCACGCAGCCGTAACTGTCGAGTTCATAAAGTCGCGCTTCAACGGTTTCCTTGCGAAAAATGCCGTGTCGGATTCGGAAACGCGCGACCAGGTCCGGTAGTTCTTCGTTCATGGAACGCTTGCTCTGCTATTGAGGTCGGCCAGATATATACTGAACATTAATTAAACAATAGACGGGCCAGAAACTTTTGGCAATGCCGTCAGCTATCTACCGCAGCCCGTTCATGGAAATAATCAGGATTTGGCCCCCTGTGCGGGGCCAAATCTGCCCATTACCGAGTTTTCAGCTCGTAAAGGTCAACACGTCGATCTTTCAGATTGGTGACAGAACCTTCGTTTCTGACCAGTTTGAGCTTTTCCAGATCCATGTCTGAAAACATGATCATTTCAGTGTTCGGTGTGGTTTCTGCCATCACTGCATCATGTGGGAATGCGAAATCCGACGGCGAGAATACCGAAGACTGGGCGTACTGAACATCCAGGTTTTCCACTTTCGGCAGGTTGCCCACGCTGCCGGTAATCACCACGTAGCACTCGTTTTCTATGGCCCGGGCCTGGGCACAATGGCGCACGCGCAAATAGCCGTTCTTGGTATCGGTCCAGAAGGGGACACAGATAATGTCCACATCCTGACTGGCGGCGATACGGCCCAGTTCCGGAAACTCAATGTCGTAGCAGATCATGATAGCGACACGGCCGGCATCGGTATCGAATACCTGGAATTTATCACCACCCTCAATAACCCAGTCGCGACGTTCGTGAGGGGTAATGTGGACCTTGCGCTGCTCGTCTACACGACCGTCACGGTGGCACAGGTATGAGACGTTGTAGACCCGGTCATCTTCAATCAGCGGCATGGAGCCGGTGATAATGTTGATATTATAACTGACGGCCATTTCCGACATTTCGTTGCGGAACTGTTCGGTAAAGCCTGCGAGGAACCGAATGGCACGGGTCTGATCCATCTGGTCGGTCAGCCCCATCAGCGGCGCGTTGAAAAATTCCGGGAACAGGGCAAAGTCGCTTTTATAATCCGACAGTGCGTCCACGAAGTACTCAACCTGCTTGAGCACCTCCTCCACCGAGGTGAATTCCCGCATCTGCCACTGCACCGCCCCCATGCGCACCTGGGTTTTTTTGACGTTGAGTACCGATGAGGGGGGCGTATAGAGAATGTTTCTCCATTCCAGCAACGTCGCATATCCGAGGGATTTCTGGTCCTCCGGCAGGTATTTGTGCATCAGCCGTGTAACCTGGAAATCGTTGGAAAGCTGGAACGTCAGGATCGGGTCGTAGATTTCCTTGCGATCAACGCGCTGAATGTATTCTTCCGGAGTGTATTGCTCGGCGTACTTGAAGTAGCTTGGAATCCGCCCGCCGGCGAGGATGGCCCGCAGGTTCATGGAACGACAGAGCTCTTTTCGTGCTTCATACAAACGACGCCCCAGTCGATAGCCCCGGTATTCGGGGTCTATAAAGACATCCAGGCCGTAAAGCGAATCGCCGTTGGGGTTGTGCCAGATTTTCTCGTTACGCAGAATCAGGTCGTCGTAGGCGTGAGGGTTGCTGAATCTTTCGTATTTCACGCATACCGTGAGCGCAACCGCCACCAACTGGCCGTTGTCTTCGATACAGATCTGGCCATCCGGAAACTGTTCTACCAGAGCCTTGATGGTTTCTTTTGGCCACGCGCCACCAATGTCGTCGTAAACCCGATCCATCAACTCTTGCAACTGGCCGTAGTCATCAAGGGTCAGGTTACGCAGATTCAGGTGGAGCTCTTCATGGGCCATAGGGTTCTCCCTGTCGTGTCTGGCGAATGTGCTGTGATCTCAGCATTCTAGCAAAGAGTGTTCAAGACTTCGCAGGATCTGCCGTTAGCAACTATGTTTCGACTACACTAACTGTTAAATGCAATTTGTTTTTGGCCCTGATTGGAGGCCGCCAGCGAGAACGATGTATACAGCGGCCATATCGAGACCATCGGCAGAGTGCTGAATGACAAGGTAACGCGTTTCCGGGTGTAATTCGTGCCGGCCAGGGATGGCCCGCTAGTCTTCGACACTCAGTAGCTCAACACGGCGCTCCAGGTTTTCCAGGGTTCGACGCCCGACATATCTGGATTCTTCACTAAGATATGGGTTCTCCAGCGTGATTATTGTGCGCCGATCAAGGCCCAGTGACGGTACGGCTCTACCAAACCAGTTTTTCAGATACACCGCGAAGCTGCCGTCCAGAATGGCTCGCTCCAGCCCCAGCTGCAGCCGTTGTGCGGTCTCGTGATCGTCCGGCGCCACAAAAAGGTAGGATGGCATGGCGTAGGCCAGCAGTATGTTAGGCTCGATCACCAGGTCGTCGGCTTTGTTATGCTCGAGGTCGAAAAGCACTTCGCTCACCCCGCGGGCATAACAGTCGAAGCGTTTGTTGCGCAGCATGCCAAACAGTATTTCATAGCGAGTATGGGTGATCACGGTAATGCCGTTAGCTTCGAGAATCGGGGTGTCTGGCCAGTGCGCGCCCTGGCCAATACGGATATCTCGCTTGCGCAGGTCGTCCAGGCTGGACACCCCCTCAAACAGGCTGAGCTGTTCCGGCAACACCATACATACTCTGAACCCGAGCAAGCCACCGTCCACAGGCACCGGAATGGCGTTGAGAAACGTTTCCCGTTCCTCTGACGTCGCCACGTTAGCAATATCCAGAATCCGGCTCTGAGGGTTAGCCAATTCCCTAAGGGCGCGCCCCTGGCTTATTTCTTCACTGCGGATAATCTGGAACTCACCGTACTCCGAGGTTTTGCGCAATGCGAGTTCAACCAGATTGCGAATGGCCGGGTTATCGTAGTTGCGGTACCAGAGTATGTAGTCTCGTGTGAGAGCCGATTCGGATTCGGACGCAGCCGTTGGCTGAACGTGAATGCACGCCGCAAGCGCCAGAACTGGCCAGAGGCGCGCTATCATTTTATTGAATGTGTACAACTGCGTGCCCTTTCCCTGTTATCCGGCTGCAAGCAACGGTAACGTTACAGACAATGGCTACAGCTTAGATCAGAAAGCGTTAATCGAAACGTACAGGTTTCAAAAAAACTGTAAAAGATTCTTGAAGTAGCCGTATCTGACTGTAAAGATCGCCTTTTCTGTACTTCAGGATATGGCTTTATGGCTCTTATTGATTCTCTGATTGGCACCGCCGGCCAATGGGTAAGCTCCAGTGACCCCAAGGCGACGCTGCTGCAACCGCTGGAATGGCTCAAGAAGACCGGCAGTTATGCCGCGGTTAACCGCATTATTGGCATGGCGATACCGTTCGCGCCCCGTAATCACTTCAGTGTTGAGGAGCTTCGCCCGGGCTACGTCAAAGCTCGCGTGCGCCTCAAGGGCAATAAAAACCACTTTGGTAGCCTGTATGCTGGGGCCTATTTCCTGGTGGCGGAGATTCCCGGTGGGGTGTTAACCCTTTTCGACCTTGGCCCTGCCTACACGCCAATCCTGAAGGAAATGACTCTGGAGTTTCTGCAGCCGGCCAATTCTGATGTGACCGTGGAATTTGAACTACCACCAGAGGCGGTGGCTGCCATCCTTGCCGATGCAGACGCCACCGGCAGGGCCAAATTCACTCTGGAAGGTATTCTGAGAGATGAAGAAGGCAACCACGTCGCCACCTCCATCGCCCATTATCGGGTGCGCAAGAAGGGTTTCAAGCCTCAGGATTGATAGAGCGTAGCGCCTGCAGGAAAGCGTCGCCATACTTTTCCAGCTTGGCGGCGCCCACGCCGCTGACCTCGGCCAGCTCCTCCAGGGTGGAAGGGCGGCGTTCAAGCATGTCGAAAAGGGTTGTGTCATGGAAGATCACGTAGGGCGGCACGCCCTGCTTGTCCGCCAGCTCTTTGCGGCAGGCCCGCAACGCATCCCACCCGGCGTGGTCGGTAATCTGGTCCCGCACGTTCTGGCCGCTCCGGCGGCTGGTTGATGACTTACCACCAGCGGTTTTGCGGACCACCGGGTCTTTCCGCAGTTCAATTGCCTGTGCGCCCTTGAGCAGGGGGCGGCATCGCTCGGTTAGCTGAAGCGCGCCATAGCCTTCCGGGTCTGCCCGCAGGTAGCCATTCGCCACCAGTTGCCGGAATACCGATTTCCATTCGTTCGCGGACAGTTCCTGACCGATACCATAGGTGGTGATCGCCTGGTGGCCGGATTGCAGGATTCGTTCATTCTCTGACCCGCGAAGTACATCAATGACATAGTTAACGCCAAAGCGCTGGCCGGTGCGGTAGACGCAGGAGAGGGCCTTCTGCACCGCCACCGTGCCATCCCAGGTTTCCGGAGGGTTCAGGCAGGTATCGCAGTTTCCGCAGGGAGCCTCCAGGTTGTCTCCAAAATAGTGCAACAACACTTGTCGCCGGCACTGGGTCACTTCGCACAGCCCAAGCATGGCATCCAGCTTCTGTCGCTCAACCCGCTTGAACTGATCGTTACCCTGAGAGGCCTCCAGCATCTGCCGGAGTTTGATGACATCCTGCAGGCCATAGACCATCCACGCGGTGGACGGTTTGCCATCCCGGCCCGCCCGGCCCGTTTCCTGGTAATAGGCTTCCAGGCTTTTGGGGAGGTCCAGGTGGGCGACAAAACGCACATCAGGTTTATCGATGCCCATGCCAAAGGCAATGGTTGCCACCACAATAACGCCATCTTCCCTGAGAAAACGATCCTGATTGCGGGCGCGGTCTTCAGCGCTTAGCCCGGCATGGTAGGGCAGTGCGGTATAGCCCTTGCTGCTCAGTAATCGGGCTGTGGCATCGACCTTGTTTCGGGACAAGCAATAGACAATACCGCAATCACCTTCATGCTCTGCTTTAATAAAGTCCAACAACTGCTTGTTTGCGTTGGTCTTTGGCGTAATCCGATACTGAATGTTGGGACGATCAAAGCCACTGATGAAATGCCGGGCGGTGGTCAGCGACAGCCGTTCCGCAATCTCTTTTCGCGTGCGCTCATCAGCGGTCGCTGTCAGTGCGATACGGGGGATGCCGGGAAATTCCTGGGCCAGCATGCTCAGTTGAAGGTAGTCGGACCGGAAATCGTGCCCCCACTGGGAGACGCAGTGAGCCTCGTCTATGGCAAACAACGACAGGGACGCGTTATGCAGCAGCTCAATGGTTCGCGGCTGAATCAGCCGTTCCGGAGCGCAATAGAGCAGGTCAAGCTCGCCGGTCGCCAGGGCGTATTCGGTGGCACGGGCCTGTTCGAAATCCATGGTGGAATTCAGGAACGCCGCTTTCACTCCAAGCTCCCGCAACGCCGCCACCTGATCCTGCATAAGCGCGATCAGCGGTGAGATAACAATAGCGGTGCCGGGCCGAACCAGAGCGGGCACCTGATAACATAGGGATTTACCACCCCCGGTGGGCATCAACACAAGGGCATCACCGCCGTTGACCACTTCCCGGACAATATCCCCCTGCAGTGGCCGAAAACTCTCGTAACCAAATACCTCGTGCAGAACCTGCTCCGGATTTCGGCCCGCAGCGGTGGGTGGTTCAGTGGCGAGTTGGTCGAAGTCCTGGTCCATGTACATTCAGTGGTCAGCTCGTGGCGGAGTGATTAAGCAGCGCGATTCTACCAGATCCTTCCGGATGTTTGGTCAACTGGCCATTCGGGTGGAGGCAAACCGGCAAGAGAAAGGATACAATAGCGCCCCTTTCGTACACTGTGATCAACGCTGCGAACAATAACAGGGCTTGCATGCAGGAATTTGACGCAATCCGTCCCTATTCGGATGAAGAGACCGCGCCAACCATCCAGAGGTTGGTTAACGACCGGGAATTCCTGGATATGGTTGGGCGGTTCAAGTCGCCAACCGTTGCAAAATGGGCGCCGGGCGTTCTGAGGATGTTTATTCGCCGCTGGCTGGTCGGCCATTTCGGGCATTACACCCGTGTAGATGATATGCAGGCCGGGGTTTCGAAATACGTCGGAGAACTGGTGGAAAATACCACCACCCGCGTCACCCTCAGTGGCCTGGAAAATCTCAGCAAGAACAGCGCCCATCTGTTTATTTCCAATCACCGGGACATTGTTTTTGACCCGATGGTGGTCAACTACCTGCTGTTCCAGAACGGCTTCCACACAACCCGGATTGCAATTGGCGACAACCTGCTCTCCAATCGGGTGTTTGCGGAAATGATGCGGCTGAACAAGAGTTTTGTGGTGCGCCGTAACATGACCAGCCCAAGGGAAATGCGCGATGCCTACCTCACGCTTTCCGGCTTCATCAATCACAGCATTGATACCAATCACAGCATCTGGATTGCTCAGCGCGAAGGCCGCGCGAAAGACGGCATTGACGCTACCGACCCGGCGATCATCAAGATGTTCTACATGAGCCGGAAAAAATCCGGGCTGGCGTTCGATGAAGCCATGAACCGTCTTCACATCGTGCCGGTATCTATTGCCTACGAATACGACCCCTGCGATGCCGACAAGGCCAAAGAACTGGAAGTGCGGGGCCGGACTGGCGCCTATCAGAAGGCCGAAGGCGAGGACACAGACCAGATCGTTAAAGGACTGACGGGCTATAAAGGCCACGTTCATGTCCATTTCGGGGCCCCGATTGCCGATTCACCGGACAACCCGAAAGCACTGGCCGCACGCATTGACCATGAAATGCACGCCAATTACCACCTGCACGCCTCCAATCTGGTGGCGTACCAGATGCGGGGAGTTCACCCGGATGCCCATGAGACTCCGGGCAGCGTGAGTGAGAGCGTGGTAACCGCCGAGACCTGGTCTCCGGCCGATATGGACGCTGCCACGGCAGAAATGGAGCGCCGGCTGGAGGCCTGCGAACCGGCGATCCGCCCTTATTTGCTGGATATGTATGCCAATCCGGTGGTCAATGCACTGGCCGCGAATAACAACGAGCAACCGCTGAACCCGACTACCGACTAAGTGTCATGCCCAGAGCATGGCCCCAATCTCCAGCGGGTGGGTTAGCGCCTTGTGGTGCGGATAGATGCGCAATCGCAGTGTTTGCAACCCCGGGTAGGGTGGCTGGATCCGGGTTTTGAACAGGGTCTTACCGTCTTTCTCTCCGCTGGCTTCCAGCACAAATGCGTCGGGCCCGGGGCCAGTGTGAGTGCCGGTGCACTCAGGCTCGACCAGGCATTCCACCCGTACATCATCGGGCGCCAGACCATTCAGCGCCACCGATACTTTCAGCTCCACGGATTCATCCCAGTGACAGCGATCTGACACGCAGCCGTCCACATGGATGGACACGCCGTTCCAGGCCTCGTGCACCCGGGCTTTCCACTCTGCCAGCTCCTGCGCCAGTGCGGCATTGTTGTCTCTCAACCGCGCGCCCTGCCGGGTGGCTGGCTGATAATAGTTGCGAACATAGTCCATCACCATACGCTGGGCATTGAACCGGGGCGTAATGGTTTTCATGGACGCTTTGGAACGGCTTACCCAGCCCTGGGAGTAGCCCTGTGAGGCTCGGTTGTAATAGAGCGGAATCACTTCCCGCTCCAGCAGGTCCAACAGGTCCCGGGCTTCCTCGCGGTTGCGAAATTCTACATCCAGTTCGGTGTCGCGCGGCGTAATCGCCCAGCCATTGGTTTCGTCGTAGCCTTCACCCCACCAGCCGTCCAGCACGCTCAGGTTCAGGGCACCATTAACGGCTGCTTTCTCACCAGAGGTGCCGCTGGCTTCCTTGGGGTATTCCGGCGTGTTGAGCCAGACATCAACACCGCTCAGCAGCCGGCGCGCCATGGCCTGATCATAATCCTCCAACAGAATAATGTGCCCCATCAGGTTGGACTGCATGGAGAGGTCGTGTATGACCTTGATCAGCTGTTGCCCGGGTTTGTCCTGGGGATGGGCCTTGCCGGCAAATACCAGCACAACCGGCTGCTCCGGATTGGTGAGCAGCCGTTCCAGGCGGGGCAGATCGGAGAAGATCAGCGTAGCTCGCTTGTAGGTAGCAAAGCGGCGGGCGAAGCCGACCACCAGCGCGTCATTTTCCGGCGATACCAGCCTGCGGGCCATCCGCTCAGTCACTGAATGGCCCGTGCCATTGCGCTTGTGCTGGCGTTTCAGGCGCCGCACGATGAACTCGGCCATCTGCTGTTTCAGGGCCTTGTGAACGCTCCAGTAATGGTAGTCCGGGATCTTGTCGATGAACTGCCAGAATGTCGGGTTTCTCAGTTCACTTTTCCAGGTTGGCGCCTGGATATCGAACAGACTTGCCCATTCCGGCGCCAGGAAAGTTGGTACATGAACACCATTGGTAATGTAGCCAAGAGGGTTCTCGGCCGCCGGTATCTGTGGCCAGATATCGCCTTCCATCCGAGCGGCTACACCGCCGTGAATCCGGCTTACGCCGTTATGAAACCGGGAGCCCCGAAGGCCGAGACTCGTCATATTGAAGCTTTGATCACCGTTTTTGCTGCCCAGCCCGAAAACGGCATCGAATTCCAGCCCGGAGTGGTCCAGGAAAGGCGACAGGAAGTGCTCCACCAGGTCGCGGGGGAAGATATCGTGGCCCGCCGGCACTGGAGTATGGGTGGTAAACAAGGTGCATCCGGCTACCGACTCAAGGGCGGCACCAAAAGACAGCCCTTCGGCCATGGCCATACGGCAACGTTCCAGTATCTGGAAGGCTGCGTGGCCCTCGTTGATATGCCACACCGTAGGCTGGATACCCAGGGCCGCCAGAACCCGGGTGCCTCCAATGCCAAGCAACATTTCCTGGCTGATGCGGGTGGCGGAGTCGCCGCCATAAAGCTGGAGTGTCAGCTCCCGGTCCTCATCGTTGTTTTCACCGGTGTTGGTGTCCAGCAGGTACAGGGAAATATGCCCGACCCGGGCCAGCCAAACCCGTGCATGCACTTCGCGCCCTGGGAAGGGCACAGAGACGGTCAGTGCATTGCCATCTACCTCTACCGGCGTGATTGGCAGCTCATCGCTGGAATGGCACTGATAACGGGCAATCTGGTGCCCTTGGGCATCAATGGTCTGAATGAAATAGCCCTGCTGATACAGTAGCCCAACGGCGACAAAGGGCAGCCCCAGGTCACTGGCCGCCTTGCAATGGTCACCAGCCAGTATGCCAAGGCCTCCGGAGTAGATCGGGAAACTCTCGTGAAACCCGAACTCGGCGCAAAAGTAGGCCACAAGGCTATCTTCAGGATTCAGGGCCTCCAGCACTTCGGTGCCGGGTTGGGATTCAAGATAAGCGTCGTAAGCGGACAATACTCGCCGGTATTCGGCGAGAAAGGCGCGGTCTTCCGATGCCTGATCGAGCCGGGCCTGGGCCACCCGTCGCAGGAACAGTTTCGGGTTGTGCTCCACTTTTTGCCAGAGACGGAGATCAATCCGCGCGAACAGGCTGCGCACGCCATGATCCCAGCTGTAGAACAGGTCATTGGCCAGCGTATCAAGTCGTTCCAGTGCTTCTGGTAGTCTGGGGCGGGCTTCCAGCCGGAATTCAGTTGCGGTGTGCATGGTGATGACCTCCTTGGGCCAGGGGCACCGTGTCAGTCTTCATGTATCCGGTCGTTGCCGGCAATGAGGTTCCGGTAAAGGGCCGCGTATTCGCCGGCCCGGTTCTTCCAGGAATAGTCGCCTTTCATGCCGTTTTCCTGCAATTTGCGCCAGGTTTTCCGGTCCTCCCGCGCTGCCAGCGCACGGGTAATGGCGGCATGTAATGCGTCTGGCGTCGCCTCACGAAACACAAAACCATTGGCTTGTTCCGGTGTTTCCTCATTGGGGTCAAACACCGTATCGTTAAGGCCGCCGACGCCGTGCACCACAGGTACGGTGCCGTATCTCAGGCTGTACATCTGGTTCAGGCCGCAGGGTTCAAACCGGGAAGGCATCAGGAAAATATCGGCCCCGGCGGTTATCCGGTGTGCCAGGCCTTCGTTGTAACCGAGCGTGAGTGAACATTGCCCGGGCCATTCACGAACCATGGCTTTCAGGCTTTCCTGGTAGTGGTGTTCGCCGGAGCCGAGCAGGGCAAACTGACATCCTCGTTCCAGTAATGGCTTGATGACCCCGAGCAGCCAGTCGAGCCCTTTCTGTTCCACCAGGCGCCCGACGAACCCCAGCAATGGAGCCCCGCAAACCTCCAGCCCGAGTTCCTGCTGCAGCCTTGCCTGGCATTGTGATTTGTTGGCGGGGTAGTCCGCGCCGTAGTGAAACTCCAGGTGCGGGTCGTCTTCCGGGTTCCATTGGCGGGTATCAATGCCATTGAGAATGCCCTTCAGCCTGGCGGATTTGTGGCGCAACAAGCCGTCCAGGCCATTACCGAACCAGGGTGTCTGGATTTCATCGGCGTAGCTGGGGCTCACGGTGGTGATGGCATCGCTGAACACCAGCCCACCTTTGATAAAGGAAAGTTGGCCGTGGAATTCCAGGAACTCGTAGCGCCACAGGGAATCGGGCAGGCCCAGGGCCCGAAAGGTCTCATGGGAAAACAGCCCCTGGTAAGCAAGATTGTGGATGGTGAACACGGTTTTCGGGGCATCCTGACTGTCCGCCAGGAACACCGGAATCAGTGCGGATTGCCAGTCGTTGCAGTGAACGATGTCCGGGCGCCACGCCAGACCCAGTTGCCCAAGTGCCAACATAGCTCCAATTCGCCCGAACAAGTGAAACCGGTGAGCATTGTCCCACCAGTCTTCACCATTTTCATTCTGATAGGGGCTGTCGCCAGCACGATCGAAAAGAGCCGGGCAATCCACCAACCACAGAGTTACCGCCGTACCCGGCAGACGGGTTTGCCACAGGGAGACATCATACTGACCATACCGGAACCGGGTTTTCCTGCGGGCGCCACCCTCTCGCGCTGCCTTCAGTGCAGCAGGATAGCCGGGTAGCAGAACCTGACAGTCGTAGCCCAGACGGCAGAGTGCCTCAGGAAGGCTGGCGGAAACATCGGCCAGCCCCCCGGTTTTCACGAGAGGAAAAACCTCACTGGTAGCAAACAGCACCCGGGTCATGGCGCGGGCCTCAACATAACCAGCCCCAGGGGCGGGAGTGTTAACTCCAGGGAGCACGGTCGGGCCATCCAGGGTGTGGGCTCAGCTTGCAAGGGCAGGGGGTTGCCGAGGTTGCTGCCGCCATACCAGGTGGAGTCTGAATTAAAAACTTCCTGCCAGTTGCCTCCGCCAGGCAGGCCTATACGGTAGTGATGCCTGGGCACGGGTGTAAAGTTGGCAACAACCACCAGCGCCCCATGCTCCGGTGAGCCGGCAATCCGTAGAAAACTGATCACGGATTGGGTGGAATCGTGGCAGTCAATCCACTCGAATCCTTCACCGGTAAAACTTTTTCGATACAGGGCCGGGTATAGCCGATAGAGGCCGTTAAGGTCCTGGATCAGTTTTCGCAGCCCCTGGTGCTCCGGGTATTGCAATAGATACCAGTCCAGCTCACGGCGTTCGCTCCACTCCTGGCGCTGGCCGAATTCACCCCCCATGAACAGCAGCTTCGCGCCGGGGTAGGCAAACATGTAGCTGAACAGCAGGCGCAGCGAGGCCCTCTGCTGCCAGTCATCTCCCGGCATTTTCTGAATCAGGCTGGATTTGCCGTGTACGACTTCGTCGTGGGATAGCGGCAGCACGAAATTTTCCGAAAAAGCGTAAAGCAAACCAAAGGTGAGCTTGTCATGGTGATACTGGCGATACACCGGATCCTGTTGCAGGTAATGCAGGGTGTCGTGCATCCATCCCATGTTCCATTTCAGGTTGAAACCGAGCCCGCCAATTTCCGGAGGCCGGGTCACCCTGGGCCAGGACGTGGACTCTTCCGCCATCATCAGTACACCCGGAAACCTGCTCTGGCACACCCGGTTCAGATCCTGGAGGAAACGGATCGCCTCCAGATTCTCATGGCCGCCATGTTCGTTCGGCAGCCATTCACCCTCATTCCGGGAGTAGTTCAGGTACAGCATGGAGGCAACGGCATCCACCCGTAGCCCGTCCATGTGAAAGGTATCCAGCCAGAAAAGCGCACTGCCTATGAGAAAGTTCCGGACTTCGTGGCGACCGTAGTTGTAGATGAGCGTGCCCCAATCCTGGTGACGCCCGCGGCGGGGATCTTCATGTTCATAGAGTGCCGTGCCATCAAATTCGGCGAGGGCGAAGTCGTCATCGGGGAAATGCCCCGGCACCCAATCGAGAATCACGCCGATGTTGTTCTGATGACACAGGTCGACCAGATATCGAAGATCATCCGGGCTGCCATAACGGCTGGTGGGGGCGTAATAGCCGGTAGTCTGGTAACCCCAGGATTCGTCCAGCGGGTGCTCGGTAATCGGGAGTAGCTCAATATGCGTAAAGCCGGTTTCCAACACGTAGGGCACCAACTGATCGGCCAGCTCCCGATAGGTCAGCCAGCGCCCGGAACCGTGATGGCGCCAGGAGCCAGGGTGTACCTCATAGACAGAAACAGGGCTCCGCTGCCAGTCGAACCGGTTTCTGCCCTCAAGCCAGTCGCCGTCGCCCCAGGCGTATTTCCCCCGCTCGGTCACCACTGCGGCATTGGAAGGCCGGTGCTCAAAGGCCTGACCGTAGGGATCGGTTTTGGTGATGTCGTGGCCGTTTCGGGTTGTGATGGCAAACTTGTAAAGGTCTCCCGGCTTTACTCCCCCAATGAATACCGACCAGACACCATAATCTTTGTTAACCGCCATGGGATGACGGCCGCTGTCCCAGTCGTTGAAGTCGCCGATCACACTCACGGCCTGGGCGTTGGGTGCCCAAACGGCAAAACGCGCGCCTTCGATTCCTCGCTGATTCCCAAGGTGGGCACCCAGCACATTGTAGATATGCCAGTGCCTGCCTTCGGCAAACAGGTGCAGGTCGAACTCACTCAGGGCGGGGCTTTCCATAGACCACAGATTCCTGAACAAAAGTGGAAACCAGAGGTTAGACCATCAATCGTTTTTGCGTTTGTACAAAATATGACCTAAGACAATTGTACGTCATAATTCAATGATAGTGTTTTTCTGCAAGAGCAAACGTCAAATTTGTGTCGGCGCGTATCCGGTTTAAACAGGGAAGCTGCTATGCAAACCGCCAAGCGTTTCGTCAGTCGTCTTACTCGTCAAACCCTGGCCCTGGTGCTGGCTGGCGGCAGGGGCTCACGGCTTCACGACCTCACCAAATGGCGAGCCAAGCCCGCCGTTCCCTTCGGGGGTAAGTTCAGGATTATCGATTTCCCGTTGTCCAACTGCATCAACTCCGGCATTGGCCAGGTAGGCGTCATTACCCAGTACAAATCCCACTCACTGATCCGTCACATTCAGCGCGGCTGGGGATTCCTGCGGGGGGAACTGGACGAATTTGTGGAACTGTTGCCAGCCCAGCAGCGCATTGAGACCTCCTGGTACGAGGGCACAGCAGACGCCGTACTGCAGAACCTGGACATCATTCGCAGCCACCAGCCGGAGTACGTGTTGATTCTGGCAGGTGACCATGTCTACAAAATGGATTACGGCACCATGCTGGCTGCCCACGTGGAACAGGAGGCGGATATTACCGTGGGCTGTATTGAGGTGCCCGTCGAAGAAGCTTCGGCGTTCGGGGTGATGTCGGTGGATGAAGATTTACGCATTACCGAATTCGAGGAAAAGCCGGCCAATCCCAAGGCCATGCCGGGTAAACCCGGTACAGCATTGGTCTCGATGGGTATTTACGTATTCAGCACGGCGGTTCTGTTTGACGAGCTGCTGCGGGATCATAAGATGGACGGCAATTCCTCCCACGACTTCGGCAAGGATATTATTCCCTCGGTAATCAAGCGCCACCGGGTTGCTGCTTTCCCATTCCGGGATCCGATCAACAACAAGGTTGCTTACTGGCGCGATGTCGGCACCATCGACTCTCTGTGGCAGGCAAATCTGGAGCTGATCGACATCAGCCCGGAACTGAACCTTTACGATTCGGACTGGCCTATCTGGACTTATCAGGAGCAGCTGCCTCCTGCCAAATTTGTCTTCGACGACGACAATCGCCGGGGCACAGCGGTGGATTCCATGGTGGCCGGCGGTTGCATCGTTTCCGGCGCCCGCGTTCGCCACTCGTTGTTATTCTCCCAGGTCAGGGTGCATTCATTCAGCGATATCCAGGATACGGTGGTTTTTCCGGATGTAGACATCGGTCGGGATTGCCATATTCGAAAAGCAGTGATTGATCGCGGATGCCGTATTCCGGAAGGCACCCGGATCGGCTTCGACCGGAAGGCAGACGAGAAACGCTTTCACGTGTCGTCAAAAGGTGTAGTGCTGGTTACCCCCGAGATGCTCGGGCAGGATTATCCCCATGGCCTCTGACAACCGTACGCCGGTGGTGCTGTGCTGGCACATGCACCAACCGGACTATCAGGATCACGGCAACGGGCAGTTTCTTTTTCCCTGGGTCTACCTCCACTGCATTAAAGACTACGTGGACATGGCCGCCCACCTGGAAGCCCACCCGGATGCCCGGGCGGTGGTGAATTTTGCCCCCGTGCTGCTGGAACAGATTGAAACCTACCTGTATCACATCGAGCGCTGGCGCCATGGCGGGCAAACCATCGGCGATCCTCTGCTTGCGGCTTTGGTTAATCCGGCACTGCCGGAACCCGGCTCACCGGCATTCCTGGATTTGATGGAAAAGTGCCTGAGAGCCAATGCCGAACGCATTATCAAACGTTTTCCCGCATATGACCGGTTGGCGGAAGTGGCCCATCTGTACCGAACCCGGCCAGACCTACAGCGTTATCTTTCCACCCAGTTCCTCGCTGATCTGCTGGTGTGGTATCACCTGGGTTGGATGGCAGAAACCGTGCGTCGCAAGCATGGTGTGGTGCAAAGCCTTCAGGAAAAGGCGCATCAGTACACACTGGACGACCGTAAGGCATTGCTGGGGGTTATTGCGGAATTGATGGCCAGCATTGGCCCGCGCTATCGGCACCTCGCGCATACCGGGCAGGTGGAGCTGGCCATGAGCCCCTGGGCCCATCCCATCGTGCCCTTGTTGCTGAGTTTCAGTTCCGCCAGAGAAGCGATGCCGGAGATCGCGCTTCCGGAGCATGATCACTATCCGGGCGGGAAAGAGCGGGCCATCTGGCATCTGGCCGAGGGCAGGCGAGCCTTCAAGCGCTTTTTCGGCACCGAACCTGCGGGTTGCTGGGCATCTGAAGGTGGGTTGAGCCAGGCCACGCTGCTGTTGCTTGGCGAGCAAGGCTTTCGATGGACCGCTTCCGGTGATTCAGTCATCAATAACAGCATCAACAAGGCCAGGACGAACAAATCCTTGCCTGAAGATGCCAGCATCCATCATCCGTACCGGTTTAACGATGCCAATGTAACCGCTTTTTTTCGTGACGATGGATTATCGGATCTGATTGGTTTTACCTATGCCGACTGGCACGCCAGGGACGCGGTTGGCGACCTGGTGCATCACATGGAAAACATCGCCAGAGAAGACAAGAAACCGGTGATCTCAGTGATTCTGGACGGCGAGAATGCCTGGGAGTACTACCCGGAGAACGGCTTCCATTTTCTTGACGAGCTGTACCGTGTGCTTGAGAAACACCCGAAACTGCGACTGACCACTTATTCGACCCTTCAGGAAGAGCATTACACAGAGCCTGTGCAACTCCCGGAACTGGTGGCTGGAAGCTGGATTTATGGAACCTTTTCCACCTGGATAGGCGATCCCGACAAAAACCGGGCCTGGGACCTGCTGTGCGAGGCCAAGCAGCATTTTGACCGGGCGCTGGATAATGGCTCCCTCAACACGGACCAGAAGCAGGCGGCCTCACATCAGCTCGGATTGTGTGAGGGCTCGGACTGGTTCTGGTGGTTTGGCGATTACAACCCGGCAGCGGTGGTTCGGGATTTCGAGCAGCTGTATCGCCGGCACCTGGCCAACCTGTATGAGCGTATTGGCTACCCGGCGCCGTCCAGCCTGTTCCAGCCCCTGAGCCAGGGTGGAGGGGAGCCCGCCAAGGGCGGTGCCATGCGGCCGGGGCATGAGGCCGATTCATGACTGTAGAAATGCCATCCAATCCGGTTCTGGCAAGGCGGCGTGCCGGTGTGCTGTTGCACCCGACCGCATTACCTGGCGTTTCCGGCAAGCTGGGCGCCGCTGCCCGGCAGTTTGTGGATGTTCTGGCCGAGGCAGGCATCACGGTGTGGCAGACACTGCCATTGGGGCCCACTCATGCAGACCTTTCGCCGTACCAGTCGCTCTCGGCCCATGCCGGGAACCCCGTTCTGATCGACCTTGAGGAACTGGTGGCGCCCGGTCTTCTCGACAGCCAGGAACTTACCGCCTTTACCCGTACCGAAGCCCTGGAACATGCCAGCCAGCGATTCCATGCCGGTTGCTATCGTGAGTCAGAAGCCCTCAACGCACAGGCTTACCAGAATTTTCTGGAGCATCATCAGTGGCTGGATGATTTTGCGCTGTTCATGACAGCCAGAGAGGCGTTTCCAGGGGTGAACTGGCTGGACTGGCCGGAAGACCTGCGCGATCACAAGCCGACAGCCCTGGAAGCCCTGAGAGAGTCCCACCAAAGTACATTGCAACGGGTGTGCCTGGAGCAGTACCTGTTTTTCATACAATGGACAGCGGTGCGTCATTACGCGGCCGAAAGGGGCATCTGGCTATTTGGCGACATCCCCATTTTCGTCGCTCACGACAGCGCTGATGTCTGGGCCGCACCCCACCTGTACAAGCTTGATGGTGAAGGTAAGCCCAGAGTGGTTGCCGGGGTGCCCCCGGACTATTTCTCCCCCGAGGGTCAGCACTGGGGAAACCCGCTATTCGACTGGCAGCGAATGGCGGAGGACCGATACCACTGGTGGGTGCAGCGCCTGGCCAGCCAGCAGGAACGGTTCGATCTCCTTAGAATTGACCATTTCCGGGGGCTGCAGGCTTACTGGGAGATTCCGGCGGAGAATCCGCGCCCGGTCGATGGCTACTGGGTGCCGGGCCCGGCCGATGATTTTCTGGAAACCTGCTTCCGGGAGTTACCCCGTTTGCCACTGGTTGCCGAGAACCTCGGCATCATCGGGGAAGATGTGGAAGCCCTTCGACACCGTTTCCGGCTACCGGGTATGACCGTCATACAATTCGGTTTTGATGGCAGCGCCGCCAACCCCCATCTATTGCATAACCACAAGGAATGGGATCTGGTCTATACCGGCACCCACGACAATGACACCACACTGGGCTGGTACCAGAGCCTGGATGAGCGAACCCGGGAGCATGTTAACCGGTATCTGAGAATTAACGGCCCGGATATGCCATGGCCCGTGATACAGGCTGCGATGGGCTCGGTATCACGACTGGTGATCGTTCCGATACAGGATCTTTTGGCTCTCGGATCCGAGGCACGCTTCAACATGCCTGGCACGATCCAGGGTAACTGGAAATGGACCTTACCCGAGGATTATCGAGCGAGGATCGACCTGCCAGGGCTGAGAAATATTGTGAACCTATACGGTCGATAGCCGAGTGATCACCCTCTTGATCAGAATCAAGATGGTTAATATTTGATCAGGTGTAAAGTGGAGGAGTTGCGGTATCCACTCGGCAAGCTGACAGGAGGAAACGGCATGGAACATCGGCTAAGCCAACGAGTAGAAGGCGGGTTGCCCATTCTGGTCTACAAACGTGGCATGCCAGTAGCGACTGGTATGATCCGGGACGCTTCCAGGCGTGGTCTGTTTATTGCGACCGATTATTCGGATGTGAGGCTGAACCAGACGATCGAGCTGTCCTTCCGGTTTCCGGAACGTTCGGAGCGGGGGCACTGCACACTGAGCGCCCATGTGGTTAGGACTGATGATGGCGGTCTGGGGGTTGATTTTGACGGCGTTGAGAACGATGCGCTGACAATTTCTGAACTGATTGCCTGCCTGCAGGAACAGGCGTCTACAGACCTTCTTGTCGGGCGAGTTCGCAAGCAAATGCACTGACTTCAATAAAGACAAGAACTGACTCTGTAAGGGACGACTGACATGGCACGACTTGAAGGCAAAGTAGCTGCAGTAACCGGCGGCGCACTGGGCATTGGCAAAGCGACGGTTGAACGGATGGGCGAGCCGGACGACATTGCCTGGGGCATTGTCTTCCTCGCATCCGATGAGTCCAAATTCATGACCGGGAGCGAACTGGTTATCGACGGCGGCTATACCGCGCATTAACGGCTGAAGCCCCATGACTCTGGCCGCGTATACCATGAGGGCCCTGCCAGCACAGTTGTCTGGGCTGATGGCGATTGCACTGGATCTGCAGTGGAGCTGGCACCACGGATGTGATCAGTTGTGGCGGCAGCTCGATGAAGAAATCTGGGAGGCAACCCACAACGCCTGGCTGGTGCTGAACAGCGCTTCGGCAGAGCGGCTGCAACAGCTGGCCGAAGACCCGGAATTCCTGACCCGGTACCAGCAACAACTGAATCGCCATGAGGCCTTCAACCAGTGCCCGACCTGGTATTCTGAAAACTGCGGAAACCAGCTGGCCACTGGCGTCGCCTGGTTCTGCATGGAGTATGGGGTGTCGGAATCCCTGCCGTTATACAGCGGCGGCCTGGGCGTACTGGCCGGCGATTTCCTGAAGGCTTCCAGCGATCTGGGTGTACCGGTCACAGCCGTGGGCTTGCTCTACCAGCAGGGCTATTTCCGGCAGGCCCTGAACGCTGAGGGGGAACAGCTGGAGTTTCACCCCTATAACGATCCGACCATGCTCCCGGTTACTCCGTTACGGGACAGCAGCGGAGAATGGGCAAGGGTAAACGTACCTTTTCCCGGCCGTACAGTTCGCCTGAGGGCCTGGAAAGGACAGGTGGGGCGCTGTGAATTGTTGCTGCTCGACAGCAATGACCCCCGGAATGAGCCCGGCGACCGGGGTATTACCAGCGAGCTCTACAGCGGCGATCCGGAAAAACGCCTGCAACAGGAAATGGTGCTTGGAATTGGCGGCTGGCGCTTGTTGGCACAATTGGGGCGCAAACCTGCTTTGTGCCACATTAACGAAGGCCACAGCGCATTGGCGTTGGTTGAGCGCGCCGTGCACTGGCAACAGCAGAATGAGACCAGTTTTGAAGTGGCGCGGCTGGCAACCAGAGCCACCAACCTTTTTACCACCCACACTTCAGTAGCTGCTGGTTTTGACCGGTTCCCGGCGAAACTTGCCCGATTGTACCTGGAGCCCTGGTTGCAGGAAATCGGCCAGCCGCTGGAGACCATACTGACCGTTGCCAATGGTGGTTCAAGCGATTTGAACATGTCGGGGCTTGCGCTGGGTATGAGCGGGCGTTTTAACGGGGTCAGCCAGATTCACAAACAGGTTACCCAATCCATTTTTCAGCCCTGGTTCGGGCGCTGGCCGGCCGCTGATGTGCCGGCAGAATACGTGACCAACGGCGTGCATACCCCCAGTTGGGACTCCCCGGAAGCGGACGAATTATGGACGTCGGCCTGTGGCCAGGACCGGTGGCGACAGCCCATGACGGACCTGTGCCCACTGCGAGATACCAGGGACCACGATCTCTGGCAGATGCGCAGAAACCAGAGGCATCGGCTGGTTTATTACCTGCGAGAGCGACTGCAGAGCCAGCACTGCGAACACAACTACGGCAACAGCCGGGAAGCAGCCTGTGGCTTACTGCTGGATACCGAATCCCTGACCCTGGGCTTTGCCCGCCGCTTTACCGATTACAAACGCCCGGACTTGCTGCTGACAGATCCGGAACGACTGATTCGACTCCTCAGCAACCGGGACCGGCCGCTGCAGATTGTATTGGCGGGCAAGGCCCACCCCCACGACAGTGAAGGCAAGGCCATCATCAAGCGTTGGAAGCAGTTCACCCGGTTGCCAGAGGTGGAAGGGCGAGTGGTGTTCATTGAAGACTACGATATGGCCGTTGCCAGTGAACTTATTCAGGGCGTGGATGTGTGGCTGAATTGCCCGCGCCATCCCTGGGAAGCCTGCGGTACCAGCGGCATGAAGGTACTGGTTAATGGTGGTTTGAACCTGTCGCAATATGATGGCTGGTGGGCGGAAGCCTGGCAGCCTGAGCTGGGCTGGGCCATTCGCCCGGGAGCCACCTTCGAGGAGTTGAGCCAGACGGATAAACACGACGAGGCGGATGCCGAAGAACTCTATCAGTTGCTGGAAAATCAGGTTGTACCGGAGTTTTACCAGCGCAATGAACAGGGATTACCGGCCAACTGGCTGGCCAGAATCCGAGCCAGCATGAACGAATTAACCGCACAATACTCAGCCAACCGCATGGTGAGGGAGTATGTCACGGAATTCTATCTGCCCATGGTAGCGCAGGGCGCTGAGCGCACCGCGGAAGGGGCCGGCAAACTTGTTTCAGTGAAAGAAACCATAGCCCGACACTGGCCTCGCCTGAGATTTGGTGCAATGGACGCCCGGGAGGAAGGGCAAGAGCTGCGGGTTGATCTGGATGTGTATCTGGATGGCCTGAGCCCGGAACTGGTTGCCGTGGAACTGGTGGCAGAGGCCTCAACCTTCGGCCCACGCCTGGTGCAGCCTATGGCACTTACCGGGCCGCTACCGGAAGCCGAACAGACTTACCGTTACTACTGCTCCGTGCCAGCACGCCCCCGTGAACACTACACCCCTCGCATCCGCAGTCACGAGCCAAAGCTGAACCTGCCGCTGGAAGACGCTCACATCCTCTGGTTGCGCTGATCAGCCACGCCAGAAGCCCGGTGAGAGCACAATCACCACGCTCAGGATTTCCAGTCGACCCATCAACATGCCTACGGACAGAATCCACTTGGCGGCATCGGGCAGGGGCGAGAAGTTGCCGGCGGGGCCAATGATATCGCCAAGGCCAGGACCAACGTTGGTCAGCGAGGTGAGGGCGCCTGAAAGGGCTGTGACAAAGTCGAGCTGCAGAGACGCCAGCAACACGGTGATCACCAGCAGACACAACAGGAAGATGAAGGTGTAGGCAATCATCGAGGAGATGATCTCGTCGCTGACGGCACGGCCGTTGTAATTACGGGTGAACACAGCCCGCGGGTGCAACAGGCGCATCAACTGCTCCCGCAGAATGATCAGCGATAGCTGGAACCGGAAGATTTTCATGCCCCCGGCCGTTGAACCCGAACAACCGCCCACAAACATCAGGAAGAAAAACACCACAAAAGCCAGTGGGCCCCAGGCGGAGTAGTCTTCAGACGCATAGCCCGTGGTCGTAACAACGGAAGTTACATTAAAAAGCGTGGCTGCGTAATTGTGAATCGGGTCGAAGGGTACCGGGGAGACCCACCAGCGATAGAGCGTGAGCATCGCCGGCACCGCAAACAGAATTCCCAGGAACAGACGAACCTGCTGGTCACGGAAAAGAACCCCATGCTGGCCGTGCATTTCCCGCACAAACAGGAAGAACGGCAGGCTGCCGATGATCATGAAAAAAGTGGCTTCCAGCAGGATAAGATCGCTGAACTTGCCCATAGACAAATCTGAGGTTGAAAAACCGCCCGTGGCGATGCTGGTCAGGCCATGGTTGAACGCGTCAAAGAGAGACATACCGGACAGCCAGTAGGTAACAACCGCAACCACGGAAAACACCAGATACACCAACAGCAGGCCTCGGCTGAGGGTTTTCATACGTGGCAACGCCTTTTCTGTCCACTCAGACGATTCGGTGGCGAACAGGCGCATCCCGCCCACTCGCAGGAAAGGCAGTACGGCAACGAACATGCCGATAATCCCGATACCGCCCAGCCATTGAAGGATCGAGCGCCAGAGCAGCAGATCCTTGTCCATCGTGTCCAGGCCGGTGAACACCGTCGCCCCCGTGGTGGTGATGCCAGAGGTGCCCTCAAAAAACGCATCGGCCGCCGAGATGTCGTTATCGCTCAGGTAAAAGGGAAGGGCAGATAGAAGGGCGATGACAAACCAGCTGGAGACCGTGAGCACGAACATATAGCGAGGTTTCAGTTCACGGGGTTCACGGTACGTCAGCAACAGCCCCAGAACACCAAGCACGCAGACAATAGCCGCCGATTCGGCAAACGCAATGGCATTGGGTGCACCGGAGGGGGTGGCAGCCAACAGTAATACCGGTAACGTCATGAAAACACTCAGAAGTATAAACATGACGCTGACAATGAAAACGACAGGGGCTAGGTTTCTCAAGGCACGCTCAAGCCAGCTGACAAAAGACGGCGTCAGCATACCCGCGGGCTTTCTCAACCGCAAGGAAACAGGCCCCGGACAGAAGTATTAACCCGGAATTAAATCGACGTAAAAAACGGGTAAATACGGAACCCACCTATGGCGGGAATCGTCGGACTGATGCACGTTTACTGTCAGGCCGTGCAGGCCTGTATGAACAGGGAGAAAGATTATGAAGACCACAAGAAAGGTTCTTATTATCGCAACAGCCACAGCCGGGCTGGCCCTTGCCGGGCTGGCGTCTGCCCAGGACATGTATAAATCCGGTGTTGGCGGGCTCTACGCCGGCCTGAATTACACCTTCATGGAAACCGATTTCGATGGCCTGGCAGAAGCCGACACCGGCACCTTGTCTGGCAAGGTCGGCGTGATGGCCACCGACTATTTCGGTGTTGAAGCCCGGGCGGGCTTTGGCGTGGATGATGACCGAATCGGCGGTGTTGACGTAAAAATCGATAACTTCTTCGGTGGCTACGGCACGGTGAACGTGGTTAATGAGAGCCCGGTAACACCGTACGCTGTTTTCGGCTTCACGCGCATTGAGGCCGAAGCTGGCTCAGTGGAAGACGACGATTCGGATTTCTCGTACGGTGCCGGCGTGAACGTGAAGTTTGCCCAGAACCTCTCAGGCAACCTCGAATACATGCGCTATTACGATGACGATGACATTACCGTAGACGGCATCGGCCTGGGTGTTCAGGTTAACTTCTGACAGTAAGATAGCCACAGCCTGCGGGGTGGAACCTCGCAGGCTTTTTCGACTTTAGCCGTTCATCACAGAGCCAAGCAGAATGACCCCGGCATAACCCACCGTATACGCGGCCAGAAGGTGTAACGCGTACTTTAGATAAGCCGCGAAGGTGAGCCCGTCGATTTTGCTCATGGCTACAATTCCCGCCGCAGAGCCGATTACCAACAACGAACCGCCCACACCAACGGCATAGGTTAACCCCATCCACTCCGCCGGGCTCATATTGATGCCGGATTTTAGAAGCGCAGCCGTTAAAGGCACGTTGTCGATGACTGCGGAGAAGATGCCCATCAGATAGTTGGCGTATACCGGCGGCATCACATCATAAATTGCCACCAACGAATCCAGAGCATGAATCTCCTTGAGCATGCCCACCAGCAGCAGGATACCCAGGAAGAACAGCAGGGTTTCAAACTCGATAACCCGAATGTATTCGAGAATCGGGTCCAGATCCGAATCGTCGCTCATGAAGCGAGACACCAGGAACATGATGGAAAGCCCGAAAAGGAAGGTAAGCACCGGTGGAATGCTGAACAGCGCGTTGCCGGTGATGGTGGCAATGATTGTGACCAGAAAGAGGCCTGCGATCACCGCGTCCACGGTTCGGACTTCGTTGGAACTGGCTTTCAGAGTAACAGTGCCGGACAAACCGCCTGAAAGAAGCACGGCCAGCAGAAATACCGTGATTGAAGCGGGGATGGCGAGTGTCAGCAGCGTCAGGATTTCTACCTTGTCTGCCAGGAAGATCATCAACGTGGTGACATCCCCCGTGATTAGTGAAACACCGCCGGAGTTGACCGCAAACACAACTAAAACAATGAACTGCAGCCGCTTCTTCAGCTCCAGGTTTAAGGACAGAATCAGAGAGCAGGAAACCAGCGTTGCCGTGATATTGTCCGCCAGAGAAGAAAACACGAAGCAGAACAGGCCGGTCAGAAACAGTAAGCGCCGCTCGGTGACCTGCCGAGGCATGATCAGATAGATCATGTTCTCAATCATGCCTTTCTTGTTCAGATAGGCCACAAACGTCATCGCCGCTACCAGAAATAGCCATAACCCGGCGATCTCGGCAATGCTCTCCGACAGACCAGTGGAAACCGCCGCGGTTTCGTCGGCACCGGAACTGAACAGAAACAGTAGAACCCAACTGAGCGTGCCAAAGAACAGCGTGGTTTTCGCCTTGTTGACGTGAATGACTTCTTCAAAGATGACGCCGAGCAGCGCCAGGACGGCAACAGCAATCAGAACAGCTTCAAGAATCGGCATTTTGGAATCCTAAACCCCGGGGAAGATTAGGCAGCGATTCTAAACCCATTAGCGGGAGCCTCCAAGGTTAGTAAACTACGGAACACTGCCTATACTTGAATCTGACGTACATCAAAAGGGCATTCGCTCTTTCTGTTATTGATGGAAAAGTCACAACGGGGAGAGAAAGTCATGAAACATAGTTTGAGAACTCTGGTTTGCGCCAGCCTGATTTCGCTACCGCTCGCCACCTTTGCCCAGGGTGGGCCCGGACAGGGGAGCCAGGCTGGAATGATGAACCAGGAACGGATTCAACAAATGCAGCAGAACATGGATCGAATGAACCAGACCATGCAGCAAATGCAGAATGCAACGACCAGAGAAGAACGCCAACGCTTGCGAGAGGAACATATGGAGCGCATGCAGGAACACCTGCAGATTATGCGAGAGTCCGGAATGGGGCCTAGCATGATGGGTCAGGGCATGGGAATGAACGGCCAGGATCCTGGCATGGGTAACCGAAACCCAGGGCAGGGCCAGATGAAAAATCAGGGGCCTGGCAATAGCGGCCAGGGAATGCGGCAAGGCGGAACTACCATGAGCGAGGACCAACGACTGCAACGCATGGAACAGCGAATGGACCAGATGCAGTTGATGATGGAGCAAATGCTTCAGAATCAGCGCCAGGGAAACCAGTAACGCCGAAAACGAATCAAACCCTGCCTTAAGTGGCCGAAGCGAGATTACGTTTACTGCTGGCGCGCATCCAAAGCACTGAAAGTGCGATGCAACCGATGGGCGCCAGCATTAGCAGATTCATAGTTTCCCAACCCAGATGATGCAGCAAGGTGCCAGACATCAGCGAACCGATGGTGACCAAAACAAAAATCACCAGGTCGTTTATACCCTGAACTTTGCCTCGCTCAGCCTCCGTATGCAGGGTTGAGAGCAGGGTGCTGCCGCCAATAAACAGGAAGTTCCATCCTACTCCCAACAAAACCAGCGCAACCCAGAAGTGGACAAGCGATGTGCCCAGTATCGTGGTGACCGCAGTGCCCACCAGAATCAGGCAGCCGGTCACCAGAATGCGCCCTAGACCAAACCGGGCAATCAGACTGCCGGTAAAAAAAGAGGGCGCGTACATGCCCAGAACATGCCACTGCATGATAAAGGCGACCTGATCCATTCCGAACGACTGACCACGCATTGCCAGTGGCGTTGCCGTCATCACCAGAACCATAATGGCGTATCCAATGGCGCCCGAGGCCACCGCCACGGTAAAAGCAGGACTGCGGGCAATGGCGCTCAAGGAGCGGGTACTTTCACCTTCATGGGGTTCGCCGACATAAGGCACTTTGAGCTGGCTTAGCAGTGCGATTGCGACCAAAGCCAGAATCGCGATGACCAGATACGGACCACCGGATGGCACCTCTGAAACCAGGTTGCCCATGGCACTGGCATTCCAAGGTCCGAGAAACGCGGCGACAACACCGCCCGCCAGAACAAAGGAAATCGCACGGCTACGGAACGACGGGCTGGCCACATCCAGTGCCGCGAACCGGTAATACATCGCAAAGCCTTGGTATAACCCAAGTAAAAGACTGCCCAGGCAGAATACGCTGAAGGACTGAACGGCAATGCCGAGAAAACTCAGCCCGCCACCGCCGGCACCCCCGATAGCTGCGCCCATAATAAAGCCGCGACGGCGACCAACTTTTTTCATGAACAACGAAGCGGGCAGGGTGGAAAACACTGTGCCGAGCATCATGATGGCGATCGGCAGTGTCGCCAGACCTGGATCGGGACTCAGTTGCTGCCCAACCACGCCGCTCAGGGTCATTACGGTGATCGCAGCAATCATAAACATCACCTGACAGATCACCAGAATGGCAACGTTGCGCTTTTCCAGGTGGTACACGGCTGGACTGGTTGTCATTGGGCTGCCTTGGTTGAATGGCTGGCGATGGCGAGAGCTTTATATTCTAAGGTTATTCCTCTGGAATGAAATAGAAAGGAGCAAAATGAGTGAGCGCTAAAGGTCCCGAAAGCGCGTTAGCGAGAGCATTATCGTCGGAGAGAAATAATCATCCATTGTGATGAGTAAGTCGTATTACCGATGACTGTTTGTCAGAGGAAAAACCATGAAAAAGGCAGCCCTTAAAGTCGCCACATTTGTTGGCGCTTTCTCATGCCTGGGACCGGTAGGTGCAACAGAGAGCAGAACGCCTCTCGTTCCACTTCCTTCTATTGACGATTTCACCAACGGTGATGGCTGGGGATTTGGTCTTGGGCTGAGCGTTGAATATGAGACGGCTTACGAGGGTTCGGATGAGTTCGAGCTTGAGGCCGACCCCGCAGGTGGTGTTCAGTGGCGAACCGGTGAAAACATCTTTTTCTGGGCCGGCGAAGCCGTTGGGTGGCGAACGTTGGTGAAGGATTCCTGGTTATTTCAGACATCTATAGGGTATGAAGAAGGCCGGGAAGAGGGTGACTCAGAAGATGGAAGGCTGGATGGTTTAGGCGAGTCGGATTCCGGCGTGGCGGTATTGCTGGAAGCACGTTACTCGCTTACAGAGGACTGGCGTTACTTTTTGGATGGACGCGTATCAACAGGAGAAATTGGTACGCTCGGAATTTTCGGTGCAGGAACGTGTTTGGCGTGCCAGGCTGATGGTACTGGCTGGGAAGTGGGCGCTGCCGCGACTTTCCACGATAGCAAGCTCGCCAACCGGGACTTTGGCATAACCACACAACAATCCATTGATTCGGGGCTACCGGAAACTGATGTTGATAGTGGGTATAGATCAACGGGCGTTAATGTCAGCTACCGAAATTACTTGGGCGAGAACTGGCAGGTATTCGGCGAAGCTCTTTACGAAATCTACGGCAGTGACGTTTCAGACAGCCCGATCTCCAGGAACGATTACGAGGCGGAAGTAGGCGTTGGCTTCATTTATGTTTTTTAGGTTTGGCTGGCGTGACTAGGGATGCTCACTGAAGACCACGGCAAAGCAGGCCGTCAGCCTGCTTTGCATCTGCTCCCAAATAAAAATCAGTGGCCCTGCGCTCCAGCGGCGCCATGCACTCCCTCTATATAGTGAATGTAATTGACGTAGTCAGCGACAAAGTCACGCCCCATATCAACGCTTTGATCAACCATGGCCCTTGCACGCTGAGCCTCATGATAACGCTCACGAATGCCATCCTCGATCTTGCGGGTTATATTTGCCACGAGGCGATCAATTTGCCCGTTTTCCAACGCTGCATCCGCCGCCATTAAACCCGGATCAATCTGTCCCGAAGGCTTTATGCCCGCAAAGGGTGCGCCTTCGGAGGCACGATGAACCTCAACGAGCGTCGAGAACAAATGCTGATCGGCAATGTGTTTCGCAGTTTCGCTTTGCCCGCGGACTTGGCGCACATCGGCGAATACCCTTTTGATTTCGGCCTCATCCTTTGCCGGCACCCATTTGAGCAAGG